>NZ_JBVVNQ010000002.1:0-770543 GCF_055810675.1 Burkholderia sp. YHN3-13 | reverse complement strand
CTCTGGTGTACCGGTTGTCACGCCAGTGGCATCGCCGGGTAGCTATGTTCGGAAGAGATAACCGCTGAAAGCATCTAAGCGGGAAACTCGCCTTAAGATGAGATATCCCTGGGAACTAGATTCCCTTGAAGGGTCGTTCGAGACCAGGACGTTGATAGGTCAGGTGTGTAAGCGCAGTAATGCGTTCAGCTAACTGATACTAATTGCCCGTAAGGCTTGATCCTATAACAAGTCTGCCTTGTAGATCGGCGCCGTGTGAAAGCACTGGCTGCAAGATCCAGAGCGACATGTTGGATTCTCGTGTGTGATACACACAACCTAAATTACTGCTTCTTCCAAGATTGGTTGTGCTGCGAAGTCAGCACAACAACCCTCTTTGCCTGATGACCATAGCGAGTCGGTCCCACCCCTTCCCATCCCGAACAGGACCGTGAAACGACTCTACGCCGATGATAGTGCGGATTCCCGTGTGAAAGTAGGTAATCGTCAGGCTCCCTAAGCCAGGAACCCCCGCCCGAAAGGCGGGGGTTTTTGCATTTCAGCGACGGAAATGCACGTGCGCGGCCACGTGCAATGCGGCCGAAACCGAGACGGCCAATGATCTGGAATCTGGCATCTGCCGGCCTCGAGCAATCCGCCCGCCAGACACCTCTTGAATCCCCCCGGCACGTCCTTCTAGGGATCACGTCAATCCATCTTCAGTCAGCGCCCGGTCGATGTCGCTACACCAGGCGGCAATGTCTGATGGCCGATGATGGGCGAAATTCGTCGACAATAATCGACAAATACCGCTTCTGGTGAAAAAAGCCCCGCTTCATCTACCCACTTTCGACTCGCCCCGTCGAATTGATCGTGCGCGCCCGTCGGCGAATGCATCACGAACTCGTCATAAAAATCTATGCGCATAAAGTCCATTTTTGCGACATGCGTTGCAGAGCGGAGAGCAGGCCCTTCGGGGTAATATCGCCATTCGTCCCGATCGGCGGCGCTCGTTCGCATCCGCTGGCGATCGGGGTCTCCCGCATTCCGTTTCCTGCATCGTTCATGACTGACAGCCCTGCTCAAAGTGGTCGGACGACCGACTTCTTGCCGTATCTCGTGGCCGCAACGTTCTTCATGGAGTACCTCGATACGACCGTAATCGCGACCGCGCTGCCGCAGATGGCACGCTCGTTTGGCGTCGGGCCGAACGCGCTGAGCCTCGGGATGACGGCCTACATGCTGGCGCTGGCCGTATTCATCCCGATCAGCGGCTGGATCGCGGACCGCTATGGATCGCGCACGGTATTCGCGAGTGCGATCGTCGTCTTCACCGGTGCGTCCGTGCTGTGCGGGCTGTCCGACGGCGTCGGGACGTTCACGGCTGCGCGGTTGCTGCAGGGCGTCGGCGGGGCGATGATGGTCCCGGTCGGACGGATGATCGTCGTGCGCAGCACCGAGAAGGCCAAGCTGATGCGTGCGATCGCGACGATCACGTGGCCGGGCATCGTCGCGCCTGTGGTCGGGCCGCCGATCGGCGGCTTCATCACGACCTATGCGTCATGGCGCTGGATCTTCCTGCTGAACGTTCCGTTCGGCATTGCCGCGCTCGTCTGTACCTGGCTGATCGTCCGGAATACGCGGGCCGACGAACAACGGCCGCTCGACTGGGTTGGATTCGTGCTGGCCGGCGGCGCCTTGACTTGTCTGCTGATCGGCACCGAGGCGGCTGGGCAGCAGGATGTCGACTTCACGCGTGCGGGCGTCCTGGTGGGTGCAAGCGTGCTGTTCGGCCTGGCCGCATGGCTGCATGCACGACGTCACGCACATCCGCTGCTCGATTTCACGACGCTGAAGGTGCCGACATTCTCGGTGACGGTGATCAGCGGTTCGGTCACGCGGATGGCGATCAATGCCGTGCCGTACCTGCTGCCGCTGCTGTTCCAGATCGGCTTCGGGCTGTCGCCGTTCCAGTCCGGCCTGCTGCTGCTCGCGAGCGCGCTCGGCAATCTGGGCATGAAGGCGGGAACGTCGTGGATTCTCGACCGATACGGCTTCCGGCGCGTTGCACTCGTCGACGTGACGATCGTCGGCGTCTTCACGATCGCGTGCGGTTGGCTGACCGCGTCGACGCCGCTGGCGATCACGCTGCTCGTCGTATTCGTCTACGGGCTGACGCGGTCGATGCAGTTCACGACGCTCGCGACGCTTGCCTATGCGGATATCCCGGCTCATCAGACGAGCGCGGCCAGCACGCTGTGGAGCGCCGCGCAGCAGATGACGATCGGGATGGGGATCGCGTTCGGTGCGTTGTCGCTGCGGGTCGCGGCGTTGGCGCGCGGCGATGCGGCCGGCATGCATTACGTGCTCGACGACTTCCGCTGGGCATTCGTCGCGGCAGGCGTGCTCGCGCTGTTGACGTTGCCGGGCTATGCGCGGCTGGCCTCGGACGCAGGCGACCGGCTGCGGGCGAACGTGGCGCGAGGATAGGCCCGGACTTCAAGTCGCATTGCGTTGCGACAGGTGAGCATGCCGGTTCCCCGTCGTTCACCTCGAGTGCCGATTCGTCATGGCTGAGATGGCCTGACGGTTATCACAATCGATCGTCTGTCGCCGAGGGTGAGTGAGCGGACCGAGGAGCAATGCTGGATCGTGACGCGGGCGGCAGGGTAACGCGGATAGCCGGGTAACGCTGCACATCGCACGCATTTACGCCGCCGAAATGCAAAAGCCCGCGCCGGATCGGGCGGGGCCTGGCTTGGCGGCGCAGGGCAATGGCGCGCGGCGTGTCCGGTTTGAATCCTGTGTGTGACGATCGGCACGCTCTCATCAGCGTCATCCCGATTCTTGCTACTGCGCGTCGTGAAAGATGAGGCCCAACGTGTGACGGTGGCCGCTGCGAATCCGGCTCACGCCGTGGCGCAGGTTGACGCGATAGACGCCGCGCGTCCCCTGCACGGGCCGGCCATGCACGGCGAAAATCACCGCGTCGCCTTGCATCAACGGCACCACTTCCGCGCGTGATTGCATGCGCGGCCGCTGTTCCGTCAGCACGAATTCCCCACCCGTGAAATCGCGGCCCGGCGCCGACAGCAGGATCGCGACCTGCAGCGGAAACACGTGCTCGCCATAGAGATCCTGATGGAGACAGTTGTAGTCGTCGGGACCGTATTGCAGGATCAGCGGCGTCGGTCGCGTCTGTCCCGCCGAGTGGCAGCGATCGAGGAAGGTCGTAGAGTCTTTCGGATAGCGGACGTCGATCCCGAGTGCCTGGTTCCAGCGATTCGCGATCGGCGCGAGATGCGGGTAGAGCGTCGCGCGCAGCTCGGCGATGACCGCTGGCAGCGGATACGCAAAATACTTGTATTCGCCGCGACCGAACCCGTGCCGCGCCATCACCACGCGTGAACGATAAAGTGCATCCCGCGGATACAGCGCCGCGAGCGCATCGCACTCGTCCGTCGAAATCAGGCCCGGCACATGCGCGCATCCGTACCGATCGAGTTCGGCGCCGACAGTCGGCCAGTCGAGGGTGTCGACGCGTCGCGCGATGTCCGGCGATGCGATGGCAGGTTGCAGATCGGCGATGTTCACGGGCGTCCCTCGGTTCGTCAGCGATGTGGCGCCGGGTCGCGCGAAACGCCCGGAAGCATTGCGTGCATGGTTGCGGCCACGGAGAAAGTCGACGAACCCAGTCTAACGACGTTCGTGTGCGGATGCGCTCCAGATCTTGCGCTTCAATTCGGAACGAGGAGGGGACGGCATGGTGCGCGCACGGACATTCGAACGCTGCGGCGGATCGGTGCGGAGAGGCGCGGAGGCGAGCGGTGAATCTTCCATGACAGGCGGCCGGCTGATACCGGCCACCCGTCGCAACCCGAATCAAGCCAGCGACCGGAACAACCAGTAGAGCCCGCCGGCAAGCGCGATCGACGCCGGCAGCGTCAGCACCCACGCGAGCACGAGGCTGCGCACCGTGCTCCATTGCAGTCCGGAGCCGTTCGCCGCCATCGTGCCCGCGACACCCGACGACAATACGTGGGTCGTCGACACGGGCAGGCCGTACACGTCGGCGGCGCCGATCGTCAGCATCGCGACGAGTTCGGCCGATGCGCCCTGTCCATACGTCAGATGCTGCTTGCCGATTTTTTCGCCGACGGTCACGACGATCCGCTTCCAGCCGACCATCGTGCCGAGGCCCAGCGCGATCGCGACGGCGACCTTCACCCAGGTCGGGATGAACTTGGTCGCGTGGTCGAGCTGCTTGCGATAGTTGTCGATCGCGAGCTTGTCGTCGGCGGCGAACGCGGGCTGACCGGACTTCTCGATCAGGCGGATGGCTTCGGAGACGAGATACATCGTGTTGCGCACGTTGTCGACGTCGCGCTGCGGCACGGCCGCCATCGAGCCCGACGCGCCGACCGCGGTCGCGAGCGACGTCGACAGTTGCTGCACGGCCGGCAGCACGGCGGGCGTCAGTTCGCGATGCTGAACGTAGTGCTCGACGTCGGCGCGCGGGTTCGCGGACGGCGCGACGCCGTTCGTGTACTTGCCGAACGTCGCGGCCGCCTGGTTCGCGACCGCCACGAAGGTTTGCGATTCGGCCGGCGTGACGGCCTTGTTCAGCGCATACGCGGTCGGCACCGTGCCGATCAGGATCAGCATGATGAGGCCCATCCCTTTCTGTCCGTCGTTCGACCCGTGTGCGAACGATACGCCCGTGCAGGTCAGGATCAGCAGGCAGCGAATCCAGAACGGCGGCGGCTGATCCTTCGGCGGCTCCTTGTACAGCTCGGGAATCCGCACGAGCGCTTTCAGCACGAGCAGCAGCAGCGCCGCGCACAGGAAGCCGACGATCGGCGAGACCAGCAGCGACTTGCCGACGCCGAGCGCCTGACCCCAGTCGACGCCGCTCGTGCCGGACGGCCCGTGCATCAGCTGGTTCATCAGCCCGACGCCGATGATCGACCCGATCAGCGTATGCGAGCTCGACGAGGGCAACCCGAAATACCAGGTCGCGAGGTTCCACACGATCGCGGCGATCAGCAGCGCGAACACCATCGCGAAGCCCGCGCCGCTGCCGACCTGCAGGATCAGCTCGACGGGCAGCAACTGCAGGATCCCGAACGCGACGGCGCCGCTCGAGACCATCACGCCGAGGAAGTTCCACATGCCCGACCAGATCACCGCGACGTTCGGCGTCAGCGAATGCGTATAGATCACGGTGGCGACCGCATTCGCGGTGTCGTGGAAGCCGTTGACGAATTCGAAGCCGAGCGCGATCAGCAATGCCGCGCCGAGCAACAGGTACGGAAACAGCGAGCCTTCGCGGACCGGCGACAGATCGTCGAACAGGTGCGTGCCGATATAGAGGGCGCCGAGCACGAGCACCAGCAGGAACACGGCATAGCCGATCTGCCTGGTACGTTCGATGGAGCCGGCGTTGTTCGGGGCGGACGAAGCAGGTTGATTCATGACGGCATCTCGTGAGGGAACCGCGTCCGATCCTAGCGGTGACCAGCAGTCAGTTTGATGACAGTCGGGACCACGAACGGCGTGTCTTACGGGATGTAAGCTGATTGGCCGAATGCTCGGCGCTGCATCGCCCTGATCGCTCACATAGTGGGCGCAACGGTGGTTGACGCACCGGCATCGCGTCGGTCGTCATCCGGCGCGACCCATGACCAGCCGTCCGGCGAAGCGGCGAACGTCGTGCATGACAGCGGCGCGATGTCGAGACGCACGGCCGCCGCCGGATCCATCCGCAGCACATGCGCGAGGGCCGCGCGGACGAGCGGCGCGTGCGTGATCGCGATCACGTCGCGACCGGGCGGCAGCGCGTTCAACCATGTGCCGACCCGATGCGCGGCGGCTGCGAACGATTCGCCGCCGTGCGGCGAGGCGGACGGATCGCCGATCCACGCGGCAAGTTCGCCCGGCAGATCGCGTGCGAGGTCGCTCAGGCGCTTGCCGCGCCAGTTGCCGTAGTCGATGTCGCGCAGCGCGTCGTCGACGTCGGCGCGCAGCCCGAGCGCATGGGCGGTCTGCCGCGCACAGCATGCAGGGCTGCACAGCACGACGAGCGATCCGCCGGCGCGTGACCACCGGCCGCGCCACGCGGCAGCTTCGGCGAGCCCGCGCGCGTCGAGCGGATCGTCGTCGGGGAACGTGCCGGTGCGCATCGCCCGGGTCGATGCGTGTGCGATCAGGCGCAGCGAGGCATGCAGGGTCATGTCGATGGTCGGATGATCCGGAACGGGACGTGATTGTCACCGCGCGATCACTTCAATACGCGCCCGTTCGCGCGTACAATTCGCCCGATACGAAACGCGGAAGCCGGTGCAATTCCGGCGCGGTCGCGCCACTGTAACCGGAGAATCGACGATCCCGGAAGCCAGACCTGCCTTCGTACCCATCCATCATTTGTCGGGGCGCGATTCCCCTGAGGTGCATCCATGAGCGAAGCAGTGCTGAAGCCGGCGGTCGTGCCGGCCCCCATCCCCGTCCGTGAACTGTTGCCCTGGGCCGTATTCGTCGGCCTGATCCTGTTGCTCGCCCTGTATTTCGTCGGCGCGGAACAAGGCGCGACGTCGCTCGTGCCGGGCATGTATGTCCACGAGTTCGTCCACGACGGCCGCCATCTGCTCGGCTTTCCCTGCCACTGACGCGGAGCACACGATGGTCGGAAAGCTGCTCATGCGCGGGATGCTCGCAGGCATCGCCGCGGGCCTCATCACGTTCGGTTTCGCGAAAATCGTCGGCGAACCGCAAGTCGATCGGGCGATCTCCCTTGAAGAAAAACTCGATGCCGCCAAGGGCGACGAGCCCGGGCACGATCACGATCACGAGGTCGAACTGGTCAGCCGCCACACCCAGGCCGGCCTCGGCCTGCTGACGGGCGTCGTGACCTATGGCGCGGCTTTCGGCGGACTGTTCTCGCTGGTCTTTGCCTATGCGTACGGGCGCGGCGGCCGCCTGCCGGCACGGCAACTCGCCGCGTGGCTCGCGCTGGGGGCGTTCATCGCCCTCGTGATCGTGCCGAACATCAAGTACCCGGCCAATCCGCCGGCGGTCGGCGACCCCGATACGATCGGCCAGCGCACGGGCCTGTTCTTCCTGATGATCGCGATCTCGATCGCGACGATGGTGTTCTCGGTCGGCGTGCGCCGCCACCTGCTGGCGAAGCTCGGTCAATGGAACGCGTCAATCGTCGCGGGCCTCGTGTTCGTCGCGATCATCGCGGCCGTGCAGCTGGGGTTGCCGTCGTTCGACGAGGTACCGGCCGCATTCCCGGCTGCCTTGCTGTGGAAGTTCCGCGTCGCCGCGCTCGGGATGCAGGCGATCATGTGGACGACGATCGGCCTGCTGTTCGGCGCCTGGGTCGAACGCAGCGAACGCATCGCGATGCGCGCCACCTGACGCGCATGCCGGACGAGCGCGCCTAGCGCAGCATGCGCGGCGCGCTCCACGTCGATTCGCGCGCCAGCGCGACGAACGCGGCCAGATAGTCGATCGATGCATCCGCCTCGCGGATGCCGAGGAAGATCTGCTTCGCGATTCCCTTCTTGCCGAGCTTGACCGGCACGACCGGCATCCGGTCGGCGTACTCGTCGGCCAGCCATCTCGGCAGCGCGGCCACGCCGCGCCCGCTCGCCACCATCTGCAGCATGATGTCGGTCGTCTCGATCGACTTGTGCCGCCTCGGCACGATGCCGGCCGGCGTCAGGAACTGGTTGTAGATGTCGAGCCGGTCGGTTTCGACGGGGTACGTGATCAGGATCTCGTCGGTCAGCTGCTCGGGCGTGACGTAGTCGGCGTTCGCGAACCGGTGCGAGTCGGCGACCACCAGCACCTGCTCGTAATCGAACACGGGATCGAAGCGCAACCCCGGCTTGTTCAACGGGTCGGGTGTCACGAGCACGTCGACGTCATGGCCGAACAGCGCGCCGATGCCGCCGAACTGGAAGCGCTGCTTCACGTCCACGTCGACGTCGGGCCAGCGCGACAGGTACGGCGACACGACCTTCAGCAGCCACTGGTAGCACGGGTGGCATTCCATCCCGATGCGCAGCGTGCCGCGCTCGCCCTTCGCGTACTGCTTCATCCGCTCCTCGGCGAG
This sequence comes from Burkholderia sp. YHN3-13, assembly GCF_055810675.1. Taxonomy (NCBI): domain Bacteria; kingdom Pseudomonadati; phylum Pseudomonadota; class Betaproteobacteria; order Burkholderiales; family Burkholderiaceae; genus Burkholderia; species Burkholderia sp. YHN3-13. The sequence continues at coordinate 762,445 of NZ_JBVVNQ010000002.1, read as the reverse complement.
TTCGAACTGCGGCAGCAGCCGGTTCGCCAGTTTCAGCAGGTAGTGCCCGCCCTGCGTGAGCCGCAGGCCGCGGCCTTCGCGGTCCCAGATCGGCGTGCCGAGCTGCTGCTCGATCTTCCGGACGGTATGGCTGAGCGCCGATTGCGTGAGGTGCAGCGCATTGGCGGCCGCGGTCAGCGAGCCCTGGCGCTCGACTTCACGAATGACGACGAGATGGAATCGTTCCAGCATGGATGGGGGTCACGCAATGAATGCATGAACAAATTTGATGGATGAATGAAATAATGCCATTTTATTTCATGTGTTGAAATCCCTATGATGACTGCCGGATCTTCAATTTTTCTCTGGACGGCAGCTTCATGGTCACGACACACAATCTCGGTTTCCCGCGCATCGGCGCGAAGCGCGAACTCAAGTTCGGTCTCGAGCGCTACTGGAAGGGCGAATCGTCGCGCGACGCGCTGAAGGCGCTCGGCGCCGAGCTGCGCCGGCGCCACTGGCACGACCAGCGCGACCTGGACCTGGCGCCCATCGGCGATTTCTCGTTCTACGACCAGGTGCTCGACATGAGCTTCACGCTCGGCAATCTGCCGAAGCGCGTGCAGGACTTCCACGGTGACGCGCTCGACAACGCCTTCCGCGTCGCGCGCGGCCGGTCGGCGCAATCGGCTGAAGAACACGCGGCGTGCTGCGGCGGCGTCGCGGCCGGTGAAATGACGAAGTGGTTCGATACGAACTACCACTACATCGTCCCGGAATTCCACGCCGACACGAACTTCTCGCTCGATCCGTCGCGCCTGCTGCGGCAACTGGCCGAGGCGACCGCGCAGGGCGTGAACGCGAAGCCGGTGATCCTCGGCCCCGTCACGTACCTGTGGCTCGGCAAGGCGAAGGACGATTCCGATCGCCTCGCGCTGCTGCCGAAGCTGCTGCCCGTGTACGGCGCGCTGCTCGACACGCTGACCGCGCAGGGCGTCGAATGGGTGCAGATCGACGAGCCGATTCTCGTGACCGAACTCGATGCCGAATGGCGCCAGGCCTTCCGCACCGTCTACGCGGTGCTGGAAACGCGCCGCATCAAGCTGCTGCTCGCGACGTACTTCGGCCAGCTTCAGGACAACCTGACGCTCGCGGCGTCGCTGCCGGTCGACGGCCTGCATGTCGACGCGATCAACGCCCGCGCCGAAATCGACGCGCTGGTTCGTGAGCTGCCGGCCGAACGCGTGCTGTCGGTGGGCGCGATCAACGGCCGCAACATCTGGAAGACGGACCTGAATGCGACGCTCGACTGGCTCGAGCCGCTCGCGAAGCAGCTCGGCGATCGCCTGTGGCTCGCGCCGTCGTGCTCGCTGCTGCACGTGCCGGTCGATCTGGCGAGCGAGGACAAGCTCGATGCGGAAATCCGTTCGTGGCTCGCGTTCGCGCTGCAGAAGCTCGATGAGCTGAAGGTGCTCGCGACCGCGCTGAACGAGGGCCGCGACAAGGTGGCCGGGGCGCTCGCCGCGAACGCCGCCGCGATCGCTTCGCGCCGCCGCTCGCCGCGTGTGAACAACCCGGCGGTGAAGGCCGCGATCGCGCGTATCGATGCGCAGCTCGGCAACCGCGCGAGCCCGTATCCGCAGCGTGCGTCGAAGCAGTCGGCGCGCCTGAACCTGCCGGCCTTCCCGACGACGACGATCGGTTCGTTCCCGCAGACCGCCGAAATCCGCCACGCGCGCAGCCGGTTCAAGGCCGGCGCGCTGGACGAAGCCGGCTACCGCACGGCGATGCAGGCCGAGATCGAACGCAGCGTCCGCGAACAGGAATCGCTCGAACTCGACGTGCTCGTGCACGGCGAAGCCGAACGCAACGACATGGTCGAATACTTCGGCGAGCAGCTCGACGGTTATGCATTCAGCCAGTTCGGCTGGGTGCAGTCGTACGGGTCGCGCTGCGTGAAGCCGCCGATTCTGTTCGGCGACATCAGCCGCCCGAAGGCGATGACGGTCGAATGGATCACGTACGCGCAGTCGCTGACGGACAAGCCGATGAAGGGCATGCTGACCGGCCCCGTGACGATCCTCAACTGGTCGTTCGTGCGCGACGACCAGCCGCGCTCGGTGTCGTGCTACCAGCTCGCGCTCGCGATCCGCGCAGAAGTGCTCGATCTCGAGAAGGCCGGCGTGCGCGTGATCCAGATCGACGAGGCCGCGCTGCGCGAAGGGCTGCCGCTGCGCCGCGCGCAGTGGGGCGAATACCTGAAGTGGGCGGTCGAGTCGTTCCGCATCACCGCGAACGGCGTGCGGGACGATACGCAGATCCACACGCACATGTGCTATTCGGAGTTCAACGACATCATCGCGTCGATCGCCGACATGGATGCGGACGTGATCACGATCGAGACGTCGCGCTCGGACATGGAGCTGCTCGACGCGTTCGACGATTTCAGGTATCCGAACGAAATCGGGCCGGGCGTGTACGACATCCATTCGCCGAACATCCCGACGCAGGATCATATCGTCGGGTTGATGAAGAAGGCGGCCGAACGGATTCCGGCGGAACGCCTGTGGGTGAACCCGGATTGCGGGCTGAAAACGCGGCAGTGGGCGGAGGTGATTCCGGCGCTGACGAACATGGTCGCCGCCGCGAAGACGTTGCGCGCCCAGGCGCGGTAACGTAGCGCATGCTGCGCGCTTGCCGCCGGGATCGATGACCCGGCAGGCAACCTGCGCGCCGCGATGCGCCGCGCGCGCCGTCACGCGTGTTCGTGACGGGGCGTGTCGGCGAGCGTTTCGGGAGACCGTGCGTCGGCGATCACGCGTCGTTCGCGTTCGAGATCGAGCGAACGCGACAGCACCGCATACACGGCACCCGCGACGGCCAGCCCGACGAGCCATGCGATATCGACGCCACCCAGCATGCGTGCGAACGGGCCGACGAAGACCTCGCGGTTCGCTTCGGCATCGAAGATGGAGAAGAACGGCACCATCGCGGCGAAGCCGGCCAGGTACGCGACGATGCCGCGCGGCTGCCACGCGCCGTAGAGTCCGTCCGGCGTGAAGAAGTGCGCGATCGCGTAGCGGCCGCGCCGCACGAAGAAGTAATCGACGAGGTTCACCGCGGTCCACGGCACGAGGAAGTAGAGCATCAGCGTCAGGAACGTCTGCAGCAGTGCGATGCCGTTGCCGCGGATCGCGAACACGCAGGCGAGCACGAACGTGCTGATCGCGACGATCGACGCGACGCGCGCGCGGCGTGTCGGCCGGATCGGCACGATCGAATCGGCGGCGGTCAGGACGGTCAGCATCGCGCTGTATGCATTGAGCGCGATGATCGGCAGGAAGCCGACCAGCGACACGATCGCGATCAGCTTGCCGAGGCCCGGCACCAGCGACGAGCCGACGTCGTTCATCGCGACCAGCGCATCGGCCGCGTGCAGCTTCTGCGCGAGCCATGCGCCGAGGCCGATCATCCAGGTGCCCGACAGCGACGCGCCGGCGAAGATCACGGCGATCAGCTTCGCGCGGCTCGTGTGCTTCGGCAGATAGCGCGAATAGTCCGACACGTACGGCGCATAGGAGATGTTGTAGCTCGCGGCAATCGCGAACTGCGTCGCGAAGGCGATCCCGTTGAAGCCCGGCGCGGCCGGCGCAACGGCGGCATGGGGCGGCGCCGCATGGCCGAACACGAGCGCGAGCGTGACGAGCGCATAAAGCGGCAGCGTCGCGATCAGCGCCCACGTGAAGGTCCGGTGCATCAGGTCGTGGCCGTAGATCGCGAGCAGTGCGCCGGTTGCCACGGCCGCGACGGCGACGAAGCCGCCGTCGATTCCGAATACGCTGTGCACGCCGTCGACCATCAGCGATACGTTGACGACATTGAAGCCGACGAACACGAACAGCGTCGCGAGCAGCGCGACGATCACGCCGCGATAGCCGAATTGCGCGCGCGACTGGATCATCTGCGGCAGGCCCATCTCCGGCCCCTGCGAGCCGTGGAACGCCATGAAGATTGTGCCGAACATGATGCCGAGCGCGCCCGCAAGCGTCGTCCAGCCCGCCGACAGGCCCATGCCCGGCCCGACGAAGCCGATCGAGATCGTGAAGAAATGGAAGTTGCCGAGAAACCAGAACGGGCCCTGGCTGGCGAGCTTCGCATGGCGTTCGTGTTCGGGGATGTAGTCGATCGAATGGTGCTCGATCGTGAGGCCGGCCGGTTCGGCGCGGCCGACGTCGAGGGTGTCGGGGCGGTTCATGACGGCAATGTCTCCAGGGTCGCGCGGTCGTTCGATGCGACCGCGTGCGCGTGCCTGCCGCGACGCCGTTGCGGCAGGCAATCAAGGGCGGGGAAAGCAGCGGGCGGTGCGACGCGCCGCCCGATGAAAAACGGGCAGGCGAAGCGCCTGCCCGTCGTGCGGACGCTACGCGGTGCGCACGCCGCGCGGCAGCGCCGCGTTCGTCTTGCCGGGCGCGCCGACATCGTCGATGCCGACGCGGCGCGAGATCAGCCACACGCACAGCGACGACAGCACGGCCGCACCCGTGTACTGGAGCGCCAGCGGCCACCATTGCGGCGCGGTGTTCTGCGCAATGATGGTCGCCACGAGCGGCGTGAGGCCGCCGGCGAGCGCGCCGCACACCTGGTACGCGATCGAGATCGCCGTGTAGCGGATCCGCGCGACGAAGATGCCGCTGACGAAGCCCGCGACGACCGCGTAGTAGCCCGATTCCGCCAGCGTCGCGAGGCCGACGCCGACCGTGATCGACAGCGGCGTGCCCATGTGCACGAGCGGCAGCATCACGAACGGGACGAGCGCGGCCCATGCGCCGGTGATCAGCAGCACGCGCGTGGTGCCGAAGCGTTGCGCGAGGAATGCGGCGGCGAGCTGCACGACGAACTGCAGCACCGCGACGATCGTCATGCAATGCAGCACCATCGACCGGTCGAGCGACAGGAACTGCGTCGCATAGCTGATCATGAAGATGTTGCTGAAATACACGCCGGCGATGCCGTATACGTTCGCACCGATCGCGAGCAGCAGCAACGGCCAGTACTTGAGCGCCTCGCGCAGCGGTTGTTGCGCGATGTTGCCGCTCTTCCTGACCTCCTCGAACTCGGGCGACTCGGACACGCTCGCGCGGATCACGAAGCCGACGATCAGCAGAACGGAACTTGCGAGGAACGGCACGCGCCAGCCCCAGCTCATCATGTCGTCCTTCGACAGCGTGCTGATCGCGCCGAACGCGAGCATCGACAGGATCAGGCCGCTGGCGCTGCCGAGCTGCGCGAACGACGCGAAGAACGTGCGCTTGCCTTCGGGCGCATGCTCGCCGGCGAGCAGCACCGCGCCGCCCCATTCGCCGCCGACCGCGATGCCTTGCAGCACGCGCATCAGCACGAGCAGGATCGGCGCGATCACGCCGGCTTGCGCGTGGGTCGGCAGCAGGCCGATCGCGACAGTCGACACGGCCATCAGCATCAGCGTCGCAAGCAGCGAGCGCTTGCGGCCGAAGCGGTCGCCGAGATAGCCGAACATCACGCCGCCGAGCGGCCGTGCGAAGAAACCGACCGCGAACGAGCCGAACGACGCGAGCAGGCTGATGAAGCGGTTTTCGCCGGGAAAGAACAGCGGCCCGAACACGATGGCGGCGGCGGTCGCGTAGCTATAGAAGTCGTACCACTCGATCGTGGTGCCGACGAACGAAGCGAGCGCCGCCCGCTTCGGTTGCTTGACGGAAGTCCCCATCTTTATATGTGCTCCTCTGGAATCCTCTGATTTGGAATAGGGGGGGCGGGATCAGTCCCGGTACGCGACGCCCGGCAGCACGCACAGCAGCTCGTACGCGAGGTTCGCGCCGAGCAGCGCCGTGGTGCCGAACGGGTCGTACGGCGGCGCGACTTCGACGAGGTCGCAGCCGACGATGTTCAGCCCCTTCGCGCCGCGGATGATCTCGAGCGCCTGCGGCACCGTGAGGCCGGCGATTTCCGGCGTGCCGGTGCCCGGTGCGTAGGCCGGGTCGATGCCGTCGATGTCGAAGCTGATGTAGACGGGCGTGTCGCCGACGCGTGCGCGCACTTCTTCCATCAGCGGCGCAAGCGACTTGTTCCAGCATGCCTCGGCCTGGACGACGCGGAAACCCTGCTCGCGGCACCAGTCGAAATCCTCGGCCGCGTAGCCGGTGCCGCGCAGGCCGATCTGCGTGACCTTGTCGCCGTGCAGCAGGCCTTCCTCGACCGCGCGGCGGAACGGGGTGCCGTGCGCGATCTTTTCGCCCATCATCGTGTCGTTCACGTCGGCGTGTGCATCGACGTGGATCAATGCAACCTTGCCGTGCTTGCGGTGGATCGCGCGCAGGATCGGCAGCGCGATCGTGTGGTCGCCGCCGAGCGTGATCGGCTTGCAGTCGTGCTCGAGGATCGCGTCGTACGCGGCTTCGATGCGCGCGATCGAATCGTGCAGGTTGTACGGGTTGATCGCGACGTCGCCGATATCGGCCACCTGCAGCGAATCGAACGGCGCGGCGCGCGTGGCCATGTTGTACGGGCGCAGCAGCACGGATTCGGTGCGGATCTGGCGCGGGCCGAAGCGTGCGCCGGTGCGGTTGGACGTGCCGAGATCGAACGGCACGCCGACGAAACAGGCGTCGAGGCCTTCGGCGCTCGCCACGTGCGGCAGGCGCATCATCGTCGCGATACCGCCGCAGCGCGGCATTTCATTGCCGCCGAGCGGCTGGAAATGGGGGTGGTCGTTCATGGCTGTCTCTTCCGGTGTGGGGTTGCCGTATCATGCGACGCGGCCTGGCGCACAGTTTTACGCGCTCCGCCGGGAAAGAAGAATGCGAAGATATCGACGTAAACATCGATTTTCATCGATGTATGGAAGGGGATGAACGTGCTGGGGAATCTGTCGACCCTCGATCTACGGTTGATCCGCGTGTTTCTCGCGGTCACGGACGCGGGCGGCGTATCGGCCGCGCAGGCCGTGCTGAACGTCGGGCAGTCGACGATCAGCGCGCAGCTGTCGTCGCTCGAGACGCGGCTCGGCTACCGGCTCTGCGAGCGCGGCCGTAGCGGCTTCCGCCTCACGCCGAAGGGCGAGCGGTTCCACGCGATGAGCCGCAAGCTGCTCGCGGCGCTCGACGAATTCGGGATGGCCGCGCGGCACATGGACCGCCAGCTGGTCGGCACGCTGAACATCGGCCTGATCGGCCATACGCCGGTGAGCCAGAATGCGCGGATCGCGGAGGCGATCGCCGCGTTCCGCACGCGCGACGAAGCCGTGCGTTTCTCGATTTCGGTGCGCGCGCCGGGCGATCTCGAGGAGAAGCTGCTGAGCGACGAGATCCAGATCGCGGTCGGCTACTTCTGGCACCGCGTGCCGTCGCTGCACTACACGCCGCTGTTCATCGAGCGCCAGGTCGCCTATTGCGGGCGCGGTCATCCGCTGTTCGACGGGGCCGGCATGCTGACGCCGGCCGACGTCGCGGGCTTCGAATGGGCGTGGCGCTCGTATCCGCTGCCGGAGGCGCAGTTGTCGACCACGCCCGACCGCGTGACCGCGACGGCCGACAACATGGAAGCCGTCGCGCTGCTGATCCTGTCCGGCCACCACCTCGGCTACCTGCCGCAACACTTCGCGGCGCCGTACGTCGCGCAGGGGCTGCTTGCCCCGCTCAATCCGGAGGCGTTGCGCTACGACGTGACGTTCCACATGGTCGTCGCGCGCAACGGGCGCGGGAATCCGCTGGTCGAGGCGTTTCTCGAGGATCTCGAACGCGCGCATCAGGCGCCCGACGCGGCATGACGCCGCGGGCGCCAACCATGTGAACCAGCGTTACGCCGGGGCGGCTGGCGCAGCCGCGCCTCACGGTACCGGCAAGCCCGCGTCGTGCTTCACCTCGCGTAGCGACAGCGCCGACTCGATCGAGGTCACGCCCGGCAGCATCCGCAGCGAGTCGCGCAGGAACGTGCCGTAGTCGTCGAGGTCGCGCGCGACCACCTGCAGCAGGTAGTCGGCCGTGCCTGCGACGTTGTGGCACGCGAGGATCCGCTCGATGCCGAGCACTTCCCGTTCGAACCGGTCGGCGACCTTGCGGTCGTGCGTCGCGAACCGCACGAGCACGAACGCGACGACGCCGAAGCCGAGCGCCTGCCGCGACAGCTGCGCGCGGTAGCGCTCGATGTAGCCGTCGCTTTCGAGCCGCTTGAGGCGCCGCGCGCAGGGCGTCTCGGACAGGCCGACGGATTCGGCGAGGCGGGCGATCGGCATGCGGCCGTCGCGCTGCACCGCGGCGAGGATGGCGCGGTCGGTTTTGTCGAGCTCGGTCATGTTGGCGGAATCCTTGTATCGATTTCGTGATTGTGGCGGATTCCCCTAAGGATTGCCAATCCAGAGCCAAAGATGGCCAATAATCCCTCCTTCTTCAGCGGCAACATATCGTCATTGAAGGACGGGGCAGACCATGATTTCCACGCATTTGCTGTTGATTTATCTCGCCGCGCTGGCCGCCATTTATGCGGTGCCGGGGCCGGACATGGCGCTCGTGCTGCAGACCAGCATCGGCCGTGGCGTGCGGCCCGGGATGGCGGCGGCAGCCGGGCTGTCGCTCGCGCGCACCGCACACGTGACGCTGTCGGCCTGCGGCGTCGCGGCGCTGATCCGCGGCGCACCGTGGCTGTACGAGGTGATCCGCTATGGCGGCGCGTTGTATCTCGCGTATGTGGCGATCCAGGTGTTCCGCTCGCCGGTGTTCGCGCTCGGCGACGGCGATGCGGCGACGGCCGGCGAGCTGCGGCAGTCATTCGTGAAGGGGCTGCTGACGAACCTGCTGAACCCGAAGGCGCTGCTGTTCTGCTCGGTGCTGCTGCCGCAGTTCGTGCGACCCGAGGCCGGGCCGGTCGTCTGGCAGATGTTCGAGCTCGGCGCGCTGCTGGTCGCGGCCGGCGTGTGCTTCGATCTCGCGTGCGTGTTCGGCGCGTCGCGCATCGCGGCGTGGATGCGTGCGCATCCGCTCGCACAGACCGTGCAGCGCTGGACGTTTTCGGCGGCACTGATCGGATTCGCGCTGCGCCTTTCAATGGACTGAACGAGGCCCCGCGCCGTTGCCGCGCAGCCCGACTGGCCGCGCGCAATGCCGGCCTTCGCGCGCGTGCCTTGCTGCAGAAGGGGGGACGCGCAAATCGTCTGACTGTTCTAAACTTCCTCTAACTTCGCGCAAGCGAATCGACTGACCGAACGGAACCGACTTCCGCCGGCTGTGTCCGATTTCCTGGCTGTTCCGTGCAACGCGGTACCAAGGAGGGTCTGAACATGGCAAGGCATCTTCACGCCGACCGTGAACCCCGAATCGTCGCCGAGTCCAAATGTCTCGGCGCGTGCGATCCGGCAGAACGCATCCACGTCACGATCATGTTGCGGCGGCAGGAAGAAGGGCAACTCGATACGTTGGTCCACCAGCTCGCCACCGGCGACGCACAGGCGAAGCCGCTGTCGCGCGAAGCGTTCGCGCAGCGTTTCTCCGCCAATCCCGACGACATTCGCAAGACCGAGGATTTCGCGCATCGTCATCAGCTGACGGTCGATCGCGTCGATCCGGTCGAGAGCGTCGTCGTGCTGTCCGGGACGATCGCACAGTTCGAAACCGCATTCGGCGTGAAGCTCGAACGATTCGAGCATCGGTCGATCGGCCAGTATCGCGGCCGCTCGGGCCCGATCGCGCTACCCGACGATCTCGGCGACGCCGTCACGGCCGTGCTCGGCCTCGACAGCCGCCCGCAGGCGCGGCCGCATTTCCGGTTTCGTCCGCCGTTCAAGCCTGCGCGCGGTGCCGCGGGCGTGACGTTTACGCCGGTCCAGCTGGCGTCGCTGTACGATTTTCCGGCCGGTGACGGCGCCGGCCAATGTATCGCGATCATCGAACTCGGCGGCGGCTATCGCGCGGCCGACATCCAGCAATATTTCCACGGGCTCGGGCTCAAGACGCCGCCGACGCTCGTCGACGTGAACGTCGGCGCCGGCCGCAATGCGCCGACCGGCGACCCGAACGGCCCGGACGGCGAAGTCGCGCTCGACATCGAGATCGCCGGCGCGATCGCGCCCGCCGCGACACTCGCCATCTACTTCGCGCCGAACAGCGACGCGGGTTTCATCCAGGCCGTGAACGCGGCCGTGACCGACAAGACCAACCAACCTTCCGTGATCTCGATCAGCTGGGGAGGCCCGGAAGCCATCTGGCAGGCGCAGTCGGCGCAGGCGTTCAACCGCGTGCTGCAGGCGGCCGCCGCGCAGGGCATTACCGTGTGCGCGGCGTCGGGCGACAGCGGCTCGGGCGACGGGCTGCAGGACGGCACCGATCACGTCGATTTCCCCGCGTCGAGCCCGTACGTGCTCGGCTGCGGTGGCACGCAGCTCGATGCGCTGCCGGGGCAGGGCATCCGCAGCGAGGTCACGTGGAACGACGAGGCGGCCGGCGGCGGCGCGGGCGGCGGCGGCGTCAGCACGCTGTTCGACGTGCCGGCGTGGCAGCAGGGGCTTGCCGTGACGCTCGCCGACGGCAGCCGCACGCCGCTCGCGAAACGCGGCGTGCCCGACGTAGCCGGCGATGCGTCGCCGCAGACGGGCTACGAGGTATCGGTCGCGGGCACCGCCGCGGTGATGGGCGGCACGAGCGCGGTCGCACCGCTGTGGGCCGCGCTGATCGCACGGATCAATGCGGCGGCCGGCGCGTCGGCCGGCTGGGTCAATCCGGTGCTGTACAAGCATCCGGGCGCGCTGCGCGACATCACGAAAGGATCGAACGGCACCTATGCGGCCGCTTCGGGCTGGGACGCGTGCACGGGGCTCGGCAGCCCGAACGGCGCGCAGCTCGCCGCGATCCTCGCGCGCAAGCCGTCGAGCTGACGCGCGGGCCCACGCCTTTCCGTTCGACGCGGGTGTCCTGCCCGCGTCTTTTTTCACCTCCAGGAGCAGCACGATGGGCATCGATTCCGCATCTTCCGGCGGCGTGTATCCGCTGCATCACGGCGACCACAATTCGCATGGCGTGCCGCCGACCGTCAACCCGGTCGCGCTGAGCCGCGGCCGCGACCAGCCGTTCTTCGACCCGGTCGCGTACGGCAACGGCCCCGACGACTCGGTGACCGACACGACCGAGGCGGCCGCGATCACGCATCACACCATCCTGATCGACGGCAAGCGCATCGCGTACACGGCGACGGCCGGCCATCTCGTGACGGTCGACCCGAGCAGTTCGCAGCCGGCCGCGAAGCTTTTCTACGTGGCGTTCACGGCCGACGGCGCGAAGGAAGAAACGCGCCCGGTGACGTTCTTCTATAACGGCGGCCCCGGTTCGTCGTCGGTGTTCGTGCTGCTCGGCTCGTTCGCGCCGAAGCGCATCAAGACGTCGATGCCGGGTTTCACGCCGCCCGCGCCGTACCAGATCGAAGACAACCCGGACAGCATGATCGACCACAGCGACCTGGTGTTCATCAATCCGGTCGGCACCGGCTATTCGGCGGCCGTCGCGCCGAACAAGAACCGCAATTTCTGGGGCGTCGACCAGGATGCGGATTCGCTGAAGCAGTTCATCAAGCGCTACCTGACGAAGAACAACCGCTGGAATTCGCCGAAGTACCTGTTCGGCGAATCGTACGGCACAGCGCGCAGCTGCGTGCTCGCGTACAAGCTGCACGAGGACGGCGTCGACCTGAACGGCGTCACGCTGCAGTCGTCGATCCTCGACTACCGGCAGGCCGGCAACCCGGTCGGCGCGCTGCCGACCGCCGCGGCCGACGCGTGGTATCACAAGAAGCTCGGCGTCACGCCCGCGCCGACCGATCTCGGCGCGTTCGTCGAGGAGGTCGCGCAGTTCGCGCGCACCGACTACCTGAAGGCGCTGCGCACGCTTCCGCATGCGGATCCGGCGGCCGTGCAGAAACTGTCGCAATACACGGGCATCGATGCGGCGACGCTGCAATCGTGGAGCCTCGATATCGCCGGCTACGACACGCGCGGCAATTCGCTGTTCCTGACGACGCTGCTGCATGCGCAGGGGCTCGCGCTCGGTTCGTACGACGGCCGCGTGACCGGAATCTCGTCGGGCATCGCCGGCAAGATCGATCCGAACTCGGGCGGCAACGATCCGACGATGACGGCCGTGACGGGCGTCTATACGGCGATGTGGAACAGCTACCTGAACGAGCAGCTGAAGTTCACGTCGAATTCCGCGTTCACCGACCTGAACGACCAGGCGTTCCGGAACTGGGACTTCGGCCACATCGACCCGACCGGCGCGCAGCAGGGCATCGATGCGCAGGGGAACGTGATTCTCTATACGGCCGGCGATCTCGCCGCGGTGATGGCGCTGAACGTCGACCTGAAGGTGCTGTCGGCGAACGGCTTGTACGATTTCGTCACGCCGTTCTACCAGACCGTGATCGACCTGCAGCAGATGCCGCTGGAGGATCTGAAGGTGCGGCAGAACCTGTCGGCGCGGTTCTATCCGTCGGGGCACATGGTGTATCTCGACGGCGGCTCGCGCACCGCGCTCAAGCGCGACCTCGCGACGATGTACGACGCGACGGTCAGCGATACGGGTGCGCGACTGCGGATTCGCGCGTTGCAGGCGAAGAAGGCGGGCGGGCACGCATAGCGCTGCCCGTGGTGGGCGTGCCGCGCGCGGCCTCGACGGCTCGCGCGCGGTATGCCGGTTGCGGCGGCCGGCTTACGCGGGCCGCCAGTCGAACGGCGTGTACGGCAGCGCGCGCTTGTGGCGCGAACCGTCGAAGAAGCGCAGCACCGTTTCGTACACGCGGTCTTCGACCGGCTTGCCCTCGAGGAAATCGTCGATCTCGTCGTAGGTCACGCCGTACGCGTGCTCGTCGGGCCGCAGCGGACGCAGTTCCTCGAGGTCGGCCGTCGGCACCTTCATCACGATCGTTTCCTCGCCGCCGAGCGCACGCGCGACCGCGCGCACGCGCCGCTTGCTCAGGCCCGCGAGCGGCAGGACGTCCGCGCCGCCGTCGCCGAACTTCGTGAAGAAACCCATCAGCGACTCGGCCGCATGGTCGGTACCGATCACGATGCCGCGCCGCGCGCCGGCCACCGCGTACTGCGCGATCATGCGTTCGCGCGCCTTGATGTTGCCGTGCACGAAATCCTGCTGCGCCGGCGTGTCGAATGCGTGGCCGGATGCGACCAGCGAGCGCAGCATCGCATCCGCGGCCGGCTTCACGTCGACCGTCAGCACCTCGTCCGCGCGCACGAACGCGAGCGCGCGCTGGGCATCGGCTTCGTCGTTCTGCACGCCGTTCGGCAAGCGCATCGCGATGAAGCGCGCATCGTAGCCGTCGGCGCGCAGGCGCTCGACCGACAGCTGCGCGAGCCGGCCGGCCGTCGACGAATCGACGCCGCCGCTGATGCCGAGCACGTAGGACCGCAGGCCGGTCGAACGAAGATAGTGCGCGAGGAAATCGATGCGGCGGTCGATCTCGGCCTCGGCGTCGAAGTGCGGGGCAACGTTCAGTTCGGCAATGATCGCGCGCTGGCGGCTGGCGTAATCGGCGGATGTCATGAAGAAAGTTCCGGAACGAAATGCAAGGCGCCCATCATAAGCGCAATCGCGGCGCGGTGCCGCGCCGGGCGTGCGTTCCGGAGGCTTCGCGTTGCTTCGGCGAGACGTACTGCGTCGCCGTGGTGCACGGTGCGCCGGGCGGGTGCGGGATGCCGGGCGAACGGCATGCGCGCTCGCCCCGCCGACGGGATGCGCGCCGGATGGCCGGCGTCAGCGCCGCGCCAGCACGACGCCCACCAGCGCGAGCGCGAAGCCGGCGAGCTGGATCGCCGCGAGCGTTTCGCCGAACAGCCAGTAGCCTTGCAGCGCGGCCAGCGGCGGCGCGAGGAACAGCAGCGACGTCGCGCGCGCCGCGTTGCCGCGGCGCAGCATCCACATCAGCATCGTGACCGCGCCGCCGGACAGGAACACGACGCCCCACACCAGCGACACCCATAGCGCCGGCGCGCCGATCCAGCGGGTTTCGTGAAGCAGCGCGATGAAGCCGGTCGCGACGATCGCCGCGCCGAAATTCTGCACGGCCACCGCCGTGCGCAGGTCGCTCTGCGCGAGCTTGCCTTTCTGGTACAGCGAGCCGGCCGTGATCGATCCGACCGCCAGCACCGATACGGCGACGACCAGCCACTCGGGCGCCGCACCCGGCGGCGACGCGACGCCGCCCGCGACCTTCGGCGCCAGCACGAGCGCGACGCCGACGAGCCCGAGCGCCATCCCGAGCCAGCCGCGCGCGGGCAGGCGCTCGTTGAACAGCGGGACCGCGAGCACGGCGGTGGCGAGCGGCTGCAGCGCGCCGAGCAGTGCCATGACGCCCGCGTTCAATCCTTGCGCGACGGCCCAGTAGCTGGCGCCCAGATAGACGCCCTGCAGCAGCGCGCCCGCGATCAGATGGCGCGGCCATTCGCGGCGGGCCGGCCACGGTGCGCGCGCGGCGAGCGCCACGACGCCGAACAGCGCGGCCGTGCCGGCGAAGCGCGCGAGCAGGAACAGGTTGGGATCGGCGTAGGGCTTGATGGCCCGCGCGACGATGAAGCCGGTGGACCACAGCGCGACGAACGCGGCGGCGACGATCGAGGTAAGCATGCGTGACGGGCCACGAGCTGGCCGGACAGAATCGGAAAGTCGGCCAGTATCGGGGGAAGCGGGGCCGGCGTCTTGTCGAATCCTGCACTCATGCCGGGCGAGGCGTGGCCGTGCCGGTCGTCAACGTGCGCCGGGTTTGCGGCGCGGAAAGGGAGGGGGCCGCGCGGCGCGATGCGGCGCGGCCGGGCGTGAAGCTGCGGCGATCGGCCGGATCAGTCGATCGAGAACGTGTCGAGCGGCTGGTTGGCGCGCGCATCCGTCGCGAAGCGCGCGGCGAGCTGTTCATAGAGCCGGCGTGCCTCGTCGAGCGTCAGGTCGATCCAGTACGGATCGCCGGCCGCGTCGTTGAGGCGTTCGGGCGGAAACTGGATTTCGATCACACTGCCTTTGCGATACATGGCGCGAGCCCCTTTGCTTGATCCGTCATTCGGCGAAACGCAGAGTGTAGCAACCGGCGTCGCGCCGATTCGCGCGCATGAGGCAATACAGAATTTCGCTTTCGGGAAACGCGGCCAGCCGCGTTTCCCGCCGCCGTCAAATGCCGGTCAAACGGCCGTAATACAATGGCCGGCTCACCCATTACAGTCGCCTCGGGCGCACACGCGATGCTGGCGGAACAACGTCATCAATACATCCTGTCGGAGCTCGGGCGGTCGGGCGCGCTGTCGGTCGCGGAACTCGTCCGTTCGCTCGACGTGTCGCGCGAGACGGTAAGGCGCGACCTGAATGCGCTGGCCGCGCGCGGCCTGCTCGTGATGACGCACGGCGGCGCGCTGGCCGCCGATCGCCGCGAGCCGAGCCTGTCCGAGCGCGAAGCCGCGAATGCCGAAGCGAAGCGCACGATCGGGCGGCGCGCGGCCGAATTCGTGCCCGACGATGCATCGGTGCTGATCGATTCGGGCAGCACGCCGCATGCGGTCGCGCTCGCGCTCACCGACCGGCACCGGTTGTCGATCTACACGAACGACTGGCGTACCGCGTTCGTGCTCGCGCGGCGCAACGGCAACCGCGTGACGCTGCTCGGCGGCGAGCTGTCCGACGACGAGGATGCGACCTTCGGGCTCGACACGATCCACCAGCTCGCGCAATACCACGTCGATTTCGCGTTCGTCGGCGCCGGCGGCATCACGCCCGACGGCGAATGTACCGACTACTCGCGGCTCGCGGCCGAGGTGCGCAGCCGGATGATCGCGGCGGCCGGCACGGCGATCATCGTCGCCGACCATTCGAAATTCGGCCGCGTGACGCCGGTGCGCATCAACGGCACGGCCGCCGCCCGCTATCTCGTGACCGAGCGCGCGCCCGACAAGGCCGTGCGCCGTGCGCTGACCGCGCGCGGGATCGAACTGCTCGTGTGCGACTGACGCGCGTCCGACATACAAGGTTCATCGAAGCGTCATTCCACGGGAAGACCCGCCGCCGACACTGACCCATTCACCTCGACCGGCCGTCAGGCCAGGGAGCAATGAATGACCGTCAGCGTGCGCAGCTATCTTTCCCCCACCCTGGTCCTGCTGGCCTTCGACTGGCCCGATGCGGCGGCGCGGCCCGATTTCCTCGGCTTCGCGATCCGGCGCACGCCGGGCTTCTGGTCGGCCGACGGCAAGACGCGTGCGCCGGACAGCTGGTTGCCGAACCGCCTGACGTTCGACGGCCCGGCCGCCGACACGCAGGGCGATGCGCCGACCGACCAGGCGCCGATCCAGAAATTCATGTGGTGGGATGCGCGCATCGATCCTCAGGACCGCGACGCATCGTTCCGCTACGACGTCTATCCGGTCGTCGGCACGCCGGCGAACCTGCAGGTGCTCGACGCGGAGGCCGGCGTATGCGACGTCGTGCTGCCCGCGCACATCGAGGACGGCATCGGCACGTGGTTCAACCGCGCGGTGGTCAGCTCGCAGGCGTTTGCCAGGCAGGTCGCGGCGCTGAGTCTCGCGCCGAACGAGGCGCCGAGCGACGCACAGGCGCTGAAGTTGCGCACGTGGCTCGCGAACGACATGGAGCAGGTGTTCGCGGAGATGCTCGACCCGGCGTCGCGCGCGGCGTCGGCCGTCTATCACCTGACCGACACGCTGTGGGCGCTGCCCGCATTCGAAGCGTTCGGCCGCAAGCACGGCGAAGCGTCGCTCGCGATCGTCTACGACGCGCACACGACGGCGCGCAAGGGTAAGCCGCCGCTGCCGTCACCGAACCAGCCGGCCGTCGACGCGCTGCAGGGCCTCGCGACGCTCGCGCCGCGCGACAGGACGCACATCATGCACGACAAGTTCATCGTGACCGACGCGCCGTCGAACCCCGCGCCCGCGCGCGTGCTGACCGGTTCCGCGAACTTCACGACCGAGGGGCTGACCGAGCAGGCCAACGTGCTGCACGCATTCGACTCGTCCGTGCTCGCCGCGCTGTACAACGACCGCGCGCATGCGCTCGCGAGCAATCCTTCGATTGCCGAGACGGCGCAGCTGACATCGGGCTGGTCGGCGCCGATGACGATCGGCAGCGCGCAGGTGCGCGTCGCGTTTTCGCCGGAGCCGGCGGGGCAGCGTACGGAGATCGACACGATCGTCGCCGCGATCGCGGCCGCGAAGCATTCGGTGTCGTTCTGCCTGTTCATGCCGACCGACGCGGCGCTGCGCGATGCCTGTTTCGCGGCCGGCGACCGCGGGCTGATGATGTTCGGGCTGGTGAACCGGATCAGCGTCGGCAGCGCGACGAAGGCCGATACCGCGCGGCAGGCAGGCCAGACGCTCGATGCGGCCACGCTCGCGAACCTCGAGTTGTACCATCGCAGTCGCGACAACCGCGACGTGATCGATGCCGCGTATTTCTCGCCGGCCACCGTGCCGCCAGGCTTCACGCCGGAACTGCGGCTCTTTCCGGGCGAGCCGGCGCCGGCCTTTCCGCCCGTCGTGATCCATCACAAGTTCATCGTGATCGATGCGGAAGGCGCGAATCCGGTCGTGTACACGGGCTCGGCGAACATGAGCCGCAATTCCGAGCAGTACAACGACGAGAACCTGCTCGAGATCCGCGACACGCGGGTCGCGGCGATCTATCTCGCGGAATTCCTGCGGCTTTACGAGCACTATCGCGCACGGGCGCTGGCGATCGATGCGCAGCGGCACGGCCCGGACGCGGGGACGGGCGCGCATGCGCGGCTCGCGCTCGCGCCCGATTCGCGCTGGGCGAGGAAGTATTACGTGCAGGGAAGCCCGGAAGAAAAGGCGCGGATCGCACTGGCGTCGACCGCGCCGACCAACTGACGCACCGAAGTGCGAAGGGCACGGCAGGTGCGTGCCCCGGCCGGCCGCCGCCGCTTACGCGGCGACGTAGCGCAGCACGGCGTCGGCGATCGTGTCGCGATGCCGCGTGCGCAGGCGCGGCGCCGACGGATCGCGGCCGAACGCGGCGCCGAACGTGTAGCGGTTCGACACGCGGTGGAAGCAGAACGAGCTGATCAGCAGGTGCAGGTCGAATGCATCGATGTCCTTGCGGAACGCGCCGCTGGCCGCACCGCGCTCGACCAGTTCCTCGAGCGTCTTGATGATGCTGACGTTGCGGTTCTTGAACGACTTCAGCTGTTCGAGATACTTCGCGCCGTGGATGTTCTCGATCGACACGAGGCGGACGAAGTCGCGATGCTTGTCGTGATAGTCGAACGTGAATTCGACGAGGCGGCGCATGCCTTCGCGCGGCTCCATGTCGCCGACGTGCAGTTCCTGCTCGAGCGCGCGGATGTCGCCGTACACCTTCTCCAGCACGGCCTCGTACAGGCCTTCCTTGCTTTCGAAGTAGTAATAGAGCATGCGCTTCGTCGTGTTCGTGCGCTCGGCGATCGCGTCGACGCGCGCACCGGCGAGGCCCATCGCGGAGAATTCCTGCGTGGCGACGTCGAGAATGTTGCGCTTGGTTTGCTCGGGATCGTATTTGCGCCGCGCTTCGGACGCAAGCGCTCGGGTGTCGGACGTGGCGGCCTTGCTTCCTGCTTTCATGTGACTTTGTTTTGGGTTCGCGGCGGCTAGGAAAAGGCATTCTAGCATGTGGGAAATGCCCGCCCGGCCGACCTTCCGCTCTAATCGGCCACGCCGTCCGGCGGGGCCGTTTCGGCCGCCGCGCCCGCTCGGCGGCGGCAGGATGCGAGCGCGTCGCGGGCCTGGTAGGCGGTGTACGTGAGCTGCGCGGCGGCGAGGCCGGCCAGCCCGAACGTACGCGTGAGCCCGAACGCGGCGAAGCCGTCCGGCACCGGCCGGCCTTCGGCCAGCGCGGCGGCGAGCGTTTCGCCGGCCACCGTGGTCGGCGCCATGCCGTGGCCGCCAAACGCGATCGCGTGCCATACGCCGTCCGTGTCGCGGCCGATCTGCGGCATCTTGTGCCGGGCGTAGCTCATCAGCCCGCCCCACGCGTAGTCGACCTTCACGCCTTCCAGTTGCGGATACACGCGCAGCAGGTCGCGCCGCAGCAGGCGCGCGATCGCATCGGGGCCGCGGTCGAGCACCGAGATCCGGCCGCCCCACAGGATGCGCGTGTCCTTCAGCGGCCGGTAGTAGTCGAACGCGAAACGCGTGTCGTAGATCGCGTACGGCGCGTCGATCGCGTCGGGCAGCCGCGTGCCGAGCGGCTCGGTCGCGATCACGTAGGTCGCGATCGGCAGCACCGCGCGCTCGATGCGCGGCGACACGCCGCGCGCGTAACCGCCGCCGGCGAACACGACGTCTTTCGCGCGCACCGCGCCCTGCGCCGTGCGCACGACGTACCCGGCGCCTTCGCGCGCGATGCCGAGCGCGGCCGAGCGTTCGTACACGCGGGCACCGCCGCGCGAGGCGGCCGCCGCGACGCCGAGCACGTACTTGAGCGGATGGAAGTGGAAGGCGTTCGGCTCGAACAGGCCGCCGTAATAGCGCTGCGTCTTCAACCGCTCGCGCAGCGCGCCGGTCGGGACGGGTGCCCAGTCGACGCTGAGTTCCTGCTTCATCAGCGTGCGCACGCCGTCGAGCCGCGACGGATCGTCGAACCAGTTCGCGAGCATCACGCCCTGGTCGACGATGTCGCAGTCGATCCCGTAGCGGGCGATCCGCGCGCGGATCAGGTCGACCGCATCGACGGTGAGCCGGTACAGCCGGCGCCCTTCGTCGCGGCCGAGCGTGCGCAGCAGGTCGGCATTGTCGAGGCTGTAGCCGCCGAACACGAAGCCGCCGTTGCGGCCCGACGCACCGAAGCCGACCCGTTCGCCGTCGAGCACGACGACGTCGCGCACGCCGCGCTCGACGAGGCCGAGCGCCGTGCACAGGCCGGCGAGGCCGCCGCCGACGATGCAGACCTGCGTGTCGATCGTGCCGGTCAGTTGCGGGTAGGGCTGGCGGGTAACGGTGGCTTCGTAGAAGTTCTGCATGCGATTTCGTTGATTCGTGACGACGGGAAAACGGACGGCGCGCGTCGATCTTGCCTGAACGCGTGCGCCGCGTCGAATGGCGCTTGTCAGGGCGCCGGCCACCGCGTTCGGGCGGCAGCCGGCGCAATGCGTGACGTCAGGCTTCAGGCTTCAGGCGCCCGGCGTCGGGTTGGCCGGGCGCGCGACGTAGCCCGCGTAGCCGATGTCGGCCTGCGGGGCCGTTTCGGGCGGAGCGTTGCGTTCGATCCACGGCGCGATCTCCATGTCTTCGTAGCGTACGAGGCGGCACTTGCGCACCAGCGCGTAGCCGAGCCAGATCGCGACGAAGAACGGCAGGCCGATGTAGGTCGCGGCGATGCCGGCCCAGTCGATCTTGTCGGAGAGGAACGCCTGGTAGTCCTGGCCGAGCGCGACGACCGCGCACAGCGCGAACGCGAACAGCGGGCCGAACGGGAACCACTTCGACCGGTACGGCAGCTGATCGAGCCGGTAGCCCTGCTTCAGGAAACCCTTGCGGAACCGGTAGTGGCTGACCGCGATGCCGAGCCACGTGATGAAGCCGGCCATGCCCGACGTGTTCAGCAGCCACAGATACACGGTCTTGTCGCCGTACAGCGACGTGAGAAAGCACAGCGCGCCGACGGCCGTCGTCGCATACAGTGCATTGCGCGGCACGCCGCCCCGCGACAGCTTCGCGAAGATCTTCGGCGCACGGCCTTCGACCGCGAGGGTGTAGAGCATCCGCGTCGACGCGTACATGCCCGAGTTGCCGGCCGACAGCACGGCCGTCAGGATCACCGCGTTCATCACGCCGGCCGCGAACGCGAGGCCCGCGTGGCGGAATACGAGCGTAAACGGGCTTACGCCGATGTCGGTCACGTCGCTCTTCAGCAGGCTCGGGTCGGTGTAGGGAATCAGCACGCCGATCACGAAGATCGCGAGCACGTAGAACAGCAGGATGCGCCAGAAGATCTGGCTCACCGCGCGCGGGATCGTCGTGCGCGGGTTCTCCGATTCGCCGGCCGCGACGCCGATCATTTCGGTGCCCTGGAACGAGAAGCCCGCGATCATCGCGACGCCGAGCATCGTTGCCCAGCCGCCGGCGAACGGCGCGTCGCCGATCGTGAAGTTGCTCCAGCCGGCGCTCGGGCCGCCCTGCATGATCCCGAAGATCATCAGCAGGCCGACGCCGACGAACGCGAGCACCGTCAGCACCTTGATCAGCGCGAACCAGTATTCGGCTTCGCCGAAACCGCGCACCGACAACGCGTTGAGCGCGAAGATCAGCGTGAGGAACAGCGCGCTCCACCAGACGCCCGGCACATGCGGGAACCAGTAGTGCATCACGAGCTGCGCGGCGACGAGTTCCACCGCCAGTGTCACGGCCCAGCTGTACCAGTAGTTCCAGCCGAGCGCGAAGCCGAAGCCTTCGTCGACGAATTTCGCGCCGTAGGTCGCGAACGAGCCCGACACCGGCATGAACGCGGCCATTTCGCCGAGGCTCGTCATCAGGAAATAGACCATCAGGCCGATCACCATGTACGCGATCATCGCGCCGCCGGGGCCGGCCTGCGAGATCGACGCGCCGGATGCGACGAACAGGCCCGTGCCGATCGAGCCGCCGATCGCGATCATCCGCAGATGACGGGCCTGCAGCGCACGGTGAAGGGACGGCTTCGCGGGCGGCGAGCCGGACGGACGGGGCGAATCGGGGCGGGCGTCTGAATGCATGGCGGGCGCTGGGCGCTGTCTCCGGGATTGTTTTTTCGGTGACGAAGCGCGACGCGTTGCCGGACGCGGGCCGGGGCAGCGGTGATGCGGTGCGAAACGGGCCGCCGGGGGCCCGATGAGCCGGGCCGCGGGGCGTGTCGCCTTCGTCGGGCGTCCGGCCGCTTGTCATGGCGGCCGGCGGCGCGCCGGGTGCATGGCACCTCGACGCCGCCCCGATTGTGGGTGCCCGATGTACGGGCGGCAAACGATATTTCCGAACAGGGTGATGCAGCTTCGTCATCAACTCGCGCCACGTCGGGACGCGTCCCATGGCCCGGTCACGAGCCTTGGAAAAGTCTCGTATCGGGACGGGAGCGCACGCGTTCTTCCTGCCAGGGTGTTGCGTTTTGGGAATGAAGTCGTGAGTTAATATCAATAGCGGCCCGACTTGTGGCCACCGACAATGTGTTTCATGGATCGTGCCTCGCGAGGCTGGGGCGCGCCGTCCGGCCGGGCTTCCGGCGGCGGCGCGGCGCGATGCGCCGTATGCGGCGCACCGGGCCGGCCACGCGGCCCATCCGCTTGCACAGGGCGCGCGAACGCGCTCCAATCGAATCACGCGGGCGGCGCTGCCGCCGCACCGATCAATCTGTCCCTGAAGAGGAAGTGATGCAATTCAACGACATTCTTGCCGCGCTCGATATCGATCTCGCCCAGTGGAAAGGCAATGCGCTGACCGCGCGTTCGCCGCTCGACGGCGCGACGCTCGCGACGCTGGCTGTCGACACGCCGGCCGACGCGGAGCGCAAGATCGATGCCGCGCACGACGCATTCCTCAAGTGGCGCACGGTGCCGGCGCCGGTGCGCGGCGAACTCGTGCGCGTGTTCGGCAATGTCCTGCGCGAGCACAAGGCCGAACTGGGCCGTCTCGTCACGCTCGAGGCCGGCAAGATCACGTCGGAAGGCCTCGGCGAAGTGCAGGAAATGATCGACATCTGCGATTTCGCGGTCGGTCTGTCGCGCCAGCTCTACGGCCTGACGATCGCATCCGAGCGCCCGGGCCACCGGATGATGGAAACGTGGCACCCGATCGGCGTGTGCGGCGTGATCTCGGCGTTCAACTTCCCGGTTGCCGTGTGGGCATGGAATGCGGCGCTCGCGTTCGTGTGCGGCGATTCGGTCGTGTGGAAGCCGTCGGAAAAGACGCCGCTCACCGCGATCGCGTGCCACGTGCTGCTCCAGAAGGCGATCCGCGAGTTCGAGAAGACTCATCCGGGCGTCGCGCCGGCGGAACTGAGCCAGCTGGTGCTCGGCATGCGCGATGTCGGCGAGGTGCTGACGGCGTCGAAGAAGGTGCCGGTCGTCAGCGCGACGGGCAGCGTGCGGATGGGCCAGGAAGTCGCGAAGGTGCTGAGCCAGCGTCTCGCGCGCGGCATCCTCGAACTCGGCGGCAACAACGGGATGATCGTCGCGCCGAGCGCGGATCTCGATCTCGTCGTGCGCGCGGTCACGTTCGCGGCGGTCGGCACGGCCGGCCAGCGCTGCACGACGCTGCGCCGCCTGATCGTGCATCGCAGCCTGGTCGAGCAACTGCTGCCGCGCATCGAGAAGGCCTACACGTCGGTGAAGGTCGGCAACCCGCTGGAAGAAGGCACGCTGGTCGGCCCGCTGGTCGATCGTGCGTCGTTCGACGCGATGCAGAAGGCGCTGGCCGATGCACGCGAGCAGGGTGGCGAAGTGAAGGGCGGCGAGCGCGTCGACGTCGGTCATGCGGATGCGTACTACGTGCGTCCGGCAATCGTGCGGATGCCGAAGCAGTCGGCGGTGGTCGAGCGCGAAACGTTCGCGCCGATCCTGTACGTGATGATCTACGACAACTTCGACGATGCGATCGAATTGCACAATGCGGTGCCGCAAGGGCTGTCGTCGGCGATCTTCACGAACGACATGCGCGAGGCCGAGCAGTTCATGTCGGCGGCGGGCAGCGATTGCGGGATCGTCAACGTGAACATCGGCACGAGCGGCGCGGAAATCGGCGGCGCGTTCGGCGGCGAGAAGGAAACGGGCGGCGGGCGCGAGTCGGGTTCGGATGCATGGAAGGCTTATATGCGCCGCGCGACGAATACGATCAATTACAGCCGGCAATTGCCGCTGGCGCAGGGCGTGAAGTTCGACGTTTGATGTCGGTTGCCCGAATGGGGCACCATGTATGAGTGAGAAGGGCCGGTTGCCGCGGATGCGGTAACCGGCCCTTCGTGTTTCGGCGCAGGCGGTGCCATCGTCGATGACAAGCCCGCTCAGGCCGTGCTCACTGCTCCGCCGCCGGCATGTTCTGCACGACCAGCATCTGCGGGCTCGACAGCGTGATCCCCGCCGCGCGCAGCTGCTTCAGGATCTCGAACAGCAGATCGCTCTTCGTCGAACTCGCGATCCGCGGGCTCGACACGTAGCCCGTCACGCTCAGCGTGATCCCGTCCGGCGTGAGCTGGCTGAACGTCACCGACGGCGCCGGCTTCTCGAGAATCGCCTGATGCTCGCGATACGCGTCGAGCAGCAGGTCGCGCACCTGCTCGGGATCGGTGTTCAGCGGGAACGTCAGCACCAGCGTCGCGACGCCCTGCGTGCTGTTGCCCATCGTCACGTTGCGCACGTTCTGCGAGATCAGTTGCGAGTTCGGCACGATCACGGTCGAGCGGTCGCTGAGCTGGATCTCGGTCGCGCGCACGTTGATGCGGCGGATGTCGCCTTCGACGCCCGCGATGCTGACCATGTCGCCCACCTTGACGGGGCGTTCGGTCAGCAGGATCAGCCCCGACACGAAGTTCTTCACGATCTCCTGCAGGCCGAAGCCGATCCCCACCGACAACGCGCTGACGATCCACGCGAGGTTGCTCCACCGCACGCCGAGCAGCCCGAGCGTCATCAGCACGAGCAGCACGTAACCGACGTTGGTGAACAGCGTGATCAGCGACACGCGCATGCCCGTATCCATGCCGAGCGCGGGCATGAACTCGCTGTCGAGCCAGCGGCGCAGCGAGCGCAGCAGGTAGAAGCCGATCGCGAACCCGATCACGGCGTTCAGGATCCGGTCGGGCATGATGTTCAGGCTCTGCAGCCGCTGGCTGCCGATCATCGCGACCGCGCTGTCGAGCAGGTCGCCCGGCGTCGTGCCGAAGCCGCCCGTCACCAGCGCGATGGCCGCGATCAGCATCAGCAGGCTCGTGCCGAAGCCGGACAGGACCGTGCGCGCCTGATCGAGGTGGCGGTCCTCGAGCGCGAACAGGTGCTTGATCTGCTGGCCCGTCGACAGGCCCGACGAGAACAGGCTTTCGCTCGCATCGCGCGTCAGCTGGATCAGGATGTAGGTCGCGCACAGCACGATCTCGAACCACACGAGTTCGTACGTGATGAAGCGCGCGACCGTGATGTAGCCGATCAGGAGTGCGATCAACGATACGACGATCGCCAGCGTGACGCCCGCATGGATCAGCCCCGCGAGCGTCGAGCGCTGCTCGGGCGCTTCGCCGGCCGCCGCGAGCGCGCTGCGTGCGCGGTTCGCGCGCAACAGCGACGCGCCGACCGTCAGCGCCACGACGAGCGAGACGATGCCGCGGCCAAACAGCGTGACCGACAGGCTCGTGTCGACGATCCGGTTGATCGATTCGAGCGTGCCGGACACCAGCAGCAGCGCGGCCAGGATGCTGGGGAACGGTTTCATCGCGAGCGCGACGGGATCGGCGAGCGCGGGCAGTCGCCACGACGGATGCTTCGTACAGAGCAGGGCGCGGCCGAGTCCGGCGATCAGCGCGCAGGTTGCGGCGAGCTTCGCGAACTGGTCCCACAGATCGGTCAGCGACGGCGTGAGCTCGTAGCGGCGCGCGACGGCGAGGTAGAGGATCTGAACGGCGATGGCCGTGGCCAGGAACGTCGACAGCACGGTCGACAGCGCCAGCGCGCTGCGGCGCAGGCGCGTGGGCGGCAGACGGTTCAGCGCGATCCACGCGAGCCCGCGCTCGATGAGCCGGCGGCCGCCGAGCCACGCCGCGAACGAGGCGATCAGCAGCACCGTCGTGAGCGCCCGCTGCCCGGGTACCCATGACGAATGCAGCATGTCGAGCAGCTCGTCGTCGAAATCCTGGAGCCGCTGGCGATCGTCCGGCGAAAGGTGGAACAGCGGCAGCCAGAACTGCGCGCTGAAGATGCTGCCCGAACGGAACGCGAGCTGGTTCTTCAGCAGGCTGCGATGCAGTTTCGCGAACTGCTCGGTCAGGTTCGTGAGGCTGGCCTTCTGGTCGGCCGCCTGCTTCAGCGCCGCATCGATCTGCGTCTTGCGTGCGTCGAGCGTGGCCCGTTGTTTGGCGACGGCCGCCGTTTCCGGCGCGGCGCCCTCGGCAGGCGGCGGCCCGAGCACGTCGAGTTGCGCCTGGATCTGCGCGCGTTGCGGCGTGAGATCGCTTTGCAGTTTCGCGATATCGGTGCTCAGTTCCTGGGCCGAGTCGTCGAGCGCGTCCAGTTCCTTGCTGTTGGACGTCGTCGAGGTCTGCTGCTTGATGCGGTCCAGTTCGACCTGCATCTGCTTGAGCTGCGCGATGGCGTCGTTCAGCGAGATGGCCGGGACGGGGGCGCCGACGCCGCTTGCGCCGGGGGCCGAAGCGGCCGACGGAAATGCCGACGCGGTCGCGACCGCCGCGAACTGCAGCAGCGCGATCAGCGCGATTCGGCAGGCGTACGTGGATAGTCGTTGTATGGACATGGATTCTTACGATTTGCCGACAATGCCGGATGCCGAAAAGCAGCCGGAAGCCGGTGGTTGGCCCGACTGCATGTTACCGGGGCGCGGGCCATCGATTTCCGAATCCGCATGGGCGACGTTTCGGCGCCGGGCAGGAGGGGCCGACCGCGGGAAATCCTGCTCGCCCCTGTCTTGTTAAGGGTGTGCCGACCGAATCGCGTCCGAAACCGCGCGATGTTGCCGTTCAGCCGCGGCAGGCGGCCGGACAGATGGTTACGAAATTTACATGAAGTTGGCCCGACGGCGGTTCGTGCTAATTGGGGCGCGAGTCATGGCGGCATACGCTGCCGATGCTGAGCTTTCATTTCCCTGTCGCTTCATCGTCGGTAAAATGCCGCGGGTCGCTGGCAGGCGTCCGGGACATGAGAAGGGTGGGCCGCCTGCCGCGCGGCGAAAAACGAATAACGAAAAGAAATCCTGAGAGCATGGCTGACCGATGTTCATCCGGACGACGTCGTCGCATCCGGTGAAGGTTTCAACGCGTGGCTGATCAGCGTGACGCATGGCTACGTGGACGTCGATCGATTGAAAACGGTCGCGAGCATGATTCCGGTGCTCCACAACCTGATGGCGCTGGCCGATGCGCTCACCGACATCGTCTCGATCATCCGCAAGCGAGGCGGCGAACTGCTCGACTATCTCGGACTCGCGATCAACCTGATCGGCGTGATTCCATTTCCGCCCGTACTGGCGCCCATGCGCCTCACGGCGCGGCCGCTTCTGGCAACGTCGATTGGACGATAGGGAATCTTGTTCGACGTTGTGCCCGGTCAGCCAGCTATAACGAACCGGCTCGCTACATCTGTTCCAATGCGGCCGATGCGCCCGTGCGTCAATTGATTGATGTGCTCAGCCCCCCGCCTCGCTAAAATGCGCGAAGCCGCTCGCCAGTTCCCCTCTGCTGGCGCCAACGACAATCAAGAATCCGGAGACTCGCCACCATGGCATCCACCCAGCCCGACCCGCTCACGGCAGCAGGCGCCGCCCGCCCCGCGGCGATCGACCCCGGCTCCATCTCGGCGCGCCTCGACCGCCTGCCGCCGACCCGCAGCGTCTGGAAGCTCGTCGTGCTGCTGAGCCTCGGCTTCTTCTTCGAACTCTACGACCTGCTGTACAGCGGCTACGTCGCGCCCGGGCTCGTGAAAAGCGGCATCCTGTCGGCGACGACGCACGGCCTGTTCGGCACCACGGGCGTCGCGAGCTTCATCGCCGCGCTGTTCTCCGGGTTGTTCATCGGCACGATCGCATGCGGCTTCCTCGCCGACCGCTTCGGCCGCCGCGCGATCTTCACGTGGTCGTTGCTGTGGTACACGGCCGCCAACGTCGTGATGGCGTTCCAGGACACCGCGGCCGGGCTGAACTTCTGGCGCTTCGTCGTCGGTCTCGGCCTCGGCGTCGAGATGGTGACGATCGGCACGTACATCTCCGAGCTCGTGCCGAAGCAGATCCGCGGCCGCGCGTTCGCGTGCGAACAGGCGGTCGGCTTCGTCGCGGTGCCGGTGGTCGCGTTCCTCGCGTACCTGCTCGTGCCGCATGCGCCGCTCGGCCTCGACGGCTGGCGCTGGGTCGTGCTGATCGGCGCGCACGGCGCGCTGTTCGTGTGGTGGATCCGCCGCGAACTGCCGGAAAGCCCGCGCTGGCTCGCGCAGCAGGGGCGCGTCGACGAAGCCGACCGCATCATGCGCGCGCTCGAGGCGAAGGTCGAAGCCGAATACGGGCGGCCGCTGCCGCCGCCCGCGCCGGCCGAACCCGTGCCGCCGCGCGGCAGCTTCCGCGACATGTGGGTGCAGCCGTATCGCAGCCGCACGATCATGATGACGATCTTCAACGTGTTCCAGACGGTCGGCTTCTACGGCTTCGCGAACTGGGTGCCGACGCTGCTGATCAAGCAAGGCATCACGATCACGTCGAGCCTGATGTATTCGAGCGTGATCGCGCTCGCGGCGCCGATCGGCCCGCTGATCGGCCTCGTGATCGCCGACCGCTTCGAGCGCAAGTCGGTGATCGTCGCGATGGCGGCGGCGATCGTCGTCTGCGGGCTGCTGTTCAGCCAGACGACGGTGGGCGCGTTCCTGATCGTGCTCGGCATTGGCCTCACGCTCGCGAGCAACATCATGTCGTACAGCTTCCACGCATACCAGGCCGAGCTGTTCCCGACGTCGATTCGCGCACGGGCAGTCGGCTTCGTCTATTCGTGGAGCCGCTTCTCGGCGATCTTCTCGTCGTTCGTGATCGCGGCCGTGCTGAAAGGCTTCGGCACGTTCGGCGTGTTCGCGTTCATCGCGGGCGCGATGGTGATCGTGATGGTCGCGATCGGGTTCATGGGCCCGCGCACGAAGGGCATCGCGCTCGAAACCATTTCGAAGTAGTCGGCAGGTACGCACGCGTGTCGCTTCGTTTGTGCGACATGCGTGCAATACGGTTTCGATGGGGACAACGCGTCGCCGGGATGATTTGGCATGCAAATTGATTTGACGGGGAGTCGTTTCATATCGAACGCGCCGAACCGCCGAATTCACAAGCGTGACACGCAACGAAGCCGCAAACGGCAACGAGTTGAAACAAAGCGTGACGAAGCGCAAATCCACCGCCAAACCACGACTTCCGTCGCTGCCGATTCTTCCGTCGGCGCGTAAAATGAAGGGCCTGACGACTCATTAGCCGCCATCGGACCGCACGCGTTGCATCAGCGAACGGCTCCGCCGCGAAGAGGCGTCGGCGCCGGGCGCGCATGATGCGCCAGACGTGTCGATGGCTTGCGCGGAAGATGCGCCGCTCGCAACAGCACCACGCGGCGGCCGGATCGGCCGATGGCTTCGAACGTATGATGCTTTCCAGCTTGTCGCGGCGAATTTCGAAGTCGCGCCGTCGTACCCGCACAGTCGCCGCGTATGCGTCGCTCGCTGTCGTGCTGCCCGTTTCCAGTCTTGCCGGGTTGCCTGCCTTCGCCGCATCCGACGCTTCGTCGTCCGTTGCTCCGTCATCCTCATCAGTGGCATCGCCCGCGTCGACGGCTTCTCATGCGCACCCGGGCTCGTCCGCGCATGCGTTGCCAGGTACATCGCCCGCACCGTCCGCCCCCGCGGCATCGCACGTGCATCATGCAGCGCCGGCCAGCGCGGCATCGGCCGCTTCCGGCGCTTCTTCCGCAGCTTCTACAGCCGAACCCGCATCGGCCGCATCCGCCACCACCGCCAGCGAGGCCGAAGCCCCCGCGCCGACCCCGCCGCGGCGGCATCCGCCCCTATCGGCCGAGGAAGCGAAGAACGCGACGGCGCGCGCCGTCGACATGCGCAAGCGCTTCACGCAGGAAGTCACCCGCCGATTGAACGTGCCCGCGAGCGAACAGCGCGCCTACGGCGAGCGGCTCCAGAAGGCGCTCGCCGAAGCGGACCTCGGCGACCTCGCCGGCGAATACGTCGCGATGGTCGACCGCGCACCGAACGTGCAGGCGCTGTTCATCTACTTCCGCGCCACGCCGGCCAATGCGTGGCTGATGATCGGCGCCTCGCCGGTCGGCACGGGGCTGCCGGGCAAGTACGACCATTTCCTGACGCCGCTCGGCGTGTTCCATCACTCGCCCGACAACATGGATTTCCGCGCCGAAGGCACGACGAACGAGAACGGCATTCGCGGTTATGGCCGCCGCGACATGCGCATCTACGACTTCGGCTGGGTGGACGGAGAACGCGGCTGGGGCAAGGGCGGCGTGTCGCCGATGCGCTTCCAGATGCATGCGACCGATCCCGACCGCCTCGAAGCGCTGCTCGGCATCCGGCATTCGAAGGGCTGCGTGCGGATTCCCGCGTCGCTGAACGCATTTTTCGACCACCACGGCCTGCTCGACGACGATTACCAGGCGCGTGTCGAAGCCGGCAAGTCGCTGTGGGTGCTGCCGCGCGATCGCGACATCACGCCGATCGCGGGTCGTTATCTGGTCGTGATCGACAGCGCGCGCAAGGCGCGCCCGGCCTGGGCGCCGATGCCGGGGCGCAACGCATGGTCGAAGGTGCCGAAGGGCGGCGACACGGCGGACTGATCGCCGGCCGCCGAACGCGGAGGGAATGCAGGGATGAGAATAAATCCGTTTTATTGATACATAAGAAAAGCAAACTTTTATTATCCGATCCGGGTTCGTATAGTCGAGTCCAGTTTCGCGGAACCCCGCCGCGCCTGGCCCACCACCGACCACACGACCCGCATGAAAACTCTCTACAAGCTCGCTCCGCTCGCGATGCTCGGCGCCTTCGCGACCCATGCCGGTGCGCAAAGCAGCATCACGCTGTACGGTCTCATCTCGGCCGGCGTCGGGTTCGCGACCAACCAGGGCGGCAAGAACGCCTGGCAGGCGCTGTCCGGCACGAACCAGAACCCGCGCTGGGGGCTGAAGGGCAAGGAGGATCTGGGGCAGGGGCTGTCCGCGGTCTTTCAGCTCGAGAACGGCTTCAACGTGATGACGGGCACGGCCGCGCAGAACGGCCGCGAGTTCGGGCGCATGGCCTATGTCGGCCTCGCCGACCGCACCTACGGTTCGCTGACGTTCGGCCGCCAGTACGATGCGATCCACGACTACATCGGGCCGGTGATCATCGCGAGCAACGGCGTGAACATCGGCGACAACGACAACGGCTACAACGACATCCGCGTGCAGAACTCGGTGAAGTACGTGAGTCCCGTCTACTACGGCCTGAAATTCACCGCGCTGTACGGCTTCAGCAACGCGACCGGCTTCGCGAACAACAGCGCGTACAGCTTCGGGCTCGGCTACGAGCAGGGCGCGCTGCGCTGGAGCGCCGTCTATGCGCAGTATAACCATCCGTACAGCGCGACGAACCAGGACGGCGCGATCGCGAACGACTATGCGTCGCCGCTGCTGATCTTCAGCAAGAGCGCGATGTCGCCGGCCGCGTATGCCAGCCGGCAGCGGATCGCGGGCACGGGCGGTTTCTACACGATCGGCCGCGCGCAGTTCGCCGCGATGTTCACCGACGTGCGCTACGATTACCTCGACAATTCGCATCTGCACCTGCAGAACCTGGGGGTGAACGTCGTCTACACGATGACGCCGCAGCTCTTCCTCGGCGCCGCGTACGCGTTCACGAACGGCAAGTACGACGTGATCGACAAGCGTCCGAAATGGCATCAGGTGAACCTGCAGGCCGACTACTTCCTGTCGAAACGCACCGACGTCGCGCTGACGGTGATCGCGCAGCAGGCGGCCGGCGACGCGGACCACGCGCAGATCTTCGCGTACGCGCGCTCGACCGGCACGCGCCAGATGATGGCGACGCTCGGCGTCCGGCACGTATTTTGAGCGCCCCCAATCCTGCCGCCTCGCGCCTGGCCCCCCCCGGAGGCAGGAAAACGTGGGGCGGCCCGGCGTTTTCTCGAGAGCCCGACCATGACTCATCCGATCGCATCCCGCCGCACCTTCCTGAAACTGTCCGCCGCGCTGGCCGGCACCGCGCTGCTGCCCGAGGCGGGCGCGTTCGCGGCCGGCGGCGACGCTGCGCGCCGCACGGTGATCATCGATACCGACCCGGGGCAGGACGACGCCATCGCGATCCTGCTCGCGCTGGGCGCGCAGGACCGGCTCGACGTGCGAGCGCTGACGGCCGTCGCGGGTAACGTGCCGCTCGACCTGACCGAACGCAACGCGCGGATCATCCGTGACTGGGCCGGCCGCACGAAGACGCTGCCGGTCTATGCGGGCTGCCCGCGCCCGCTCGTGCGCGATCTCGTGACGGCCGCGAACGTGCACGGCAGGACGGGGCTCGAAGGCGTCGAACTGCACGAGCCGCGCGCGCCGCTTGCTGCCGGCCACGCCGTGTCGTACCTCGTCGATACGCTGAGCCGCGCGGCGCCGAACAGCGTGACGCTGTGCGCGCTCGGCCCGCTGACCAACCTCGCGACCGCGCTGGTCGAGGCGCCGCGGATTCGCGGCGCGCTGCGCGAAATCGTGCTGATGGGCGGCGCGTTTTTCGAGCGCGGCAACATCACGCCGGCCGCCGAGTTCAACATCTACGTCGATCCGCAGGCGGCCGAAGTCGTGTTCGGCAGCGGCGTGCCGATCGTCGTGCTGCCGCGCGACGTCGCGGTGAAGGCGCCGATCACGCCGGCGCGCGTCGCGCCGTTCCGCGCGCTCGGCAACCGCTGCGGCGCGATCGTCGCGGACATCATGGATGCCGAGCTCGCATACAACAAGAAGCGGCGTGGCGTCGAAGAGGCGCCGATGTACGACCCGACGGCCGTCGGCTATCTCGTCGATCCGACGCTGTTCGGCGGGCGCAAGGTGAACGTGGTGGTCGAGACGACCGGGCAGTGGACGCTCGGCGAGACGATCGTCGACTGGAACGGGCGCAGCGGCCGTGCGGCGAATGCAACGTGGATCAACGAGGTCGATGCGGACCGCTTCTACGCGACGCTCGTCGAGCGCATCGCGAAGCTGCCTTGAGCGCAGCGCGCAGGGCGCCGCGCGGTGAACGCGATCAGATGTGCTTCGCAATCCACTCGCGGCACGCGCGCACATGCGGGCCGCGATCGTCGGCGGCGAGCGAGATCAGCGAGATCGCTCGCGTGACGCGCGGTTTGTCCACGCGCAGCGCGACGAGTTCGGGATCGTGCAGATGCATCGTGTAGAGGCTCGGCAGCACGGCGGTCGCGAGGCCGTTGCGCGCAAGTGCGTAGAGCGGTTCGGTGTATTCCATCCGGTACGTGACGTTCAGGCGCAACTTGCCGGCGCCGCCGGTGCGATGCAGCGATTCGCTGACGCTGCCGCGCACGAACACCGCGAGCTCGCGATCGACGAGCTTCGCCCACGTGACGCTCTTCGCGCGGGCGAGCGGATCGTCGTGCCGCACGACGATCACGATCTCGTCCTCGAACAGCTGCTGGTAGCGCAGCGTGCCGTCGTCGCTGTCCGGCTCGCGCACGCCGATGCCGAGATCCGCGACGCCGTCGCGCACGGCTTCGACGAGCGCGCTGTTCGGCAGGTCGGTGAGCGTGAAGCGCAGCGTCGGACGCGTGCCGCGCAGCGTGTTGAGCGCGGGCAGCAGGCGGCCCGCGACCGACGGGATGAACGCGATGCGCACGGTCTGAATGCGTTCGCCGATGAGCCGCGTCATGTCGTCGAAGGTGCCGCGGGCCTGGTTGAGCAGTCGTTCGGCGAGCGGCAGCACGGCTTCGCCCGCGGTGGTGAGCGTAAGGCGATGCGCGGTACGCGCGAACAGGCGCCCGCCGAGCAGGAATTCGATCTGGCGGATCGACGCGGTGAGCGCGGGCTGGGTGAGCGACAGCGCCTGCGCGGCCTGCGTGAAGCTGCGTGCGTGGGCGAGCACGACGAAGTGCTGGACCTGCCGCAGCGTGAGCGCGGGCAGCAGCGACGAGCGGTCGGACGACATCGGGCAATAACGGTCGGGATGCGGTACGCGGCAGTATAAGACCGCGCCGCGGGAACCGACACCGGACAATATTCGGAATCACAGGAGAACCACCATGTCAGCGACTGACACGATCCCGGCGCGCGCGCCGGCCAACTGGCTCGAACGCCGCTTCGCGCTCGCCGCGCGCGGCACGAGCGTGCGCACCGAGACGATCGCCGGCGTCACGTCGTTCCTCGCGGCCGCGTACCTGCTCGTCGTGATTCCGTCGCTGCTCGCGACCGGCGGGATGGAGCGCGGCGCGGCGACGACGGCGACCATCGTCGTGTTCGTGTTGTTCACGACGCTGATGGGGCTCTACGCGAACCTGCCGTTCCTCGTCGGCCCCGGCATCGGCGGCTCGGTGATCATCGGCGTGACGCTCGCGACGACGGAACACGTCGGCTGGCAGACGGGCCTCGGCATCGCATGCGTGTCGGGCGTGCTGTTCTTCCTGCTGACGATACTCGGCGCGCGCGGCGTGGTGGTGCGGCTGATTCCGGTGCAGATCAAGCTCGGGCTCGGCGCGTCGATCGGGTTGTTCGTCACGATGCTCGGGCTGCGCAACGCGGGGATGGTCGTCGCGAGTGCGAAGACCAACGCGTTCGCGCTCGGCGACTTCTCGCGGCCGGGCGCGCTCGTCGCGCTGACCGGCCTCGCGGTGGCGATCGTGCTGCAGGCGCGCAAGGTGCCCGGTGCGATCCTGATCGCGATCCTCGCCGCGGCCGCGGCCGGCGTGCCGCTGGGCGTCACGCACCTGCCCGCGTCGTTCGTGTCGCTGCCGCACAGCATCGCGCCGATCGCGTTCAAGCTCGATATCGGCAGCGCGTTGAGCCTTGCGGCCGCGCCGTACCTGTTCGCGTTTTTCGCGGCGGAATTCTTCTCGACGCTCGGCACCGCGCTCGCGGTCGGCGCGAAGGCAAACCTGCTCGACGAGCAGGGCAACCTGCCGAACATCAACCGGCCGTTCCTCGTCGACTCGCTCGCCGCGACGCTCGGGCCCGTATTCGGCATCCCGGCGCTCACGGCGCTGATCGAATCGGCCGCGGGCGTCGAGGCCGGCGGCCGCAGCGGGCTGTCGTCGCTGGCCGCTGCCGTGCTGTTCGCCGCGATGCTGCTGTTCGTGCCGGTCGCGCTCGCGATCCCGAAGGAGGCGACGGCGCCGGCGCTGATCCTGATCGGGCTGTCGATGTTCGCGACGATCCGCCATACGCATTTCGACGATTTCACCGATGCGCTGCCCGTGATGTCGATGGTGCTGCTCACGCTGATGTCGAACAGCTTCGGCACCGGCATCGCGGGCGGGCTGCTGTGCTACGTGCTCGTCAAGCTGCTGGCCGGCCGCTGGCGCGACGTGTCGTGGGGGCTCGTCGTGCTCGCGATTCCGCTCGGCTATTACTTCTGGACCGTCGTGAAGCCGCACTGAGGGACGGCTTTCGCGACGCACAGGCACTACCGAAAAAAAGAGACTGACATGAAGGGAACACCAGGCAACGTCCCGCCCGCGCGCACGGGCATCGAGATCACGCCGGCCCACCGGGCCTTCTTCCACGCGCTGCCGAAGGTCGAGCTGCATTGCCACCTGCTCGGCGCGGTGCGGCACGACACGTTCGTCGCGCTCGCGGCGCGCAGCGGCGCGCCGATCGAGCGCGCGGAGATCGATGCGTTCTACGCACGCGGCGAGAAGCCGGTCGGCGTGCTGCACGTGCTGCGGGCGCTCGACAAGTATCTGCTCACGCAGCCCGACGATTTGCGGCGGATCGCTTACGAGTATCTGGAAGATGCGGCCGCGCACCATGTCCGGCATGCGGAATTCTTCTGGAATCCGACAGGTACGGTGCGCGTGTCGGGCATCGCGTATGCCGATGCGCAGGCCGCGATCGTGACGGCGATCCGCGATGCCGCGCGCGATTTCGGGATCGGCGCGCGCCTGATCCCGAGCATCGACCGCGAGCAGGATCCCGACGAGGCGGTCGAAATCGTCGAGTGGATGAAGGCGAATCGCGCGGACGAAGTCGCGGGGGTCGGCATCGACTATCGCGAGAACGACCGGCCGCCGGAACTGTTCTGGAAGGCGTACCGCAATGCACGTGCGGCCGGTTTCCGCACGACCGCGCACGCGGGCGAGTTCGGGATGCCGTGGCGCAACGTCGAGACGGCCGTCGATCTGCTGCAGGTCGATCGCGTCGATCACGGCTATACGATCGTCGACAACCCCGACCTGTGTGCGCGCTATGCGGAGCGCGGGATCGTCTTCACCGTCGTGCCGACGAATTCGTACTATCTGCGCACGCTGCCGCCGGAGCAATGGGCGGAACGGCATCCGATGCGCAAGATGCCGGGCCTCGGGCTGAAGATCCATCCGAACACCGACGACCCGACGCTTCACAAGGTCAATCCGAGCGAAGCGTGGGAACTGATGCTCAGCCATTTCGGCTTCACCGTGGCCGACCTGAAGCAGTTCATGCTGAACGGGATCGACGGCGCGTGGGTCGATGACGTGACGAAGGCTGCGTGGCGCGCCGCATGGGCGCCGGAGTTCGACGCGCTGGCCGCCACGCTCGCGGCGGGCTGAGTACGCGCGCGCACGCTGTTCGGCCGGTAGCTCGACCGGTCGGCGCTTCGTCCGGATGGGTTCAGGCCGTGCCCGGCCGAAGCAGGATGCCGCGCACGTGTCCCGGCGTCTTCCCGGGCCGCTGTGCGCCGCGGGCTGGCATACCTCGGTCGCGTTCGCTATATTGGCGCCCGGCGGCGCCCGATCGTGTCGCCGCCGCCGCGCGCGCCCGCGCCGGCATTCCGACAACAATACGAACGCTGAGAGGCCCGCCGTGCGCATTCCCGTTTTCTGTCTGATGTTGTGCGTCTCGCTGTCCGCGCGAGCCGGCAGTGCCTGCGATGGGCTGCTCGGCGATTACGCGCGGGCCGCCGGCAAACCCGCGACCCTGCGCGTCGAGAAGGCGGGTGACGACTTCGTGCTGCGCGCGCGTGAAGCCGGCCGCTGGAGCGTCGAAACGGCCCCGGCGCAGGTGGCGGAGCTCGACATGGACGGTCCGGAGAAGCCGCCCGCCGACGCGTGCGTGCTCGACGTGCCGGGCGGCCAACTGATCCGGATGCCGATCGGCTCGCCCTATCAGGTCACGTCGATCACCGGCAGCAGTTTCACGACGAAGCATTCGACCACGGGCGTCCTGCTGCTGATCGTGCAAGGCTTTCAGGTCGACGGCATCGAGCTTCATCCGGTCGCGCGCAGCGGCGAGTCGCCGCCGGCGCCGTGACGCCGGTCGCCGGGCGCTGACGACGCGCCGGTAAAACGGGCCGCGGGCGCCGCGATCAGCGGAAGAATCTCAGCCAGTCGAACAGGCCCGGATGCTGCACGCGCCGTCTCGGCGCGGGCGCGCTGCGTGGCCGGAAATCGGGCGAGAACTGCGCGTGCGGATCGATCGCGCGCGCCCGCAGCGCCGCCTCGTAGAACGAGCCGACGATCGGCAGCGCACTGTGCGCGCCCGCGCCCCAGTAGTCGCTGCGCAGCGTCACGCTGCCGTCGTCGAAGCCGACCCACGCGCCGGCCACGAGCTGCGGATGCATCAGGATGAACCAGCCGTCCGCGTTGTCCTGCGTCGTGCCCGTCTTGCCGGCGACGTCGACACGGATCCCGTAGCGCGACCGGATGTCGGCGCCGGTGCCGCGATCGACGACGTCGCGCATCACGTCGACGAGCGTCTGCGCGGCCGGCGCCGGCAGCGCGCGTTCGGGCTGCGCGCTGCCGAACGCGGCCAGCACCTTGCCGTCGCGGTCCTCGATGCGCGTGATCATCTGCGGCGCGACGTACACGCCGCGGTTCGCGATCGTGCCGTATGCGGACACCATCTCCTTCAGCGTCACGGGGCTCGTGCCGAGCGCGAGCGACGGCACCGCATCGAGCGGGCTGTCGCGCACGCCCATCGCGCGCGCCAGCTGCGCGACCTTCGCGGCGCCTTCGTGCTGCATCACCTGCGCGGTGACGCGGTTGCGCGACAGCGCGAGCGCGTCACGCAGCGTCATCGGCTCGCCGGTCGGCGGTTCCGCATCGGTCGGGCGCCACACGGCGCGCCCGTCGACCGGAATCGCGACGGGACGATCGACGAACGTATCGTCGGGCCGCATGCCGTCCGCGAACGCCGCGCCATAGACGAACGGCTTGAAGGTCGAACCCGGCTGGCGCCGCGCCTGGAAGACGTGGTCGAACGGCTCGCTGCCGAAATCGGGGCTGCCGACCCACGCGCGGATCGCGCCGTTGCGCGGATCGATCGCGACGAAACCGGCCTGCACCTGCGTCTTGCGTTCGCACAGCGCGCGCATGAACGCGCGGTTGGCGCCGAGCTGCTTCAGCGCCGGCACGTCGGCGAGCCCGGTGTCGCGGGCCTGGCGATACTCGGGCGTCTGGCGGATGAAGCCGCGGAACAGGTCGTTGCGCAACCCGCAGCCGGACGGGCCGCGCCATGCGCCGTCGGCGACCGCCTGCAGCCGCTCGGTCTGCCGCGTCAGCGCCTGCGTGGCCATGTCCTGCAATTGCGCATCGAGCGTCGTGCGCACGACGAGGCCGTCGGCGTAGAGATCGTAGTTGTTGCGGTCGGCCCACGCGATCAGCCACTTGCGCAGCTGTACCGCGAAGTGCGGCGCGAGGCTCGGCTGCGCCGTCTGCGGTTCGAAGTCGACGCGCAGCGGCTGGCGCTGCAGTTTCGTGAGCTGCGGCGGCGTGAGCATGCCCATCTGCGCCATCCGGCCGAGCACGATGTTGCGCCGCTGGACCGCGCGCTCCGGATTCAGCACCGGGTTGTAGTAGCTGTTGCCCTTCAGCATCCCGACGAGCGTCGCGCTTTCCGCGATGTCGAGCTGGTCCGCCGACTTGCCGAAGTAGGTGCGCGCGGCCATTTCGACGCCGTACGCGTTGTACAGGAACGGCACCGTGTTCAGGTAGGTTTCGAGGATCTCGTCCTTGCTGTACACCGATTCGATCTTGAACGCGGTGATCAGCTCCTTCACCTTGCGCGTGAGCGTCGGCGCGCGGCCGACTTCGTCCGGATACAGGTTGCGTGCGAGCTGCTGCGTGATCGTCGAGCCGCCCTGGCGGTTGCCCGAGAAGGTATGCAGCCCGGCGGCGAGCGTGCGGCGCAAGTCGATGCCGTGATGCGAATAGAAGCGATGGTCCTCGGTCGCGATCAGCGCGTCGACCATGTGCGGCGAGATCTGCTTGAGCGGCACCCATTCGCGGTTCACGGGCCGGAACTCGGCGATCAGCTGGCCGTCGGCGGACAGCACACGCGCCGGGCGGTCGATGCGCGCCTTGCGGATGTCGCCGATGCTCGGCGTGAACGGGACGAACGCGAGCAGGACCAGCAGGCCCAGCACCGGTATCGCGGCGAGCGTCAGCGCCACGCCGCGCCGCGTCGGATGGCGCAGGCGATGCAGCACGGCCGCGCACAGCGTGCGCAGGCGCGCGCGGCAGGCGGCGGCGAGCGGTGCGACACGGGCGCGGCAACGGAGCCACGCATCTCGGAGAAACGGCACGAAGCGATTCAAGGCGGCAAGGGCGGATGGAAGACGCGCGATCCTAGCAAACGGCGCCCGCACGCCGGCGGCAGAAACGGCCGTTTGCTTGCAGGATTTACAGACGATTACGTTTGTTGCCCGCCGACAACCTTTTAAGGTGCGCGCGGCCGCGATTGCGCCGACGAAACCACGTCCGCGAGCCGTTGCGCGGCGGCTTCCATCTGCGCGCGGTCGAACCCGCCGAAGCCGAGCACGAGCCCCGGGCGGGCCGTGCCGGGCGCGAACATCGGCGACACCGCGCGCACCGCGACGCCGGCCTGCGCGGCACGGGCGACCACGTCGAGATCGTCGATGCCTTCGGCAAGCCACAGCACGACGTGCATGCCCTGGTCGCCCGGCTGCACCCACGCGCGTTCGCGTGGCAGCCGCGCGCCGAGCGTGTCGATCAGCAGCGTGCGCTGTTCCGCATACACGCCGCGCACACGGCGGATGTGGCGGTCGAGATGGCCTTCCGCGATGAAGGCGGCCAGCACGTGCTGATCGGCGGTCGGCGCATGGCGATCCATCAGCACGCGCGCGCCGCAGAACGCGGGCACGAGATCCTCGGGCGCGATCACGTAGCCGAGCCGCAGCGACGGAAACAGGATCTTGCTGAACGTGCCGAGGTAGATCACACGATCGGGGGCGAGCCCTTGCAGCGACGGGAACGGGTAGCCTTCATAGCGCAGCTCGCTGTCGTAGTCGTCTTCGACGACCCACGCGCGCTGCGCGCGCGCCCAGGCGAGCAGCGCGTTGCGCCGCGCCATGCTCAACGGCATGCCGAGCGGGTACTGGTGCGACGGCGTGACGAACGCGGCGCGCGCCTCCGGCGCGAGCCGCATGCCGGCGTCGACGTCGAGGCCGTCGGCGTCCACCGGCACGCGCACCATCGCGTCGCGCCGCCCGGTGCTTTCGAGCAGCGCGGTGATGCCGCGATAGGCGGGATTCTCGACCCATGCGCGGTCGTTGTCGCCGAGCAGCACCTGGCGCGCGAGATGCAGCCCCTGCTGCGTACCGCTCGTGATCACGACCTGGCCGGCATCGCAGCGCACCGAGCGCGACCGGCGCACGTAGTCGGCGATCGCTTCGCGCAGCGGCAGCGCGCCCTGCGGATCGGCATAGCCGGACGGCGCACCGGCGCCGCGGGCGCGCAGGCGGTTGCCGAGCCGGCGCCAGATGTCGTCGGGGGCGGTGAGGCCGACCGGCACCGAGATCGCGAACGGCATGGCCGGCAGCGGGCTGAATTCGCGGGCGATCCGCGCGAAGGTGGCGGCGGGCTCGGGCAGGCCGGCGTGCGTCGGGCGCTGGCGTCGCGCGGGCGGTGCGGGCGCGTCGCCGGACGGCGGTTCCGCGAGCGCGTTCGCGACCCGCGTGCCCGCGCCGCCGCGCGACTCGAGAAAGCCCTCGGCGACGAGCTGCGCGTACGCATCGACCACCGTGCCGCGCGCAAGCTGCAGCGCCGCCGCCAGCAGCCGCGTGGACGGCAGCGCGTCGCCCGGCCGGACGTCGCCGCGCCGCACGGCGTCGCGCAGCGCCTGCGCGAGCTGACGGCTCAGGTCGCCGGCCGCGCGGTCGAGCGTGCCGAGCGACGGGATTTCGACGATCCGGGCCGTTCTTGCCATGATTCTGGTCTGCTGAAATTGTTCCAAACCGGCTCTACAGCATAAACCAGTTTGGCGTCACAATCGCCGCATGACGGGCCTGCGCCCGCGCCATTTCCCATCCCGTTCGACCGTGGAGCCGACATGTACGTCCCCGCCGATTTCAACGAGCCCGATCCCGACGCGCTGCGCGAGCTGATCGTGCAGCGTCCGTTCGGCAGCCTGATCACGCAGGGCAAGAACGGGCTCGACGCGAACCACCTGCCGTTCGAGCTGTTGCCCGACGATGGCGGGCTCGGCGAACTGCATGCGCACGTCGCCCGCGCGAATCCGGTCTGGCGGGACGTCGCGGACGGCGACGAGGTGCTCGTGATTTTCCGCGCCGGCGACGCGTACATCTCGCCGAACTGGTACCCGAGCAAGCACGTCGCGCACCGGCAAGTGCCGACGTGGAACTACGTGGTCGTGCATGCGCACGGCCGCATCACGGTGCGCGACGACGAGAAGTTCGTGCGCGGCGTGGTCGCGCGGCTGACGCGCACGCACGAGGCGTCGCAGCCGGTGCCGTGGAAGATGGGCGACGCGCCGAAGGACTACATCGACACGATGGTGCAGTCGATCGTCGGGCTGCGGATCGAGATCACGCGGCTCGTCGGCAAGCGCAAGCTCGGGCAGAACAAGGCCGGGGCCGATATCCGGGGCGCCGGTGAAGCGCTGATCGCGGACGGCAACCTCGCGATCGGCGAGGCGATGCTCGCGGCGGCGGACGCGAAACGCACGTGAGCGAGTGAGCGCATGACGGGCGTGCACGCATGTGCAGATGCGCGCCGCGCCCGCCGCGCCGGTCACTGCGTGCGCGTCGCATCCTTCGCCGGTGTGCCGGCCTGCGCGAGCGCCCCGCGGATCGCGGCCTCGGTCTTGTCGTACCCGCCTTCGCCATAGCGCGTATAGACGACCTTGCCGTTCGCATCGATCAGGTACAGCGCGGGCCAGTACTGGTTCCCGTATGCGCGCCACGTGTCGTAGCGGTTGTCCTGTGCGACCGGGTACGAGATGCCGAAGCGCTTGACCGCCTCGGCGACGTTCTTCGCATCGCGTTCGAACGGATATTCGGGCGTGTGCACGCCGACCACGACGAGCCCCTGGTCGCGATACTTCCGGTCCCATTCCTTCACGTACGGAATCGTATGAATGCAGTTGATGCACGAGTACGTCCAGAAATCGACGAGCACGACCTTGCCGCGCAACTGGCCGAGCGTCAGCGGCGCGCTGTTGTGCCAGCGGTCGATGCCGGTGAAATCGGGGGCCGGCGTGCCGGCCAGCGACGCCGGCATGCCCGCATCGTCGCGGGTGCCGCCGAAGGCGGCGAGCCCGGCCGTGGCGGCGAGGGCGATGACGATGGCGGCGGTCTTGAGTCGGGGCAGCATGGCGTTCTCCTGAGCGGGGTGGCCGCGGCTGGACGGCGGCGGCCGGACGGGTTTCGACAGGCCCCATTAGGCGGCGCCGACGTATCCGCGATGTGTCCGGCCGGCGGCGCGTGTGCAATGTTGTGTGTCGCCGCGGCCGCGCGATACATTGGGATACAAACGCGCGCCTGCCATGCGGTATAACAGCGGACATCGCCTGCCCGAACCACGACACCGACCACGACTCATGGACAAGATCGACCACGTGCTGATCGTCGACGACGATCGCGCGATCCGCGAACTGATCGCGGACTACCTGGAGAAGAACGGCATGCGCGTGTCGCTGGCCGCGAACGGCCGCGAGATGCGCAACGTGCTGGACGACGGCGCGCCCGATCTGATCGTGCTCGACCTGATGATGCCGGGCGAGGACGGTCTCACGCTGTGCCGCGACCTGCGGGCCGGCAAGTTCCGCACGGTACCCGTGCTGATGCTGACCGCGCGCGGCGAGGAAACCGACCGCATCATCGGCCTCGAGATGGGCGCCGACGATTACCTGGCCAAGCCGTTCGCGGTGCGCGAACTGCTCGCGCGGATCCGCTCGGTGCTGCGCCGCGCGCGCATGCTGCCGCCCGGCATGCAGGTGACGGAAACGGCCGAGATGCTCGCGTTCGGCGAATGGCGGCTCGACACGACCGGGCGCCACCTGCTCGACGCCGAAGGCACGCTGGTCGCGCTGAGCGGCGCCGAATACCGGCTGCTGCGCGTGTTCCTCGACAACCCGCAGCGCGTGCTGACGCGCGACCAGTTGCTCAACCTCACGCAGGGGCGGCAGTCCGACCCGTTCGACCGCTCGATCGACCTGCTCGTGAGCCGGTTGCGCCAGCGGCTGCGCGACGGCGCGCGCGAACCGCGCTACATCAAGACGCTGCGTAACGAGGGCTACGTGTTCTCGTCGGCCGTGACCGCCGTCGACGGTACGCCATGAGCGCGCGTACGCCGTGGCACTGGCCGCGCTCGCTGTTCGCGCGGCTCGCGCTGATCCTGTGCGTGGGCCTCGCGCTCGCGCAGACGCTGTCGTTCTGGCTCACCGTCACCGAGCGCGACCAGGCGACCACCAACCTGATGATGGGCTATATCGAGCGCGAGGTCGCGAGTTCGGTCGCGCTGCTCGACCACTTGCCGCCGGCCGAGCGCGCCGCGTGGCTGCCGCGTCTCGCGCGGCGCAGCTATGCGTTCATCCTCGGGCCCGGCGAGACGGGCACGCCGCCGGAAGCGCGGCTGTCGGCGCGCGTCGAGCGTTCGATCTCGGACGGCATCGGCGGCGACTACCCGCTGACCGCGAACGCGATCCCCGGCGATCGCGAACATCTGCAGGTGCACCTGCGCCTGACCGACGGGTCGCCGCTGACGATCGACATTCATCCGATGTCGACGGTGCCGCTGTCGGGCTGGCTGCCGGTCGTGCTCGTGCTGCAGCTCGCGGTGCTGGCCGCGTGCTGCTGGCTCGCGGTGCGGCTCGCGACGCGGCCGCTCAAGCAGCTCGCGCAGGCCGCCGACGCGCTCGGCCCCGACCTGAAGGGCGAGCGGCTGGACGAAGGCGGGCCGTCGGAGGTCGCGCGTGCCGCCCGGGCATTCAACGCGATGCAGGACCGCATCGCGCAGTACATGGCCGAGCGCATGCAGATCCTCGCGTCGATCTCGCACGACCTGCAGACGCCGATCACGCGCATGCGGCTGCGGGTCGACGTGATGGACGACGACACGCAGGGCGCGAAGCTGCGCCAGGACCTGATCGAGATGGAGCACCTGGTGAAGGAGGGCGTCGCGTACGCGCGGACGCTGCACGGCACCGAGGAAGCCGCGCGCCGCATCGATCTCGACGCGCTGCTCGACAGCATCGTGTGCGACTACACGGATGCGGGACAGGACGTCGCGCTGCACAGCCGCGCGCCGCTCGCGCTCGTCACGCGGCCGAAGGCGCTGCGCCGCATCGTGGGCAACCTCGTCGACAACGCGCTGAAGTTCGCGGGCGCGGCCGAGATCGACGTGCAGGCCGCGCCGGACGGCGGCGCGGTGATTGCCGTGCTCGACCGCGGGCCCGGCATTCCGGCCGATCAGCTCGACGCGGTATTCGAGCCGTTCCG
Organism: Burkholderia sp. YHN3-13; assembly: GCF_055810675.1. Taxonomy (NCBI): domain Bacteria; kingdom Pseudomonadati; phylum Pseudomonadota; class Betaproteobacteria; order Burkholderiales; family Burkholderiaceae; genus Burkholderia; species Burkholderia sp. YHN3-13. Next base: position 717,784 of record NZ_JBVVNQ010000002.1, on the reverse strand, counting down.
GCGCGTGGAGACGTCGCGCAACCGCGACACGGGCGGCACGGGGTTGGGTCTGGCGATCGCGAAGCAACTCGCGCTCGCGATGGGCGGCACGCTGACGCTGAACAACCGGCCCGATGGCGGCGGGCTCGAAGCACGGCTCACGCTGAGGCGCGCGGGGTGAGCCGACGCGGCGCGTGAGCGTCGCGGTGCCGGGTGCGCGCCGAAGCTGAAGCGTGGATGGAAGCGGATGCCGGCGCGCGCGACGTTACGTGCGCTGCAGATGCGCGTCGACGAGCGGGGCGAGCGCTTGCGCATGCACGGCCGCGAGGTCGTGCCGGCCGCCCGCCACGACATGCAGCCGCGCATCGGGCAGCCGTTCGAGCAGGCGCCGGCCGGCCGCGACGGGGCTGATCGGATCGTCGTCGCCCCACAGCAGCAGCGTCGGTTGTGCGATGCGGCCGATGTCCCGCGAGAAGTCCGCGCGGAACGTCAGGAACCAGTCGGGCAACTGCGGGTTCGCTTCGGCGAAGCCGGCCCGCCAGTCCTGCGCACCGAGCCCTTCCATGTCGAGCCCGCCGGACGTGACCGTCAGCACGAGGTGCGTGACGAGCCCGGGCTTGTCGAGCGCCGCGCGCATCGCGATCACGCCGCCCATCGACTGGGCGATCACGGCGGTCGGCCGGTCGATCTTCTCGAGGACATCGCGCACGAGGCCGTCGAAATCGTCGACGGCCGGATCGCGCGGCGTGTCGCCGAAGCCCGGATAGGCGACGATGCGCCGTTCGGCCGGATGCGTGAGCAGGCCGGCCAGCGGCTGCCAGAAAGCGGTGCTGCCCGATGCGCCGGGCAGGAAGAGCAGTTGCGACGGAACGGGCATGGCGTTCGGTTTTCCTGAAAGGGACGTGAAGCAGGGCGGCGCGGCGCGTGCGTCTCAGCACCGGCCGGTGCGCAGCGCGACGGTCCAGTCGTCGCGCCCGCGCGAGGCCGCGGTGACGGCGGCCGTGTGCCAGTCGTATTCGACCGCATGGAATTCGACGCTCCAGCCGGCCGCCGTGCGCGACACCATCGCGTAGCGCGCATGCGGCGAGCCTGTTTCGATGCGGTGCGGATGCGGCAGGTCGTCCTCGTACGCCTGCAGCCCGACGCTGCCCGGGTTGACGATCAGCCGGCCGTCGTCGAGCTTCGCGGTACGCGGCACGTGCGTGTGGCCGCACAGGATCAGCGACGCCGCTTCGTGGCCCGCGCGCCGCGCGACTTCGTCGGGCGTGGCCGCGCGGCAGCCGTCGGGCGTGACCGTCTCGAGGAAGTAGACGAGATCGCTGGCCGGCGTGCCGTGCACCATCAATACGTCGTCGTCGAGCATCATGCGTTCGGGCAGCGCGGCGATCCAGTCGAGCTGGTCGTCGCGCAGCGTGTCGTGCGCCCAGCGATCGGACAGCCGCATCGCTGCGCGGTCGCAGGTGAGCAACTGCCGCTCGTGATTGCCCTTGATGGTCGGCAGATCGAGCGCGATCAGGCGGTCGGCCGTTTCGGCCGGATGGAGCGCGCCCGACACGATGTCGCCGAGATTGACGATCACGTCGGCGCCGCGGCGGCGGACGTCGTCGAGCACCGCGTCGAGCGCGGCGAGGTTGCCGTGGATGTCGGAAAGCGCGGCGATCTTCATGGCGGAGCGTCGATGAGGGGAACGGCGATTGTCGCCAATTCGGCGCGGGTCGTCCAACAATCGCATCATGGCACCGGCGCGCGATGCCGCGTACGGTGCGTCAGTCGGTCGCGAGGCGCGCGTACATCGCGAAATCGCCCGGCGTGCCGCGCACCATCTTGTAGGCGCGCAACAGTCCTTCGTAGCGGTAGCCGCACTTCTGCAGCACGCGCGCGGAGCCCGCGTTGCTGGTCAGCACGACGGCCTGCATCCGCATGAAGCCGCCCGTGGTGAACGCCCATGCGGTGACGGCTTCGCACACGGCGCTCGCGATGCCGCGCCCCCAGTGCGACGGCGCGAGGTCGTACGCGATCTCCGCCGAGCGGTTCACGGTGGACACCGTATGCAGCCCGACCGTCCCGGCGAGCGTGCCCGATGCGGTGTCGACGATCGCGAGACGCCGGATCGAATCCGGGTCGGCCGATTCGATGTTGTCGAACAGCGGCAGCAGATCGTCGGGTGCGCGCAGGTTCCAGCTCGTGTGGCGGAAGACGTCGGGGTTGGACAGGTACGCGTACCACGCGTCGAGGTCCGCGCGGTCGAGTTGCCGGAGCGACAGGCCGGGGAAGCCGGAGCGGGGCGGTCGATCGATTTTCATCGCAACCGGCTTCTATGCCGCATGGCGCCGGTACAGCGCGAGCGACCCGGCGAGCGCGAGCAGCATCGCGCCGCACGAGCGTTCGAGCCACAGCGCGCCCGCGCGTTTCAGCAGCCGCACCGCGCGGGCGCCGAGCAGCGCGTAGCCGAACATCACCGCGCCGTCGAGCAGCGCGAACGTGACCGCGAGCGCGACGTACTGCGGCGCGAGCGGCGCGGACGGATCGAGGAACTGCGGCAGGAACGCGGAGAAGAACAGATAGCCCTTCGGATTCGTGACAGCGGTCAGGAAGCTCTTCGCGAAGATCGACGCGTTGCGATCGGGCGCCGCGCCGGCGGACGCGGCGGCGACGTCGAGCGAACCCTTCGACATCAGCAGCCGGATGCCGACATACGCGAGGTACGCGGCGCCGAGCCATTTCACCACCGAGAACCAGAACGCCGATGCCATCAGCAGCGCGCCGAGGCCGAGCGCGACCGCGACGATCAGCACGACATCGGACAGCATCGCGCCCGCGAAGCCATAGGCCGCGCGGCGCACGCCGTAACGCGAGCCGTTGGTCAGCGCGAGCAGCACGGTCGGGCCGGGTGTCGCGATGCCGACGAACGCGACGGCGGCGAAGATCAGCAGGGTCGTTTCATGCATGACGGCACTCCTGGGGAAAGGGTGCGTTCGATTATCGGGGGCGCCGCCCCGTGCTGTACAGGCGCGGCAGCGATCAACGACGGCCGTGTCGCGACTATCTCGATTTTGGCAAAAAACTGTTGTCATTATTCCGCTTTGGGTCGGAACCGGTTCCAACTACCATGGCGGCCGCAGCGGGCATGCCCGCCGCGTCGTCGCGCGCGGACGCGGCCGGCCTCGCACCGCCGGCGGATGTCGGCGCCCGTGCGCGCTACTCGCAACAGTCAGCCAGAACAACGGGTTCGACGCCCGGAGACATAACATCATGAACAAGCAACTGATCGCAGCGCCGCTGCTGCTCTCGCTCGCGGGTATCGCCGCCGCGCAAAGCTCCGTCACGCTGTACGGCATCGTCGACGCGGGCGTGACCTACCGCAGCAACGAACGGGTTGGCTCGGCGGGGGCGTACACCGGCCATTCGAGCGTCGGTCTCACGACCGGCAACCTGTCCGGCAGCCGCTGGGGCATCAAGGGTTCCGAGGATCTCGGCGGCGGCATGCGCGCGCTGTTCGTGCTCGAGAACGGCTTCGACATCGCGAACGGCACGTCGGGCCAGGGCGGCCGCCAGTTCGGCCGCCAGGCGTTCGTCGGCGTCGGCAGCGACCGCTACGGCACGATCACGCTCGGCCGTCAGTACACGTCGCTCGACGATTTCGTGAGCCCGGTCGGCCCATCGTCGTTCATCGGCGGCTTCGGCGCGCACCCGGGCGACATCGACGATCTCGACCAGACCGCCCGCGTCGACAGCTCGATCAAGTACACGAGCGCGAACTACTCGGGCTTCACGTTCGGCGCGCTGTACGGCTTCGGCGGCCAGCCGGGGAGCATGAAGCAGCGCAACACGTGGAGCGTCGGCGCCGCGTACGCGGCTGGCCCGCTGCGCGTCGGCGTCGGCTACGAGCGCTCGGACAACAGCAAGACGGGCGCGACCGACCCGACGGCCGGCAAGTGGCAGAGCACCGACGACGGCCTGTTCAATTCGTCGATCAACGAAGGTTATGCGAGCGCGCAATCGCAGCAGGTGATCGCGACGGGGGCGACGTACGACTTCGGCCCGGCCGTCGTCGGCGTGAACTACAGCAACGTGCAGTACCGCGGCGGCGCGCAGTCGCTGTTCTCCGGGCATGCGACGTTCAACGTCGCCGGCGTGTTCACGCGCTGGAACGTGCAGCCGCAGACGCAGCTGTTTGCCGGCTACAGCTACACGCGCGGCAGCGACGTCGACGGCATCGACAACCGTGCGCAGTATCACAACGTCACGCTCGGCGCCGTGTACGACCTGTCGAAGCGCACCAGCGTGTACCTGCTCGGCGCGTACCAGCATGCGTCCGGCACGACGCTCGACGCACTCGGCCGGCCGGTGGCCGCGACCGCGTCGGTGTCGGACAAGGCGAACGGTCATTCGTCCGATTCGCGATCGCAGGCGATCGTGAGCCTCGGGCTGCGCCAGAAGTTCTGACGCGGCGATCGTTGCGCGTGCAACGGGGCGTGCTGCTGCTGCGGGCATCGTTGCCGGCATGCTCCTATACCGTCGCCTCCCTTTTCGAGGAGACGACATGACCCGAACGCTTTCCGCGCGCTGCCTGTGCGTGCCGTGACGGTCACGCTGTGCGGCGAGCCGGCGGCGCGCGCGAACTGTCATTGCGCGACGTGCCGCGATTTTTACGGCACGCCGATGCTGTCGGCTACTGCATGGCCGCCGGAGCAGGTGACGATCGACGGCGGTCACGCGACGTTCCCGCATCCGTTGATGTCGATGTCGATGTCACGGGCGTGGTGCGCATCGCGCGGCGAGATCGTGTTCGGGACGAACCGGCCCGGCATGCGCGTCGTGCCGAACAGCTTGACCGCGCGTGCGCATGGCGGGCCGCTGCCGGACCACTTGCAACCGTCGATGCCCCTGTTCTACGGGCCACGCGTGATCGACGTCGCCGACGCGCTGCCGAAATACGTCGACGGCTGGGGCGGCCTGACGCTCGACCCGGCAAGTTGAGCGATCGCCGCCGCGTGCCGGTCCGGCCGGCGCGCGGTTTTTCCCGCCGCATTCCTCCTTTCCCTCCCGCTTTCCCTTCCGCGCGCGAAATCGCGAACAGCCGATCGCGTCGAATAATATTTTTCTCCTTTCATTTTAATTTCCATTTGTAATAATCGAAAAGAATTCCGGGATGAAAAGGCAATACGGTCATATAAGAAAAAATGACGCATTTGTATCGGATGACCCGGAAGAAAATGCCGGCGCATACGTCGAGATCGCGTGACCGTCAGGCCGTCGTGGCGCGGTTTTGCAGATTTTGCGATCGTTGACGAAAAAGCGCCGGACGGCAAAAGGCGTGGAGTGAATAATTCGGAGTAACGGCGAATGCGCATTTGCCTGAATCACCAATATTTCATGCGCCGCGATTTACAGTGTCGACCATTGTTCGTCTGGGAGCATTATTCATGTCAATGAAACAAATCCGCGCGGCGTTGCTGGGAATGTGCATGGCGCTGCTGGCGCCGGCGGGCCACGCGCAGGCGCAATACTCGACCGACTGGCTTGCGAACACGTACGGCACGCTGGCCGCCCACGTCGGCAACGGCGCGCGCTCGATGTGGGTCGCGCCCGAAGGCGTGATCTACACGGCGTCGCGCTGGGACGAGAACGCGGGCGGCGTCGCGATCTACCAGAACGGCCAGCCGCTCGGCACGATCGGCATCCACGACGAATTCCAGGGCGGAGCGATCACCGGCAATGCCACGTCGCTGTTCGTCGCGCTCGGCTACAACCGCACGTTCGGCAGCGGCTCGGTGGGGCGCTACAACCGAAGCTCGAACCAGCGCGACCTGCGCATCCCGGTCAGCACGTGGACGGGCATCCAGTACGCGGACGTGATCACGGGCCTCGCGACGGGCGGCAACCTGCTGTACGTGAGCGACTTCTACGGCAACCGCGTGCGCGTCTATACGACCGACGGCGTGTGGCAGCGCGACATCGGCGTATCGGGGCCGGGCGCGCTGGCGCTCGATGCGGCCGGCAATCTGTGGGTCGCGCGCAAGAGCGCGGGTGTCGTCGCGCAGTTCAGCGCGGCCGGGGCGGCGATGAACACGCTTCAGATGGCGGCCGGCGCGCGGCCGGCGTCGTTGTACTTCGATGCGTCGATGGGCCAGCTGATGGTGGGCGACGAAGGGCCCGACATGAACATCAAGGTGTACGGCGGGCTGCCCGGGATGCCGGTGCAGGTCGGCACGTTCGGCGTGCAGGGCGGTTATCTCGACACGACGACGGGCATCAAGGGGCAGGTCGGCGACAAGCGCTTCACGCGCGTCGCGGCGCTCGGCAAGGATGCGGCCGGCAACCTGTACGTGCTGAACAACGCGTGGGGCGGCGGCTGGGATCTCGGCCGCAACGGCAGCACCGATCTGCATTCGTACAGCCCGGTCGGCACGCTGCAATGGAAGCTGCAGGCGTTGAACTTCGAGGGAATCGCCGCGCCCGATCCGGTGACGGACGGCACGTTGTTCTTCAGCGGCAACAACGTGTATACGGGCACCGCGGGCGGCACGTTCGTCGCGAACACGGTCGACCCGTTCACCTACCCGAAGGACCCGCGCCTCGACATGAACGACTATCAGCGCGGCCAGCACTTCGGCCAGCTTGTGAACGTCGGCGGCAACCGGATCCTCGTCGCGTCGGGCCAGAACCCGGGCAACTTCAACTTCTATTACTTCAACACCGCGAGCGGCTACATCGCGATCCCGGCCGGTTCGCTGCCGGGCAAGCCGTTCAACACGACGCTGCAGGTGACGGCCGGTTTCGACATCGACGGCAACGGCGACGTGTGGGCCGGGCTGAACGGATCGAACGTGATCGCGCGCTACCCGATGACGGGCTTCGACGCGACCGGCAAGCCGTCGTGGGGCAAGCCGACGACGACGCCCGTGCCGACCGGCGTCGCGCCGGTCACGCGCATCATCTACCAGGCCGACAGCGACACGATGATCCTCGCGCAGGGCCTCGCGGGCAATTGGGACTGGACCGCGATGAACGGGCACATCGAGGTCTATCACGGCTGGAAGAGCGGCAACACGAGCGCGCCGAACCCGGTGATCAACCTGACGAGCGCGAACCCGAAATCGATCGCGGCGGCCGGCCACTACCTGTTCGTCGGCTACGTGCACACGGTGCCGAACATCGACGTGTTCGACCTGAACACCGGCGCGCTCGTCACGACGCTGACGAATTCGAACACGTCGGCGATGGACGTCGGCAACGACGTCGATTCGATGTACGGCGTGCGTGCCTACCTGCGCTCGACCGGCGAGTACGTGATCACGAAGGACAACTACAACGGGTCGAACATCGTCGTTTATCGCTGGCGCCCGTGACCGCGCCGGCCATCCCGTTGCGTCAGAACGATACCGTCGTCGTCAACGTGACGAGCCGCGGTTCGCCGACCGCGACGATCAGGTTGTTGTTGCTCGACGAGTAGTAGGTCTTGTCGAGCAGGTTCTTCACGTTGAGCTGGAAGCGCGTCGGGAACTTGCCGATCGTCGTTTCGTAGGCGGCGAACGCATCGACGGTCACGTAGCCGGGCAGCGTGAAGCTGTTCGCCGTATCGCCGGGGCGTGCGCCGACGAGGCGCGCGCCACCGCCGAAGCGCCAGCGGCCCGGCAGGTTCGCGATGGCCGTGTCGTACACCGCGAACAGGCTGCCCGTGTGGCGTGCGACGTTGACGAGCGGTGTGTTGCCGTCGCGATCGTTCGCGTTCGTATACGCATAGCTGCCGATCACGCTCAGGTGACGCGTGATCTGCCCGGCGACGTCGAGCTCGATCCCGCGCGAGCGCGCGGTACCGATCGTCGACGTGAGGTCGCCGACCGTGACCGCGACGTTGCGCTTGTCGATCTGGTAGACCGCGAGCGTGCCGGTGATCGCGGGCTTCAGGCTGAACTTCAGCCCGGCCTCGAGCACGCGGCCGTATTCCGGCGCGAGCGGTGCCGCGACGTTCGATGCGACGTTCGGCTTGAACGAACGGCTCACGTTCGCATACGCGGTCAGCTCGGGCGTGAGCGCATAGGCGAGCCCGAACTGCGGCAGCCAGACGCTGCCGCGCGACCGGTCGGCGAACACGAACGGGCGCCCCATGCCCGATTCCTGCTGCCAGTTTTCCCAGCGCAGCCCGCCCACTGCCGTGAGGCGGTCGGAGATCTTCACGGTATCCTGAACGATCGTCGAATACGCATGCACGACCGAGCGCGAATCGCTTTGCTTCGCGTTGGGCGTGCCGCCCGGTGCGAGCAGGCCGTACACGGGATCGTAGAGATTGAAACCGGTCGTCGCCTTGCCGCGGATCGTGTCGCCGCGGAAGCTGCGCTGCCGCTCGTATTCGCCGCCGATGTAGAGCGCGTGGTTCATCCCCGCCAGCGTCACGTTGCCGAGCAGGCCGAGCGTCGCGATCTGGTCGGAATCGTTGCGCCCCAGGTTCGCGTCGGACGAGCGCGTCAGCGCGCCGGTCCTGCTGTTGAACGCGGTGGCGCGCGTAATGTACTGATCGTAGCGGTCGCGGCCCCAGCCGTAGGTCGCGCGTACACGCCATGCGTCGGAGAAGCGGTGCTCGATGCGCGTACGCAGCGTTTCCTGGATGCCGCTGCTTTGCGACCACGCTTCCTCGTAGCGGCGATAACGCAGCGTATCGTCGAGCTGGCCGTTCACGAGCACGGTGCCGCGATCGAACGGCGTCGTGTAGTCGACGTACTGGTAGCTGACGTCGATCGACGTGTTCGCGTCGTGCCACGACAGCGCGGGCGCGATCAGCGCATTGCGTTCGCGGCCGAAGCTGCGCCAGTAGCGGCTCGTGTCGTATTCGCCGGTCAGCCGGAACGCGAGCGTGCCGCCCGCGACCTGGCCCGGCTTGCCGAGCGGGCCCGTGAGGTCGAACTGCGCGCTGCTGCCGCCATGGCTCGTGCGCGACGCGGAGATCGAGCCGCCGAACGTGTCTTCCGGCTTGCGCGTGACGAGGTTGATCACGCCGCCCGGATCCTGCATCCCGTACAGCAGCGACGCGGGCCCTTTCAGCACTTCGACGCGATCGATCGTCGCGAGATAGCTGTGCAGCACCGGCGTGCGCACGCCGTCGACGAGCACCGAGCCGTCGTTGTTCGATCCGAAGCCGCGCTTGATGAACGCGTCGCGCGTGCCGCCGAGCGTGTTCGTCTGCGTGACGCCGCTGATGTTGCCGAGCACGTCGTCGAGCGAGCGCGCCTGCTGGTCCTGCATCACGCTGCTGCTGACCACCGCGACCGATTGCGGAATCTCCTTCAGCGAACGGTCGTCGCCGCCCGCAATGCGCGTGGTGCGCGGCTGATAGCCGACCGTCGGATCGGCCGTTGCCGACGCGTTGACGCTGATTGCCGGGAGTTCGTGTTCGGTTGGCGTCGCGGGAGTCGATGCGGGCGTGACGGGTTCGGCGTTGGCCGCATGCACGCCGCTCGCGACGCAAAGGGTGAGCAGGGCAGGCAGGCGGGTGCGCCACGGACGCTGGGTCGGGGCACGGCGAGGCGTTCGACGGGATGGCATGAATCGAGGCAGGAGGAATACCAAGGATCGTGTTGCGGGCCGCGGCGTTTGGTTGCGGCCAGGTTGCGCATGATATATTTAATGAGAATCATTTGCAATTGTAATGGGATGGCCGGCAACGCACGGGACCCAGTTGCCGGGCCATCGACCGTCTGCTACCGTAGCGGCCAAAATCAGACGCAGTAAAAATCAACGAGAGAGCCGGGGGCCGCACCATGTCATCTTCCAGTCACGTCGCGTTCCGCGCGGCGCCGTGCACCGCGCACGACCCTGCGCGTGATGAAGTGATCGCAGCCGTGTTCCGCCATTCGAACGATTAAAGCAACGAAAGCGAATGCAACCGGCGCAAGCGCCGGGCTTCGACGACTTCAACCACCACGCTGGACGGGAGACCACCGATGAAGAAGATTTCCGCGCCGTTCGCGGCGGCCGCGCTTGCGGCCTGCGCGCTGCTGGCGGGCGTTCACGAGGCCGCTTGCGCGGCTTCGGCCGCCGAACCCGCGATCGATGCGCATTACGGCGCCGTGATCGAGGCCTATACGCAGGACATGGCCGCCGCGAAGACGAAATACGACGGCCGGCGCCTCGTGTTCGTCGGCGCCGTGATCCGGATGGGCAGCGACCCGGCCGGCACGTACTTCGGCGCGCTGACGGCCGACGGCGAGCAGTTCGATACGCATTTCGACGTGGCCGACCAGGCCGCGCTGAAGCCGAAATTCCCCGGCGGGGAGATCAAGCCGTTCGTCACGTCGGCGGCGTTCCGGTTCAGCTGCGTGAACGAAGGCTATATCGATGCGCCCGTATTGCCGGGGTTGAAGCTCTCGCACTGCCGGCTCGCCGATTGACGAGGCGCCGGTGCGGCGTCCGGCGTTCAGAACTTCTGCTGGATGCCGGCCATCACGCCGAGCTGGTTCATTCCGGTACCGACCGTCCCGCCGGCGGCGACCGCGTTCGCGGCCAGCGCGCTGTTGAACATGTAGCCCACCGACGTATAGACGGTCGTCCGCTTCGACAGGAAATAGTTCGCGCGGCCGACGAGCAGCGTCGCATTCGTGCCGCCTTCGCTGTTTTCGCGGCGTTGCAGGTAGCGTACGCCCTGGAGATCGAGCGCGAGGTAGGGCGTCGCGTAATACGTCCCGCCAGCGAACACGATATCGGCCTGCAGGTGCTCGGCCGCCGCGAGGTTGCGGCGGATCCACCCGGCGCCCAGTTTCGCGGGGCCGATCTTCACGTAGCCGGCGACGATGTCGCGCGTGTCGGTGTACGCCGGATTGCTCAGCGGCGCGAGTGCGCCGCCGCCGCCGCGCATCACGTCGTGCGATGCGGCGAGCCCGAAATGGCTCGCGTCGTACGCGAGCATCGCCGTGTATTGGCGGCAGGCGACGATGTCGCCGGGCACCTGCCCGGCGCAGCCTGTCGCCGACGGCCCTGCCGGCCCGGCCGCGTCGCGGCCGAAGCTGTAGGTGGCGCCGAGCGTCACGCCGTGGAACGTGCCCTTGTAGCCGATCGCATTGTCGCTGCGCGCGTTCGGCAGATAGGAGTCGAAATCCGCCATGGAGTGAATCGACGGGCCAATCACGTCGGCATTGGTCAGCACGATCATCGACATGTTCATCTGGCGGCCAAGCGTCAGCGCGCCGAACGGGCCGCTCACGCCGACGTTCGCCTGTCGCCCGAACAGGCGCCCGCCGTAATTCAGCGCGCCGGTGCCGGGCTGGAAGCCGTTCTCGAGCACGAAGAAGGCCTGGTAGGCGCCGCCGAGATCCTCGGTGCCTCTCAGCCCCCACCGTGACGGCACCTCGCCGGTCAGCGTCGGCATGCCCGTGAACGATCCGCCGTGCGCGGCGTTGTTGTAGTAGGACACACCGGTATCGATGATCCCGTACAGCGTGACGCTGCTTTGCGCGCAGGCCGGCCCGGCCAGCGCCATCACCGTCGCGAGTGCGCCGCCCAGTTTCGTTTTCATGGCTGTCTCCAAACAGTATGTAGATATGCTTATCGATTTTTTGAGTGCCCCGGGCGTGTCCGGGAGGCCGACGGGTATCGGCAGGACTGCGGGCGTTCCGTGTTACGACAGCGCCGGGTCGCGTTGCCGGCGCGGTGCCGCGGCGCGCGTGCCCGCCACGGCGACGGCGATCGCCGCGCCGGCCATCGGTACGAGGAACGCGAGGTAGAGATGGGAGACGGACCAGCCGTCGTCCAGCAGCGCACCGACGGTCATCGGCGACAGGATCGCGCCGAGGCGGCCGATGCCGACCGCGAGGCCGATGCCGGTCGTGCGGATTTCCGCGGGGTACGGCGTCGGCGACAGCGCATACATGCCGGCCACGCACGCATTGATCACGGCGCCGAGGAACACCGCGACGATCATCCCGATGCCGAGCGAGCCGGTGTTCGCGCCGAACACGACCATCAGCGCGCCGCCGAGCAGCAGGGTCGCGGCGAGCAGGTTGCGCAGGCCGAACCTTGTCGACAGCAGGCTGAAGAGCGACGCGCCCGCAATGCCGCCGAGGTTGAGCAGGACGCCGCCGGTGACGCCCTGCGATGTCGACAGCCCGGCCTGGACCAGCAGCTTCGGCGTCCAGCTCACGACGAAGTAGAAGCTGCCCATCACGAGGAAGAACGCGATCCACAACGCGATCGTGCGGCGCGCGAGCGGTGCGCGCAGCACGGCGGTCCAGCCCGACGCGGGGCTTGCCGTGTCGATGGACGAGGGCGGCAGCGCGGCGATCGGTGAGCGCTTCATTCGCGCGAGGATGCGGTTGATTTTCCGCAGCGCGTCGTCCGGACGCCGCGCCAGCAGGAAGTCGAGCGATTCCGGCAGCATCGCGAGCACCATCGGGATCGCCAGCAAGGTCAGGATGCCGCCGAACGCGAACACGCTGCGCCATCCCCACGTCGACAGCAGGTAGCCGGCGACGACGCCGCCGGCGGTGGCGCCGATCGCATAACCGGTCGACTGCATGCCGATCGCGGCGCTGCGCCACTTGTTCGACGCGTACTCGCCGCTGATGACGGTCAGGCTCGCCAGCATGCCGCCGATGCCGAGCCCCGTGTACGCGCGCGCGACGGCGAGCTGCAGCGTGCTGTGGGTGGCCGCGCAGGCGAGCATCCCGGTCGAGATCACCGTGAGGCAGAGCAGGATGATGCGGCGGCGGCCGACGCGGTCGGCCAACGGCGCGATCAGCACCGAGCCGATTCCCATGCCGGCCAGCCCGGCACTCAGCAGCAGGCCGATTTCCTTGCCGCTCAGTTTCCATTCGGCCGCCAGATGCGGTGCGGCAAACGCGATGGCCAGCACATCGAAGCCATCGAGCATGTTCAGCACGACGCAGGCCGTGACCGCCATCGTCTGGAACACGCTCATCGGAGATTCGTCGATCGTATTGCGGATACTTGCGCTCACGTCAAAGATCCTTGAAAAATAGTATGACTAATTAAATGGGATGAAATCGAAACCGGCGGCAACGAATGGGACGAAAGCGAATGCCTGGGCGGACGAGCCTTCCGGCGAACGCCCGTTGTGTCCGGCAGGCGTGATTCGCGCGCCGGCGCGACGCTTACGCGGGTTCCGGTTGCAGCAGCCGCTCGATCACGCGCCGCGCGCGATTGGGGCCCGCGTCGACATGAATGTCGATCTGGCGGCTGCCCGGAAAGCGCAGCTGATTCCGGTATTGCGCTTCGATCACGGTCTTGTCTTCGTCGAACGTCGCCGCGGACTGCTCGATGACCGTTTGCGCGACGCGCTCCACGTCGTGTTGCGGGTTGGTCGCGACGGTCCAGAAGTAGTGCGTCGTCGTTTCCGTCTCGGGCGTGATGCCGTGGAAGCCGCGCATGTGAAAGCCGCCGCGCGCCGGATCGTGCAGGTCGCCGGTGCCGGCGTCCATCGCGCCGGTCCAGATCCGGATGTGCGACACGTGGAACTCGATTTCCTGCCAGCGATCGACGCGGCCCGCGAACGGCCAGGCGGCGGTGTAGGTCGGCGGCGGGTCGGAATCCGGCATCCGGCGAACCAGCGTCACCGTGTCGCCGTCGCTGCTGACGCGGGTTTCCGCGCCCATGTGCAGCGACGCGTTGCCGCCGATCGTTTTCAGATGGACATAGCCGAGGTGGCTCAGGTCCATCAGGTTGTCGTGAATCAGTTGATACGGCGCATCGTAATGGTAGTTGCCGCCGCCGAACCGGTATTGCGGATCCGCGTGGAACGCGTAGCGCGGCGGTGCGCCGGCCGGTTTCGCGTGCGCGTCGGCGCCGATCCAGATCCACACGATCGCATCCTGCTCCTGCACCGGATACGACGACACGCACGCTTTCGCCGGAACCCGGTCCTGGCCGGGGATCTCGATGCATGCACCGCCGCGGTCGAACAGCAGGCCGTGATAGCCGCAGCGCAGGCCGCGTGCTTCGAGCGAGCCGCACGACAGCGGCAGCGACTTGTGGCAGCAGCGATCCTCCAGCGCGCCGACTTCCCCGGACGGCAACCGGAACAGGACGACCGGACGGCCGAGCAGCGTGCGGGCAACGGGTTGGTCCGTCAGTTCGGACGACAGCGCGGCGACCCACCATCGGTCGAGCGGGAAGGGCGTGGTAGTGACCGGTGGCCGGGCACGTTGCTCCATGGATCGTCTCCAGTATTGTGGTTGGCCGCCGCGGATCGGGCGGTCCGTCTACAGATCGAGTACCAGCAGGTCGCTTCGCGATCGCGAACAGCACGGCATGAACTGGTCGCCGGCCGCCTGTTCCTCTTCGGTCAGATACGAGTCGCGATGATCGGGCTCGCCTTGCAGCACGCGCGTCACGCAGGTGCCGCATACGCCTTGCTCGCACGACGTCAGCACGTCGACGCCGTTCGCCGCCAGCGCCGCGACGACCGTGCATTCGGCCGGCACGTCGATCACCTGGCCGCTGCTCGCGATCCGGACCTGGAACGCGCGGTCCGCACCGGACGACGCAACCGCGCCGCCGAAGAACTCGTAGTGCAGCCGCGCTTCGTCCCAGTGGCGCGCGCGCGCGGCGTTCAGTACCGCGTCCATGAAGCCGCGCGGGCCGCATACATACAGGTGGGTGCCTTCCGGCGCGGCGGCAAGCACGGTGGCCAGATCGAAGCGTTGCGCGGGGTCGCCGTCGTCGACGTGGAAGCGGGTGCGATCGTGAAACCCGGCTGCGTGGATTCGCGCGACGAACGCCATGCGATCGGTCGAACGCGCGCAGTAGTGCATGTCGAACGGCTGGCCCGACGAGAACAACCGTTCCGCCATGCTGAGGATCGGCGTGACGCCGATCCCGCCCGCGAGCAGCAGGTGGTGCGGCGCGTCGGGCGCGAGCGGAAACTGATTGCACGGCACGCCGATCCGTACGATGTCGCCTTGGCGGACTTCGTCGTGAATGGCGCGCGACCCGCCGCGCCCGTCGGCGTCGCGCAGTACGGCGATCTGATAGCGATCACCGTGCTCCGGGTGGTTGCACAGCGAATACTGGCGCACGAGGCCGCCCGGCAGATGCACGTCGATATGGGCGCCGGCGTCGAAGCGGGGCAGCGGCGCACCGTCGTCGCTGACGAATTCGAAGCCGCAGATGTCGCGCGCTTCCTGCCACTTGCGCGCGACGCGCACCGTCAGGGTCGCGGCGCTCATGACGCCGCCTTGACGGGCGCGACCGGGATCACGGGCCGCTGCGGGGTCGACGCGTTCTCGTCGGCGAGCAGCCGCTCGATCACCTTGCGCGACATTACGCCGCCGGCGTCGATGTTGAGCTTGAGCAGCGTGCGATCGGGCCACTTCTCCAGGTTGCGCTGCTGGCGCTCGAGCATCTCGAGATCCTCGGCGAAGATCTTGCCCTGGCCTTCGCGGATCTCGGCGGTCAGCGCGGGGTCGTCGGGCCGGAAGTTGCGCGCCATGCCCCAGAAGTACCAGATCGAGGTGTCCGTCTCGGGCGTGATGAAGTCGACCACGATCGACGACGCCTTCAGGTCGGCCGGCGCGTCGTAGCCGCCGTGGCCCGCATGCGCGACGCCGACTTCGATCATCACGTGGCTCGGCGGCGAGAAGCGGCAGATCTGCCAGCGGTCGACCGGCACGTCGTCGGCCAACCCGTTGCCGCGCAATGCCATCCGCCAGAACGGCGGCGGCATCACGTTCTCCATGAAGCGGCGCGTGACGACTTCGTCGCCGTGGCTGGTCGTCTTCGGCGGCGCTTCGTCGATTTCCTTCTGGCCGATGCTCGTCGCATGCACGTAGGTTTCGTGCGTGAGGTCCATCAGGTTGTCGATCATCAGCCGGTAGTCGCAACGGATGTGATACAGGCCGCCGCCGTGGGCCCAGGCCGGATCCTCGGCCCACGCCAGCGCGGGCAGCTTGGCCGGATCGGCCGCCGCCGCATCGCCCGGCCAGACCCAGATGAAGCCGTACCGCTCGACCGCCGGAAAGCTGCGAATCGGCGGGAAGCCGCCGACGCGCTGGCCCGGCATGCCGGCCGCCTTGCCGTTACAGCCCATTTCCAGCCCGTGATAGCCGCACACGAGCACCCCGTCGCGCACGAAACCCAGCGACAACGGCGCGCCGCGGTGCGGGCAGAAATCCTCGAGCGCGGCGACCTGGCCGTCCGCCGCGCGGTAAAACACCATCGACTCGTTGCAGATCGTGCGGCCCAGCGGCTTGCCGTCGATTTCATCGGGCGTGCACGCCACGTACCAAGCATTCTTGAGAAACACGTTCGTCGTCTCCTTCAGGTCGATGCCGCGGGTACGCGGCATCTCTTCATTCCGTGTACTGAATGAGATTCAGTGTACTCATCGAGCTTGGCTGGAGCAAGGCGGGCGGTATACTGGTTTTCCCGGGAAATGGCGCGAGGCAGCGCCATGCCGTCGGCGCGCGCAACCGGCGCGCGTCGCCTATGTCATCGACTCATTCATGGAAAAAACGAATCCCGCCGTCGCGCCGGCTTTCCCGCTCGATCTGTACGACGAACCCGGGCACCTGATCCGGCGCGCACACCAGATCGCGGTTGCGATGTTCTACGAGAAGCTGGGCCGGGACGTGACGCCGGTGCAGTACGCGGTGCTGCGGATGCTCTACGAGAGCCCGGGGCTCGATCAGGTGACGCTCGCGCAGCGGGTGGCGCTCGATACGTCGACGACCGCGGATCTCGCGGTCCGGCTCGAAGCGAAAGGATTGATCGTGCGCGAAGTGCTGCCGCGACGTCAGCGCCGCCTGTTGCTGACGCCGGCGGGCGTCGAACTGCTCACGCACCTGATTCCGTCGGTGAAGGAGCTGCGGGCCGGCCTGTTCGACGGAATGGGAGAGGACGATTCGCAGGAACTGATGCGCCTGTTGCGCAAATTCGTCCATTTGAACAACGAGCAAAGCCGGGCGCCGCTGCGCGTCGGCGAGGAGTCGTAGCGGCGCCGAGCTCGCCCGGCAGCGCGCGGCACCGGGGGGGGGGCGCGCCGCCCGCCGCGCGTCACGCGCGCGCGTTTTCGTCTTCCAGCCGCCGCACGGCTTCCACGACTTCATTCCTGAAACGCACGAGCGCCGCCTGTTCCGGCGCCGGCGGCTGCATGGCGGCCCACAGCATGTCGATCAGCTGCGCGGCCGTCGTTTCCGTATCGAGCTTGCGGTGCCCGAGGATCGCATCCCACAGCACGTGCTCCATCGGCCCGAACACCATCGAACGCAACAGGCTCAGCGGCAGGTCCGCACGCACCTGCCCGGCCGCCTGGCCGCGCGCGAGCACGTCCATCAGCGGCGCCGTGTAGCGGCGCTGCAGTGCGGTCAGCTCGTCGCTCAGCGCATGCTGCTTCGCGCGGCCTTCCGACAGCACCAGCGCGCACAGCCCCGTGCCGTTCACCAGCATCAGCCGCAGGTGGGTGCGCACGATGAACGCGAACTGCTGCTGCACCGATGCATCCCGCGGCATGCCGTGCTCGAACGCCGCGATGATTTCGTCGTACCAGTCCGCGATCACGCGCGCGCACAGCTCGCGCTTGCCGCGGAAGTAGCTGAACACCGTCGCCTCCGACACGCCCACGCGCTGCGCGATCTCGGCGGCCGTCGCATGCTCGTAACCTTTTTCGGCGAACACTTCACGGCCGACGCGCAGAATGTCCTGCACGCGCTGCTGGGATTTGCGCCCGGCGGGCGCGCGCGGCGCGTCGGCGCGATCGGCTTTGGCGGTGTCGGTCATGGTGTCGGCGGGAGCGGCTGTCATGTCCGCATGATATCTGAGTGTCACTCAAAAAACTATTGACGCCGAACCCGGCGAGGCGCGAAACTGTGCAAAATTTCCGCTTTATTGGTTAATGAATTGGTGCATTCATTCGATTTGAGCGAAACTCAGAAATAGATGAGTGCGACACACTTTCTGGAGACGGAGGAGACATGATCAACCTGCCCGGCGTGCAATTCATGCTCGGTGAAGACATCGAGATGCTGCGCGACGCCGTCGCGACGTTTGCGGCGAAGGAAATCACGCCGCGCGCGGCGGAGGTCGACCGCACCGACCAGTTTCCGATGGATCTGTGGAAGAAGTTCGGCGATCTCGGCGTGCTCGGCATGACGGTCGCCGAGGAATACGGCGGCGCGAACATGGGCTACACCGCGCACATGGTCGCGATGGAGGAGATCTCGCGCGCCTCGGCGTCGATCGGCCTGTCGTACGGCGCGCACTCGAACCTGTGCGTGAACCAGATCCACCGCAACGGCACCGAAGCGCAGAAGCGGAAATACCTGCCGAAGCTCGTGTCGGGCGAACACATCGGCGCGCTCGCGATGAGCGAGCCGAACGCCGGTTCCGACGTCGTCAGCATGAAGCTGCGTGCCGACAAGCGCGGCGATCGTTACGTGCTGAACGGCACGAAGATGTGGATCACCAACGGCCCGGATTGCGACACGCTCGTCGTCTACGCGAAGACGGACGTCGAAGCCCACTCGCGCGGCATCACCGCGTTCATCGTCGAGAAGGGGATGAAGGGCTTCTCGGTCGCGCAGAAGCTCGACAAGCTCGGCATGCGCGGCTCGCACACGGGCGAGCTGGTGTTCCAGGACGTCGAGGTGCCGGAAGAGAATATCCTCGGCCAGTTGAACGGCGGCGTGAAGGTGCTGATGAGCGGCCTAGACTACGAGCGCGCGGTGCTGTCGGGCGGCCCCACGGGCATCATGGCCGCGTGCCTCGACGCCGTGGTGCCGTATATCCACGACCGCAAGCAGTTCGGCCAGTCGATCGGCGAATTCCAGCTGATCCAGGGCAAGGTCGCCGACATGTACACCACGTTCCAGGCGTGCCGCGCGTACCTGTACGCGGTCGGCCGCCATCTCGACTCGGCGGGCAGCGACCATATCCGCCAGGTGCGCAAGGATTGCGCGGGCGTGATCCTCTACACGGCCGAGAAGGCGACGTGGATGGCCGGCGAGGCGATCCAGATCCTCGGCGGCAACGGCTACATCAACGAATATCCGGTCGGCCGCCTGTGGCGCGATGCGAAGCTGTACGAGATCGGCGCCGGCACGAGCGAGATCCGCCGGATGCTGATCGGCCGCGAGCTGTTCGCGGAAACGATGTAACGCCCCACGTCACGCGAACGGAGCCTCGTCGATGCCGATCATCGAATCGAAACTGAACCCGCGTTCGGAAGACTTCCGCGCGAATGCCGCCGCGCTCGAGGCGGTCGTCGCCGACCTGCGCGCGAAGATCGAACAGCTCGCGCAGGGCGGCGGCCAGGCCGCACGCGACAAGCACCTGTCGCGCGGCAAGCTGCTGCCGCGCGATCGCATCGCGCAACTGCTCGATCCGGGCGCGCCGTTCCTCGAGCTGTCGCAGCTCGCGGCGAACGGCATGTACAACGACGACGCGCCGGGCGCGGGCGTCATCACCGGGATCGGCCGCATCGCCGGCCGCGAATGCGTGATCGTGTGCAACGACGCGACGGTCAAGGGCGGCACCTACTACCCGATCACCGTGAAGAAGCACGTGCGCGCGCAGGAAATCGCCGCGGAAAACCGGCTGCCGTGCGTCTACCTCGTCGATTCGGGCGGCGCGAACCTGCCGAACCAGGACGACGTGTTTCCCGATCGCGACCACTTCGGCCGCATCTTCTTCAACCAGGCGACGATGTCGGCGGCGGGGATCGCGCAGATCGCCGTCGTGATGGGCTCGTGCACGGCCGGCGGCGCCTACGTGCCGGCGATGAGCGACGAGTCGATCATCGTGAAGGACCAGGGCACGATTTTCCTCGGTGGCCCGCCGCTGGTGAAGGCCGCGACGGGCGAGGAAGTGAGCGCCGAGGATCTCGGCGGCGGCGACGTGCACACGCGCCTGTCGGGCGTGGCCGACCATCTCGCGCAGAACGACGCGCATGCGCTGTCGATCGCGCGCAACATCGTCGATCATCTCGCGCCGAAGATCGCGTCGCCGGTGGCGCTGCGCGAGCCGAAGCCGCCGCGCTACGATGCGAAGAGCCTGTACGGCGTGATCCCCGTCGATACGCGCAAGCCGTTCGACGTGCGCGAGGTGATCGCGCGCATCGTCGACGATTCGGAATTCGACGAATTCAAGGCGCGCTACGGCACGACGCTCGTCACGGGCTTCGCGCACATCTGGGGCCATCCGGTCGGGATCGTCGCGAACAACGGCATCCTGTTCTCCGAATCGGCCGTGAAGGGCGCGCATTTCATCGAGCTGTGCTGCCAGCGCAAGATCCCGCTCGTGTTCCTGCAGAACATCACGGGCTTCATGGTCGGGCGCAAGTACGAGAACGAAGGCATCGCGCGGCATGGCGCGAAGATGGTGACGGCCGTGTCGAACGCGAAGGTGCCGAAGTTCACGGTGATCATCGGCGGCTCGTTCGGCGCCGGCAACTACGGGATGTGCGGTCGCGCATTCGGCCCGCGGTTCCTGTGGATGTGGCCGAATGCGCGCATCTCGGTGATGGGCGGCGAGCAGGCCGCGTCGGTGCTCGCGACGGTGCGTCGCGACGGCATCGAGGCGAAGGGCGGGTCGTGGTCGACCGACGAAGAGGAAGCGTTCAAGCAGCCGATCCGCGACCAGTACGAGCGCCAGGGCCATCCGTATTACGCGAGCGCGCGGCTGTGGGACGACGGCGTGATCGACCCGGCGCAGACGCGCGACGTGCTCGGCCTCGGCCTGGCCGCATCGATGAACGCGCCGATCGAAGACACGCGCTTCGGCGTGTTCCGCATGTAACGCCCGGGAGGACCGACCGATGCGATACGAAACGATCAAGGTAAGCGAAGCCGGCCGCGTGGCGACCGTCACGCTCGCACGCCCCGACGTGCGCAACGCGTTCAACGAGACGACGATCGCCGAGCTGACCACCGCGTTCGAATGGCTCGATGCGCACGAAGGCGTGCGCGCGATCGTGCTCGCGGCGGAAGGCGCCGCGTTCTGCGCGGGCGCGGACCTGAACTGGATGAAGAAGATGGCCGGTTACTCGGACGACGAGAACCGTGCCGATGCGCGCAAGCTCGCGCGGATGCTCGAGGCGATCCATCGCTGCGGCAAGCCGGTGATCGCGCGCGTGCACGGCGACGCCTATGCGGGCGGCGTGGGCCTCGTCGCGGCGGCCGACATCGCGATCGCCGCCGACGGCGTGAAGTTCTGCCTGTCGGAAGCGCGGCTCGGGCTGATCCCCGCGACGATCGCGCCGTACGTCGTGCGGGCGATGGGCGAACGCGCGGCGCGCCGTTATTTCACGACGGCCGAGGTGTTCGACAGCGCGCGGGCCGCGTCGCTCGGCTTCATTCACGACGCGGTACCGGCCGATGCGCTCGACGAAACGGTCGCGAAGCTGGCCGCGACGCTCGTCGCGAACGGTCCCGACGCGGTGAAGGCGTGCAAGCGGCTCGTCGCCGACGTGGCCGGCCGCCCGCTCGACGCGACGCTGATCGAGCAGACCGCCGACTGGATCGCGCGGACCCGTGCCGGCGCGGAAGCGCGCGAAGGGATCGCGTCCTTCCTCGAAAAGCGCACGCCGTCGTGGCGTGAATGATCGCGTGACCCCCACTCTCCGGACGACATCGAAGCCATGTTCGACAAGATTCTGATCGCCAACCGCGGCGAAATCGCGTGCCGCGTCGCCGCGACGTGCAAACGTCTCGGGATCGCGAGCGTCGCCGTCTATTCCGACGCGGACGCGAACGCGAAACACGTGGCCGCGTGCGACGAAGCCGTGCACATCGGCGGATCGGCAGCGGCAGACAGCTATCTGCGCATCGAGCGCATCATCGAAGCCGCTCGCGCGACCGGCGCGCAGGCGATCCATCCCGGCTACGGTTTTCTGTCGGAGAACGAAGATTTCGCGCACGCGTGCGAAGCGGCCGGCATCGTGTTCATCGGGCCGCCGGTCGACGCGATCGCGGCGATGGGGTCGAAGGCCGCCGCGAAGGCGCTGATGCATGCGGCTGCCGTGCCGCTCGTGCCCGGCTATCACGGCGACGACCAGGATGCCGGCAACCTGCATCGCGAAGCCGACGAAATCGGCTATCCGGTGCTGCTGAAGGCGAGCGCGGGCGGCGGCGGCAAGGGGATGCGCGTGGTCGAGCGCTCCGACGATTTCCCGGCGGCGCTTGCGTCGTGCCAGCGCGAGGCCGCGAGCAGCTTCGGCAACGACCGCGTGTTGATCGAGAAATACCTGACGCGCCCGCGTCACGTCGAAGTGCAGGTGTTCGGCGACACGCTCGGCAATACCGTGTACCTGTTCGACCGCGACTGCTCGGTGCAGCGCCGTCACCAGAAGGTGCTCGAGGAAGCGCCGGCGCCGGGCCTGCCCGACGACGTGCGCCGCGCGATGGGCGAAGCGGCCGTCGCGGCAGCGCGCGCGGTCGGCTATGTCGGCGCGGGCACCGTCGAATTCATCATGACGGGCGACGCGTTCTACTTCATGGAAATGAACACGCGCCTGCAGGTCGAGCATCCGGTCACCGAAATGGTCACGGGGCTCGATCTCGTCGAATGGCAATTGCGCGTCGCGTCCGGCGAGCCGCTGCCGCTGCAGCAGGACGATCTGCGCGTGCGGGGCCATGCGCTCGAGGCGCGTCTTTATGCGGAGAATCCGGCGCGCGGGTTCCTGCCGTCGACGGGCACGCTCAAGCACCTGCGGCTGCCGGCCGGCGTCGAGTTCGACATCGGCGCGGCGGTGCGCGTCGACAGCGGCGTGCGCGAAGGCGATGCGATCACGCCGTTCTACGATCCGATGATCGCGAAGCTGATCGTTCACGGCGCGGACCGTGCGGAAGCGCTGGGCCTGATGCTGCGTGCACTGCGTGCGTGCGAGGTGGTCGGCCTGCATACGAACGCCGCGTTCCTGCAGCGGATCGTCGCGTGCGAACCGTTCGCGACGGCCGATCTCGACACGGGGCTGATCGAGCGCAACCACGATGCGCTGTTCGCGCCGCAACAGCCGCCGCGCGCGGCGCTTGCACTTGCGTGCGCGGCATTGCTCGCGCGCGAACGCGGCGCGGCCGCGCAAGGTGCGTCGCCGTGGGGCGCCTTGCCGGACTGGCGGCTGAACGGCGGCTATCGCCGCACGCTCGAATGGCATGCGGCCGATCGCGAAGCGGACGTGACGGTCACCTACGAGGACGACGGCGCCGGCGCGCGACTCGCGACCGGCGATGACGCCGCGCAACCGTTCGCATGGACGCGCGGCGCCACGCCGCTCGATTTCGACGTGATACTCGGTGGCGTGCGCGGCAGCGGCCGCGTGTATGCGGACGGCGACACGTTCCATGTGTTCACGCAGGGCACCTCGGAGACGTTCGAATGGCGCAACCTGCTCGCGCATGCGGGCGATGCGGAGCAGGGCGGCGGACGTTTGACCGCGCCGATGCCGGGCAAGGTGATCGCGGTGCTGGTCGAACCGGGCCAGAAGGTCGAAGCCGGTACGCCGCTGATCGTGATGGAAGCGATGAAGATGGAACACACGATCGGCGCGCCGAGCGCGGGCGTCGTCGCGGAAGTGCTGTACGGCGTCGGCGACCAGGTCGCGGATGGCGCGCAGTTGCTGATGATGGCGGAAGGCTGACGCCAGTCTGCACGCCGTGTGCAAGCCGGCCGCGCTGCGGCCGGCCCGCACAAGAATGCTTCTCGAATCACGGTGCGCGCGCCGTTTAGGCCGCGCCGCCCCGATGTCGTCGGCCCGCGAAGCCGCACGTTCAGCCAACATCAATCTTTCGAACGACTTACGAATCGCGTCATTCCGGCCAGGCCACCACGTGCCGCGCTCCGCGTGCGCGTCGATCTCCCTTTACTCGACACCGTCGTGTAACAAGTCGAACATAGCATCTCGGCGTCGATATGACCGACGCGGGTTCGCGTCCGTGTCACGTCATCACCCCCACGGAGAACCGTTATGCGAAAGTCGGCCCTGCGGCCTTTCGCGGTCGTTGGCCTGATCGCGCTGACAGCCCTCCTCGGCGCCTGCAACGACGACCTGACCGCACCCGCCGCGCCCGTCGCGCAGCAGAAGGCCGCGTGCGGCGGCGCCGTCGTCGCCACCGCGCAGATGCATTGCCCGCCGGGTTTCACCGCACCGGCATCGTCGCCCGCTTCCTGATACCGGCTGTTTTCACCAGAAATCCAATCACGAGCAACCAGCATGGCCAACCATTCGCGACGCGATTTTCTGAAGTTCTCCGCCGGTCTCGCCGGCGCGACCGCCGCCACCGCACTGCTTCCCGAGTCGATCCGCAAGGCGCTGGCGATCGAGCCGAATTCCGTGACGGGCACGATCCAGGATGTGCAGCACATCGTCGTGTTCATGCAGGAGAACCGCTCGTTCGATCACTACCTCGGCCACCTGAGCGGCGTGCGCGGCTACAACGATCGCTTCCCCGTCACGCTGCCGAACGGCAAGCCGGTGTGGTTCCAGCCGCGGCAGGAGGACAAGACGAGCGTGATCGCGCCGTTCCGCTACGACACGACCAACCCGGGCGTCAACGCGCAATGTATCGGCGGCCTGCCGCATACGTGGGCGACGACGCACGGCGCGATCGACAACGGCCGCGCGGATCAGTGGGCCGTACAGAAGTCGAACATGACGATGGGCTATCACGTTCGCGACGACATCCCGTTCCATTACGCGCTCGCGGATGCGTTCACGGTGTGCGACCACTACTTCTGCTCGATTCCGGGCAACACGCACCCGAACCGCATGTACCTGATGACGGGCATGGTCGATCCGCTCGGCACGGGCGGCGGCCCGCTGCTCGACAACACCGACTACATCGACAACCCGTTCGACAAGGTCCAGTTGCCGCCCTTCAGCTGGACGACCTACCCGGAGCGGCTCGAGAAGGCCGGCATCTCGTGGCAGATTTACCAGCAGGGCACCGGGTTCGACAACTTCACCGGCAACTACGGCACGAACATGCTCGCGTGCTTCAACAACTTCGTGAATGCGCCGGCCGGTTCGTCGCTGCAGACGCGCGGGATGAGCACGCGCCCGATCACGCAGCTGAAGGCCGACGTGCAGGCCAACGCGCTGCCGCAGGTCTCGTGGCTGCTGCCGCCCGCCGCGTATTCGGAGCATCCGAAGTTCACGCCGCTGTACGGCGCGTACTACCTGTCGACGATCCTCGATGCGCTGACGTCGAACCCGGACGTATGGAGCAAGACCGTCCTGCTGATCATGTACGACGAGAACGACGGCTTCTTCGACCACGTCGTGCCGCCGTCGGCGCCGACGCTGCCGGGCTCGGGCATGAGCACGGTGGACGTGTCGCTCGAGCGGCACAATGTCGTGACGTCGACGCAGGCCGGCACGTATACGGCCGACAACCTGCCGTACGGCCTCGGTCCGCGCGTGCCGATGTTCGTCGTGTCGCCGTGGTCGAAGGGCGGCTTCGTGTGCTCGCAGGTCTTCGATCACACGTCGGTGCTGCAATTCATCGAGAAGCGCTTCGGCGTGATCGAAACCAACATCTCGCCGTGGCGCCGCGCGATCTGCGGCGACCTGACGTCGGCGCTCGATTTCTCCAGATCGGATGCCACGCTGCCGACGTTGCCGAGTACGCAGGCATATGTCGCGCAGGCGGACCTGCAATGCTCGCGCGCGTCGTCGCAGACGGCGCCGGCCAGCACCGCGCAGCAGGTCGTGACGGCGCAGGAACCCGGCACGCGGCCGGCTCGCGCGCTGCCGTACGAGCTGCACGTGACGGGCCGGCTCCAGGCGCAAGGTTATGCGGTGACGTTCGCCAATTCGGGCACGCAGGGCGCGCACTTCTGGGTCTATACGGGCGATCCGACCGCGATGCCGCGCCGTTATACGGTCGAGGCCGGCAAGCAGTTGACCGACACGTGGGCGCTCGACGCGAACGGCAACTACCTGGTGAGCGTGTGGGGGCCGAACGGCTATTTCCGGCGCTTTGCGGGTTCGGCCGCCGCGGATGCCGCCGCGAAGCCTGAAATCACGCCGTGCTACGACGTGGCGAACGGCGACGTCTATGTCACGATCGCCAATGCGGGCACCGGCACGCTCACGGTCACGGCGACCGATGTCGCGTACGGCGGCGCGGCGCGCACGTTGACGATTCCCGCCGGGCAGCGCATCGAAGCGCGCTGGGACCTGTCGTGCAGCAGCCAGTGGTACGACCTGCAGTTCGCGGTGGCCGGCAACGCGGGCTGGACGCGCCGCATCGCGGGGCACGTCGAAACCGGCAGGGCCAGCGTCACCGATCCGGCGGCCGTCGCGCCGACGATCACGCCGATCTGACGGTATCCGGTGCGACGACGCACCGGCCGGCAGGAGCCGGCCGGCGCGTCGTCCTTGCGGGTTCGATGCCGAAGCGGCGGTGTCAGCCCGGCAGCCCGTCGTCATGCGCCATCATCAGCGCGCGCATCGCCGACCACATGCCGTAGTAGTGCACGATGTAGCTGTCCGCGCGGCGGAACAGCCAGGGCGTGTTGAGGCTGACGAGATCGGCCACGCCTTCGCCGTGCAGCTGTCCGTCGCGCTCCATCGCGCGAATGAAATGCAGCTGGTCGCCGTCGCTCGCGTAGACGCTCGACCGGTCGTGCAGCGCGGCGATCGTCGTCATCAGGTCGCGCAGCATCGCGTCGTTGCGTTCGGTGCGGCGGAACGCCATCACGCCCGAGTTGAACGCCCACTGGCCGATATCCTGCGCGAGCAGCCAGTCGCGCCCGTCGAGCAACGGTTCCAGCGGCTGCTGCTGATTCGCGATCAGTACGTCGGCATCGAGCCACACGACCCATTCATGATGCTGCAGGTACGCGTGCAGCAGCCACGGCTTGAACCAGTTGCCCGTTGCGTTCAGCCCGATCTCCGCGGGGATGTCGCGATGCACGTGGAGCGTGTAGCCGTGCGTGTCGCAGTAGCGCCGGAAATTGCGTTCGGCGACGCGGGCGTAGCTGCCGATGTTCGGCGTGTACAGCATCATCAGCGCAATCGGCCGGCCGGGATTGTACGTGCAGCGCTCGGTGGCTTCGTCCGGTGCGGCCGCGGCATGATCGAACGAGAACATCGGCCGGCCGGCGGCGCGGCAGCGATTGACGTACGCGACGAGCGTGTCGCGAAAACGCGGCGTCGCGCCCTTGCGCGCGGGATCGTGCGGCGTGTCGTCGATGCTGATCGCGAAGGTGGGCTCGCGGCTCCACATCGGATCGAGATGGGGGCCGCACGGCATGACGGCGTACAACCCGTCGATCAATTCCAGGTAGCGATGCGTGTCGAGCCCGTCGAACAGCGCGGCCTCCGACGTCAGCTTCGGCGCGCTGCCGAGCTTGCAGCGCTGCACGAGCTGCATCACGATCGCGCGCACGTCCGCCGTGTTGCGCCAGATCTGCACGTCGACCTGCGGCAGCGGCGGCGCGAACGCGTCGACCAGCAGCATGTCGCGCCCGGCCATCAGGCGTTCGAGCGCGACGGGCTCGATGATCGCCGCGTCTTCGCCGAGCAGCAGCACGAGTGCGTCGGGCTGCGCGCCGCGCAGTACGTGGAGCAGCGATTCGTAGCGATACAGCGGCCGCAACGGCAGCGCCTGCGGCATCGCGGACGCATCGACGATCTCGTGACGATAGCCGTGCGCCTGCGCGTACCAGCGGTGATTCTCGAGACTGGCGGGCGCGGGTTGGCTGAAATGGCTGAGGACGATCATCGCGCGCTCCGCAGGCCGGGAAGCGGCCTGCGCCGCAAGCGTTCGCGAACGCTCTCCATGTTCCAGAGCCCGAGGCAGCGATCGGACATCGGCACGGTGCCGATGTCGCCCCCGTAGATGATGCATTCGTTGCTGCCTTCGACGAGCAGCGTCAGCGGCGGGGCGAGGTCGAACGGCGGCATCTCGAGGTTGATGGGCGTCCACTGGCCGGTCGCGATTGCCGCGTTGCGCGGATAGCTGCGATAGATGAAGGTCGTGGTCAGCAGATAGCGCGCGCGGGTCGCGGCGAAACGCTCGAACGCACGGAACACGTCGGCGTGCGAAAAGTGGAACAGGCAGTCGCGGCAGAGGATCAGGTCGGCATCCGGCAACGGATCCCGCAACAGGTCGAGATGCACGAACCGGCGGTTCGGCGCCGCCCACGTTGCCTGGTTGGCCACCACGAGGTTTTGCACGATGTCGGCGCCGATGTAGTCGATGCCGTCGAGGTCGACATGGCGCATCCAGTTGAAATCGCCGCACGGCGCATCGAGCATCGAACGCACGCCGAAGCGGCGCAGCAATCCCGGCAGCTCGCGAATGACCTGCACGGTGTTTTTCAGCTCCGAACCCCACCCGGACACGCTTTCCTGCGAGTGCCACCCCTGTTCGTCGTGGATCTTCTGGAAGACTTGCGCGGCATCGTGGTCCATTCTGTCAGCCTTTCTTGTCATCGAGGTGCGGCGTGGTCGTGTGCGTGCCCGCTCGAATACCCCGGAAAAGCCTGCCGGCCGGTGGCGCAGCGGGTGGCATGAGTATCGCATAACGATCCGGCGGATTTGCACGGCCGCGGCGGGCGCTGACCATGTCTGACAGTGTGCGGACGGCGCTCCGCTAGAATGCCGGGTTGGCCGCCGCCGCTTGACGCGGGCGGCGCTCCGCGCGCTACACTGCGCCATGCCGCTCCCATTCAACCTTCCATCCTGCCGACGATGACGTCTCCTGTCCTGAACGGCCTGCGCATCGGTATCACGATCGGACTGCGTGCCCCTGACGAAAGCCTGTGGATCAACGGCATCAAGCAGAACGCGCTGTTTCTCGCGAAGCTGCTGATGGCGTCGCCGCACGGCTACCGCGTGACGCTGGTCAACACCACCGACGTGCCGCTCACCGACGCGCTGCCGTGGGACCGCAACGTGTACGACACGCGCGCGTTCGCCGACATGAAGGATGCGCTCGACGTGGTGATCGAGCTCGGCGGCCAGATCGACGGCGAGCAGACGGCCTACCTGAAAGCACGCGGCGCGAAGCTCGTCAGCTATTGCTGCGGCGTCGAGTACATCAACGCGATGGAGTCGATGCTGTTCGGCCGCCGGCTGTGGGATTCGCTGTTCATCAACCGCGGCTACGACGAGGTATGGGCGATTCCGCAGATCGCGCCTTCGTCGCTGCCGTTCCTGCAGTCGCTGCGCCGCTGCCCGGGGCGCGTCGTGCCGTTCGTGTGGGATCCGATGTTCCTCACCGCACGCGCGCAGACGTTGCCCGAGCACGGCGAATACCGGCCACGCAGCGAGCCCGGCAAGCGGCTGACGGTGATGGAGCCGAACCACAACGTCGTGAAGTTCTGCGTGTATCCGATGCTGATCATCGACGAAGCGTATCGGCGCGACCCCGACGCGATCTGCTTCACGCACGTGACGAACGCCGATCGCCTCGCGCACGACAGCCCCGAGTTCGTGATGCTGATGAATTACCTGGACATCGTGCGCGCGGGCAAGGCGAGCTTCGTCGGTCGCTTCGACACGCCGGTGTTCCTGGCCGACCTGACCGACATCGTCGTGTCGCACCAATGGTCGAACCCGCTGAACTACTTCTATTTCGACGTGTGCTGGCAGGGTTATCCGCTCGTGCACAACGCGAGCCTCGCGCCCGACCTCGGCTACTACTATCCGGACAACGACGTGCAGCAGGGCGCCGACGCGCTGCTGCGTGCGCTGCATACGCACGACGACGACTGGGAAGCATACACGCGGCGCCAGCGGGAGATCCTCGGCCGCTATACGTCGGCGAATCCGGCGCTCGTCGCCGAGTACGACGCGCTGCTCGCGAACCTGATCGGCACGCCGGCCGCATAAGGCCCGATTTTCCACGGCGTACTTTCATGACGCCGTCGGCCGCCATCGGGGTTGTCCCGCCCTAATGTCTGACGAAATGGTGCCGTTAAAAAAGAAACCGCCGAACCCGATCGGTTCGACGGTTTTGAAGGCACGAAATTGACGGCTCCGAGGGAAGTCCGTCGGAAACAATTTTATAGGTTAACAAGTCTTTAAGATTGTTAAATATGGTTCAATTCATAATCATCATATAAATAAAACTTGATATTATTGATTTGACGCGGTGAATTCTGTTTCGAGATTAAATAATGTCGTTTGCAGCGAGAAAATTGAATGCTGCGGTGATCGAATGATGCGCGGCGGCCGGTTTCCGGCGGATGGCTGCCCGGGTCGAGGGCCTGCGTCGCGGGCCCGTGCATCAATGGAAAACGGTGATTCGTGCATCTGCTTTAGTCTGATCAATTAACGATTTTTCGATTTGCAGTCCCGTAATGTCGTGAAAGAAATCGATTCGGATAAAACTGTCCGGGCGATGAAGATAAGCGAGCTGGATTCGAGGTTCCGTATTTTGTGTTGTGTAACCTGTCGCACTGTCGGCATGATGCGTGCATGGTGTATTGGCAGTAGTTGAATATCACTGAAAATATCGAATTTGACGGCGCGCCGAAGCGAAAAGTACGCTCCCGGAAAAAATCGTCATAACAGGATGGGCCGGGTAGGCGGCGGAGCGCGTCAGGGTAGGTTTGCTCCGCGTGTTTGTTGAGGTCGAGCCGCGATCGGCGGCTCGCCATTTGCCGGAGCGCCGGATGAATGCGGTCGAAGCTCGCCTGGAGGCGAATCGGGAAGCGAATCGTGACGAAATCGATCTCGTGTTCGGCGCCCCCGACGATCATGCCGACCTCGCGTCGGTACGCAGTTTCGTGGAAAGCCGGCTCGGGTTCGCGCACGAACCGGTGTGCCGGGCCGACCTGTCGGGCGGTGTGCTGTATCAGGAGCGTCTGGCGCGGTTGCGCTGGGGCGAGCGCGATGCGCTGCCGCCGCTCGCATTCCTGCCGCGCCTCGAGGCGCTCGGGCTGATGCGCTGGTTCGACCGGCTGGTGGTCGGCCGGACGATCGACGCGCTGCGCGCCGATCCGGCCGCGGTGCTCGGTTGCAACGTCGCGGCGGCGAGCGCGGTCGTCGACGACGCGTGGCTGGCGATTTTCAGGCGGCTCGAGCGCGAGCCGTCGGTGGCGGCGCGGCTGGTGGTCGAGATCACGGAGACGGGGCCGCTGAACCCCGTCGCGGGCCGGTCGTTCGTGAACCGCTTCCGGCAGGCCGGTTGCCGGATCGCGATCGACGATTTCGGCGTCGGTTTCAGCGCATTGAACAATCTGGTGGTCGGCAATCCCGACATCGTGAAGCTCGACCGGTCGGTCTTGTCGATGATCAAGCGCAACGCGATCGGGCGTTACCAGTTCCGCAGGCTGATCGCGTTCGCGCACGAAGGCGCGCGGCACGTCGTCGTCGAAGGCGTGGAGAGCGAGATCGACCGGCAGATCATTGTGGATGCCGGTGTCGCCTGGGCGCAGGGCATCCGCTTTTCATGGCGGTCGCCGGCCGCCGTGTGACGGCGCGGGAACGGGCGGGGCGGCGTGCACGACGCGCCGGTGCCGGGCGAGGGTGAGACGAATCGCAAAGGGGTGTGGCATGGCGGGGACGAAGGCCGGAGCCGGAACGGGCACGCAGGCAACCGATGCGCGCGACCTGGTCGCGATCGCCGAACTGGCGGACATGCTGTGGCAACTCGGCGCCGAGTCGACCGATGTGCCGATCGATGTCGCGCCGTACCTCGACGGCCTGAAGGCCGTCGCGCGTCGCATTCAGCGGATGAAACCGATCGATGCCAACGGCCGCGAGCTGGCGGCGCGGCACTATTACGCGGGCGTCATCGCCGGCGCGTGCGGCGACGATTCGGCGATCGCGCGCGGCGTGTCCGACAGCCTCGCCAGGCAATCCGGCAGTGCAAGCGGGCAGGCGGTCCGTTGTTTTGCCGTGCTCGCCCGCATGGGACGGCGGCATGGCCGCGTGTTCGCCGCGCAAAGCGGCGATCGCGTGCCGGTGTAGGGCAGCCGCCGCGCGTGCGGGCCCGCTGCGCCGCGGCGGCTCGGTCGCGCGGCCAGTCAAGCCGGTCAATCCTTTCCGAAACCGCCCAGCACCAGCGCCATCGCGCGGTCGACTGCATCGTCCCATCGGCCGACGTGCGCGGCGCGCACGATCCGGATGCCCGGATAGAGCGCGCTGCGCGAACCGGTTTCCCAGCGGGCGTCGGCTTTCGGGCTGAGCAGCAGCACGGCCGGTACGCCGAGCGCGCCGGCGAGATGGATGTGCGCGGTGCAGGTGGTCACCACGGCGTCCATCGCGAGCATCAGCGCGGCCAGATCGCTGAAATCGCCGATCGCCTGATGCGGGAAGGTGACCGGCAGGTCCGACTGTTCGGATTGTGCGGACAGGTCGCGGTTGATGCAGTACGCGGCGTAGCCGTGCATCCCGGCAAGCGGGGCGAAGTCGCGCAGGCTGGCCGCGCGATGGAAGCGTGCGTCGCTTTCGTCGCGTCCGCGCCAGTTGAGCCCGATGCGGCGCGTACCGGCCGCGTGGCCGTCGCGCGCCACGCGCTCGCGCCATGCGTCGGCATGCGCGGGCGGACACGCCAGGTAAGCGGGTGGCGCACCGTCCGGCGCCGGCGCGTAGCCGAACTGCGCGGCGAGCATCAGGAACGAACACCAGTAGTCGTGTGCGATCTGCGATGTGTCGACCCACGCGCCGTGCGCGCCGACGAATTCGATACGCGGGAACGTATGGCGCAGCAGGCCGGCCAGCGCGTCGGGCACGACCACGGTCACGCCGGCGCAGCCGAGCGCGTCGAGCGCATGCAGGTAGCGGGCGTACTGAAGCTGGTCGCCGATGCCGCCGTAGCTGAGCACGAGCAGCCGCTTGCCGTGCAGCGGCTGGCCCTGGTAGAGCCGCTCCGTCGGCAGCCCGAACTGTGCGGACGTCAGCACGTTTTCGCTGTCGATGGTGGCGCGCGCGGCCTCGTCGCGCCGGCCGGCGCGCAGCAGCAGTGCCGAGCGCGCCAGTTCGATGCGCCCGCGCGCCGCGTCGGGCAGTGCGGCCGGGTCCCCGAAATGGTCGAGTGCCGCAAGCCCGGCCTCGGGTGCGCCGGCGAAGCCGTAGCACGACGCAAGCTGCAACGCGATCGCATCGTCGTCGAGCCCGCGGCCGCGTGCGCGTTGCCAGCGATCGATCGCATGCCCCCACTCGCCGCGCGACTCGTGGTCGAGTGCGCGGTTCCAGTTCGTTTCGGGCGCGTCGGCGTCGGCGGGCGCGGCCGCCGCGCGATCCGCGCCGTTTCCGGTCGCCGATCCGACGGCGAGCGGGTCGCCCGAGATCAGCAGGCGCTGCCGGTCCCAGCGCGCGTTCGGCACGCACAGCATGTTCAGTCCGTCGATCCGGTAGAACGTATAGTCGAGACCGGCGAACGTATCGATGATCGGCGCCTCGCCGACTTTCCAGTATTCGATCCAGCACCACGGCAGATGCGTCTCGATCAGCCGCCGCGCGCCGCGCAGCGCGTCGATCTCCATTCCTTCGATGTCGAGCTTCAGGAAATCCAGGCGCGGCAGGCCGAGCGAATCGAGCCGGACGACCGGCGTTGGCGTGCCGCCTGACGTTTGCCCGTCGACGAGCGACACCGAACCGAAATCGGCATCCTGCCCGTAGTCGACATCGGGCACCTTCATCGTGCCGTTGGCGGCGGCCAGCCCCATGTTCAGCAGGTGGAGGTTGTCGAGCTCGTTGAGCGCGATGGTGCCGCCGAGCGCATGGAACAGCGTGCGCTGCGGCTCGAATGCGTACACGCGGCCGCCGCGCGCGCGCAGCCGGTGCGCGACCGGCACGCACACGAGCCCCGCGTTCGCACCGCCGTCCACCGCGATCGCGCCGTCGGGCAGTTGCTCGATCACGTGCAGGATCGTGTCGAGTTCGCCCTGGATATGTGGCCGGCCGGTCTTGATCAATGCCTCGGCCTGCAGCGCGCAGTGACGGTTGATGAGAAACGGGCCGTGGATCGAATCGATCACGACGAAGTTGCGGATGGTCTGGTTCATGGACGTGAACGCGAGCGAAGGCGGTCAGCCGAGTGCGCGGCCGGCGAACAACGTCTGGATCTGCTCCGAGTACGCGCGGACGTTGTGCTCGGCGAGCGTGTCGACCTGGTGCAGGCAGCGGCGCGCCGCCGCCGCGTAGTCGTCGAGACGCGCGTCGTGCGTCTGTGCGGCGGTCGCGATCGCACGCGCCGCATCGAAGATCTCGAAGTCCGGATAGTAATAGCCGACGTCGCGCAGGAACGGCGAGTTGTGCACGAGCGGGTAGTTGCCGTACAGCGCGTCGTACAGCAGGTAGTTGAGGCCGTTTTCCCAGTGGTGTGACACGACGATGTCGGTGTGATGCGCGGCCCACGCGACGAACGGCGCGCGCACGTCGGCGGTCGCCTTGCCGTCGCGCACCATCTCGAGCCCGAGCGCGAGATGCTTGAAGGCGACGTTTTCCTTCTTGTCGAACGTGTTGGTCATGTACACGTGCTCGACGAGCTCCGGATGCGCGACGTAGCACGCGTTCGCGGCGAGCATCGGCACGATCGCGCTCTTCACGACGTTCAGGTTCGGCTCGAAGAACGCGATGCGCTTGGCCGTGCCGTGATTGCGGTAGCCGAAGCGCGCCTTCAGTTCGGGATCGGCGTCGAGGCTGCGCTCGATGAAATACGGCGACCAGATGTGCGGCAGCTCGATCACCGGCGCGCGGTACACGGCCTGGAAATAGGCCGCGCACGTGTGCATGTGCTGCGGGTTGGTCCAGATCTCGTCGAACTGCACGCGGTGCGGGTTCGGCTTCCAGTCGTTCTTCTCGAAGTTGATCGTCTCGACCGCGATCACGTAGTCGTTGCCGAAGCGGTACGACACGCACTTGCCGCCGCGCCGGCGCACGGCGTCCGTGTGCGACGGATCGACGAACGCATTCATCTCGATCAGCAGGTCGGTCTGGTGGACGACGGCCGACAGCGGCCGCAGCGCGTCGCCGAACGCGTCCATCATCAACGCCTGCGGATACTCGGTGATGCCGTTGTCGTGCGCGAGCCAGACTTCGCCGATCAGCGGCGACTGTTTCAGCAGCATGTACAGGTACACGCAGTGCTGGTTCGCGCCGTTGTACCAGATCGACTGCGTCGCGTCGCGCTGCACGTTCATCGTAATCGCGACATTGAGTTTCATCGGGGCGGCTCCGTGAGGCGGGCGGCTTATTGCGCGAAGTTCTGCGACTGGCGCGGCACGTAGCCCGTCAGGTGCCAGCGGCCGTCGTCTTCGAGGCGGAAGCTCAGCTTCTCGTAGACCGTTGCGCCGCTCGTCAGCGTGGTGGTGTAGTCGACGTTCGCGTAGAGGCCATCGGGCGTCGTCGACGCATTCGTGTAGCGGATCCGCGTGACCTGCGCCCAGCCGCGACGGCTGACCGCGCCGACCGACTGGCGCGCATGCTGCATGTCGGCCGCGAACTGGTCCTGCTTGATGCGCGCCTTCACGAATGCGGCGGCGTCGGTCCACACCGCGCCGTACTGGCCGGCGTCGAGCTGTTTGAACACGGCATCCGAATCGCGGAGCAGTGCGTCGGCGGAGTCGCCGGCCGATTGCGCGTGCGCGCCGAGTGCGATCGAAGCGGCGGCGCAGCCGATCAGCCATCTGGCGCGGGTAAGAGGCAGGCGTGCGTTCATGTCGGAGTCCGGAAAGGGCGGCGCGTCACGCGTCGCGGTAGAGGGTGGCGATCGCGTCCGTATAGGCCGCGACGTTCTCGGGGTTGTAGATGCTGACCGAGTCGAGCACGTGCTTCGACTGCTCGCGGTACGCGTCGAGATTCGCGTCGTGCTCGGCGAACGCCTGCAGCAGCGCGCGGCCGCCGGCCTGGCAGTCGAAGTCCGGATAGAAATACCCGGCCTTGCCGAGGAACGGCGAGTTGTGGATCAGCGGATAGTCGCCGTACAGCAGCTCGTAGTACAGGTAGTTCTGCGCGTTTTCCCACGTGTGCGACACCACGGCATCGCCGTACGCGGCCATGAACTCATACACTGCGTAACGACTTTCGAACGTCGTGATGCCGTGGTTCACGATGTCGAGGCTCTTCGCGAAGTGGACGAACGTCGTATGTTCCTTCAGGTGGATCGTGTTGCACACGCGCACGAACTCGAGGAAATCGGGCTTCGCGCGATATGCCTCCTCGGTCACCAGCATCGGGATGACGCTCGTCTTCACCATGCAGATGTTCGGCTCGAACATCGTCACGCGCCAGCGCGGCTTGCCGGGCTGATAGCCGAACGACAAACCGGCGCCGAGCGTCGCCCGCGCCTTGTCGAACAGCATCGGATGCCAGATGTGCGGGACGATCGTGACGGGCGCGCGCAGGCCGGTCTGGTAATAATGCAGGCACGAGCGCTCGAACTCGGGAATCGTCCAGACCGCGTCGTACGGCGCGCCCGAGAACAGGAAGCCCGACGGCTTGTTGAACATCGCACGTTCGATGTCGATCACGTAGTCGTTGCCGACCCGCATCGTGACGACCTTGCCGCCGCGGTCGCGGAACGCGCGCAGGTAGTCGGCACCGAACTGCGCGCTCATTTCGATCAGCACGTCGCAGCGCTCCAGCGCTTCGTCCATCGACAGTAGCGGCACGTCCCACTCGCCGAGCATCATTTGCGGATCGGCGACCTGTTCGCCGCCGTTCACCATCACGGCTTGCGCGACGAGCGGCGACTGGCGCAGCAGCAGGATCAGCAGCAGGCAGTTCTGGAAGATGCCGTTTTCCCATAGCGACTGGCCGGCGCCGCGCACGAACAGCGACACGCCGACGACGAGACGCTTGCCCTCGCCGGGCGCTTGACGGGCATTGGAGTCCGACATGCGTATGCTCCGGTTCAGGCGACCAGACGCGAGACGAACGCGTCGAGGTTCGCGGGGTTGTCGATCGAGACCGATTGCAGCAGCCGGCCGGCTTTCGCGCGGTAATCGTCGAGGCGTTCGTCGTGATGCAGCCACGCCTCGAGCAATGCGCGGCCGCCCGCGGCGGCGTCGAAGTCCGGATAGTAATAGCCGGCGTCGCCGATCAGCGTCGAGTTGTGGATCAGCGGATAGCCGCCGTACAGCACGTCGTAATACAGATAGTTCTGTCCGTTTTCCCAGTGGTGCGACACGACCGCATCCGCGTGGCGCGCCATGAAGCCCGGCAGATCGAGTCGCGGTTCGAACGTCGCCTTGTGCTGGCGGACGAGGTCGAGGCTGTTCGCGAAGTGCACGAAGGTCGGATGTTCCTTCATGTGCATCGAGTTGACGACGAACATGTGTTGCACCGCGTCCGGCCGCGCGCGGTAGAACGCGTCGCACGCCAGCATCGGGTAGTGGCAGGACTTGGCGACCGAGATGTTCGGCTCGAGCATCGCGAGGCGCCACGGGCGCTGGCCCGGCCGATAGCCGAACGATGCGCCTTCGCCGGCGAGCACGGCGGCGCGGCGCTCCAGGAAGTATGGGGACCAGATGTGCGGCATCAGGTGGACGGGCG
This sequence comes from Burkholderia sp. YHN3-13, assembly GCF_055810675.1. Taxonomy (NCBI): domain Bacteria; kingdom Pseudomonadati; phylum Pseudomonadota; class Betaproteobacteria; order Burkholderiales; family Burkholderiaceae; genus Burkholderia; species Burkholderia sp. YHN3-13. Next base: position 680,409 of record NZ_JBVVNQ010000002.1, on the reverse strand, counting down.
CCCGCAGGATCGTCTGCAGCATCGGCGCCGCGGTCTTGTCGTATTGCGGCAGCAGCCACACTTCGTCGAACGGCGCGCCGTTGAACACGTGTCCCGACGGTTTTCCGAAGATCGGCGTTTCGCACAGGCCCGCATAGACGTGCCCGCAGAAGAACGCGGCGATCTTCTTGCCGAGCGCCTTCATGTGCCTGAGCCATTCGACCGGCAGCTGCGCGCCCATTTCGATCACGACGTCGAGTTCGTGCGTGACGTCGGAGGGCTTCACGAGCGGGATGTCGAGGCCGTCGAGTTCGAGGCCGGCCGGCAGCGCGTTCGCGTCGCCGCCGTTCAGGAAATAGACGGGACCGACGCGATCCGAGCGCTTGAGCATCATCGCGAGGAACGCGATGTTCTGGTGAATGCCGTTTTCCCAGATCGCCTGGCCGTCGCGCGCAAACAGCGAGATGCCGACCGCCGGCCGTTGCTTGCGGGTGCCGCGCGCGGCGGCTTCATTGATGTCCGTCACCGGTTGGTTTCCTCTGCGGCGTCGTGCGTCCGGGCATCGCGTCGAGCGTCTGGCCTGGAAGCGGCGCGCCGTGGGTTGTCATGGTTGGATTCGCGCCGGTGCGCCGCGGCACGCGAATCGGGCGACGTGGTTCGCGAGGGCGGCAGCCGGATTCCGGCGTGTCGTCGGGCACGCCTGGCACGGCGCGCGATTCGGGCAGGCTGCCCCGGCGACTGTCTGCGGCGATTGTGGCATGGAAATCGCCGTTTTTGGCAGGCCGTGACGAACTTTGACATACCCGCCGGCGCACGGGGGCGGGGCGCCGGCGAAGCGGCGCCCGCGTTGCCCGGCGCGGCGCTGGCGGCCTGCCGGACCGGGCCGCCGCACGTGCGGCGGCCGGCTGCTCAGTGCTGCAGCCGGATTTCGACGCGGCGGTTGCTCGCGCGGCCTTCGGGCGTCGCGTTCGACGCGACCGGATCGGCCTTGCCGCGGCCCGACACCGTCATCGAGTCGGCCTTCAGGCCGTGTGCCTTCAGATAGGCGGCGACCGATTCGGCGCGGCGCTTCGACAGCGCGAGGTTGTAGTCGTCGCTGCCCACCGAATCGGTAAAGCCGGTGACCGTCACCTGCGAGTACGTGTGGTCCTTGCGCTCGTTCAGCAGGCGGTCGAGCGATTCGCGCGCCGTCGGTGCGAGCGTTGCGTGGTCGGTGGCGAACAGCGCGTCGCCTGACAGGTTCACCTGTTCGACAACGGCGGCGGTGGCCGGCGTGGCGGCCGAGGCCGCTTCGGCCGGTGCGGCGCCGCACTGGAACACGAGCGTCGCGGGATCGGACTTGTCGCGCAGCGCGCGGGCCGAGTCGACGGCGCGTACCGGCTCTTCGCCGCAGATCTTGCGGGCGGCCTTCATGCAGGTCTGCGGGCCCGACAGCAGGCCGTGGCAGTCCACCTGGAAGGTACGCACGCCGTCGCGCGGCTGCAGTTCGGAGGCGCTGAAGGTCGGGCCGGATGCGGTCGAGCATGCGGCCAAGGCCGTTGCGGAGAGCGCGAGCGCAAGAGCGAGTTTGTTCACGGTTACATCCTCAATGCTTGGGTTGACTGAAGCCCGCCACGGGTTGCGCGGCGGGCTCGTCTGGCCGTCGGGGCCGCCACGGGCCGTCCGGCTGGCGAGCCGGACGGCCGCGTGGCGCGACGCGTTACTTCCACTGATAGAGCATGCCGGCGCCGATCACCTTCTGACCGCCGCTGAAGCCGCCGTTGATCGACGCCTTCAGGTTCTCCGTGATGCGCGCCTGCATGTTGACCGCCATCGCCTTCTGGCCGAGGAAGGTCGACGTGCCCACGCCCATCCCGAAGTTGGCGTCGCGATCGAGCTGCGGGATCGACGCCATCGCGCCGACGGCCGCGATACCCTGCTTCGCCATCTGGTCGGTCTGCTGCAGTTGCGAACCCAGCGAGTTGATCTGCGCCTGCTGGCCCGACAGTGCCGTCGACAGCGTCGTTTGCACCTGCGTCAACTGGTTCACGTTCACCGCGTCGGTGCCTTGCGTACCCGGCGCGACGTTCGTGATCTGGCGCTGCTGCTGGTCGTTGCCGACCGACACGACGTTCGAGCGACCGCCGTCGTTCGAATTCGCGCCGATCGCCACCGAGTTCGAGCCGGCGGTGACGGTCGGGACGTCGGTGCCCTTGCCGTTCATGTCGGCCGCGACGCCGTTGTTGTTCGCCGTCCGCGTCGTGTTGTTGTTGATCGACGTCGACAGCGAGTTCAGCGTGTTGTTGATGTTCGTCACGCCGGTCGACAGCGAGGCCACGTTGCTGTTCGTCGTGCTCAGGCCGGTGGACAGCGAACCGATGCCCGTCGAGGTCGACGTCGACAGCGAGTTGACGTTGCTGTTCGTCGTGCTGAGGCCCGTCGACAGCGAGTTGATCGCGGTCGAGGTCGACGTGGACAGCGATGCCACGTTGCTGTTCGTCGTGCTCAGGCCGGTCGACAGCGAGTTGATGCCGGTCGACAGCGACGCGACGTTCGACGCGGTGGACGTCGACAGCGTGTTGATCGCGTTGTTCGTCGCGTTCAGCTGGCTGCCGTTGATCGCGTCCGTGCTCGTGGCCGAGATCCGGCCGGCGGCGACGTTCGTGATCTGGCGTTCCGCGCCCGGTGCACCGACGCTGACCACGCCGACCGGCGAGCTGCCCGCGAAGAAGTACTGGACGCCGCCGATCGTGGCGCTCGACGTGCCGACGGCCGCGGCCGTGACCGAGTTGGCGCCGAGTGCGATCGAGTTCGCGACGTTCGCCTGGGCGTTCGTGCCGAAGGCGAGCGCATCGGCGGCCGTGGCCTTGGCGGCCGAGCCGTAGGCCTGGGCGCCGGTGGCGCTGGCCGTGGCCTGGTTGCCCAGCGCGATCGTGTTGTCCGCGGTGGCCTGGTTCGAGCTGCCGAGGGCGAGCGCGCTGGCGCCGGTTGCGGTGTTCTGGTTGCCGAGGGACACCGCGCCGTCGCCGGTCGCCGTGTTGTTCGCACCCATCGCCACCGCGCCGGTACCCGTCGCCACGTTCGGATCGCCGATCGCGACCGCGCCGTCGCCGGACGCGGTGTTGCCGGAGCCGATCGACACTGCCTTGCCGCCCGTTGCCGATGCGTTTTGGCCGATCGCGACCGAGCCTGCGGTCTGCGCGTTCGAGCCGTCGCCGACGGCCACGCTGCTGGCGCCCGCCGCGCTGGCGTTCACGCCGGCGGCGAGGGCGTTGGTGCCGGTTGCGCCCGTGTTGTCGTAGTTGGCTTGCTGCGTGCCGTTGTCGTTGACGCTGTAGTAGTGCGTCTTCGCTGCGTTGATCGCGGTCGACGTCGAGGTCGACAGCGACGACACCGAGCTGTTTGTGCTGCTCAGGCCGGTGGACAGCGAGCCGATGCCGGTCGACGTCGACGTGGACAGCGACAGGATCGTGCTGTTCGTGCTGCTCAGGCCAGTGGACAGCGAGTTGAGGCCGGTCGAGGTCGAGGTCGACAGGGACGTGATCGAGCTGTTTGCCGACGAAAGGCCGGTCGAGGTCGAGGTCGACAGCGAGGTGATCGAGCTGTTCGCCGAGGACAGGCCCGTCGACGTGGAAGTCGACAGCGACGACACCGAGCTGTTCGTGCTGCTCAGGCCGGTGGACAGCGAGTTGATGCCGGTCGAGGTCGAGGTCGACAGCGAGGTGATCGAGCTGTTTGCCGAGGACAGGCCCGTCGACGTGGAAGTCGACAGCGACGACACCGAGCTGTTCGTGCTGCTCAGGCCGGTGGACAGCGAACTGATACCGGTCGAGGTCGAGGTCGACAACGACGTGATCGAGCTGTTTGCCGACGAGAGGCCAGTCGAGGTCGAGGTCGACAGGGACGTGATCGAGCTGTTTGCCGACGAGAGGCCGGTCGAGGTCGAGGTCGACAGGGACGTGATCGAGCTGTTCGCCGACGAGAGGCCGGTCGAGGTCGAGGTCGACAGCGAATCGATCGAGCTGTTCGCCGAGGACAGACCCGTCGAGGTCGAGGTCGACAGGGACGTGATCGAGCTGTTTGCCGACGAGAGGCCGGTCGAGGTCGAGGTCGACAGCGAATCGATCGAGCTATTTGCCGAGGACAGGCCGGTCGAGGTCGAGGTGGACAACGACGTGATCGAGCTGTTCGCCGACGACAAGCCGGTCGAAGTCGAGGTCGACAGTGAATCGATCGAGCTATTTGCCGAGGACAGGCCGGTCGAGGTCGAGGTGGACAGCGACGTGATCGAGCTGTTCGCGGACGACAGACCCGTCGAGGTCGAGGTGGACAACGACGTGATCGAGCTGTTCGCCGACGACAAGCCGGTCGAAGTCGAGGTGGACAACGACGTGATCGAGCTATTCGCCGAGGACAGGCCGGTCGAGGTCGACGTGGACAGCGACGTGATGGAGCTGTTCGCGGACGAGAGGCCCGTCGACGTCGAGGTCGACAACGAATCGATCGAGCTGTTGGCCGACGACAAGCCGGTCGAGGTCGACGTGGACAGCGACGTGATCGAGCTATTCGCGGACGAGAGGCCCGTTGAGGTCGAAGTCGACAGCGAATCGATCGAGCTGTTGGCCGAGGACAGGCCCGTCGACGTCGAGGTCGACAGCGAAGTGATCGAGCTGTTCGCCGACGAGAGGCCCGTCGAGGTCGAGGTGGACAGCGAAGTGATCGAGCTGTTCGCCGACGAGAGGCCAGTCGAGGTCGAAGTCGACAGCGAGGTGATCGAGCTGTTAGCCGACGAGAGGCCGGTCGAGGTCGAAGTCGACAGCGAATCGATCGAGCTGTTAGCCGACGAGAGGCCGGTCGACGTCGACGTGGACAGGGACGTGATCGAGCTGTTAGCCGACGAGAGGCCGGTCGAGGTCGAGGTCGACAGCGACGTGATCGAGCTGTTCGCCGACGAGAGACCGGTCGAGGTCGAGGTCGACAGCGACGTGATCGAGCTGTTCGCCGACGACAGGCCGGTCGAGGTCGAGGTGGACAGCGAAGTGATCGAGCTGTTCGCCGAGGACAGGCCCGTCGAGGTCGACGTCGACAGCGAAGTGATCGAGCTATTTGCCGACGACAGGCCGGTCGAGGTCGACGTGGACAGCGAGGTGATCGAGCTGTTCGCCGAGGACAGGCCGGTCGAGGTCGACGTGGACAGCGAGGTGATCGAGCTGTTCGCCGACGACAGACCCGTCGAGGTCGAGGTGGACAGCGACGTGATCGAGCTGTTCGCGGACGAGAGGCCCGTCGACGTCGAGGTCGACAACGAATCGATCGAGCTGTTGGCCGACGACAAGCCGGTCGAGGTCGACGTGGACAGCGAGGTGATCGAGCTGTTCGCCGACGAGAGGCCAGTCGAGGTCGAGGTCGACAGCGAAGTGATCGAGCTATTCGTCGACGACAGACCCGTCGAGGTCGAAGTCGACAGCGAATCGATCGAGCTATTTGCCGACGACAGGCCTGTCGAGGTCGAGGTGGACAGCGAAGTGATGGAGCTGTTCGCCGACGAGAGGCCAGTCGACGTCGAGGTCGACAACGAATCGATCGAGCTGTTGGCCGACGACAAGCCCGTCGAGGTCGATGTGGACAGCGAAGTGATCGAGCTGTTCGCCGACGAGAGGCCCGTCGAGGTCGACGTGGACAGCGACGTGATCGAGCTGTTAGCCGACGAGAGGCCGGTCGAGGTCGAGGTCGACAGGGACGTGATCGAGCTGTTTGCCGACGAGAGGCCGGTCGAGGTCGATGTGGACAGCGACGTGATCGAGCTATTCGCCGAGGACAGGCCCGTCGACGTCGAGGTGGACAGCGAAGTGATCGAGCTATTCGCCGAGGACAGGCCGGTCGAGGTCGAAGTCGACAGCGAGGTGATCGAGCTGTTCGCCGACGACAGACCCGTCGAGGTCGACGTGGACAGCGAGGTGATCGAGCTGTTCGCCGACGACAGACCCGTCGAGGTCGACGTGGACAGCGAAGTGATCGAGCTGTTTGCCGACGACAAGCCGGTCGAAGTCGAGGTGGACAGCGACGTGATCGAGCTATTCGCCGAGGACAGGCCGGTGGAGGTCGAAGTCGACAGCGAGGTGATCGAGCTGTTAGCCGACGAGAGACCGGTCGAGGTCGAGGTCGACAGCGACGTGATCGAGCTATTCGCGGACGACAGGCCCGTCGACGTTGACGTGGACAGGGACGTGATCGAGCTGTTCGCCGACGAGAGGCCAGTCGAGGTCGAAGTCGACAGCGAGGTGATCGAGCTATTGGCCGACGAGAGACCCGTCGACGTCGAGGTCGACAGCGACGTGATCGAGCTGTTCGCCGAGGACAGACCCGTCGACGTCGACGTCGACAGCGAAGTGATCGAGCTATTGGCCGACGAGAGGCCCGTCGACGTCGAGGTGGACAGCGAGGTGATCGAGCTATTGGCCGACGACAAGCCGGTCGAGGTCGAGGTGGACAGCGAGGTGATCGAGCTATTGGCCGACGAGAGGCCCGTCGACGTCGAGGTGGACAGCGAGGTGATCGAGCTATTGGCCGACGACAAGCCGGTCGAGGTCGAGGTGGACAGCGACGTGATCGAGCTGTTGGCCGACGAGAGGCCCGTCGACGTCGACGTCGACAGCGAGGTAACCGAGCTGTTGGTCGAGCTGAGGCCCGTCGACAGCGACGTGATACCGGTCGACAGCGACGCGATGGCGCTGCCCGACGTCGACACCGTCGTCGACAGCGAGTCCACGACCGAATTGGTAGCGTAGAGTTGCGAGCCGTTGATCGCATCGGTGCTGTTCGCGGCGATCCGACCGGCCGCGACATTGGTCACCTGACGCTCGGCGCCAGGCGCACCCACGCTGACCACGCTGGTCGGATTGCCGCCTTGGAACGTCGCCGTCACGCCACCGACAGTGCCGGTCGGCGTCGGGTTCGGCGCCGCCGTCGTGGAGCCGCTGCCGAGTGCAACGTCGCCGGCGTTGTTGGCCGTCGCGTTCTGGCCGATTGCGACTGCACCGTTTGCCTTCGCGTTCGCGGTGTCGCCGACTGCGACGCTGCTCGTACCCGCGGCGCTGGCGGCCACGCCGGCGGCGAGCGAATTGACGCCGGTCGCGCCGTTGTTGTTGTAGTTGGCCTGTTGCGTACCACCGTCGTTGACGCTGTAGTAATGCGTCTTGGCGGCTTCGATCGCGGTCGAGGTCGACGTGGACAGCGAGGTGATCGAGCTGGTGGACGAGCTGAGACCCGTGGACAGCGACGAGATGCCGGTCGAGGTCGACGTGGACAGAGACAGGATCGAGCTGTTGGCCGATGACAGACCCGTCGACGTGGAGGTCGAAAGCGACGTGATCGAGCTGTTGGCCGACGAGAGGCCCGTCGACGTGGACGACGACAGCGACGTAACCGAGCTGTTAGCCGAGCTGATGCCCGTGGACAGCGAGTTGATGCCGGTCGAAGTTGAGGTCGACAGCGAGGTGATCGAGCTGTTGGCCGACGACAGACCCGTCGACGTGGACGACGACAGAGACGTGACCGAGCTGTTTGCCGAGCTGATGCCCGTGGACAACGAGTTGATGCCGGTCGAGGTCGACGTGGACAGCGAGGTGATCGAGCTGTTGGCCGACGAAAGGCCGGTCGACGTGGAGGACGAAAGCGACGTGACCGAGCTATTGGCCGAGCTGATGCCCGTGGACAACGAGTTGATGCCGGTCGAGGTTGAGGTCGACAGCGAGGTGATCGAGCTGTTGGCCGACGACAGACCCGTCGACGTGGACGACGACAGAGACGTGACCGAGCTGTTTGCCGAGCTGATGCCCGTGGACAACGAGTTGATGCCGGTCGAGGTCGACGTGGACAGCGAGGTGATCGAGCTGTTGGCCGACGAAAGGCCGGTCGACGTGGAGGACGAAAGCGACGTGACCGAGCTATTGGCCGAGCTGATGCCCGTGGACAACGAGTTGATGCCGGTCGAGGTTGAGGTCGACAGCGAAGTGATCGAGCTGTTGGCCGACGAGAGGCCGGTCGACGTGGACGACGACAGAGACGTGACCGAGCTATTGGCCGAGCTGATGCCCGTGGACAACGAGTTGATGCCAGTCGAAGTCGAGGTCGACAGCGAAGTGATCGAGCTGTTGGCTGACGACAAGCCCGTCGACGTGGACGACGACAGCGACGTGACCGAGCTATTGGCCGAGCTGATGCCCGTGGACAACGAGTTGATGCCGGTCGAAGTCGAGGTCGACAGCGAAGTGATCGAGCTGTTGGCCGACGAGAGGCCCGTCGACGTGGACGACGACAGAGACGTGACCGAGCTGTTTGCCGAGCTGATGCCCGTGGACAACGAGTTAATGCCGGTCGAGGTCGAGGTCGACAGCGAGGTGATCGAGCTGTTGGCCGACGACAGGCCCGTCGAGGTGGACGACGAAAGCGACGTGACCGAGCTATTGGCCGAACTGATGCCCGTGGACAACGAGTTGATGCCGGTCGAAGTCGAGGTCGACAGCGAAGTGATCGAGCTGTTGGCCGATGACAGGCCCGTCGACGTGGACGACGACAGCGACGTAACCGAGCTTCGAGCCGAACTCAGGCCGGTGGAAAGCGAGCCGATCGAGCTGTTGGCCGACGAGAGGCCGGTCGAAGTGGACGACGAAAGCGACGCAACCGAGCTATTGGCCGATGACAGACCCGTCGACAACGAATTGATACCGGTTGACGTCGACGTCGACAGGCTTGTGATGCTCGACGTCGTCGTGCTTGCAACCGAGTAGAGCTGGCTGCCGTTGATCGCATCGGTGCTGGTAGAGGTGACGAGGCCTGCCGCAACGTTCTGGATGCGGCGCTCCGAACCAGCCTGCCCGACACTGACGACACCGCCCGCCGAAGTGGAGCCCGCAAAGTTCCCGAACGTCTGACCTCCGATCGTGGCGCTGCTGACGGTAGTGGTGCCGCCGGACGTCGACGTCGACGCACTGGTCGTCAGGGAGTTGTAGCCGAGGGCGACCGAGTTTGCGACGCTTGCGGTCGAATTCGAACCGAGCGCCGTCCCGTAGGTGCCCGACGCCACGGCGGCTGCGCCGACGGCGACTGCGCCTGCGCTGCCGCTGGCCGTCGAGCCGTTGCCGAGTGCGAGCGCATCGGTACCGGTGGCCAGCGACTTGGCGGCGAAGCTGCCGACGTTGCCGAGTGCGATTGCGCCGGTGCCCGTCGCAGTGGCTGCATTGCCGACCGCAACCGCGCCATTCGTGCCCGTTGCCGTCGCCGAACTCCCGAGTGCAACAGAGCTGTTGGTTGCCGTGCTGCTGTTGCCGAGCGCGACGGAGCCCGTGCCGCTTGCCGAATTGCCGTTGCCGATTGCGACTGCGCCGTCGCCGCTAACGGTCTGCGCGCGGCCGATGGCCACTGCGCCGCCGGAAGAGGAGCCGCCGTTCGCCGTTGTGCCGGACGAACCGATCGCGACGTTCTGGCCGGTCGAGCCAGATGTCGTGCCATCGCCCTGCGCGATGCCGTATGCGCCGCTCGTCGTCGCACCTCGACCAATGGCGATGCCGGACGTTGCGCCGGACGCGACCGACGATTGACCACCGATCGAGATCGAATCCTGTGCGGCGGCCTGAGCGCCTGCCGTGGCATTGCTGCCGATCGCAGTGGACCCGACGCCCGATGCTTGCGTCTGGATACCGTTGACCGCGCTGGTGCTACCGACGGCGGTCGCATAGTTTGCAGTCGCCTTCGTGCCGCTGCCGACTGCGGTCGCGAACTGGCCGGTAGCCGACGTACCTTGACCGAACGCGGATGCAGCCGTTGCGGTCGCCGAGGATCCGGTGCCGAATGCCGTCGCGTTCGAACCGCTGGCGACCGTGTTGGTCGATGAGTTCGCGCCGATGGCGACCGCGCCGGCGGCGGAGGCGGTCGGGCTTTGGCCGGGAACGGTCACCCCGCTGGATCCGGCGCCGATGGCAATCGAGGTTGCATTGGTCGCATTACCGCCCCCCGCGCTGTACTGCGCATGCGCGACGTTGCCGACGCCCGCCCCCGCGACGAGAACGGCGGCTGCAACGGCCTTCACGACGGCCGACTTGTTCGGCTTGCCCCGGGCCGAATCGTGTTCCGATGCCGCGACCCAGGCGCCAAGAGCTTCGTTCCAGATCGAGCGGTATGTGCGATTCATGTCCTGCTACCTCCAAATGTGCACGCCACACACCGGTCTCTTTTGTTAGAGGAATGCTCCGTGCGCTCGCGCGAATCTCAAAATTGATGGGCGGAGTTTATTGGAGGTGGTTTTTATAGATTGATAAAAAGTGATAAATAGGCGGTTTTGAAAGTTAAAAGATGGTTAATGATCCGTGTTTCCGTGTGTCAATGAAGAATGATTTTGAAAGATGTAAGAATGTGTCTCGTTGGGTTCTGGCTTGCTTGGGGTTATCATTATTTTTTTATGAAAATCATGTACTTACACTTGTTTTGTGGGCTGGGTTACACAGGCGAACGCCTCAAAAGTAAGACAAATGAAATAGCAAACGTTTGCGCATCGGCAAATTCTTTCAGCAATGTAAGGTTTATTTGCCGGCCGATGGATAATGTCTTTGAAATCTTGTTAACCTGTTAATTTGAGATTTATCTCAAATTGATTTTTATTTTAATTGATTTCGTGAAAATCAATTTAATTGAAAATATTGAATATCCGACTGTGCTGAATTGCGCATCCTGGCCGACGCCGGTGCCCGTCTGACGGGCGTTCCGGGCCGGCAGGTTCGCCAAAGTTGTAAAAAAGTGCTACGGAGCAATTGATCAGCGCCCAAGCATTCTTTTTCGGATTTGTCCTATTGACGATATCGGCGTGTAAGTGGAGCGGGATGGGCGGGACAATCGGCGGGAGGCCGCCCTGTGGCGGTCTCCTGTCGGGTAACGACAGATTGTTGAACGCGCCGGCAGGGCATGTCGGCAGGGCCCCCCAAATTGTCAGATCAGGGGTGACAATTGGCCCGTGTGCCGCATAAAAAAGGGCGGGTACACCTGTGTCGGGGACGCGACAGATGGCGGCTACGCGCGCTCGACGCGTCGAAGCTTCAAACCGACAACTGCTGGCCAAGGCGGAACAACGCGGGTTCGATGCCGTGCCCCGTCCCGGAAGCACGGGCGATCCTTTGTGTCTACATGCCGACTTGCCGAACGAGCGTGGCCGCCGTCACGGTCTCACTGCGGGCGTACAGTCGATGGCCACGGTGGCGGACGGCCCCTGCGTCGCACTCGATCCGGCCAGCGCGGTCAGCAACCCGGCCTGATTGGTCAGGCACTGAACGTTGACCGTATGCGCGTCGATTGGAGTCATCGTGATATTGCGGCCTTGCCACATGAAGACAAGGTTCGTCGACGGGATGTTCAAAGGCGTTGTCGTGCCGGTGGCGGTGCATTGGCCACCGGAGGGCGAACTGCATTGCAACGAGATGGAGGAGCCGGCGGCGAATGTGGTGCCGGCGGCGCCGGCAAGGACGATCCCGGCCACGGCATGGGAAATCGATTTCATTTGGAATCCTGAGTAGTATAGGGGAGGCTTGACGATCCGGCCGCGCCATGGCCTGACTCACGAACCGTCAGCCCTGTCGCGACGCGTGCGGCGACATCCCCGGTACGGCCAGCGCCGGCCTGTCATCGCGCAACATAACGTACGTTGGCGTGACGACGCATGTCAAGAAAATGCAGGGCCTGAAAGCGATTCGGTCGTAGCGGTAGCGAGTGCCGGCCGAGGGGCGGCATTTGCGAACCTCGAGCGTGCCTGTGACGGTGTTCCGCAGACGCGGCGATCGCCGGTTGCCGGACCCGGCAACCGGGCAATCCTCCGGTCTTACTTCTTCAGAAACCGCAGCGCGAACCGCGCCATGCGCGGCACGAACATCGGGCGCAGCAGGCGCTCGTCGTACCCGGCCATCCGCCGGTCGTTCTCGGCCAGACACAGCTCGATCAGCTCGCGCGGGTTCAGCGCGTCGCCGATATCCGCGGTGCCGGTCGCCGGGAAGTTCGCGTCGCGCGCGGCGCCATTCGCATCGATGCCGCGCGCGATGTTCATGCGGTCGCGAATCAATTGCACCCACACCGCCGCGACACGCGCGAAGAACCACGGCCGGCGCCACCACGGCATCGTGCGCCAGTACCACGCATACCAGTTCACGAAGAACAGGATATGGCGGCCTTCTTCCTGGATCACGGGCTCGAAGGTGTCGACGAGCTCGGGCGGGAAATAACCGGAGCGCTGCGCGGAGCGGAACAGGCCGAATGCGAAGAAGCTGTCGATGCATTCGCTGAAGCCCGTCATCATCCACGACCATTCGGGATCGGTCGGCGCCGGGTAGGGCGGCTCCGGCGCGAGCCGGATGCCGTAAGCCTCGACGAGCTTCGACAGCACGACCTTGTGGCGGGCTTCCTCGTTGCCGTCCATCTCGAGCGCGCGGCGCAGCAGCGGATCGCCGACCGTCGCCGCGTAGGTCGCGACGCGGATCGACGCACGGCCTTCGGTTTGCACCGCGATGTCCCAGATCGGCAGCGACGTGAGCCGCCGAAGTTCGTCGGGCTTGAGCGGCGGCCAGTCGATCACGGCCGGCTTGTACGGATTGTGTGTGTCGAGCAGCATGCGGCAGAACATCTGCATGTGCGCATCGGAACCGATCCGGACCGGACCTTGCCTCTCGAAGGTCCAGTTGCGCATTGCGTGATCTGCGGCTGCGTGCTCTTCCTGCAGCGTGTCACTCATGGCTATTGTTATGCGATTGCGGATCGAAAGATTCTTGCACAGCTTCCGTAATCGCGTATTTTCGAGTGGCCATGTGCACGCCGGCCCGGCGGACGTCAAGCGTTGGTGTCGACCCAGAGGCGGCCCCAGCGCGACGCATAGGCGAGCGCGTGCTCCTCCTCGAAGAAGAAATCGATTGCATCGAACGACACGGAGCGCGGCGACGGCCCGCCGCTCGCCCGCTCGATCGTCAGGTTGGCGGCGAACAGCCCGTTCGGCAACCGGGCAGCGGCGGGAGCGACTTCATAGCCCTTGTAGCGGATCGTACGGTTCATGGCATGCGCGGAGAAAGTTCGGACTTTCAGCGTACGAAAACCTGCCGGCGCCGTGAACCAATCTTTCGGCCAATGCTAATCACGCGGCAGGCCGAATCGTTATCGAGGGGGGACGCGGGGGAAGGGCGACGCAGGGGAGACGACGGCGTGCGCGGCCGGCGGTCGCGCATCGGAAAACGCGCCGCGCGCGCCCGTCGAACCTTGTCGGCCGGGCGCGCGCGACGTAATGCGGCGGAGATTACTGGTTGGCGATCTTCAGCACGGGGGCGAGCGCATCGACCGATGCCGCGTGCGACGCTGCCCGATGCGATGCGAAGGCGAGCGCAAACTCGGCCGCTTGCGCGCCGACCGTCTCGAGCTGCGCGGCGACTTTCGGATCCGAGCAGTCGTCGGCGCTTTCGAAGCGTGTTTCGAGCGTGTTCACGGTCGCGCCGAACGGCGTCGGCCAGCCGCGCAGCGCATGGACGATCGACCGCACCGACGTGAGCACGGTGCCGGCCGCCTGCCAGCCGTAAGCGGTGACGATCAGGCCGACCGCGCGGCCGTCGAGATAGGGGCGTTCGTCGGCGCGCAGTTCCTCGAGCGTATCGAGCGCGTTCTTCACGAGACCGGAGACGCCGCCGTGATAGCCGGGCGTCGCGATGATGATCGCGTCGGCCTGGCGCACGGCGTCGATCAGTTCGCGCTGCGCGTCGGTCAGCGTTTTGTGTTCGGGGGCGTAGTGCGGCAGCGTATGCAGGAACGGGCCGTCGAACAGGCGCGTTCGTGCGCCGGCAGCCTGTGCACCGCGCAGCGCGAACGTCAGCGCGCGTTCGGTGGACGACGCGGCTCGGGTGGTGCCGCCGATACCGACGACGAACGGGCGGCGGTGTTGATCGAATGCAGTCAAGGGGCGCTCCTGGGGGATGGCTTGCCCGGCTAAGCACAGGCTTAAAACCAGATGGTAACGACCCCGCCGCCACTCTGAAAACGACTTTTCGTTCTATCGATATGCCGCGCGACGGGGCAAACGTGTGCGAGGCCGCGCAAATCGATAGCAGAAATGCTTGGTTGGGACGGTGCGCCAAGGTCGATAAGATGAATCCGTCTCCTCCATGATGTCTCTACTGACATGGGTTGGCCCCGCCGCGCGGATGCAGGCGGGGCTTTTTTTTGGTTCATCGAGGATGGCCGGAAAACGGGGCGCGATGCTTTCGGTCGTGACGCGTTATTCGAATACCGGCCGGAAGAAGCTGCGCTCATAGCGGACGATGCAGCGCGTTTCCTCCGCGTAGCGGAACGCGGCCTGGCAGGCCGGATCCTCCATCGAGCGTTCACGGTAGCGCTCGTATTCGGCGAGACTCGGGAACGAGAACATCGCGAGCGCGATGTCGTTCGCGCCTTCGGACGGCAGGAAGTAGCCGTGATGCGTGCCGCCGAACTTTTCGACGAGCGGAATCCACATCTTGCCGTAGGTTTCGAACTCGGCGAGCTTGTACGGATCGATGACGTAGCGAAGGAAGCAGGTGACCATGAACACTCGCATTGCGGTATGGGAGCAGCGAGTCTGGAGCGCGTCGCCGCACGTGTCAACGGCATGCGTGCCCGGCATCGATATCGCCGCGTGACGGGGTGCTTGCGCGAACAACGATCGGTGTGATTTCAGGGGTTTGCAACGACACGTGCGGTGTTGCGGGACGTACCGTTTTCATCGCGTCCGCCACGCCCGCTTCCCCAAACTTTTACGACATTTTTTCTTGCGACAGCGGCTGGCGCGCTCATAGACTTCGGGCATCCCCATCACGGAGCATGGCCATGTCGATACCCTGGAACGCGATCGCCGAACGTCCTTCCGTCGCGCCGCCTTTCGTGAGCGCCGACCGGGTGGTCGTACGGCGTTTCGATCCGGCATTCGACAGCTATGCGCAACTCACGCCGATGCTGCATCGCGCCTTCGCGCGGCTCGGCGCGATGGGGCTGAACTGCACGTGCGTCGATCAGGACGAGGACGTCACGCGCCGCCGCGCGGAAGCCGGCGAGTGCTACGTCGCCGTCCGTGGCGGGCGCGTCGTCGGCACCGCGACGCTGTATGCGACCGATCCGTCCTCGGCATGCTCGCTGTACCGGCGCGAAGGCGTCGCGAGCGTGCGCCAGGTGGCGGTGGACCCCGATTGTCAAAGCCGCGGGATCGGCGCGTTGCTGCTGTCGTTCGCGGAGCAGTGGGCCGCGTTGCGCGGCTACACGCTGCTCGCACTGGATACGCCGCATCCCGCCGCGCACTTGCTGGCGTTCTACGGCGCGCAGGGCTTCGAGGTCGTCGACGTGATGCGTTTTGCCGGCAAGCGCTACGACAGCGCGATTCTCTGCAAGCGGCCCGTCGCGCACGTTGCGCGGCGTGTGTCGCCGGTGTCGCGGCTGGCCGCACGGGTCGCGGCCGTGCGGCGTCTTGCGTATGGGTTGCCGTCGCGCGTGGCCGCGGTGGCCCGGCGCGATCTGCACGTGCGCCGCGGCGCGGGCTGGGCCGCGCGTCGTGCGGCCGGCGCCGCAAGCTGCCGCTCGTCGCCGTGGCGGCCGCGCCAGCACGGGCGCTACACGTTCGGCTGAGCGCCGCGCCCCGGTTCCCTTTCCGGTTTTTGCCGCGTAGGCGTCACGTGAGCGGAGTGTGGCGCTCCCGCTCGTGTACGGCCCTCGATACCCCCCCGCCGCGTCGCGGCGAACGGACGTTTACGCGCTTTTTATGCGCTGGCGTGATCCTTTGCCGCGGTCTTCACGCGAACCTTCATAAGATGGTCGTATGGAACCCGGACGCGGCTCGTGCGGTTGCACGCAGGCAGCCGTCGCGCGACGCACCGGCAAGAGGACGCCCACCATGCCTCTCGCTCATGTGGCTCATGTGACATGACTCGCGCCGCGTGCGCTGTTCCGCCATCCGGTGATGTTTTGCACGTACGTCGGCAGCATCCCGCCGACGCTTGCTCGAAGCGCTGCGCTGTTCATCCAGGTCGAAGCGCCGGCTGCATTACCGCACAGCGCGAAACACGGCGGGGCCGCGAAGACGCTTTCGGCGCCCCCTGGTGTCGCGCGTCGCGTTCAGGGATTAGCGGCCGTCCGCAGTGCATTGGCCGGGGTGCCGTTCGACCGGCGCAATTGCGCATCGAATTGCTGCACGCGCAGCGCGACGCGCTGCGCATAGCGTTTCGTGCCGCCGTTGTAGCGCACGAGCGCGGTTTCGACGTCGCCGTCCGCATCGTCGAGATAGCCGCGGAAGATCGCCGCACCGATCCGCACGTTGGTTGCCGGATCGGACAGGTCTTTCACATGCGCGACGAGGTCGCGGTGCGCGGCGGGCAGCACCTGCATCAGCCCGCGCGCACCCGCGACGCTGGTCGCGTGGCGATCGAAGCCCGATTCGACCGCGATGATCGCGAGCAGCAGCGCCGGTGCGAGCCCGTAGCGGTCCGATTCGGTCTGCACCGCGCGCGCGATCGTGCAGGCTTCGGCATACGCGACGTGAAAGCGGTTGCGCAGTGCGGTGACGATCGTGTCGAGGGTGGGCGACGGCGACGCGGCGGGCGTGCTGGCGGCGGTCACGGGCACGGCCGGCGCGTCGTCGGCGTGCGCGGGCAGCGCGACCGACAGCGACAGCGCGAACGGGAAAAGCAGCGCAAGCCGTTTCAACGGCAGCGTCGGGCACGGACGCGTGCGCAGTGCCGGCCGGTCGTGCAATGGACAGGTTTCCTGCATGTCGTCGCGTCGTGGTTCCGATGCGACGACTGTACGCAGTTACGCGTTGCGACCGTCGAAAGAAACGGGCGTGCCTAATAAACGCTGCATAAAGACGCGCGGCGTCACGCGTCGCGGCCGCGCGAGTCGCCGCCGCCTTTCGCGAGTCGCCACGCGATCGTGCCGAGCACGCCGACCACGACGACCAGCGCGCCCCACAGCACGAAGCGGCGAGTCGCGTCGGTATCGGCGGGCGCCGGCGCGACCGCCGATACCGGCAGTGCCGCGCCGACCCGTGCGGGCCGCACTTCGGGCGCCATGCCGACCAGCAGCGCCTCGCGGCTCACCGCCGACGACACGAGCGACGCGTTGCCGACACCGAGCGTAAACGGCGGTGTGCCGCGCGCGACGAAGGTCAGCGCGGCCGGATGCCAGCCGATCGCGACGGCCGGCTGCCCGCCGCCGAACCCGCCGTTACGCATGTCGACGACGATCCGCCATGCACGGTCCGTATTCGCCGCGAACTCGAGCGGCGGATTGCGCTGCTCGCCGGCCTTGCCCTGCAGCCGGAACAGCACGGCGCCCGCGACGTCGCGCCACGGCACCTGCGCGTCGGAGCGGCTCTGCAACGTCGCGCGCGCAACCGTATTCGGTTGCGGCAGGTCGATGCGCACGCGATCGACCGGATAGGCGCCATCGATGTCGAACAGATACTCGCCGGCCGTACCGCCGGCACGCACGCGCACGGCGTTGCGCCATTGGCGCGGCACGGACGCGGTATCGGTTCCGCGAGCGTCACGCGGATGCGTCTCGACGTCGATCGACGCGATCGCGGGTGCGTCGTCGAGCCAGTCCAGCCGCAGGTAGCGGGGCGCCGCGCCTTCGAGTGCGATGCGCTCCTGCACCAGCATGTCGTCGCCGTGGCCGACTTTCAGCAGTTGCGTGCTGCCGAGCGACCGCCAACTGCGCAGGTCGTCGCTCGCTTCGATCGCGACACGTCCCTGGTAGCGGTCGTCGCCCACATGCACGAGCAGCGCGTCGATGGTGCCGTCCGTATGCGACAGGTCGACGAGATCGGCGCCATGTTTCGTGCGCGCCGGCGCGGCGCTTGCCGCGCGCAGCGCGCCGTCCGGGCCGACCGTCACGCCGAGCGGCGCGCCGCCGTTGTCGGCGCGGGCCGGCGGCAGCGGAAACCAGTGCACCGGCGTGCGCGTCGGCGGCACTGCGGGCGTGGTCGCGGCGGGGGCGTCGAGCGAATACGGCACCGGTTCGCCCGCGCCGTTGAAGATGCGCACGTCGCCGAGATCGTCGCGCCGGCTCGCCGCATACACGAGCTGCGGCACGGTGAGCTGGTAATACGCGGCGCTGCCGTCGAGGTCGAGCGCGAAGCGATGTGTCATGCGTGCGACGTCCGGCATGCCGTCGGCCGCCGCGAACGACGCGAGCAGGCTCAGTCCGAGCAGGGCGGCGAGTCGCTTCATGACTGCTCGTCCTGTTGTGCGGCGGCTTTCGGCGGCAGCGGCGAGAAATAGCCGATCAACAGCAGCAGCACGCCGATGCCGATGAACGACACGATGCGCTCGATGCCGGTCACGTGCGACAGGTCGAACAGGAACAGCTTGATGACCGTGAGCGCGAGCAGCGCGGCGCCGACGAACCACAGCGGACGCAGCCCGCGGCGCGTGGCCCAGATCGCGATCGCGAGCGCGCAGAGCGTCCAGTACACGGATACCGAGGCCTGCACGAGCGTCGATTCCGCCATCGCGCCGAATTCGTACGGCACGCCTGCCCAGTGATGCAGCGTGCGCAGCAGGATCGCGTTCAGCCACAGGAACGCGGTGGCGCCGGCCGCGCTCAGCAGCGCGACGCGATACTTGCCGAACGACCCGCCGAGCTTGCGCGCGCGGATGAACCACGACGCGGCGAGCGCATAGACGACTGCTAGCACGAGATCGAGCGGGTTGAAGAGCGGCACGCGCGCCCAGCTTCCGCCGTCCTGCGTGAAGTTCGCATAGAAGGTCCACATCCACATCACTACGATCAGCGGCAGCGACGCGAATGCGCAGATACGGGCGATGCCGTCGCGGCGCGTCAGCCACATCCCGGCGAACGCGAACAGGCTCCAGCCGACCATGAACACCTGCTGGATGCCGAACGACGACAGCACGGTGTCGAGGTCGTAACCGGTGTGGAAGCGGTGATGCAGCGTGCGCAGCATCAGCGCGTTGAACCACAGGAACACGGTCGCGATCGCCGCATAGTCGACCACGCGCGGATGCCACGCGATGCCGAGCGCTTTCAGGCGGCGCAGCCACGCGGCGAACGCGACGAAGACGAGACACTGCGCGATGTCGAGCGGATTGAGCAGCGGCAGCCAGAAGAGGGGGGCCGCGCTGCCGTCGCTGACCGTGCTCGCGATGCTCCATAACCACAGCAGCGCGGCGAGCGGCGCGGCGCCCCACACCTGGTACGCGCGCGGGAACGCCGCGACCGGCCAGCGCAGCCGCGCGCCGGGGCCCGACACGAGCAGGAGCAGCGCGCCGAAGCCGTATGCCCATGCGCTCCAGCTCCATGCGCCTTCGGGGACGAACGCGCGCAGGCGCCAGAAGCCTTCGAGCGACAGCAGCCCGCACAGGGTCCAGAACATCAGCGTATGCAGCGGCGCGACGATGCCGGCGGCAATCGATGGCACCGTGCCGCTCCCGGCATCGGCGCGAGCCGGGCCGCGCGCCTGCCGCCACAGCAATGCAAGCCCCGCGCCGACGGCAACGGGCCACGCGAATGCGCCGATACCCGACAGCGGGGCTTCATGCGCATCGAACGCGCGCAGCGCGAGCAGCGCCAGCACCGGCGTGAGCGCGAGCGCGGGCCATTCGGCGAGCGGCCACGCGAGCTTGCGGCGCGCGACGTGCGCGAGCCACGCGGTGCCGGCCGCGAACAGCGCGGTCGTGTCGACGACGAAGCGGTCGGCATGCAGATCGACGTGGCGGCTTGCATGGACGAGGATCTCGTGCAGCCCGCCGCTGACCCACCACAGCAGCCCCCATGCAGCGGCCGCGACGCCGATTTCCGGCATCCACGCGTGCCACGCGCGCGCTTCGTCGCGCCCGTGCAGCCACCAGCCGGTGAACAGCCCGGCGAGCGCGATCAGCAGCATCGCGATGTACGGGCTGTTGAGCACCGGCAGCGCGGTGGCGTCGGCCGGCCCGAGCAGGCTCGTGAAGAACGCGCCGGCCGCGGCGATCTGCATCAACAACCCGAAGCCGAACGGCAGCAGACGCTTCTGGCGCACGCCGAGCCACACGATGGCCGCGCCTTCGATCGCCCACGCGGCGCTCGTTGTCGGCCCCGAAAACGCGAGCGGCACGGCCAGCGTCGCGAAGATCACCGCGAGCGCGAGCATCGATTCGAACAGCAGCCCGAGGCGGTCGCGGCGCCGCGCGAGCCAGGCCGCGACCGCAACGTAGAACGCCGACAGCGCGACCGCGCTCCATGCGAGCCCGAACGGCATGCCTTTCACGAGCGACGCCTGCAGCGCGGTCGCGACGATCGGCGTGCCGAACACGAGCGTGCCGTCCACGTAGTGCCGCAACGCGATTTCGCGTTTCAGCGCATACAGCAGCGCGATGCCGACATACATCAGGAAGAACAGGATCAGGAACGGTTCGGTGCTCGCGAACAGCGCGGGACGGTAGGCCGTCACGCCCCAGGCCGAGCCGATCGTGAACGTGAAGACGAAGCCGAGCAGGTTCAGCGGACGCCATGCCTTGAACCACGCGATCGCGAAGATGCCGGCGTTCAGCAGCGCGTAGTAGCTGAACAGCGCGACGTGGTTGCCCTGGCCCGTCGACAGCAGCACCGGTGCGAGGAAGCCGCCCGCGCTGCCCATGAACGCGAGCGGCAGCGCGTTCTGCCGCACCGCGAGGAACGCGCTCAGCGCGCAGACCGCGACCATCAGCGGAAACGCGGCGCCGACCGGAAGCAGCGCGTAAAGCTTCGTCGCGGCGAAGATCGTCAGGTACAGGATGCCGATGCCGCCGCCTTGCAGCACGAGGCCGTACGCGGCGCGGCGTGCGCGCACGCGCCAGCCGATCGCGAGCAACGCGGCCGCGGCGAGCGCGGTGCCCGCGAGGCGGAATTCGATCGGCAGCATGTCGTTGTCGGCCGCGTACTTGAGCAGGAACGCGACGCCGAAGAACAGCACGATGATGCCGACGCGCACGACCGTGTTGCCGCCGAGCAGCCAGTCGCGCGCGGCGCCGAATGCGCGGTCGACGAGGCCGGGTTCGCGCGGCGCGGGCGGGGCAGGGCGGGCGGGTGCGGCGGCGGGACTTGCCGTCGGGCCGACGGGAGCCGACGCGGGTACGGCCGGACGCGCCGCGGTGGCCGGCGCGGGCGTCGCGGCAGGCGCCGGGATCGAGGCGGCGGCCGATGTGTCTGCTCGTGCGGCGGCAGGTTGTGCGGACTGTACCGGCGGTGGCGGGACGGGCGTCGACGGCGGCGCGGTTGCCGCACCGGCCGGCACCGTTTGCGCGACGTTTCCGGCGGTCGCCGCACCGGCCTTCGCGCCGGCCAGCTGGGCGCGCAGCGAGTCGAGTTCGCGCGTGAGCGTGTCGACGGTCGCCTCGAGGCGCGCGACGCGATCGGCGAGCGGCAAGGGCGCGGAGGGCGATGTCGCGGACAGCGCGAACGCATCCCGAGCGGCGGGCGTGTTCCTGGGATGGCGTTGCTGAAGTGCGCGACCGATGGCGAACCCGGCGGCGGCTCCGAGCAGCGCACCGCTCGCGGCCGAGAAATCCCCGATCAAGGCGGCGATGCCGCCCACGACGAAACCGATTACGGCGAATGCCCAGTTCAACGCCTTGCTCCCTCTCGCTATCGTTATCGTCCTTCGATCGCGGATCGCACCGGATCGAGGCGGTTTCAGCACGGCCGGCAGGCGAACCGGCAGGCGCGTGCCGCGTGGGTGGCCTCTCGTGCGAAAGGCCCGCGGCGACGTCGCGCTCAACGTGCTTGCGGGGAATGTAACACAGCGGACCGTCGCGGATTTCCGGGGTAGGGGCGGTATCGCGGCGTGCGCCGTCCGGTGTCGTCGCGCGGCTTTTTGCACGGTCATGCTTTTTACCGGTGAATGCGATGGATGTTTTCGTCTGAACAGAGCGCCGCCGGATCGGACGCGGATTTGTCGCAAAGCGACGCGCGGCCGAGGCGCGTTGGCGCAAAAACTCATGCGATGCGTGCCGCGCTGCTGCGCACAAGTCCGGCGGGGGATGCCCGTCGTTGCTGGGTGTGCGCGTATTGCACCGCCGCAATCGGGTGCCGCCGCGCGGCGCGGCCCGCCAGGCGGGGCTGGAGGGTGTGTCGTATTTGCGCAAGCGTTTGTCGTAATTCGTCGGCAGGTCGGGGTTTTTTCTGGCAACTATGTAGGCACGCTATGACAAGCGCGAGTCCCCGCTACACGAGGAGAAGGTTTCGATGGATGCCCCCAAGGTCGTGGTCGAAGGTCTGTGCAAGGTGTTTGGAAGCAACCCGCAGCAGGCGCTCGACATGCTCGCCGCCGGCGCGACGAAAGACGATGTGCTCAAGCGCACCGGTCAGGTCGTCGGCGTGCACAACGTCTCCTTCGATGTGCAGGAAGGCGAAATTTTTGTGCTGATGGGCCTGTCCGGCTCCGGCAAGTCCACGTTGATCCGCCTCGTGAACCGGCTGGTCGATCCAAGCGCCGGCAAGGTGATGATCGACGGGCTCGACGTCGCATCGGCGCGCCGCTCGGCGCTGACCGCGCTGCGCCGCAAGGACATGAGCATGGTGTTCCAGTCGTTCGCGCTGATGCCGCATCGCACCGTGGTGTCGAATGCCGCATTCGGCCTGGAGGTCGCCGGCGTCGGCAAGAAGGAGCGTGAGCGCCGGGCGATGGAAGTGCTCGAGCAGGTCGGCCTCGCGCCGTTCTCGCACAAGCTGCCGTCCGAGCTGTCGGGCGGGATGCAGCAGCGCGTCGGCCTGGCCCGCGCGCTGGCCGTGAACCCGTCGCTGATGATCATGGACGAGGCGTTCTCCGCGCTCGATCCGCTCAAGCGCCGCGAAATGCAGGACGTGTTGCTGCAACTGCAGAAGGAACAGCGCCGCACGATCATGTTCGTGTCGCACGATCTGGAGGAAGCGCTGCGCATCGGCAACCGCATCGCGATCATGGAAGGCGGCCGGCTCGTGCAGGTCGGCACGCCGCAGGACATCATCGCGAACCCGGCCGACGATTACGTCCGCGCGTTCTTCGACGGCATCGACACGAGCCGCTACCTGACGGCCGGCGACCTGATGCAGACGGGCGCCGTGCCGATCGTGTCGAAGTGCGATGCCGCGAACGTCGCGGCGACGCTGAACGGCAGTGCCGACTATGCGTTCGTGCTCGACGCCCAGCGCAAGATCCGCGGCTTCGTCACGCGCGAAGCGATCGGCCAGGACACGCCGTCGGTGCGGCCGATCGAAAGCATCCGGCACGACGCGTCGCTCGAACATGTCGTCGCACGTGTGGTCGCGAGCCCGAATGCGCTGCCTGTCGTGGACGACGACGGCTGCTACTGCGGCTCGGTCGATCGTGCGCTCATCCTGAAAGCCATCACGCGTTCGCGAGGTTCCCATGTCTGAAATGATTCCGCTCGGTACCTGGGTCGACCAGTCCGTTCACTACCTGCTCGACCACGACGCGAAGACGTTCGACGCGATCGGTCAAGCGATCGAGGGACTCGCCGCATTCGTCGAGCATGGCCTGCAGGCGATCCCGATGTGGCTGATGATGGCGATCTTCATCGGCGTCGGACTGTGGCGGGTGGGCTGGCGCTTCGCGCTGTTCACCACCGCGTCGCTGCTGCTGATCTTTGCCACCGGCTTCTGGGATCAGACCATCATCACGCTCGGCCTCACGCTGTCGTCGACGATCATCAGCCTCGTGCTCGGCATTCCGCTCGGCATCTGGGCCGCGAAGAGCAAGTGGGTCGCCGCGATCGTGCGCCCGATCCTCGACCTGATGCAGACGATGCCGGCCTTCGTCTACCTGATTCCGGCCGCGATGCTGTTCGGTCTCGGCCGCGTGCCGGGGATCCTGTCGACGGTGATCTTCGCGATGCCGCCGGCGGTGCGCCTGACGAGCCTCGGTATCCGCCACGTGAACCGCGAGATCGTCGAAGCCGGCCAGGCCTTCGGTTGCACGCCCTGGCAGCTGCTGTACAAGGTGCAGTTCCCGAACGCGCTGCCGTCGATCATGCAGGGCGTGAACCAGACGATCATGATGGCGCTGTCGATGGTGATCATTGCGTCGATGGTCGGCGCGGGCGGCCTCGGCAACGACGTGCTCGCGAGTATCCAGCGCCTCGACATCGGCCTCGGTTTCGAAAGCGGTCTGTCGGTCGTGCTGCTCGCGATCATTCTCGACCGCATCACCGAAAGCTTCGGCCGTGCGCCGGGCACGGTGAAGGCGCCGCTGTTCGCCGGTCTCAAGCAGCTCTTTCGCGTGAAGACCGCGCCCGCACAGGCCTGATCTCCGGCGGCCGGTACACCCGCCGGCCGCTCACCCTGAACAGATGACGGCTTCCGCGGCCCGAGCCGCGGGGCTGGCCCCCTGCAACCTCCTCGCCAGGAGACCGATGTGACGTCTGCCGTCGCTGTGGCGCCCGCCGCCTGCGTTTCACCGGTTTCGTCCCTCGCCCATTTCGGCTTCCTGACGCTGCCGAACTTCTCGATGATCGCGTTCTCGAGCGCGGTCGAGGTGCTTCGGATGGCGAACTACGTCGGGCGTGCCGACCATTACCAGTGGTCGATCTACTCGCTCGACGGCGCGCCCGCGCATGCCAGCAACGGCATCGCGGTGCGGCCCACGCAGGCGCTCGACTACGAGAACCTGCCCGACGTGATGATCGTGTGCGGCGGCATCCGCATCCGCGACGTGGTCGACGAGGGCGCGCGCGATACGCTCGCGGCGCTTGCCGAGCGCGGGCTGCCGCTCGGCGGCATCTGCACGGGCGCGTACGCGCTGATGTCGAGCGGGCTGCTCGACGGCTATCGCTGCACCGTGCACTGGGAGAACCTGTCCGCGCTGCATTCGGAGTTTCCGCAGGTCGGTTTCGCCGACGAGCTGTTCGTCGTCGACCGCGACCGGCTGACCTGCACGGGCGGCACCGCGCCGCTCGACCTGATGCTGAACCTCGTCGGCATGCGCTTCGGCCAGCAACTGGCCGCGCAGGTGTCCGAGCAGTTCATCCTGGAGCGCATCCGCAGTTCGACCGACACGCAGCCGATTCCGGTCGATGCGCGCGTCGGCTTCTCGCGCGCGGAGCTGATCGAGGTCGTGCGGCTGATGGAGGCGAACATCGAGGAGCCGCTGTCGCTCGAGGAACTCGCGCGGCTCGTGCGGCTGTCGCAGCGGCACCTGCAGCGGATGTTCAAGGTGTACCTGAACGTGTCGCCGACCCACTATTACCTGACGCTGCGCCTGAAGCGCGCGCGCGACCTGCTGCGCACGACCGACGCGTCGATCGCGCGCGTGACGACGGTCTGCGGCTTTCATTCGCCGTGTCATTTCAGCAAGGCCTACCGTGCGCAGTTCGGCCATGCGCCGAGCTACGAGAGACGGTTGCCGGGGCGCTGAACGGCGCCGCCACGCAACATTCGGTCCGCGACGTCGCCGGGATCGCGGCGCGCGGCTTCAATAAACGATCCCGCATTCAAGCAAACGACATCACTTTGAGGAGAAGCAAGATGAAGCGCCTATTGATCGCAGCGGTGTGCGGAATCGGGGTAACCGCGCCGATGTCGGCCGTTTATGCGGCCGATCCGCCCGTATGCAAGAACGTGCGCTTCGCGGATGTCGGCTGGTCCGACATCGCGGCGACCACGGGCCTCGCGTCGACGATGCTGCAGGGCCTCGGCTACAACCCGACGAAGACGATCGCCTCGGTGCCGATCACGTTCGCCGGGATCAAGAGCAAGCAGATCGACGTGTTCCTCGGCTACTGGTCGCCGACGATGGACCCGATCATCCAGCCGTTCACGAAGGCCGGCACGATCAAGGTGCTGTCGACGCCGAACCTGACCGGCGCGAAATACACGCTCGCGGTGCCCGACTACGTGTACCAGGGCGGCCTGAAGTCGTTCGCGGACATCCAGAAGTACGCGGACAAGCTCAACGGCAAGATCTACGGGATCGAGCCGGGCAACGACGGCAACCTGCTGATCAAGAAGATGATCGACGGCAACAAGTTCGGCCTCGGCAAGTTCAAGATGGTCGAGTCGAGCGAGGCCGGGATGCTGGTCGAGGTGAATCGTGCGATCCGCGACAAGCAGTGGATCGTGTTCCTCGGCTGGGAACCGCATCCGATGAACGTGCAGATGAAGATCGACTACCTGAGCGGCGGCGACGACGTGTTCGGCCCGAACTACGGCGAAGCGAAGGTGCTGACGGCCACGCCGCCCGACTATGCGCAGCGCTGCCCGAACGTCGCGAAGTTCGTGTCGAACCTCCAGTTCACGACGACGATCGAGAACCACGTGATGTTGCCGATCATGAACAAGGAAGACCCGAACAAGGCGGCCGCCGAGTACCTGAAGGCGAACCCGCAGGCGCTCGACAAGTGGCTCGCCGGCGTGACGACGCTCGACGGCAAGCCAGGTCTGCCGGCGGTGAAGGCGTATCTCGGCGTGCATTGAAGGTGGTTTGCAGGTTCGGGCTGCAAGCGCCCGCCTCCGGGAAACCGGGGCGGGCGTTTTTTCGCATGCGCGGCACCGTGATGATCCGGTTCCGTAGCGACGCGTCCAGCGTCCAGTGACGTTTTGCGAAGCGTCCGGTTGACCGTTACCCGCGTCAAAAAATAAAACACGGCAATCCGCCGATCGACGCGTGTTCCGCCCGCGCACTTTGTCGCGATATTTCTGACTTGTCCGATTGGCTTCGACGTAGCCGGGCACGAGAATAACGCCTAGTTCACAAGGCGGACGGCAACATGACTCGGTCGATGCTTGCGGGCGCCTTGTGCAACCGGCCATGTTCCTGTCGAGGATCGGGTAGCGATTTCGTTTGCAGTCGACCGACGAAGATCGGACGGGCCGCATCTTGTCGTGCGTCGGAAAAGACGCGAAACGACATCTCACGCTGGGCTGCGGCGAACGACATACATGGTCCCTGAATATCTTGGCGAGGCTGACGTGGCAGTGGCGTCGGCGGCTCGCGGAGTCGATCATGCATCGAAGGGGAATTGCAGTGAACGACGAAAGTCGTGGCAACACGCTGAAGCGTATGTCATTTGTCCCGGCGGCGTGCCGCTGCCTGCCCGGCTTCTGCGCCGGCGTGGCGCTGCTGGTGTTTGCATGCCTGCCGTCGCGAGCGATGGCCGCCTGCGAGCTCGGCACGGGCGACGTCTATCGCGTATCGCTGTCGCTGCCGGCGAGCGTCACGGTGCCGCGCGATGCGCCAGCGGGTACCGTCATCACGAGCGCGCGATACACCTATTCGTTCAATCAGTCGAAGCCGGTCGGCGTCTACTGTACGACGGGGACAACCGTCGAAAACCAGAGCGGATCGGGGGTGCAATCGTCCAACGGCATCATTCCGACAGGTACCCGGGGCATCGGCTACCGGTTGCGCCTCGAAGCGGACGGCTATGCGCCGGACACCGGTTCTTACACCATACCGGTGTCGGTCTTCAATACCGCGTCGCGGTGCGGCTATCCGGCGAGCGGCAAGTGCTACGTCTATCTGGGCACGCCGGTCGTGCTGGAACTCGTCAAGACGGGCGACGTGCCGCCCAACGCGGTGATTGCCGGCGGGCTGCTCTTCACGCAGCGCATCGGCGGTCTGGCCGCGTCGACGGTCACGCTGTCGACGCCGCAAGTGAGCGTCGCATCTCAGAGCTGCACCGTGACGTCGAGCAAAGTGAACGTACGCTTCGGCCGGATCGGCGCGCACATGTTCGGCGGGGTCGGCAGTGCGGCGTCCGCGGTTCCGCTCGGTATCTCGATCGATTGCCGGGGCGTGTCGTCGAGGATTGCGGTGACCTTCACCGACGTCTCGTCGCCGAACAACCGTTCGAATGTGTTGTCGCTGACGAGCGATTCGACCGCGCGCGGCTTCGGCATCCAGATATTGTCCGACGCACGGCCGATCTCGTTCGGCCCCGATTCGTCCGTCGCCGGCAATCCGAACCAGGTCGTGATCGGCACGGTCAGCAACACGATTTACGAAGTGCCGTTCTCGGCGCGCTACATCCGCACGGCGTCGGACATCAAGGCCGGCACGGCCAACGGTCTCGCGACGTTCACGATGTCGTACCAGTGATGTGCAGCGCCCCGTGGCCGCGGCATGGTTGGCCAAATCGTTTTCAACCCAAGGAGCAGGGAAGATGAAAAAAATCGATCGCACGACGCTCGCGCAATCGCAACTGGCGGGAGGTTGCTGCAAGCGGCGGAGCACGCCGACAAAGAACACACGCTCGGCGCCGCAGCCTACCGCCACGCCGCCCACCACGACGCCGCCGACCACGACGCCGCCCACCGGCGGTGGCGGCGTGACGATTCGGCCGTAGCGCTGATTCCCGGCTGTCGCGAACCGGTCGACGGTTCGCGCAGTTCCGCTGCCACTCCGTCGCCGGCATCACGCCGGCGCGTTCATGCACGGCACGTATGCCGCGTGATGCGTCGCACCGGGTTCCGCCCTGCACGCGGCCTGTCGCCGCGAGTCGGTCGGCAGGCTACCGGGCCGCGCAGACGGCCCGACATCCGGAACATCGAAATTGGATTGGGAAGCTGGAAAACTGCCGCGGTTCGCGGATGTGTCGTGGCGCTGGATCGCATACTGCGCGTCGGCCATCGTCGGCGCGGGCATTGTCTTTGCATGTGTTCAGGAAATCGAACTCAAGCGGGACGTGCCGTGCGAAATCGTGTCGCCGTTCGATGTCAGGATTACAGGTCATGAGGGGCTCGTGACGGCTGTGTACGTGGCGTCGGCCACCCCGGTGCGAAAAGGGCAGCCGCTGTTCCGGCTGGCACGCGACCTGACGTTGTCCGCCGACGGCCGCCCAAGGCCGGTCTTCGACGAAGCGTCGCGCGACAGGCAGACGGCCGCGACGAACGCGCAATTCGACGATCGCATCGCCGCGCTGCAGGCTCGCATGCAGGCGGCCGGACGCACGGAGGCGGCGCGCATGCGCGAACTCGACGCACTCGGCGATCGGCAGCACCGCTTGCGGCAGATGGCCGACGACGCGCGGCGCAGGCTTGCCCGTGTCGAAGGCGCCGCCGACTACATCATTGCCGATCGCATCGAGCAGGCACGCATCGAGGTCCGTCAGAACGAAGCGGAGATTGCCCAGGGAGATGCCCGGCATCAGGCGCTGCTTGCCGATCTCGAAACCTTGCGCGGTAGCCGCCGCGAACTCGACGCGCAGGTCCGGGAACTGCATGCGCAGCGCGATCGTGAAGTGCAGGACATTCTGGTGCGTTACGAGGCGGCGCGGCGGGACATCACCGTATCGGCGCCGAACGACGGCATCGTGACGTTTTCGGGCCTCGTGCCGGGGAATGCGCTCGCGTCCGACGACGTCGCGCTCGTGATCTCGACCAGCCCGAAACCGTCGCTGTCCGCCGCACTGCGCATTCCGTCGCGGCAACGCGGGTTTGTGCGGGAAGGGCAGACGGTCCGCATCAAGCTCGATGCATTTCCCTATGCCCGCTTCGGCAGTGTCGCCGCGCGCATCGACTCGATTTCCGGCACGACGATGACCGCGGCCACGGCTTCGTCGCCGTCGTCGGCGCCCACCGGCGCGCGACCGACCGATTACATGGCGTGGGCGACGGTGCGCAGCGCGACGTTCGGCTCGCCCCGCGAGCCGCTGCGGATCCTTCCGGGCATGCATGGCACCGCGAGCGTCGTCGTCGAGCGCCGTTCGATCGCCGAGTGGGTATTCGAACCGCTGTTCCAGATGATCCGGAGTTGACGCGTGCGCGTGATTTACCAGAATGAAGTCGCGGACTGCGGATATGCATGCCTGGCGATGGTGCTGAGCCATCTCGGGCGCGCGACCGAAGTACGCGAGATTGCCGCGCGTCGTCCGGTGTCGTCGCACGGGCTGACGCTGATGGACCTTTACGACGTCGCGACCGATTTCGGGCTGGCGGTGCAGGCGTATCGGTTCGACGCCGGCGATCTGGCCGACATCCGGCCCGGCTCGATCATCCATTTCGGCGGCGCGCATTTCGTCGTCTTCGAGCGCGTTCGCCGCGGCCATGTGCAGGTGATCGATCCGGCAGTCGGGCGACGCCGCGTCGCGCTCGACATGTTCCTGTCGAGCGTGTCCGGCTACTTGCTCGAATGTGCGCCGACGCCGGGCTTGCCGCGCATTCGCGCACGTTCGCGCGTGCCGGCCGCGCTCGAGCGCGTGAGGGCGCTGAACCCGCAGTTGCGCGGGCAAATCGGCAAACTCCTGTTCGTCGCGCTTGGAAGCCAGTGCGCGATCCTGGCCATGCCGTATTTCGGCAACCTGGTGCTCGACCAGATCGTGACCAGCGACAACCGGAATCTGCTGCGGATTCTCACGCTGACATTCGCGAGCATTTTCGCGATCGGGACGTTCAGCCGCTTCGTGGAGTCGTATCTGACCGCGCTGGTTCATACGCTCGTCAACGTGAACATGACCGAAGGGCTGATCGGGCAATTGCTGCGCCACCCGATTCCGTATTTCGAGAAGCGCAACGTCGGCGACCTGTTCGCGCGCGTCAAGTCACAGGATGAAATCAACGAATTCGCAGTGCGCACCGCGATCTCGCTGCGGATCGATCTCGCGGTCGGCGGCATCGCGGTGCTGCTGATGCTCGCGCAGAGCCCGCTGCTGGCCGGCGTCGCGCTTGGCATATTCGCAACGTATGTCGGCGCGGCATTCGCGCTGTATCGGCCGATGCGTGATGCGCACATGCTGGTGCTCGAACGGACGGCCGAATGCGAGGACTTGCTGTTCGAGACGATCCGGGGAGCTCCGGTGATCAAGCTCGCGTCGGGCGAAGTGCGGCGCACGGCGATTTACATGGCGAAATTCAAGGCGTGCGCGGCGACGATGCTGCAGAGCGCGAAGCTCACGGCCTGGCGCGACGCAGTGTTGAAATTCGTCGACTATGCGGACGTCGTCGCGATTACCTGGCTGTCGGCCGGACTGATGCTCGACGGCAAGATTTCGGTCGGCGTGTTCTATTCGTTCATGATCTACAAGTCGCTCGCGTCGGAGCGGCTCGCGCAGGCGATCAACGCGCTGTTCGCGCGCCTGATGCTGACGGTGCCGGTCGCCCGGGTCGCCGATATCGTCGACGGCGAGCCGGAGCGCTATACGCCGCTGGAGCAGATCGGCCGCGCGGCCGAGACGCGGTGCTTCGAATCGATCGAGATGAGGGATGTGTCGTTTGCGTATGGGGCGTCGGACCGTCGAGTGTTGACTGGCGTGAGTCTCGATATCCGGCGCGGCGACCGCATTGCGATCGTGGGGCCGTCCGGATGCGGGAAGTCGACGGTCTTCAAGCTGCTGTGCGCGGCCGAACACCCGCAGCATGGCGACGTATGGCTGAACGGCGTGCGCTACGCGAATCTCGAGGTCGACGAAATCCGCCGGCACATGACGCAGATGCGGCAGGGCGACTTGATCCTGCGCGGATCGATCGCCGACAACGTGTCGCTGTTCAGCGCAAATGCCGACCCTGCGCGCATCAACCGTCTGCTCGACGAGGTCGGCCTGCTGGACGACGTGATGCGCTTGCCGATGCGCACGCGCACGATCATCAGCGATTCGATCGCGAACATCTCGGCGGGGCAGCGGCAGCGCCTGCTGCTCGCGCGCGCACTGTATCAGCCGGCCGAGCTGATGCTGCTCGACGAGCCGACGTCGAACCTCGACGCGGTGTCCGTTCAGCGTATCGCGGCGTTGTTGCAGCGTATCGATCGAACGGTCGTCGTGATCACTCACGATCGCTCGCTCGCCGCCACGTTCGAACGCTGTTACGAACTCGTGGATGGCGTGCTCGTGCCGGGCATTGCCAATGGCGAGCGGGCGGCATGACGATCGGACGGATCCTCGTCGCGGCGGTGCTCGCATGCGTGTCGCCGCACGCGCTTGCGGATGACCTGATGTCGGTCGTGACCAGCGCGCTCGATTACGACGCGGAACTCGCCGGCGTGCGCTCGGATGTCGAAGTCGGCCGTCTCGGTGTGCCGCGCGCGCGCGCCGCGCTGTTGCCGCGGATCGATGCGGGCTGGGGACGCACGTACAACCGGATCGCGACGCGGGACGTTCCGTCGATGCATTACTGGCAGAACGGCTGGACGGTATCGTTGACGCAGCCGCTGTTCGACTGGGAACGCTGGATCGCCTATCGGCAGGCGGGAACGGCGGCCGCCAAGGCGGAACTGACCTATGCGCGTGCGCAGCAGGCGCTGATGCTGCGCGCCGGGCGTGCGTATTTCGACGTTCTGGCGGCGACCGACGAATTGATGCGCGCGACGGAGTATGTGGCGGCGGTTGCCGAACAGCACGAGATCACCGTGCACCGACGGGCGGCCGGAGAGGCGACGCTGATCGACGTACGCGAGGCGCAGGCGCAGCTCGATGCGGCGCGGCTGCAGCAGATCGACGCGCGGCAGGCCGTCGATTCGCGCCGCCGGATTGTCGAAACGCTGATTGGCCGGCCACTCGGCCCGTTCGCGCGCGTGCCGGACGAAACGCCAGCGCTGCGGCTCGATCCGGATGACGCCGGGTATTGGGTTGCCCAAGCGGAGCAGAAGGGCTATCCGGTCCAGATCGGCGAACTCGCCGTGCGCGACGCGCGGGATGAGGCTCGCCGAGTACGCGCGCAACGGTATCCCGTCGTGAATCTGACGGGCAGCCACACGCCGGCGGGTGCGGCATCGGGTTTCGCGCAGCCGACGACCACGACGACCGCGATGGTGACGATATCGATCCCGCTGTTGACGGGCGGTGACATCCAGGCGCGCCTCGGGCAAGCGCTGGCGGGTGAGGACAAGGCGCGCAGCGCGCTGCAGGCAGCCACCCGGCAGGCGGGGGCCGACACGCTCGACGCCTTCCAGCGGCTGCACTGGGTACGCGAGCGCGGCGAACTCCTTGGCCGCCTCGTGCGGGCCAACGAGCGAACGCTCGACGCGACGCGGATCGGCTACCGGGTCGGCAGTCGTTCCAACCTCGATGTGCTGCGAGCGAGCGAGGCACTTTTTGCGAGCCGCAAGGCGCGGCTGGGTGCGCACTACGACATGCTTGCCGCGTACCTCGCGTTGAAATCCGGTGTCGCGTCGCTGGATTTCGACGACGTCGCGCGGATCAACGGATGGTTGACCGGCGATGGCCGATAAGCGGCAGCGACGCCTCGGCTGGCGCGATCGATGGCTGCTGCGCCTGTCGGGCCGCGGGCTCGAGCGGTTGGCGCTGGCTGTGTGGGTCTTGCGGAGTCTCGGCAGCCCACGCACCCGCTGGGCGGGCCGGTTGCGCTACGAGTGGGGGCGCGACCACGTCGCGCTCACCCGTGCGCACATCTGGCGGACGATGGCGGCAGGCGAATTCGAGCGCCTGATGGATCGGCGCCTGCATGCCGAACGCGCTGCCGGCCGCGATGTCGAATGGCCGGGCCTCGAAGCGGCCACGCAAGCGCTGGCTCGAGCGATCGCCCGGATTCGCGACGAATCGGGCGGCCGTCCCGTGATCGTGTCGCCGTTTCATTACGTGTCGCAGTTTGCGAACGTGATCGTGATCGATGCGTTGCGCGACGCGCTGCAATTGTCCGAGATCGCAGTCGTATCGGGCATCGCGCGGGAAACGTATGGCGGTTTCGAGTCGACGCTGATGCCGAACGTGCGCGTGTTGCACACCTACGACGAAGTCAATCGCAATGCGCTCGGGCTGCGCGTCTTGCACGCGCTGCGACGAAACGGCGTTGCCGTGGTGTTCGCCGATGCGCCGCCGTACCTGATGCAGCGCTTTCCGATGGAGACGATCGAGGTCGCGATGTTTGGGCGGCCGGCGCGGATTCACCGTGGCGTGTTCAGGATCGGCGCGCGCGCCGGTGCGGTGCTGGTGCCGTTCCATCTCGAATTTGCGGCTGGCCGGTTCGACCATCGGATCTTCCCCCCGATTGATCTCGAGCAGGCCGACGCGCCGCAACGCGTGGCGGATTGCATCGAGCGCGCGTGTATCGATGCGTATCCGGACTGGATTCTGGCCGGGCATCCGTCGCAATACGGGTTCGCACCGCTCAGGTAGGGCGTCGTCGCCGTCTACTCGAGCAAGGCCGCCGCCGCATGGCTGAAGGCGAACCCGCAAGCGCTCGGCAAGTGGCTCGCGGGCGTGACGGCGCTCGACGGCAAGCCGGGTCTGCCTGCCGAAGGCGCATCTCGGCGTGCCTTGAGCATGACGCGTCGGGCTTTTTTCTGCCCGCGCCGCGAGCCGCCAGACGGTTGCCCGACGATGCGCTAGACTGCTCGATCCCCGATCGAGGAGACGGCAATGATCCGTACTGCGCCTGATGCATCCGGATGGCAATACGCGGCCGGCACGCGGCCGAACGGCGCGGCCGCTTCGGGCGACACACGCTGCAACCGGACGATGCAGCGCTTCGGCCATTCATTCGCATGAAGCGCATCGAGCACATCGTGCTCGCCGCCGACCTCGCGGGCACGGCGGTGTTTGCGATCGAGGGCGCCAATGCGGCGATCGGCGCGGGACTCGACCTGTTCGGCGTGATGGTGCTGTCGCTCGTCGTCGCGCTCGGCGGCGGCGTGATCCGCGACCTGCTGATCGGCGCACGGCCGCCCAGCGCCGTCAGCGACTGGCGTTATCCGGCCCTCGCGTTCGCGTCCGGGCTGGTCGCGTTCGTCTTTCATGCGCGGGTCGCCGCGTTCTCGCCGTCGCTGCTCACGACGCTCGATGCGGCCGGCCTGGCGTTGTTCGCGGTCGCGGGCGCGGTGAAGGCGCTCGAATTCCGCGTCCATCCGTTCATCGCGACGCTGATGGGCGCCGTGACCGGATGCGGGGGCGGTGTCGTACGCGATGTGCTGCTCGCGCGGATACCGGTCGTACTGGTTACGGATATCTATGCGAGCGCGGCGCTGCTCGGCGCGGTCGTCGTCGTGTCGTGCAGGCGACTCGGGTGTCCGCCCGTCGTGGCGGCCGTGCTCGGCGGCCTTGGCTGTTTCGCGCTGCGGATGGCGGCGGTGCGCTTCGGCTGGCAACTGCCGAAAATCGCGGCCGGTGCGTAAGCGTCCGGCTCACGACGCCTTCGTCGCCGCCGGCACGTCGAACACGCGATCGAATGCCCACTGGAACACGAACGCGTAGCAGAAGAAGAACGCGAACAACCCGATATCGACGACGAACGCGTCGAACCACGAGATGTCGAGCCACCACGACACGACCGGCACGAGCATGAAGATGAGCCCGCCTTCGAATCCGGTCGCATGCAGGAGCCGCCGCCCGAGCGTACGCGACGGCTGTCGGCGCGACGCTTCCCAGCGCTCGAACAGCGCATTGAAGATCATGTTCCACAGCAGCGCGATCGCCGACATCGTCGCCGACAGCGCGCCCGAATAGACGAGGTCCTGCCTGAAGATCGCGGCGATCGCGGGCGAGATGCAGGAGATGGCGATCGCTTCGTAGAGCACCGCCTGCGTGATTCTGCGCGGTAGGCCTTGCACGGTGTTTCTCCGGTTGGACGGTAATCGTCGGGGCGGTGTGCCGCGACGTCCCGCAAGGCTAGCCGCGTTGCACACCCGCTTCAATTCACCTAATCTCACCCGGATTGAATCGAATTCAACCCGGCCGTATCCGGCCCGCGAGGCCCCGTGTTCTCGAAAATCCCCCTGACCGCACTGCGTGTATTCGAGTCGTCGGCGCGGCTCGGCACGTTCAAGGCCGCCGCGGACGAACTGTCCGTGACGCCGGCCGCCGTGTCGCATCAGATCAAGTCGCTCGAAAGCCGGCTCGGCGTGCTGCTGTTCGAGCGCGGCGCGAGCGGCGTACGGCTGACGGAGGAAGGCGCGCAACTGTTTCGCGCGAGCCACGATGCGTTGCTCGCGCTCAGCCGCGGGCTGGATGCGTTGCGGCCCGATACCGCCGGCGAGCGCCCGCTCGTGCTGACCACCACGCCCGCCTTCGCGGCGATGTGGCTGATCCCGCGTCTCGGTGCGTTTCGCCGCATCGATCCGCACCTGCACATCAAGGTCGAGACCGGCAACACGCTTGTCGATCTCGAACGCGAGGCGCGGATCGATCTGGCGATTCGCGCGACGTCGCGCACGTTTCCCGCGCTGCACGAGATCGCGTTGATCGACGAGTATTTCGGCGCGTTTGCGGCCACCGGCTTCGATGCGCATCGCACCGACGAGCCGCTCGACTTGATCGAGACCGTGTGGGATACCCCGCTGCCCGTGTCGGTCGACTGGGCGTCGTGGTGTCGCGCGGCCGGCCGCGAAACGTGGCTCGAACGCGCGGTGTTTCGCCATTACGACGACGAGCATTACGCGTTGCAGGCCGTGCTGCACGGGCAGGGTGTCGCGTTGTTGAGTTCGGTGCTGGCCGCCGAGCACGTCGAGCGCGGTGCGCTGATGCCGATCGAGCCTTCGGTGCGGCTCGACGGCGCGCGTTTCGTCGCACTGTGCCGCCCCGGGCGCGAGCGCGAGCCGCAGATCGCGCGGTTTCTCGACTGGCTCGACGCGGAAATCGCGCAGACGCGCGCGGCGGTCGCGCGGATGGCGCCCGGCGACCGTCGCGTCGTTACCCGAAGCTGACGCAATAGACCGGCGGCAAATGCGCGGATACCTGGCGCCAGTGGTCGCCGCCGTCGGCGGAGGTCCATAACCCGCCGGTCGTCGACGCCATCGCGAGGCGCATGCCGGCATCGTCCACCGCGAGTCCGTGCCGGTACACGAGGTCGTAGGCCGGCGCGGCCGGCAATCCGTTCGACAGGCTTTCGAAACTTTGCCCGCCGTCGCGCGTGCGCGTGACGACGAGCCGGCCGTTCACCGGAATGCGGCAGGCATCCTTCACGGCCGGCACGAACCAGGCGGTGTCCGGTTCGCGCGGATGCACGGCCACCGCGAAGCCGAAGCTCGACGGTTGCGCGTCGATTCGCCGCCAGTGCTCGGCGCCGTCGGTCGAGCGGAAGATCGCGCAGTGGTGCTGTGTCCACAGCACGTCCGGATCGGCCGCGCATTGCACGACGCGGTGCGGATCCTGCGCGTTCGGCTCGCCGCGCCGCTCGGGCGGCATGTAGTCGGCTTCCATGCCTTGCGCGGTCACGCGCCACGTCGCGCCGCCGTCCGCGGTCTGCCAGACGCCGCCGCACGAGATGCCGACCGTCACGTGCCGGCTGTCGCGCGGATCGACCATCACCGAGTGGATGCCCGGCGCATCGTACCCGCCGCCGCCCCATTCGGCGCGCTCGGGGCGATCCCACAGCGCGCGGTTGAGTACCCACGAATCGCCGTGGTCGTCGGAGCGGAACAGCCCGCCGGGAATCGTGCCGGCCCACAGCACGCCCGGCTCGTCCGCGCCGCCGGCTTCGAGCGACCAGATCTGCTGAAGCGTCCACGGCGGCTGCGGCGTGCCGGACGGCTCGTCGTCCGCGTCGCCGGTGCCGGTGGGCACGGCGTCGGCCGGTCGCGGCGGGTAGACGGGGACCGCGCATTCTTCCCAGTCGGCGGCGCCGGCGCGCAGCCGATGCAGCTTCACGCCGAAGTGGCCGAGGTTGAGCGCCGCATACAGCGTGCCGTCGCGCGGGTCGGCGAGCACCATGCTGACGGGTTCGCCGATGAAATGCGGTTCGCCGGGCGTCCAGCCGCCGCCCCCGTCGGGATGCAGGATGAACAGGCCCTTGCGGGTGGCGACGAGCAGTCGATCGTTCATGTGCGATGTCTCCTGAGCGGGCGGCCCGGCGTTCGGGCGCCGGGTCCGGTTCGATGCATCCGTCCCTTTATCCGCCCGTCAGCGCCTGGACGACATACACGCGGCTGGCGTCGTCGAGCACATCGGACAGGCGCTGCCGGTCGCGTATCGGCTGGCCGTCGATGAACACCGACAGATGCTTTCGCAGCGCACCCTGGTCGTCGAGGATGTAGCCGCGCAGCCGCGGCTGCTCGCTGAAAACGGTGTCGAACGCTTCGCCGACCGTGCGCGCGTCGAGGTCGCGTTCGGGCGTTTCGATATGCCGCTGGATCGACGCGGCGAAGAAGAGGTGCGCCATGGCGGTGGCTGTCAGGAGCCGTGCGGAAGGGACGGTCTGTAGTGTAGGCGATCCGCAGGAAGCCGAAAGTCGGGGGAGGGGGGCGCTGCGCCGGCATGCGCGCGCCGCTTGCGCGCTGGAACTAGACCGGAATCGACCGCCCGCGGATCCGGATCCCGAGCCGCACGACGCCGATCACCGCATTCGACAGCCACGTGAGCAGGCGCGGCATGCCGCGCCGGCGGATGTCGAGCAGCAGCACGATGCGCACTGCCTCGCTGTCGTTCCACACCTCGTGCGTGAACGTGTCGTCCCACAGCAGGAAGCGGCCTTCGTCGAGCCGGTATTCGCGACCGTCGACCTTCAGCACCGCGGCCGGCGAGCCGTCCGCGCGCTTCGGCATCGACAGCACGAGATAGCCGCGCAGGATGCCGCGAAACGGCCCGCGATGCGGCGGGATGTGCTTGCCGGGCGCGAGGAACGACAGTGACGCCGACAGCACGTCCGGCGAGGCCGCGACGATCGATGCGATGGTCGGGCAGCGCGCCAGGTTGCGCGGGAATCGCTGGCCGTACGCCTGCATGATGAACATCCGCCAGTCGCGTGCGTCGTTGGCCGAGATGTCGTACTGCTCGCGCATGATTTCGTGAAAGCGCGGGATGCGCGGCATGTCGCGCGCGACGGCGAGCGCTTCGGCCCGGATCGCGGGCCATGCGCGCACGAAACGTTCGGCGTCCGGGAACGTGGCCGTGTCGAGCACCGCGCCGCCATCGAGATGGCGGTCGTACAGGGTGCGCAGCAGGCCGGCTGCATAGTCGTAAGCGACGGACATGGTCGATCGGGGTGCGATCCGCAGAAGGTGACGTCAGTCTGCCCGATCCGCAACGGGCGCTGCGTTACGTCAGGTTACGCCGGCTGACGAATGAATGACAGTTTGACGGACGCCCGTCGCGCGGATCGACCGGCAGGGAATAAACGCAGCCCGGCCGTCGTCATACGGGTGTAGCACGTCGTCTCGTTGACTTCTGAAGGAGTGAAACATGAATACGCATTGGCTGGTGGCCGCCACGGTGGTGGCGATGTCCGTCGCGGGTGTCGCGACGCAAGCGTCGGCACAGGCGCTGACGCGCGCGCAGGTCACGCAACAACTGATCGACGCGGAACACAACGGGTTGCGCTTCGTGACCGACACGTCGTATCCGGACGTGAGCCCGCTGTTCCGGCAACAGGCCGAACGGATGCCGCAGCGCCAGGCGAGCACCGCGGTCGGCGGCGATCCGGCCGTGTCGTCCGAAGCCGGCAGGCCGGCGACGATGCCGTCGCATCCGCGCGCGGCCGCATGCGTCGGCCCCGCGAGCTTCTGCACGATCTATTTCGGCAGCTGACTGACCGGCCTGCCTCCGCAGGTCACGCATTCCCCGCGGTTGATCGATACGCAACATCGAAGGAGTTCATGATGAGAACATATATCGCACTACTGACGATGATCGGTGCGATCGTCGGTCAGTCGGCATTCGCGCAAGCGGCCGCGCCACTGACGCGCGCGCAGGTTCGCGACGAACTGAGGCGTCTGGAAGCGGCCGGGTACGACCCGGCGAAGGGCGACGACGGCGAGTATCCGGCGGACATCCAGGCCGCGGAGGCGAAGCTCGCCGAGCAGGATCGCGCGCGAATGGCGGCGTCCGCCGCGCATGCGCCGGCTGCCGGCATGCCGGTGCAAACCAGCAACTAGGTGCCGACGTGATCGTGTGTGAGGTCCGGCCGTCGTGTTCACGGGGCGGCAAGCCGCATGCCCTTCTGCGCGCCACGCGACGTGGCCGAAGGGCGCCGGTTGTCGTGCCGCTGATTGCACGCCGCTTCGCGCGGCGTCGCGATCAGCGGGTCGACCGGCTCCGATGAGCCGGCAGGTCGATCACCAGGGCATCATGCGCTGCACGACCTGGTCGCGCAGCACGAAGCGGTGCAACAGCGCGGCCGCCACGTGCAGGCAGATGCCGGCGAACAATACCCACGCGAGGACGCCGTGCACGTCGCCCATCGCGTGCCCGAATCCGGAGCCGGCCGCCGACAGCGCCGGCAACGGAATGACGCCGACCAGCGTCACGGCCCACGCGCGCGACGACGCGTTGATCCAGCCGAGCAGCGGCACCGCGATCAGCAGCGCGTAGAGCGCGCCATGCGTGGCGCCGGACAGCACGCGCATCGCGGGCGACAGGTCGCTGGCAGGCGGTCGATGCGTCGCGCGCCACAGCACGCGGCATGCCATCGCCGCGAGCAGTGCCGTGCCGACGATCAGGTGCGCGGCGATCAGGCCGACCGGTTGCGTGTCGCGATGCACGTCGGGCATCGTCCAGCCGATCGCGTATTGCGCGACGATCAGCGCCACGATCAGCCAGTGAAGAAAACGGGCGACGGCGTCATAACGGGCGGGTGCGGACATGGAGACTCCGGACGGATGAAAGGGGACACGGTTTTGGGGGGATTCTACGGTCGAATCCTTAACGAAACGTTAAGCACGCGGCGTCGATCCGCCCGCATCCGCCGACGGCAGCGCGATCGCCACGCCGAGGCCCTGCCCGCCGATGCCGGACTCGAACTGCACGGTGCCGCCGAAATACTGCGCGATGCGGGTGACGATCGACAGCCCGAGCCCGCTGCCGGGCGACTGCGCACCGCTGCCGCGATAGAAACGGTCGCCAAGCCGTTCGTGCTCGCCGGGCGCGACACCGGGCCCGTCGTCGCGCACGACGATGCGTTGCCATGCGCCGTCGTCGTACACGCCGATGTCGATGCGCCCGCCACGGCGGCCGTACTTGACGGCGTTGTCGACGAGATTGTCGAGCAGGATGCCGATCAGGATCGGATCGGCACCGATTGCGCGCGTGGAGAGGCCGCCGGCCGCGATGGCGATGTCCTTGTCGGCGGCCTTCGCCAGATGGCGGTCGATGGCGGCGTCGACGAGTTCGCGCACGACGACCGCGCGCGTCGGAATGCGTTCGTACTCGTCGAGCCGGGCGAGCAGCAGCAACTGCTCGGCGAGCCGCGCGCTGCGGTCGACGCCTTGCACGACGCGCTGCATCGCCAGCTGCTTGTGCGCCGGATCGTCGGTCGCGATCGCCACCTGCGCCTGCACCTTGATCGCGGCGAGCGGCGTCTTCAGTTCGTGCGCGGCGTCGGACGTGAATGCGCGCTCGCGCACGATCGATTGTCGCAGCCTCGCCATCAGGCGGTCGATTGCGTCGACCAGCGTGCGCACTTCGTCCGGCACGGTCGCGATGCCGAGCGGTTCGAGCGAGCGCGCATCGCGCGCGCCGATCAGCGCGGACAGGGTCTTCAATGGCGCGAGGCTGCGGGCGATCGTGACCCAGAGCAGCAGCGCGAGCACCGGCAACGCGACGATCAACGGCAGGACGATGCCGCGCGCGATGCCGGTCGCCAGGTCGCTGCGCGTATTGACGGTCTCCATCACGCGCACGCGGCGCCCCGACGTACTGTCGCGCAGTGCGTACGTGCGCCACGGCGTATCGCCGATGACGATCGTCCGCGGCGCACCGAGCGGGTCGCGCGCATCGGGCAACGCTGCCGCGGTCGCGGGCAGGCTCGACGCAACGACGTTGCCTTGCGCGTCGCGCACGTCGAACAGCACGTCGCGCGGCAAGCGATCGCCGTCGTTGGCGGCGCCGTGCG
This sequence comes from Burkholderia sp. YHN3-13, assembly GCF_055810675.1. Taxonomy (NCBI): domain Bacteria; kingdom Pseudomonadati; phylum Pseudomonadota; class Betaproteobacteria; order Burkholderiales; family Burkholderiaceae; genus Burkholderia; species Burkholderia sp. YHN3-13. The sequence continues at coordinate 638,736 of NZ_JBVVNQ010000002.1, read as the reverse complement.
CCGACGCGCCGAACGCGAGTTCGACCCGTGCGTCGGGCGGCACGCGGGCGAGGCGGTCGAGGTCGGCCGGCGCGAGATTGACCAGCAGCGACGCGTATTCGGCGAGACGGGCGTCTTCCCATTCGCCGATCTCGCGCGTCGCGTAGTGGATGCTGCCGAACACGGCGACGAGCCAGACGACGGTCACGCAGCCGATCGCCATCAGCGACACGCGGCGTCGTATCGAGCGCGCGATCATCGGAGGTCGACGACGTAGCCGATGCCGCGGACGGTGCGGATCAGTTCCGCGCCGAGCTTCTTGCGCAGGTTCGAAACATGAACCTCGATCGCATTGCTTTCGATGCCTTCCTGCCAGCCGTACAGGCTGTCCTCGAGGTGCGCGCGCGACTGCGGAACGCCCGGGTGACTGACGAGCTGAACGAGGATCGCCCACTCGCGCGACGTGAGCGCGATGCGCGCCGCATCGCGCGTCACCGTATGCGCGGTGAGGTCGATCGTGATGTCGCGCCACACGATTTCATCGCCGGCCCGGCCCTGCGAGCGTCGCACGAGCGCGCGGCAGCGGGCGAGCACTTCGGACAGCTCGAACGGCTTCGCGAGATAGTCGTCCGCGCCGTCGTCGAGGCCGCGCACGCGGTCGGCCACGGTGCCGCGCGCGGTCAGCACCAGCACGGGGACCGTCTCGCCCGCCTCGCGCAGCGCGCGCAGCAGTTCCGTTCCCGATTTGCCGGGCAGGCCGAGATCGAGCACGACGAGCGCGAAGCGCGTCGTCGCGAGTGCGGTGGCGGCGGCATGACCGTCGCGCAACCAGTCGACGTGATAGCCGGCCTGGCTGAGGCTGATCTCGAGGCCGCTGCCGATCAGGTCGTCGTCTTCAACAAGGAGGAGTCGCATGGTCGATTCGTGTACGGACATGCGCGATTGTACGAGCCTGACCACGCGCGCCGTGCAATGGAATGTAATCGGACCCCGTGCGAATGTCGCGCGATTCTGAAGAACGCTTAAGGTTTGGCGCCGTTAATCCCGCTACCATCGGCCACGACATTTCTCGGGCGGTTCTCCGTTTCCCCAGATCCCGAACCGGGCGGGTGCGCGCGGCGCGAGCCGGACGCACCCGCCCGTCAATCCGCGATCCTTTCGATCGACCTACGGTCGATGCGTGTCGCCCGTACGGGAGGTTCAATCCTGATGGCATCCTCGACGATCGAGCGATGGCGTGCCTACCTGCTGATCGCCGCACTGGCCGGCATGTTCATCCAGTGTTTCGTGCTGGTCTCGTTGCTTGCATGGCGCGTACCGGAAGCATTTTTTACCACGATGACGTTTCGCCTCTCGATCGTCGTGGCGCTCGCCGCCGCCATTCTTTCGGTTCGCAAGCTTGCCGGCGCGGCGTTCAGGTCCGCGCTGGCATGTGGCGATGTGCGCATGACCGGTATCGATCGCCGCACGGTAGTTGTGTCATCTGATTGCGCGTACCGTCGCTGGGTCGTCCTTCATATCCGGCTCAACGGGAACCGATACGGCGGCGTGCACGGGTGAGCCCGCGTGCGCGCCGCCGTTCCCGGGCGTCGCGGCCGTACGGGTCACCACTGGGGAGAAGCATGATTCTGCTGCATGTGCTGCACGCGCTGGCCGGGGCAATGTCGATCGTCTGCGGGCTGGGCGTGGTGCTGGGCATTGCGTATACGATCACGGCCAGCGTGCTGGTCGGCCGGTTCTTTTCCCGGGCGGCGGCGGAGCCGCGCGCGTATCCGGGCGTCACCGTCGCGAAGCCGCTGCACGGCGACGAATGGAATCTCGTCCAGCATCTCGAAAGCGGCTTCGTGCAGAATTATCCGGGGCCCATCCAGCACCTGTTCGGCGTGCACGATGCCGGCGACGCGGCACTCGCGGCCGTCGAAACGCTGCGCGCACGCTACCCGGACGCGAACATCAAGGTCGTCGCCGATGCGCGGCTGTACGGGCCGAACCGCAAGATCGCCAATCTCGTGAACATGCTCGAACATGCGGAGCATGCGGTGCTCTGTCTCGCCGATAGCGACGTGGTGGTCGAGCGCGATTATCTGCGCGCCGTCGTCGGCGCGCTACAGCAGCCGGATGTCGGCATCGTGACGAGCGTGTATCGCGGCGTCGCGTCGCCGGGCTTCTGGCCCGGCGTCGCCGTCGCGATGACGAACTACCATTTCCTGCCGGGCGTGATCACCGGGCTCGTCATCGGGCGCGCGCGGCCGTGCTTCGGGCAGACGATTGCGATCACGCGCGAGACGCTCGAACGCATCGGCGGGCTGGCGCGTTTCGCGCATCACCTGGCGGAAGATCACGCACTCGGCGAGGCGGTGCGGCAGGCGGGCGCGCAGGTCGTCATTCCGCCGTTCGTCGTCGGGCACGCGTGTGTCGAGGAGACGTTCGCGCGGTTGTACGCACACGAGTTGCGCTGGAGCTGCACGATTCGCGCGGCCGACCGGCTCGGTCATGCGGGGTCGGTGCTGATGCACCCGCTGCCGCTCGCGCTGCTGGCGCTGCTGTTCTCGGGCGGCGCGGCCGCCGCATGCGCGCTGACGATCGCGGCACTCGCCGCGCGGGTGCTGCTGATGGTGAAGACGAGCCGCGCGACCGGCGCGGGCCTGCGCGGCGCGTTCCAGCTGCCGTTCGTCGATCTGCTCCAGTTCGTCGTGTTCGTATCGAGCTTCTTTTCGTCGCATGTCGTGTGGCGCGGCACGCGCTTTCGCGTCGACCGGGAAGGCCTGCTGTCGCCGGCCGCTGAATCGTGACCACCGGCACCAACACCGACGCCGCCCGTGCGGAACCGGGCGCCGCGCGCGGCGACGCCCGGCTGCGGCAGGCGGGGCGCGCGGCCGCGCTCGGCGGGCTGGCGCTCGCGGTGTGGCTGATCTGGCGCGAACATCCGCTCGATATCCTGCATCGCCTGCGGATCGCCGGCGCGGGGCTGCTGGTCGCCGCGCTCGCGCACATCCTGCCGATGCTCGCGAATGCGTGGGACTGGCGGATGCTGATCCGCGGCCCGCGCCGGCCGTCGTTCATGACGATGCTGAAGCTCGTGTGGATCCGCGAATCGGTCAACGGGTTGCTGCCGGTCGCGCGCATCGGCGGCGAGATCGTGTCGTTCGGCCTGCTGCGGCAGGCGGGCGTGCGTCCGGCGACCGTCGTGGCGAGCCTCGTCGCCGACATGCAGCTGACGCTGATCAGTCAGCTGGTCTTCGCGCTGGTCGCGATCGGCTACGTGCTCGAACGCGTGTCGTCCGATGCCGCGCGGGTGGCCGCGCACCTCGCGATCGGGATGGCCGCGCTGGTGCCGGTGCTGCTGCTGTTCGCGCTGGTGCAGCATGCGCGGCCGTTCGAGCGCGCGATGCGCGTACTCAACCGTGTCACGAGCGGCAAGGTGGTGGCGCTGGTCGGCGAATCGGCGCGGACCGATCAGTCGATCCGGTTGATCTGGAGAAAGACGGGCGTCGTCGTGCGCTACCTGGCGATCTGGCAGACGCTGCAGTTCGCGGGTTACACGCTGGAAATCTGGCTGGCGCTGTATTTCCTCGGCGCCGATCCGACGTTTGCGCAGGCGCTCGCGATCGAGGCGCTGATCCAGCTGGTGAGCAGCATCGCGTTCCTGATGCCGGGCGGCCTGGGGGTGCAGGAGGGCGGGTTCGTGTTGATCGGCGGGCTGCTCGGGTTCGACCCGCCGACCTGCCTGGCGCTGGCCGGCGCCCGCCGCGTGCGCGACTTGCTGTTCTATCTGCCGGGCCTGCTGGCGTGGCAATGGGCGGCCGGTTCGTCGAACCGGCCGGGCGGCACGACACCCGCGTCTTTGCCCGCCGGAGAATCCGCCCGGCCGCGCTGACCCGGCCGCATGAGGCGCGACGCGCGAGTCAGCGCTGCGCGTCGGCGATATGACTGCGGATCACGTCGGCGAACGACGTATCGCCCTTCAACCCGAGCGCTTCCGCGCGCGACGTGTCCCAGCGGCCCGGCCAGCTGCCGACGATCTTCTCGATGCGTTCGTCGGGCGCATGACGGATCAGTTTCACGACCTCGTTGCCCGCGACCTCGCGCAGCGCTTCGATCATTTCGTCGACCGAGACCGACAGGCCCGGCAGGTTGATCACGCGCTTGTTGCCGAGCGTCGCGCCGTCGAGCTCGCAACCGGCGACGAGCGCGTCGATCGCGCCGCGCGGCGACAGCAGCCACAGCCGCGTCGAGCCGGGCACCGGGCAGACGCTTTCCTCGCCGTTCAGCGGTTCGCGGATGATGCCGCTCGCGAACGACGACGCGGCGGCGTTCGGCCGGCCCGGCCGCACGCTGATGGTCGGCAGCCGCAGCACGCGGCCGTCGACGAAGCCGCGCCGCGCGTAGTCGCACAGCAGCAGCTCGGCGATCGCCTTCTCGGCGCCGTACGACGATTGCGGGTTCAGCGCGGTATCGTCCTGCACGACGTCGGGCAGCGTGCCGCCATACACCGCGACGGAGCTCGTGAACACGACGCGCGGCCGGTGGCCGCGTGCGCGGCACACTTCGAGCAGCGCGCGCGACGCGTCGAGGTTGATCCGCATGCCGAGATCGAAATCGGCTTCGGCCTGCCCGCTGACGATCGCCGCGAGGTGGAAGATCGCGCCCGTCCGCGCGTCGATCGCGCTTTCGAGCACGGCGCGATCCGCGATGTCGCCGACGATCGACGTCACGCGCGCATCGCCGAAATCGCTGCCCTTGACGACGTCGAGCAGCACCAGCTCGTCGATCTTGCCGGTCCGGCCGTCCGGGCCGGTCAGCTCGCCGCGCTCGAGCAGCTTGCGTGCGAGACGCTGGCCGAGAAAGCCGGCACCGCCGGTGATCAGTACTTTCATGTTCGTTGCCCTCTGAGGAATGCGTGAATTACAGGTACGGCCTGAGCCAGCCGAGGCCTTCCGACGTGCCGGCCTTCGGGCGGTATTCGCAGCCGATCCAGCCGTCGTAGCCGAGCGCGTCGATCAGCGCGAACAGGTACGGGTAGTTGAGTTCGCCGACATCCGGCTCGTGGCGCTCGGGCACGCCGGCGATCTGGATGTGACCGATGCCCGCGAAATCGCGCTTGAGCTTCATCGCGAGATCGCCTTCGACGATCTGGCAGTGGTAGCAGTCGAACTGCACCTTCAGGTTCGGCGCGCCGATTTCCGCGCGGATCGCCTGCGCGTCGTCCTGGCGGCTCAGGAAATAGCCGGGCATGTCGCGCGGGTTGATCGGCTCGATCAGGACCGTGATGCCGTGCGCGGCGGCGGCTTGCGCCGCATGGCGCAGGTTCGCGAGGTAGGTGTCGCGATGGCGCGCGCGGTCGGCGCCCGGCGCGACCATGCCGGCCATCACGTGCAGCTTCTTGTTGCCGAGCACGCGCGCATAGTCGAGCGCCTGGTCGATGCCGCGCCGGAACTCGTCCTCGCGGCCCGGCAGCGACGCGATGCCGCGTTCGCCCGCGGCCCAGTCGCCCGGCGGCGCGTTGAACAGCGCCTGTTCGAGATGGTGCGCGTCGAGACGCGCGCGGATGTCCTCGGCCGCGAAGTCGTACGGGAACAGGTACTCGACGGCTTTGAAGCCGTCGTACGCGGCAGCGGCGAAGCGTTCGAGGAACGCATGCTCGGTGTACATCATCGAGAGGTTGGCGGCGAAGCGTGGCATGGCAGCGGGTCCTGTGAATGATTGGGGCGGGGCGCCATGCGCCCCGCGTCGAATGAAGGCAGCCGGATCAGCGGTTCACGAGTTTCGCGGGCGTGAGCCACACGGCGAGCGCGCCGATCACGAGCATCGCGGCCAGCACGTACATGCCGGACGACGTGCTGTGCGTGACGTCCTTCAGGTAGCCGATCACGTACGGGCTCGCGAACCCGGCGAGGTTGCCGACCGAGTTGATGATCGCGATCCCGGCCGCGGCCGCGGAGCCCGCGAGGAACGCGGTCGGCAGCGACCAGAACAGCGGCGCGCAGGTCAGCACGCCGCCTGCCGCGAGCGACAGGAACACGATCGACACCGCCGTATTGTGCGAGTACGACGCGGCGACCGCAAACCCGACCGCGCCCATCAGCGCCGGCACGATCAGGTGCCAGCGGCGTTCGCGGCGCTTGTCCGCGCTGTGGCCGAACAGGTTCATCACGACGATCGCGACGACGAACGGAATCGCGGACAGCAGGCCGATCTGCAGCGTGTCGGTGATGCCGGTCGATTTCACGAGCGTCGGCATCCAGAACGTGAGGCCGTACTGGCCCGTGACGAACGCGAAATAGATCAGCGACATCCACCACATGCGCGGGTCCGAGAACACGGCCTTCAGCGAATGGCCGTGCTGCTGCCGTTCCTGCGGCTGAGCGGCGATTTCGTCCTCGAGGAGCTGCTTCTCGCGCTCGTCGAGCCACTTCGCGCCGCGGATGCTGTTGTCGAGATACAGGATCGTCGCGATGCCGACGAGCACGGCCGGCACGGCTTCGATCATGAACATCCATTGCCAGCCGTGGAAGCCCGAGCCGCCGTGGAAGCGCTCCATGATCCAGCCCGACAGCGGGTTGCCGAAGATGCCCGACACGGGAATCGCGGACATGAACACCGCGATGATCTTCGCGCGCCGGTGCGACGGGAACCAGTATGTGAGGTACAGGATCACGCCCGGATAGAAGCCGGCTTCCGCGAGGCCGAGCAGGAAGCGCAGCACGTAGAACTGCGTCGGCGTCTTCACGAACGCGAACAGCGCGGACAGCAGGCCCCACGTGATCATGATCCGCGCGATCCAGATGCGCGCGCCGATGCGGTGCATCAGCAGGTTGCTCGGCAGCTCGAACAGGAAGTAGCCGAGGAAGAAGATGCCCGCGCCGAGCCCGAACACGGTTTCGCTGAACGCGAGATCCTGCGACATCTGCAGCTTGGCGAAGCCGACGTTCACGCGGTCGAGATACGCGACCACGTAGCAGAGCATCAGGAACGGCACGATGCGCCAGAACACTTTCTTGTAGGTGCGGTCGAGTTCGGCCGCCTGGGCGGGCGCGGCGGGCGAGCGGCTTGCGGCCGCGTCGAGAGCAGTCATCGTCGTCTCCTTGAATATCGTGTGCCGGCGGCGCGTACGCCGCCGGGTCGTGTGTGTGCTGACGGAAAGGCCCGCGCACACGGCGGGCATGGGAATCGGTGCGTGACGCGCGCGGTGCGCGGCGTTACCAGCGTGCGCCGAAGCGCTGGCGCAACGCGTCGAGCGCCGCGTCGGACAGCGGCTCGGGCTTCGGGTTCGTCATCAGCCACAGCCGCGCCGTTTCCTCGAGCTCCTCGAGCGCGTACGACGCTTGCGATACCGACGGCCCCCACATCACGGGGCCGAGGCGGTCGAGCAGCACGCCGCGCACTTGGTCGGCCAGCGCCGCGACCTCGGTCGCGACGGCCGGGTCGCCGGGGCGGCGGTAGCGGATCAGCGGGACGTGGCCGACCTTCATCACGTAGTACGGCGTGATCGGCGGCAGCACGTCGGTGTCGCGCCACACGCCCGCGAGCGTCAGGGCGACGAGGTGCGTCGAATGCGTGTGGACGACGCCGTTCGCTGCCGCGTTGCGCGCGTAGATGCCGCGATGCAGCGCGAGCGTCTTCGACGGCGTGCCGCCCGAGACGGGCTGGCCGTCCGGGCCGACCTTCGCGATGTCGTTCGGGTCGAGCCGGCCGAGGCAGGCGTCGGTCGGCGTGATCAGCCAGCCGTCGGGCAGGCGCGCGCTGATGTTGCCGGCGCTGCCGACCGCATGGCCGCGCGCATACAGGCTCGCACCGACCACGCAGATCTCTTCGCGCAGTTTCGCTTCGTCGCTCATCGTGCGGCTCCATCCAGCGCGCGCAGCGCCTTGTCGAAAAAGTCCGTCGTGCCGAAGTTGCCGGATTTCAGCGCGAGGCCGAGCGGCTCGGCGTCGATGGTGGCGGTGGCCGGCACGCCCGGATCGATCTGCGCGCCGATCTGCAGCGATTTCACGTCGAGCGCCTGCACGACCGCGCCGGACGTTTCGCCGCCGGCGACGACGAACTTGCGCACGCCGAGCGCGCGCAGGCCGCGTGCGATCGCCGCGAGCGTGCTTTCGACGAGATGGCCGGCGGCCTCGACGCCGAGTGCCTGCTGCACGGCCTTCACTTCGTCGGGCGTCGCCGTTGCGTAGATCAGCACGGGTTGCGGCAGGTGCGAGCGTGCAAAGGCGAGCGCCTGGTCGACGACGGGCTCGCCGCGCGCCGCCGCGAGCGGATCGATGCGGAAGCTCGGCCGCGTCGCGCGCCACGCGGCAACCTGCGCGTGGGTGGCTTTCGACGCGCTGCCGGCGAGCACGGCCGACAGCCCGTCGAGACGCGGCAGCGACGCCGCGTTGTCGCGCTCGGGCAATTGCTCCGCGCGGCGGAAATTCGCCGGCAGGCCGAGCGCGATGCCCGAGCCGCCGGTAACGAGCGGCAGGCCCGCGCACGCTTCGCCGAGCACGTAGAGGTCGCGGTCCGACAGCGCGTCGGCGATCGCGAAGCGGGCGCCTTCCGCGCGCAATTGCTCGATCCGCGTGCGCACGGCGGCCGCGCCGAGCGCGATCGTGTCGTAGCGGATCAGGCCGACCGCCGACTTCGTCTGCCGCTGCAGCACGCGCACGAGGTTCGCGTCCTTCATCGGCGTGAGCGGGTGGTTCTCCATCCCCGATTCGTTCAGCAGCACGTCGCCGACGAACAGGTGACCGCGGTAGATCGTGCGGCCGTTCTCCGGGAACGCCGGGCACGCGATCGTGAAGCCGCCGCCGGCCGCGTCGAGCAGCGCGTCGGCCACCGGCCCGATGTTGCCCGTGTCGGTCGAGTCGAACGTCGAGCAGTACTTGAAGAAAAACTGGCGGCAGCCCTGCGCGCGCAGCCACGCGTACGCGTCGAGCGATTGCGCGACGGCGTCGGCCGCGGGGATCGTGCGCGACTTCAGCGCGATGACGATCGCATCGGCGTCGAGCGTGGCACCGCCGGCGGGCACGCCGATCGTCTGCACGGTGCGCATGCCGCTCTTGACGAGCATGTTCGCGAGATCGGTCGCGCCGGTGAAATCGTCGGCGATGCAGCCGAGCAGGGGACGGGAAGCGGAAGCGGTCATGGCAGGAACGTCGTTCGAATCAGCGGGCGGGCGGCAGCGTGATGCCGGGGAAGGTCTTGATCACGGCGGAATCGTCCTCGCCGCCGTGGCCGGCGCTCGACGCGCTCATGAACATCTGGTGCGCGGTGGCCGACAGCGGCAGCGGGAACTTGCTGCGGCGCGCCGTATCGAGCACGAGGCCGAGATCCTTCACGAAGATGTCGACGGCCGACAACGGCGTGTAGTCGCCGTTCAGGATGTGCGGCACGCGGTTCTCGAACATCCACGAATTGCCGGCGCTGTGCGTGATCACGTCGTACAGCGCGTCGGCGTCCACGCCTTCGCGCAGGCCGAGCGCCATCGCCTCGGCCGCCGCCGCGATGTGCACGCCGGCCAGCAGCTGGTTGATGATCTTCACTTTCGAGCCGATGCCGTGCGCGTCGCCGAGACGGTAGACCTTGCCGGCGATCGCGGCCAGCACGTCTTCGCATGCCGCGTACGCGGCGGCCGGGCCCGACGTCATCATCGTCATCTCGCCGGAGGCCGCGCGTGCGGCGCCGCCCGACACGGGCGCGTCGAGCATCTGCAGGCCGGCGGCCTCGATGCGTGCGCCGAGCGCGACGGCGAACTCGGGCGCGACGGTCGCGCTCGCGATCACGACGCCGCCCGGCTTCATCGCCGCGACCGCGCCGTGTTCGCCGAACAGCACCGTTTCCGTTTGCGCGGCATTGACGACGAGCGTGACGACGACGTCGCACTGCGCGCCGAGTTCGGCCGGCGTCGCGCAGGCCACGCCGCCTTCGGCGGCGAACGCCTGCAGCACGGTGTCGCGCACGTCGCATGCGTGCACGCGCAGGCCGGCGCGCAGCAGCGAGCGTGCGACGCCGAGGCCCATCGCGCCGAGGCCGATGACTCCAACATTTCGTGACATGGTCAACCTTGATCGATTCGGGAGAGGTTCGTGACGGCGGCGGCGCCCGCGCGGGCAGCGGCCGCCGGCTTCAGCAGATGCCGGCTTCCGCGAGACGGCGGGCGGCGTTGTACATGTGCGTGCGCGCCGCGTTGCGCGCGGCCATCGGGTCGCGTGCGCGGATCGCGTCGGCAATCGCCGCATGCTCGTCGCGCACCTGGCGCGAGAAGTCCTCGCGCGTCGCTTCGTTGCGCCGCGTGACCTTCACGCCGGCTTCGAGGTACTGGTTCAGGAACTGCAGCGTCTTCAGGAAATACGGGTTGCCGGTGACGGCCGCGATCGTGCGGTGGAACGCGACGTCTTCCGCGACGCCGTCGCGACCAACGGCTACCGCATCGTCGATCTTGCGCAGCGCGTCGTCGATGTCGGCCATGTCTTCATCGCTGTGGCGCAGCGCCGCTTCGGCCGCGACTTCGGCCTCGATCGCGCGGCGCACCGCGAGCAGGTGCGGCAGCGACGTGGCTTCGACCGCTTCCGCGTAGTCGATCCGCAGCGGCCGGATCGCGCCGTGCTGGTTCACGAACACGCCGCTGCCCTGGCGCGGCTCGACCACGCCTTCGTTCTTCAGCCGCGAAATCGCCTCGCGGATCACCGTGCGGCTCACGCCGAACTCCTGCGCGAGCACGGCTTCCGTCGGCAGCTTGCCGGTGGCCGAGAAACTGCCGACTTCGATCTGCTTGAGCAGTTGCTGCGCGACGTGGTCGCTCATCGCACGGGCGGGAATTTTCTCGAACATGACGCTCTGGTTTGTAAGGTGATGTGGTCATCATACAAATTTGAGTGAGTATCAGCATCCGGGATAACCCTCGATTTTGGGCGGCCAACTTCGGCTAAGTTGACTGAAACCGGTTCCAACACCGTCTAAACCGACCCGAACGTGTGGGGTTGCGTGGTCGATTGGAAAGAGGGGCGGTGTGCGTCGCCGTCAGTCGGCGACGTCTTCGACCGGATCGGCCGCAGCCAGCTCGCCGGCTTCGACCCCTTCGCCGCCGCGCTCGCGATAGGCCGCCGGCGGCACGCCGAACTGCTTGCGGAATTCGCGCCCGAGGTGCGACGCGTCGGCGAATCCGCAGCTCGACGCGATATCGGCGACCGTGCGGTCCGAACTCGTCAGCAGCCACGCGGCGGTGCGCAGCCGCACCTGCTTCGCGAACGCCTGCGGGCTTTTGCCGGTCTCGGCCTTGAACAGCCGCTCGAGCTGCCGTGTCGACAGGTCGAGCTTGCACGCGAGTTCCTCGAGCGGCAGTGCGCGTCCCACGTGTTGTTCCATCAGGAGAATCGCGCGCTTGACCTTCGGGTGCGTCGCCGGTTCGAGGCCCGGCGGGTGCGGCTGCGGCGCGTTGCCTTTCTGCATCTCGCCGACGAGCAGGATGCGCAGCGCCTTCTGCACGGTGGCGTGATCGAAATGGCGCAGCAGGATCGCCGCCGCGACATCGATCGACGCGCGGCCGCCCGAACAGGTGATCCGGCGCCGGTCGATCACGAACAGGCGGTCCGCGATCAGCAGGTCGGGATCGGCCGCGGGGAACCGCTCGATGAAATCCCAGTAATGGAACCAGCTCACGCAGGTCCGGTAGCCGTCGAGCACGCCGGCGCGCATCAGCGTGAACACACCGGTGCAGATGCCGACGACCGTCGCGCCGCCGGCCGCCGCGCGGCGGATGAAGTCGAGCGTTTCAGGGCCGGCCTGCGGCCCCGAATGCAGCAGCCCGCCGACCACCACCACGTAATCGAACGGCTCGGCCGCGTCGAACGTCTCCCACGGCGTGATCTGGATCCCGCAGCTCGCGCGCACCGGCGCGAGCGTCTCGCCGATCACGCTCCACGCGCAGCGCACGGGCTTGCTGTAGTCGCCGTCGTCGGCCGACAGACGCAGCATGTCGACGAAGCCCGAGAAGGCCGTCAGCGTGAAGTTCGGCAGCAGCACGATGCCGAAGCGGATGCGCCGCGGCGCGGGTTCTGCGAGGGGGGAAGCGGGTACGTCGGGGGTCATCGCGGCCAATCTCGTCACGCCGGGCGGGCGGTCTCACTCGTTTCACACTGTTTGCGGGTTGCGGCTGCCGGAGGCGACGCGGATGCAGCCAGCGTCGCCGATCGGCCGCGGCCGGACTTGTGGTTTTTCGTCGCCAACCATCGCCAAAACGCACTTTCGGGGTAGCCGGCGCGGCGCTTGGCGGCGGTATCCCACGCCGATGCCGTTTTTGTTCTATCGGCCGATTTTACGCTTTGATGTACTGAGGCCCAACGACATTTCACGACCGCCCATCCAGAGGAAGCCAGATGAACGTCAGCGCGTTCGACCTGTTCAAGATCGGCATCGGCCCGTCCAGTTCGCATACGGTCGGCCCGATGATCGCCGCGTGCCGCTTCGCGTCGCACGTCGAGGACGCGAACCTGCTCGGCTTCGTGCGCCGCGTGCGGGTCGAGCTGTACGGCTCGCTCGGCGCGACCGGCAAGGGCCACGGCACCGACAAGGCCGTGCTGCTCGGCCTCGAGGGCCACCTGCCCGACACGATCGATCCCGACCTGATCGAGCCGCGCCTCGCCGTGATCCGCGCGGAGAAGACGCTGTCGCTGCTCGGCAGGCAGACGGTGCGCTTCGACGAAAAGGAGCACATCGGCTTCTATCGCAAGCTGATGAGCGGCACGAGCATCGTGCACCCGAACGGCATGCGCTTCCAGGCATTCGACGAGCACGGCCAGCTGCTCGTCGAGAAAGAGTATTACTCGGTCGGCGGCGGCTTCGTCGTGAACCGCGACGGCGATCGCGTGAACGGCGTGCGCGCGGCGGTCGAGGTGCCGTACCCGTTCCGCACCGGCGACGACCTGATGCGCCAGTGCCGCGAGCACGGCCTGTCGATCGCCGAGCTGATGATGCGCAACGAATGCGCGCTGCGCCCCGCCGACGAAGTGCGCGCCGGGCTGCTCGCGATCTGGCGCACGATGGCCGCCTGCGTCGAGCGCGGCTGCAAGGTCGAGGGCGACCTGCCGGGCCCGATGCGCGTGAAGCGCCGCGCGGCCGAGCTGAACGGCCGCCTGCGGGCGCGTTCGGAAGAGTCGCTGCGCGACCCGCTGTCGATGCTCGACTGGGTCAACCTGTATGCGATGGCCGTGAACGAAGAGAACGCGGCCGGCGGCCGCGTGGTCACCGCGCCGACCAACGGCGCGGCCGGCGTGATCCCCGCGGTACTGCACTACTACGTGAAATTCGTGCCGGGCTCGAACGAAGCCGGCATCGTCGAATTCCTGCTGACGGCCGCGGCGATCGGGATCATCTACAAGGAAACCGCGTCGATTTCCGGTGCGGAAGTCGGGTGCCAGGGCGAAGTGGGCGTCGCCTGCTCGATGGCCGCCGCCGCGCTCGCCGCCGTGATGGGCGGTACGCCCGACCAGGTCGAGAACGCGGCCGAGATCGGCATGGAGCACAACCTCGGCATGACCTGCGATCCGGTGGGCGGGCTCGTGCAGATCCCGTGCATCGAGCGCAACGCGATGGGCGCGATCAAGGCGCTGAACGCATCGCGCATGGCGCTCAAGGGCAACGGCCAGCACTACGTGTCGCTCGACTCCGTGATCAAGACGATGCGCGAGACCGGCGCCGACATGAAGACGAAATACAAGGAAACGTCGCGCGGCGGTCTCGCCGTGAACGTCATCGAATGCTAACGAAGGACCACAACATGAGCCGCTACTCGATATTCAGCCTGTTCCGCAACGGTCTCTCGTATCACGAGAACTGGGAAAAGCAGTGGAAGAGCCCGGAACCGAAGAAGGAATACGACGTCGTGATCGTCGGCGGCGGCGGCCACGGCCTCGCGACCGCGTACTACCTCGCGAAGGAACACGGCATCACGAACGTCGCGATCCTCGAGAAGGGCTGGATCGGCGGCGGCAACACCGCGCGCAACACGACGATCGTGCGTTCGAACTATCTGTGGGACGAGTCGGCCGCGCTGTACGAGAAGGCGATGAAGCTGTGGGAAGGGCTGTCGCAGGACCTGAACTACAACGTGATGTTCAGCCAGCGCGGCGTGATGAACCTGGCCCACACGCTGCAGGACGTGCGCGACACCGAGCGCCGCGTGAATGCGAACCGGCTGAACGGCGTCGACGCCGAATTTCTGACGCCCGCGCAGATCAAGGAAATCGAGCCGACGATCAACCTGAACAGCCGCTACCCGGTGCTCGGCGCATCGATCCAGCGCCGTGCGGGCGTCGCGCGCCACGATGCGGTGGCGTGGGGCTTCGCACGCGGCGCCGACCGCGCCGGCGTCGACATCATCCAGAACTGCCAGGTGACGGGCATTCGCCGCGAGGGCGGCGCGGTGGTCGGCGTCGATACGGTGAAGGGCTTCATCAAGGCGAAGAAGGTCGCGGTGGTCGCGGCCGGCAACACGACGACGCTCGCCGACATGGCCGGCGTGCGCTTGCCGATCGAAAGCCACCCGCTGCAGGCGCTGGTGTCCGAGCCGATCAAGCCGGTCGTCAACTCGGTGATCATGTCGAACGCGGTGCACGCGTACATCAGCCAGTCCGACAAGGGCGACCTCGTGATCGGCGCGGGTATCGACCAGTACACGGGCTTCGGCCAGCGCGGCAGCTTCCACATCATCGAAAGCACGCTGCAGGCGATCGTCGAGATGTTCCCGGTGTTCTCGCGCGTGCGGATGAACCGCCAGTGGGGCGGCATCGTCGACGTGTCGCCGGACGCGTGCCCGATCATCACCAAGACCGACGTGAAGGGCCTCTATTTCAACTGCGGCTGGGGCACCGGCGGCTTCAAGGCGACGCCCGGCTCGGGCTGGGTGTTCGCGCACACGATCGCGCGCGACGAACCGCATCCGCTGAACGCGCCGTTCGCGCTCGACCGCTTCTACACGGGCCACCTGATCGACGAGCACGGCGCTGCCGCCGTCGCGCACTGAACGAGGAGAAACAACATGTTGCTGATCGAATGTCCGTGGTGCGGGCCGCGCGCCGAATCCGAATTCTCGTGCGGCGGTGAAGCCGACATCGTGCGCCCCGTCAACAACGAGAACATGACCGACCGCGAATGGGGCGAGTACGTGTTCATGCGCGAGAACAAGCGCGGGCTGCACAAGGAGCAATGGCTGCACACGCAGGGTTGCCGCCGCTGGTTCAAGGTCACGCGCGACACGGTGACCTACGATATCAAGGGCTACGAAAAATTCGGTGGGGCTGCCATCAGCGGCGCCGCTGCCGGCAACGCACACGAAGAGGGCACGAGCAAATGAGCCAGAAAGACCGCCTCGGCACCGGTGGCCGCATCAATCGCGCGATTCCGTTGACGTTCACGTTCAACGGCCGCACGTACCAGGGCTTCCAGGGCGACACGCTCGCGTCCGCGCTGCTCGCGAACGGCGTGCACTTCGTCGCGCGCAGTTTCAAGTACCACCGTCCGCGCGGCATCGTGACGGCGGACGTGGCCGAACCGAACGCCGTCGTGCAACTGGAGTCCGGCCCGTATACCGTGCCGAACGCGCGCGCGACCGAGATCGAGCTGTATCAGGGCCTCGTCGCGACGAGCGTGAACGCCGAGCCGACGCTCGAGAACGACAAGTACGCGATCAACCAGAAGTTCTCGCGCTTCATGCCGGCCGGCTTCTACTACAAGACGTTCATGTGGCCGCGCAACATGTGGCCGAAATACGAAGAGAAGATCCGTGAAGCGGCCGGCCTCGGCAAGGCGCCCGACGTGCTCGACGCCGATCGCTACGACAAGTGCTACGCGCACTGCGACGTGCTCGTGGTCGGCGGTGGCCCGTCGGGCCTCGCCGCCGCGCATGCGGCCGCGACGGCCGGCGCGCGCGTGATTCTCGTCGACGACCAGCGCGAATTGGGCGGCAGCCTGCTGTCGTGCCGCGCGGAGATCGACGCGAAGCCCGCGCTGCAGTGGGTCGAGAAGATCGAGGCCGAGCTGCGCAAGCTGCCCGACGTGACGATCCTGTCGCGCAGCACCGCGTTCGGCTACCAGGACCACAACCTCGTGACGGTCACGCAGCGCCTGACCGATCACCTGCCGGTGTCGATGCGCAAGGGCACGCGCGAGCTGCTGTGGAAGGTCCGCGCGAAGCGCGTGATCCTCGCGACCGGCGCGCACGAGCGTCCGATCGTGTTCGGCAACAACGACCTGCCGGGCGTGATGCTGGCGGGCGCGGTGTCCGCCTACGTGCATCGTTTCGGCGTGCTGCCGGGCCGCAACGCGATCGTGTTCACGAACAACGACCGCGCATACCAGACCGCGCTCGACCTGAAGGCGTGCGGCGCGAAGGTGACGGTCGTCGATTCGCGCGCGTCGTCGAACGGCGCGCTGCCGGCCGCCGCGAAGCGGCAGGGCGTGACGGTGATGAGCGGGGCGGTCGTCACGGCCGCGTCGGGCAAGTGGCGCGTATCGTCGGTCGACGTCGCGTCCCTCACGAACGGCCAGGTAGGCGGCAAGCTGCAGACGATCCCGTGCGACCTGGTCGCGATGTCGGGCGGCTTCAGCCCGGTGCTGCACCTGTTCGCGCAGTCGGGCGGCAAGGCTTGCTGGAACGACGAGAAGGCCTGCTTCCTGCCGGGCAAGCCCGTGCAGGCGGAAGCGAGCGTCGGCGCGGCGGCCGGCGAATTCGGGCTGGCGCGCGCATTGCGGCTCGCGGTCGATGCGGGCGTGGAAGCGGCGAAGGCCGCGGGCTTCACGGCCGCGCAGCGCCCGGTCGCGCCGCAGGTCGCGGAAACCGTCGAAGGCGCACTGCAGCCGCTGTGGCTCGTCGGCAGCCGCGAGGCAGCCGCACGCGGGCCGAAGCAGTTCGTCGACTTCCAGAACGACGTGGCGGCCGCCGACATCCTGCTCGCCGCGCGCGAAGGCTTCGAGTCGGTCGAGCACGTGAAGCGCTATACGGCGATGGGCTTCGGCACCGACCAGGGCAAGCTCGGCAACATCAACGGGATGGCGATCCTCGCGGGCGCGCTCGGCAAGACGATTCCCGAAACGGGCACGACGACGTTCCGCCCGAACTACACGCCCGTGTCGTTCGGCACGTTCGCGGGGCGCGAAACGGGCGATTTCCTCGACCCGATCCGCAAGACCTGCGTGCACGAATGGCACGTCGAGCACGGCGCGCTGTTCGAGGACGTCGGCAACTGGAAGCGGCCGTGGTATTTCCCGAAGAACGGCGAGGACCTGCATGCGGCCGTGAAGCGCGAATGCCTCGCGGTGCGCAACAGCGTCGGCATCCTCGACGCATCGACGCTCGGCAAGATCGACATCCAGGGCCCCGACGCGGTGAAGCTGCTGAACTGGATGTACACGAACCCGTGGAACAAGCTCGAAGTGGGCAAGTGCCGCTACGGGCTGATGCTCGACGAAAACGGGATGGTGTTCGACGACGGCGTGACCGTGCGCCTCGCCGACCAGCATTTCATGATGACCACCACCACCGGCGGCGCGGCGCGCGTGCTCACGTGGCTCGAGCGTTGGCTGCAGACCGAATGGCCCGACATGAAGGTGCGGCTCGCGTCCGTCACCGACCACTGGGCGACGTTCGCGGTGGTCGGCCCGAAGAGCCGCAAGGTCGTGCAGAAGGTGTGCCAGGACATCGACTTCGGCAACGAGGCATTCCCGTTCATGAGCTACCGGAACGGTACCGTCGCGGGCGCGAAGGCGCGCGTGATGCGGATCAGCTTCTCGGGCGAGCTGGCCTATGAAGTGAACGTGCCGGCGAACGCGGGCCGCGCGGTGTGGGAAGCGCTGATGGCGGCCGGTGCCGAGTTCGACATCACGCCGTACGGCACCGAGACGATGCACGTGCTGCGCGCGGAGAAGGGCTACATCATCGTCGGCCAGGATACCGACGGGTCGATCACGCCGTACGACCTCGGGATGGGCGGGGTCGTCGCGAAGTCGAAGGACTTCCTCGGCAAGCGCTCGCTCGCGCGGTCGGACACCGCGAAGGAAGGCCGCAAGCAGTTCGTGGGCCTGCTGACCGAAGACGAACAGTTCGTGCTGCCGGAAGGCGCGCAGATCATCGCGAAGGACACGCAGGTGTCGGCGGTCGATCCGACGCCGATGATCGGTCACGTGACGTCGAGCTACTACAGCCCGATCCTGAAGCGCTCGATCGCGCTCGCGGTGGTGAAGGGCGGCCTGAACAAGATGGGCGAGAGCGTCGTGATTCCGCTGGCCAACGGCAAGCGCATCACCGCGACGATCTCGAGCCCGGTTTTCTACGATACCGAAGGGGTGCGCCAGCATGTGGAATGAAACGAGAAACCAGACGCAGGTGGCGGGCGCGGGCGGCGTGACGCTTGAATCGCCGTTCGTCGGCGCGGCCGATGTGCTCAAGCCGCATCAGGCGCGCGCATCGAAGAAGTTCACGCTGCGCGAGCGGCCCTTCCTCGATCTCGTCAACGTGCGCGGCGAGTTGAGCGATCCGGCGTTCGTCGCCGCGTTCGAGCGCGTGGTCGGCTGCCGGCCGCCCGCGGAGCCGAACACGGTTGCGCGCGGCGCCGAGTACGACGTGCTGTGGCTCGGCCCCGACGAGTGGCTCGTGCGCTCGAACGGGCCCGTGCCGGCCGGCGTGCTCGAGGCGAAGCTCGCGGAAGCCGTGCAGGGTTCGTATGCGGCGGCCGTCGATGTCGGCAGCGGTTATACGGTCGTCGAGATCAGCGGCGAGCGCGTGCGCGACGTGATCGCGCGCGGCTGCCCGCTCGATCTGCATCCGCGCGTGTTCAAGCCGGGCCAGTGCGCGCAGTCGCACTACTTCAAGTCGCCGATCACGCTGATCCCGACCGGCGACGACACGTTCGAGATCGTCCTGCGTCGCAGCTTCGCGGACTATTTCGTGCGCATCATGCTCGACGCCGCGGCGCCGCTCGTGTCATGAAGCCGTTCGACGAACCGTTCGTGGCGATCGACGCGCCGCGCCTGCGCGGGCGCGGCTGGAGCGTGTTCGTCGACGAACTGAAGGTGCCCGCGCGGATCGGCATTCATGCGCACGAGCATGAAGCGCCGCAGCCGATCGTGATCGACGCGCGGCTCGGGTATCGCTGCGAGCCGAGCGAGCAGGGCGAGTGGATCGATTACGACGGCTATTGCGCGCGTGTCGCGTCGTTCCTGTCGCATAAGCCGCATACGCGGCTGCTGGAGACGCTCGTCGCCGATATCGCGGTGTTGTCGTTCCGCGAGTGGCCGGCGCTGGAGTCGCTCACGCTGTCGGTGTACAAGCCGAAGATCCGGCCGGGGACGAAACGCGTCGGCGTGTCGCTGGACTGGACGCGGGGGGATTACTTGCGGTGGACCGGGGCGGCCGGGCAGCTTTGATCAAAGGGGGCTGGATCAAGGCACGAGGGAGGTGATCCGGTGACTCCACGGGGCGGCGGCGCGAATGCGCCGCCGCACGCGTTTATCGTTCCTGAAATATGCGAAGAATGTGACGTTGCCGCCCATTGGCGCTTGTGTTCCTGAAATACCGGAACAATCGATGGTTCGGCCTGTGAATCGCAATATGTCGGATCGTCGACGCGCGAACGCGGGTGCGCATTGCTTACTTCGCGGTGCGGTTCGCGGCGGGCGCAGGGCCGGACGGATCGCTGACCGGCACCATCTGCGCCTTCCCGTCGTTCGCGGTATTCGCGGCTTGCGCATCGTCATCGGGTTCGAGCACGAACCGGAACGAATCGACCCGTTGCATGACCTTCGCCGCATACGCGCTGGATCCGCCGCTGTAGCTCTTCAGCCCGGCCTGGACGTTGCCGCCGGCCGCTTTCACGTAGCCGGAGAGAATCCGGGAGCCGGCCTCGACGTTCGCATTCGGTTCGGTCAGGTCCTTCACGTTGCGCAGCATGCCGCGGTGCGCGGACGGCACGACCTGCATCAGCCCGGTCGCGCCGTGCTGGCCGCGCGCCTTTTCCTGGAAGCGCGATTCGATCGAGATGATGGCGTAAACGAGGGCGGGAGGCAGCGAATATTTCGTCGCGGTGACGCTCACGATATCGGCGAGCTTCGCGGCCTTTTCTCTTGCGACGCCGAATTTCTTCGTCAGGTAGGACGTGATGCGGCGGTTTGCTTCGTTCGGCTGATCGTTGGCGTTCGCGAGCGGCGCGGAGGCGACAGCCGGCGCCGATGCCAGCACGTCGGGCGCAGAGGCGGGCATAGCGGGCGTCTGCTCGGCCGATACCTGTTGCGCAATGCCGAGCGAGAGCACGATCAGCCAGAAAAACCGTCGTCGCATGGTCGAGTGCGGGGAAATGGGAGGCGCACAGTATATCGGCCAATCGCGCCAGACGGTCGAGCGCCGGCTCGAATGAAAGCGATGTGTAGGCTTGTGACGTTCGCAACGATCGACGCGGCGATCGTTGCGCGGACACGCATCGGAGTCCGGATGACCGCTAGTTGATGATCTCGCCGATGCCGGCTTCGATGCGGATTCTCAGCTGCTGAATGAACGCCGGATCGTACGGTTCCCAGTGATCGAGTTCGCCAACGACCTTCAAAGGCGATGTGCTTCGATACGAGCGCGTCGGATTGCCCGGGAATTTCTTGTCCGTGACGTTCGGGTCGTTTTCGAATGCCCCGGTGGGCTCGACGATATAGACCCGCGGCTTGCCGTCGCCTTTGGCCATTTCCGCAGCCAGGCCAGCGCCCTTGGGCAGGGCCGTGAAATAAACGTGATTCATCACGACGTCATCCCGATAATTCGATCTGAAGCCCGCCGTCAGCAAGTCGCCGATCCGCAAATCCGCTTTCGTGCCATGAAAAAACGGGCCGGTGTCCAGGACGCCCATGGCTTCTCCTTCGAAAAATGTCGCCGTGTTTTCTAGGCGCGCCGCGCGCTCGCCACTCGCGCAATCGACCCGATCGCATCGCTGACGAGCACCGCGAGCAGCCCGACGATCACGCCACCTTGCAGCACGAACGCGGTGTTCGACGTCTGCAGGCCCGCGATGATCACGTCGCCGAGCCCGCGCGCGGCGACCGTCGAGCCGATCGTCGCGGTGCCGAGATTGATCACGACCGCGAGCCGGATCCCGTTGACGATCACCGGAAACGCGAGTGGCAGTTCGACCGACACGAGTTGCTGCCAGCCGCTCATCCCCATCCCGCGCGCCGCGTCGACGACGTCGCGCGGCACGTCCTCGAGCCCTGCGATCGTGCTTTCGAAAATCGGCAGGAGCCCGTACAGCACGAGCGCGATCAGTACGGGCTTCAGGCCGAAGCCGACGGCCGGCACGGCCAGCGCGAGCACCGCGACCGGCGGGAAGGTCTGGCCGATATCGACGACGCTGCGCGCGACCGGCAGGAAATCCGCGCCGGCCGGCCGCGTGACCGCGATGCCGGCCGCGACCGCGACGATCGTGCCGATCAGGCTCGACAGCGCGACCGTGCCGAGATGCGCGAGCGTGAGATCGAGCAGGCTCGCACGATCGTAGATGACCGGCGCGCCGTTGTCCGCGAACGGCGCGAATACCCCCTGCAGCCACGCGGGGCGCAACAGCAGCACGAGCAGCAGCGCGAGCGCGGCCGCGCGGGCGACGTACGCGGGAAGCGCCGAACGCGTCGGCCGCACGCTGCCATGCGCCGTCATGCGGGCTTCCTCGCATGCGCGCGGATCGCATCGAGCGTGATGCGGCGCGCATTGCGCTCGCCGCCGTCGTCGACAGGCAGCGCGTCGACGCCGCGCCACAGCAGCTCGGACACCGCATCGCGCAGCGTGCGCGTCGCGGCGATCGGCTCGCCGTCGGCGTGGCCGGGTTCGGCCACCGTATCGATCGGCGTCAGCGCGAGCAGGCGCAGCGGCCGGTCGACCCCCGCGACGAGCTGCTCGACGACACCGGCCGCCGGCTTGCCGAGAATCTCGGCCGGCGGCGCGACCTGCAGCAGCCTGCCGCCGTCCATCACCGCGATCGTATCGCCGAGCTTCAGCGCTTCCTCGATGTCGTGCGTGACGATCACGACCGTGATGCCGAGGCGGCGCTGCAGCGCGAACAGGTCGTCCTGCGCCTTGCCGCGAATGATCGGGTCGAGCGCGCCGAACGGTTCGTCCATCAGCAGCATCGCGGGCTCGGCCGCGAGCGCGCGCGCGACGCCGACGCGCTGTTGCTGGCCGCCCGACAGTTCATGTGGCAGCTTGCCGGCGAATTCGGCCGGCGCGAGATGGAACAGGTCGAGCAGTTCGTTCACGCGCGCGTCGATGCGCCCGGGCGGCCAGCCGAGCAGGCGCGGCACGGTCGCGATGTTGCGCGCGACGCTCCAGTGCGGAAATAGCCCATGCCCCTGGATCGCGTAGCCAATGCCGCGCCGCAGTTGCTCGGGCGCGACGGTCGCCGTATCGACGCCGTCGATGCGGATCGTGCCGCTGGTCGGCGCGATCAGCCGGTTGATCATGCGCAGGAGCGTCGACTTGCCGCTGCCCGACGCACCGACGAGCGCGGTGATCGTGCCGCGCTGCATCGTCAGCGACACGTCGTCGACGGCGACCACGTCGCCGAAGCGTTTGCCGACCCGTTCGATCTCGATCATCCTGCACGCCCCTTCGCGAGCGATGTCGCGGCTTCGAACACGACGGCGGCCGCCAGTGCGAGCGCGATCGTCGGGATCGCGCCGAGCAGCACGAGATCGGCGGCCGATTGCCCGATCCCCTGGAAGATGAAGGTGCCGAACCCGCCGCCGCCGATCAGCGCGGCCACCGCGGTCAGGCCGATGTTCTGCACGAGCACGATGCGCACGCCGCTCAGGATCACCGGCAGCGCGAGCACGAGATCGACGCGCAGCAGCCGCTGCGCGCGCGTCATGCCCATCGCGCGTGCCGCTTCGGTCACGTGCGGCGGCACCTGCCCGAGCCCGACCACGACGCTCGAGGCGATCGGCAGCAGCGAATAGAGGAACAGCGCGAGCACGGCCGGCGCGACGCCGATCCCGCGGATGCCGAGCGCGGCCGCGAGCGGCACGTGCGCGGCGAGCAGGCCGAGCGGCGCCATCATCAGCCCGTACATCGCGATGCTGGGGATCGTCTGCACGACGTTGAGCACGGGCATGGCGAGGGTCCGCACGGACGCGACGCGCGCGCATGCGATGCCCAGCGGCAGGCCCGCGACGAGCGCGGCGGCCACCGAGCCGCCCGCGAGCGAGACGTGACGGATCGCCTCGCGCCAGAAATCTTCGCTGCGCACCGCGTATTCGCGCATCACCGAGAGGCCGTCCCACCAGCCGCTGGCGAGCGGCACCGAAATCGCCGCTATCGCGACGACGAGCGCGACGAGGCGCCGCCACGGGCCGAACGCGAGTCGTGCGAGCGCGTCGGCGACGAGCACGGCCCACGCGAACAGCAGCAGCCAGACGCCCGCGTCGGGCGACACGCGGGCCAGCATGTCGTCGGGCGCGACGACATGCCGCGCGGCCGCGCCGACCGCATACGCCAGCGTCGCGAGCCCCGCGCAGCCGGCCGCGAGCCGCCAGGCGGGGCGGCTCGCCGTCATCGCCCACAACGCGCCGGCGGTCCACAGCGCGGCGAGCGCGGCGCCCTGCATCGCGGGCAGCGCGGCGAACACCGACAGCCCGGTGCCGGCCGCGATCCGGTTCGGCCGCAGCACCGCGAACGACAGGCCGAACACGGCGACGATCGTCAGTACCCCGATCAGGATGCCGACCTTGTCGAGTGTCACGCGCCGCGCGGATGCGGCCGCGCGATCCGTCATTTAACGAAGCCCTTCGCTTTCAGGTAGCTTTTCGCGACGCCGGCGGCCGGTTCACCGTTGATCTGGATGCGGGCGTTCAGCGATTGCAGCGTCTTCAGGTCGAGGCTCGCGAACACGGGTTTCAGGTAGTCGGCGATCTGCGGATGCGCTTTCAGCACGGCTTCGCGGATCACGGGCGCCGGGGCGTAGACGGGCTGCACGTGCTTGTCGTCGTCGAGCACCGCGAGGCCGCTCGACGCGATGCCGCCGTCGGTGCCGTAGACCATCGCGGCATTCACGCCGTCGGTCTGGTTCGCGGCGGCCTTGATCGTCGCGGCCGTGTCGCCGCCGGACAGCACGACGAGCTGTTCGGGCTTCATCTTGAAGCCGTACGCCTTCTCGAACGACGGCAGCGCGGACGCGCTGTTCACGAATTCAGCCGATGCCGCGAGCTTCACCTTGCCGCCGCCGGCCACCCACTTGCCGAAATCGGAGAGGGTCTTCAGGTGCTGCGACTGCGCGACGGGGGCGAGCAGCGCGACGCCCCACGTGTTGTTCGCCGGCGCCGGCTCGAGCCACACGAGGTGGTTCGCCGCATAGTCGAGCTTCTTCGCGGTGTCGTAGCCTTGTGCGGCGTTCTTCCACACGGGGTCGTCGGCCTTGTTGAAGAAGAACGCGGCGTTGCCGGTGTATTCCGGGTAGATGTCGATCTCGCCGCTCGTGAGCGCCTTGCGCACGATCGGCGTCGTGCCGAGCGCGATCTTTTCGGTGACCGGAATGCCGTGGGCCTTCAGCACCTGCGCGACGAGATTGCCGAGCAGGTTGCCTTCGGTGTCGATCTTCGACGACACCACGACGGGCGTGTCGGCGTGCGCGCCGGGCGCGACGATGGCGGCGGCGAACACGAGGCCCAGGATCCGGGCGGGCAGGGCGAGCTTCATTGGGCCGATCTCCAGGACGGGGGCGTACGCCGAAAGTTACTTGACTGAGCCGGCTTTGGCAAACCGCGTGCGGCGGTGTGTCCACAGCCCGTGTGGGGATAACCCGCATCCGTCGCGTGCGCTTGTTACACTGAAATTCGTTCCCTGCCTGCGGACACTTGCCGACATGAAGCCCGAGTTGCTGGTCCTCATCGCATTGCGCGGCGACGCGCAGCGCAAGATCGCCGCGTCGTTCGACGTGCGCCATGCTCCGATGCCCGACGAACGCGCAAGCGCGATCGCCGAACACGGCGGCACGATTCGCGCGGTGCTGACCAATGGCAGCACGGGGCTCACCGCCGCCGAGATCGACGGGCTGCCGCAACTGACGTTCGTCAGCGCGCTCGGCGCGGGCTACGAGCACATCGACGTCGCGCATGCGAAGGCGCGTGGCGTCACGGTCGTCACGGGCGCGGGCACCAACGACGATTGTGTCGCCGATCACGCGTTCGCGCTGCTGCTCGCGGCGGTGCGCAACGTCGTGCAGCTCGATGCGAAAACCCGCGCGGGCGTGTGGCGCGAGGGGTTGCCGATGCCGCCGAACGTGTCGGGCAGGAAGCTCGGCATCGTCGGGCTCGGCAAGATCGGCGAGAAGTGCGCGCGCCGTGCGGCCGGCTTCGACATCGAGATCGGTTATCACAACCGGTCCGAGAAGCCCGTTCCCTACCGCTATTTCGACCGGGTCGACGCGCTGGCGCAGTGGGCCGATTTCGTGATCGTCGCGACGCCCGGCGGCGCGGGCACGCGGCACCTGATCGACCGCACCGTGCTCGATGCGCTCGGGCCCGGCGGTTTTCTCGTCAACGTGTCGCGCGGCAGCGTTGTCGATACGGCTGCTTTGGCGGACGCGCTGCGCGAACGGCGCATCGCCGGTGCGGGGCTCGACGTGTACGAAGGCGAACCGGAGCCGCCGCGCGCGCTGACGGATCTCGACAACGTCGTGCTGACGCCGCACATGGGCGGCTGGTCGCCCGAGGCGCTCGATCGGTCGGTGCAGCAGTTTCTCGACAACGCGGCGCGGCATTTCGCGGGGCAGCCGGTGTTGACGCCGGTGTGAGTGCCGAAGGGCGGGCGCGAATCAGCCCGCCTGCCTGCGGAATGCCCAATAGAAATCCGGCAGGTTCGCCGGTTTGTCGGCATCGAGGTCGAGCCAGCCGAACGGGTTGTGCTCGTCGCTCAGGACGATTTCATGACGATCGACCCGGCACTCGAAGCACACGATGAGCACGCGCTTGCCCGGCACGACCTCGCACGAGCGGCTCGCCACGTGGCGGATCGCCGAGGCGACGATCCCGCATTCCTCCCGCACTTCGCGCGTGACGGTTTCCTCGAGCGATTCGCCGGCTTCGGGTCAGCCGCCCGGCAACGCCCATTCGTCGCGTGGATTACGCAGGAACAGGACCGAGCGGCCGTCACGGACGATCGCTTTCGCGCTGAGGGGGATCATGGGAGGGCACCGTTGGCGTTCGATTTTCGCAGCCTGGCGCAGGCGTGCCGTTCCTGCAGCGATCCCCTCGCCCGCGCCGACGGGCGCGCAGGCGGGGGCGGCCGTGCCGTCATGCCGGCAGCCGGCGTGCGACTACACGCCCGCCGACGTCGAAGCCAGCGGCACCGTCACCGACGTGCCGGCCGGATCGAGCGTCAGGCCCGTGCCGGGCGTCGGCCGCAGCGTCGCCTCGTAGTCGCTGGAGAGGACGACGAGCCCGAGCCGGTGGCCGGCTTCCAGCTTGTAGTCGCGCGGCATGAACGTCAGCTTCAGGTCGTACGGCAGGCCGGGCAGCACGGGTTCCGTCAGCCACTCGGACAGCCGGTTGCGCGGGTCGGTCCAGGCACGCGTGACGATCGTGGCCGTGCCGTCCGGCGCGCGATCGACCAGCAGCGCCGTCACGTTGGCGACGCCGGTGAAGGTCAGCCTGACGCGTGCGGTCGCGGTGCCGGACAGGCGCGCCGCGGCCGTCAGCGGCGCGGTTTCGAAGCGGCTGCGGTTTTCGCCCGTCGGCGTGTTCGCCAGCGTGAGCGCCGGAATGCGCGCATCGTCGGTGAAGCGCGCGAGCGGGCCGCCGCTCGGCAGCCGCAGCAGCGTGCCGGTGCCTGCGCCGTCGCCGCCCGCGAAGTACGTGACCGGCGTCGCACGGCGCGCGGCCCAGTCGGCTTCCTTCAGCAGCGTGCCGTCGGCCTGCTCGATCACCGCGCGCGGATCGCGCTCGACGCCGTTGTTGTAGCCGATCAGGTAGCGCGTGAACCAGCGGTTCACCTCCGCGGTCCACGCTTCGCCCATCGCCGGCACGCGCGTCGGGTCGGTGTGCTTCAGGCGGTGCAGCCACAGCTGCGTCGGCACGCCCTGGCGCCGCATCGCGAGATACCACGACGTCGACTGGTCGACGCGCACGTTGTCGTCGGTGAGCCCCTGCGCGACGAGTGCCGGCGCGACCGCGAACCCCGTCGGGATGTCGCGCGCGGCCCAGAACGGCGAATAGTCGCCGGTCTTGCGGTCTTCCTGCTGCAACGCTTCGTCGATCAGGTGCGTGCAGCGTTCCGGATGCGCGTTCGTCAGCAGCGCCTTGATGTACACGTCGACGTCCTCGCCCTGATAGCCTTCCGGCGCGCGCACGAGCCCGCCCGAGCGGTAGTAGCCGTACATGTTCGTCAGCCCGGCGATCGGCACGATCGCGTCGAGCCCGCGTGTGCGCAGGCTCGCGACCATCTTCGGCAGCGTGCCGTCGTACGACACGCCGTACATGCCGACGTGGCCCGTCGACCAGTTCGCGACGACCGTCTTGCCGTTCGCGTCCTTCGCGGTCGCGTCGCGGCCGAGCCAGCGGATCACCGACGCCATCGCGACCGATTCGTCGCGCGTCAGGATCGTCGGGCAGCCGTCCGAGCCGGCGGTGCCGAGCGAATCCGCGTAGACGATCGTGAAGCCGCGCGGCACGAAGTAGCTCTCGATCCACGAGCGGCCGGCGGCGGCCGCTTCGACCTGCTGCAGCATCCGCGACTGCGGCGCGGCGGCCAGGATGCGCGTGGATGCCGATGCCGGTGCCGGTGCGCCGGCGTTCGCGGCCGGATGCGGCGTGCCGTCGAGTTCGACGTCGACGTCGTGGTCGGGGCTGTCGGCGAGCCCCGCGTAGTACGGGCTCGCGAGCACGATGACGGGCGTGCGTGCGCCGTTCGCGGTTTCGGACGGCCGCACGATGCGCACGTGGATGCGGTCGCGCGTGCCGTCGCCGTCGGAATCGACCGGCGTGTCGACCCACGCGTTTTCCTCGATCGTGCCGCCCGACAGCGACGGCTGCACCTGGCCGTTGCTGATCACCGGCTTGTAGCGTCCGTTGCTGGCCGGATTCGCGTACGGGACACCGGACGGCGACACGTGCGACGCCAGCGACTGCGCATCGGCCGCCGCTGCGGCGGCCCCCTCCTGTTGGCCCTGCGCGAGTGCGGATACCCCCGCCGCGCCGCCGCCGTCGTCGCCGCCGCACGCGGCGAGCGTCGCGGCTGCCACGAGCGCGGGCAGCCACGCGCGCCGGAATCCGGTTCGATGAATGTTCATTGGATCGACCTCGTCTCTTGTGATTGTCTGGAACCGACGCGGCTCGCGATACGCCCCCTGCGGCCTGGCCGGGTACTGCATCGGATGAAGCGGAACTGCACCATCAAAAGCGGCGGGCGACGCGCACCGGCGTCTCGCCCCGAACGGAGCGCGAATGGCGCGTCAGCGCGGCGGCGGCACGGAATGAATGCAGGAGTGCGAATCAAACGCAGGCATGACCGGGCTTCCTTCAGGTTTCGGATGAAACGGAACGGCGCGATGCGGTGACGCGGGAATGTTGCGAACGGCGGTGCGGCAATGGCAGGAAAGCGCGAAACGAGCCGGCACGGCGGGCCGGATTGCTTTCCGGAAGCTTGCGCAAAAGTTATCTCAGTGAAATGTCCGTGTCAAACTTTTTTAGCTTGAGTCAAACAAAGTTTGCATGTGTTGACGCGATACCGTCTCAACTTTCGTGGAATCCGTCCGTAAACCGTGAAAAACAGTCTGAAAGGAGAGAGAGGGCAATGACGATTTCGGTTACGGCTGCGGGCGGCCTGTCGCTCGCGCAGATGGCACAGGCGGCGCTCGACGGGCGCCAGGGCACGGATACGGCGGATTCCGGGAACCCGCCCGGCCAGCCGCTCACGGTCAGCGCACTGGATCCTGAAGCGATGCAGGCGGCGCTGACCAAACAGTTGTCGATGGTCGGCGACCTGACGATGAAGCTGCGCGGCGTGACCGACCCGCTCGCGGCGAGCATGCAGGAGATCGTCGCGAAGCGGCCGGATCTGGCCGACGCGTCGTTCGACTTCACGACCGACAACGGGCAGATCAAGGTCGACTCGACGAGCCTGCCGGAGAGCGACCGCGCGTGGATCGAGTCGACGCTGAACGCGAATGCCGGCCTCGTGGCCGCGGTGAACGCGTTTCACGACCAGGCGGTCGACCTCGCCGCGCAGGGCGCGGCCGTGCGCGGCGACACGTTCACCGACAGCGACCGCGCGGCGGCCGGCCGGAACGCCGATGCGCGTTTTCATTTCATGAGCCTGCTCAACGCGTCCGTCGCGCGCAACCAGCCGCTGACGTCCGGCCAGCGCCTCGTCGCGGAAGACGGCACGCCGCTGACGGTCGGGCAGTCGGCCGGCACCGCGCGCGGCACGCTCGCGTTGCTGAATACCGTGCGCCAGTTGTCGTCGGGCACCGCGATCCTGGTCGACCCGTCAGGCCACAAGACGGCCGGCATGCGCGCGGAACTCGTCGACGTCGGCCTCGACGTGCTCGCCGCCTACACGCCGGACGGCAGCCACAGCGTCGGCTTCCACGAGACCGCGTAACGCGCGGCCTATTCGTCGCGCAACGCCTCGGCCGGCCGTACCCGGGCGGCGCGCCAGCTCGGGTACAGCGTCGCGGCGCACGACATCAGGAAGGCGGCCGCGGCGACCTCGATCACGTCGATCGCCGACAGCTTCGACGGCAGCGAGCTGAGGAAGTACACGGACGGGGTGAGGAAGCGGATGCCGAGCACCTGCTCGATCGCCGGCAGCACCCACGGGATGCTCACCGCGATCGCGCAGCCGGACGCGACGCCCGCGAGCGTGCCGGCGAGGCCGATCGTCGTCCCCTGGATCGCGAAGATCTTCATGATCGAGCGCGGCGGCGCGCCGAGCGTGCGCAGGATCGCGATGTCGCCCTGTTTCTGCGTGACGGTCATCACGAGCGACGACACGAGATTGAACGCGGCGACCGCGACGATCAGCATCAGGATCAGCGACAGCATCCGTTTCTGCAGCCGTTCGGCTTCGAACCATGTGCGGTTCTGCCGCGTCCAGTCGCGGATGTACAGGTCGCCCGACAGCGTGCGCGACAGCGCGAGCGCGATCTCCGGCGCGCGCTGCAGGTCGTCGACGCGCAGCCGGACGCCGGTCGGCGCGGGCACGTTGAACAGCTTCCGCGCGTCGTGGATGTGGATGTACGCGAGCGCGCTGTCGTACTGGTAATGGCCGGACTCGAACGTGCCGACCACGTTGAACTGGCGGAACCGCGGCAGCGCCTCGCCGATGCGCGCGCCGTGGCCGGGCGCGAAGAACGTGATGCGGTCGCCGATCTTCACGTGCAGCGCATCGGCGAGCGCCGCGCCGAGCACGATGCCCATCTCGCCCGGCACGAGCGCGTCGAGGCGGCCGGTCTTCAGCTTGCGCGCGATTTCGGACACGCGCGGTTCGAGCACGGGGTCGATGCCGCGCAGCGCGACGCCCGTCACGCTGCCCGCGTTCGTCAGCAGCGCCTGCGCGTCGACATAGGGCGCGACCGCGCGCACGGCCGGGTTCCGCAGCGATTCGTGCGCGGTCAGCCGCCAGTCCGGCATCGAACCGGTCGGCGATAAGATTTCCACGTGCGCGAGCACCGACAGCATCCGGTCGCGCACCTCGGTGCGAAAACCGTTCATCACCGACAGCACGACGATCAGCGCGGCGACGCCGAGCGCGATGCCGGCCATCGCGGCGCCGGCGATGAACGACACGAAGCCGTCGCCGGCCGAGCGCCGGCCGCCGCGCGCGTAGCGCAGCCCGATCTGCCATTCGAACGGGAGTTTCAAGCGGTTTCCTTTCATTTCGATTCGATCCTGCCGAGCCGCGCATTCTAGCGAACGCGGCGCGGCCGTGTGCCGAGGTCGGGGCGGAGAGCCGAAACCTGCCCGTCCGGCCGGTCGTCGGGCGGCGTTGCGCGCCGGCACACCGATATTTCCATCCTTTCGGGTCTGATCGATAATGGCGGCCAGCATCCGGTCGAACACAACATTCCAAGCATTACGGCGCAACCAGGGCCGCGCCGTCACAGACCGATAAATCTCGGGGAACGCCGCCGAAGCCGGCCGCACGTCCTTGAACAAGGAAATAACAACATGGATTTGCTGCGCTTCCTGCTGCTCCTGCCGATTCGCGTGGCGGGCTTCGTCTGGTGGCTGCTCGGCTGCGCGCTGCGGCCGCTGGTCGGCGACGTGTCGTGGACGGCGCCCGCGTGGATGGGCATCACCGCGGCGGCCGTGCGCCGCCGTCCGTGGCATGCCGGCGGCCTGGTGCTGCTCGCGGCCGCGCTCGGCTACGGCGGCTACTGGTTCAAGCATCGCCCGAAGCCGCCCGAGCCCGAAACCGTCGGCTTCACCGTGAAGGCGCCGGCGATCACGACCTACGAGGTCGACGACACCGACAAGCCGAAGATCACCGTGCATCCGCTCGAAGTGGCGTTCGCGCAGTCGGCCGCGCCGATCGAGCGGGTCGGCAAGCCGGCCGGCGACGGCATCGAGATGACGCCCGCGCTGAAGGGCGCGTGGGAGTGGGTCGACGACAAGACGCTGCGCTTCACGCCGGCGGCCGACTGGCCGGTCGGCGCGCACGTCGAGGTGCGTTTCGCGGTGCACCGCGTGTTCGCGCCGCAGGTGATCATGCGCGACGATCGTTTCGCGTTCGATCTGCCGGCGTTCGCCGCCACCTTCGGCAACAACGAGTTCTACCAGAACTCCGACAACCCGGCGGAGAAGCAGGCCCTGCTGCAGTTGCGCTTCAACTACCCGGTCGATCCGGCCGAGTTCGAGAAGCGCATCGGCCTCGTGCTGGTCGGCCGCGACGGCAAGAGCGCGTCGCCGCTGCGCTATACGGTCAACTACGACAAGATGAAGACGAGCGCGTGGGTCTACTCGCAGCCGCTCGAGATCCCGCGCGATCCGCTGTCGGTGCGGCTCGACGTCGACAAGGGCGTGAAGAGCGCGCGCGGCGGCAACGGCACGCCGGACGTGCTGCATGCGTCGGTCGGCGTGCCGGGGCTGTACAGCCTGTCGATCGGCAACGTCGCGCCGACCCTCGTCGACAACGAGCGCTACGAGCCCGAGCAGGTGCTCGTCGCCGAAACGTCCGACGGTGTGCGCAGCGCCGATCTCGCCGCGCGCGCGAAGGCGTGGGTGCTGCCGAAGCGCAAGCCGGGCGTCGAGCAGTCGGACGACGATCCGCCGTACGAATGGAACGTGGCCGACATCAGCGACGCGGTGCTGAAGCAGTCGAAGCCGCTGCCGCTCGAAGCGGTGCCGACCGAGAACGATTTCGCGACGCTGCAGAGCTTCAAGTACCACGCGACGCCGGGCGAGCGCGTCGTCGTGCGGGTCGAGGGCGACCTGAAGTCGGCCGGCGGCTACCTGCTCGGCAAGCCCGTGACGAGCGCGTTCACGGTGCCCGACTATCCGAAGCTGCTGCGTTTCATGGCGGACGGCTCGCTGCTGTCGATGAGCGGCAGCAAGCGGCTGTCGGTCGTGTCGCGCAACCTGCCGGGGATGAAGGTCGAGATCGGCCGCGTGCTGCCCGACCAGATCCAGCATCTCGTGAGCTTCAACAACGGCACGTACGCGCGGCCCGAGCTGTCCTATTCGTTCAGCGAGGATCACATCGTCGAGCGCTTCGTGCAGACGCGCGCGTTCCCGGCCGGCGAGCCCGGCAAGGCCCATTACGAAGGCATTGATCTCGGCCAGTACCTGAAGGGCGGCAAGCGCGGCGTGTTCCTGCTGCACCTGTCGAAGTTCGATCCGGCGGCCGCGAAGAAGCAGACCGACGACGCGAAGGATGACGATGCATCGTCCGCCGACGGTAGCCAGGATCAGTCCGACAACGCCGATGCGGGCGACAGCAGCGGCAATGGCGACGACGGCGACAACGCACTCGGCGACACGCGCCTGATCGTCGTGACCGATCTCGGGATGCTGGTCAAGAAGGCGCTGGATGGCAGCCAGGACGTGTTCATCCAGTCGATCCGCACCGGCAGGCCGGTTGCGGGCGCAACCGTGTCGGTGCTCGCGGTCAACGGCCAGGCACTGTTCACGCAGACGACCAGCGCCGACGGCGTCGTGCATTTCCCCGCGTTCAAGGGGCTCGACCGCGAGAAGCGTCCGCAGCTGTATGTCGTGAAGAAGGACACCGACCTGTCGTTCCTGCCGGTGGCCGGGCGCGACCGTCAGCTCGACTTCTCGCGCTTCGACGTCGACGGCGAGCGCAACGCGACGGGCCAGGGGCAGCTGTCGGCGTACCTGTTCTCGGATCGCGGCCTGTACCGGCCCGGCGATCCGTTCCACATCGGCCTGATCGTGCGCGCGGCCAGTTGGGCGCGCAGCCCGGCCGGCGTGCCGCTGCAGGCGGAAATCGTCGACCCGCGCGGGATCACCGTCGAGCGCAAGCCGGTGACCGTCGATGCGACGGGCTTCACCGAACTCGGCTACACGACCGCCGAAACGGCGCCGACCGGCACGTGGACGGTCAACCTGTATATCGTGAAGGACGGCCAGCCGGGTGCCGAGCCGATCGGCAGCACGACCGTCCAGGTGAAGGAGTTCCTGCCCGACCGGATGAAGGTCGACGTGAAGCTGTCGCAGCAGGTCGTCGAAGGGTGGGTGAAGCCGAAGGGGCTGAAGGGCATCGTCGATGCGCAGAACCTGTTCGGCACGCCGGCCGAGAAGCGCCGCGTCGCGGCGACGCTGACGCTGCGCCCCGTATGGCCGTCGTTCCGCAGCTGGCAGGGCTATCACTTCTTCGATGCGCGGCGCGCGAAGGAGGGCTACACGACGACGCTGCAGGACGGCACGACCGACGACAAGGGCCATGCCGAGTTCGACCTCGATCTCGACAAGTACGCGGACGCGACCTACCAGCTGTACTTCCAGGCGAAGGCATACGAAGCGGAGGGCGGGCGCAACGTCGTGGCGAACGCGCAGACGCTCGTGTCGAACAACGACTGGCTCGTCGGCTACAAGTCGGTCGACGATCTCGGCTACGTGAAGCGCGGCAGCCCGCGCTCGGTGCGGCTCGTCGCGATCGATCCGGGCGCGAAGGCGATCGACGTGAAGGACCTGCGTGCGCAGCTCGTCGAGGAGCGCTACGTGTCGGTGCTGACCAAGCAGGATTCCGGCGCATACAAATACGATTCGCGGCTGAAGGAAGTACCGGTGGACGAGAAGCCGCTGTCGATTCCGGCCGCGGGGCTCGACTTCGCGCTGCGTACCGACAAGCCGGGCAGCTACGCGCTCGTGATCCGCCG
This sequence comes from Burkholderia sp. YHN3-13, assembly GCF_055810675.1. NCBI lineage: Bacteria > Pseudomonadati > Pseudomonadota > Betaproteobacteria > Burkholderiales > Burkholderiaceae > Burkholderia > Burkholderia sp. YHN3-13. The sequence goes on along the minus strand of NZ_JBVVNQ010000002.1, from coordinate 604,429 downwards.
CGCGGACGGCACCGCGGTGAACCGGATCGAGTATTCGGTCACGGGCGCCGCGAACGTCACGCGCTCGCTCGACCGCAACGCCGAGCTGCAGGTGAGCCTCGCGAAGCACGACTTCAGGCCGGGCGAGCAGGTCGAGATCGCGATCCGCGCGCCTTATGCGGGCAGCGGGCTGATCACGATCGAGCGCGACAAGGTGTACGCGCATGCATGGTTCCATGCGGACACGACGAGCTCGATCCAGCACATCACGGTGCCGGCCGGCTTCGAAGGCAACGGCTACATCAACGTGCAGTACATCCGCGATCCGTCGTCGGACGAGATCTTCATGAGCCCGCTGAGCTACGGCGTCGTGCCGTTCTCGGTGAATCTCGACGCGCGCCGCAACGCGGTGAGCGTCGAGGCGCCGGCGCTGGTGAAGCCGGGCGATACCGTCAACTTCACCGTGCATTCGGCGAAGCCGGCAAAGGTCGTCGTGTTCGCGGTCGACGAAGGCATCCTGCAGGTCGCGCGCTACAAGCTCGGCGATCCGCTGAAGTTCTTCTTCCGCAAGCGGATGCTCGAAGTCGGCACGTCGCAGATCCTCGACCTGATCCTGCCGGACTTCGAGAAGCTGATGGCGATGGCCGCGCCCGGCGGCGACGCCGACGACGCGATCGGCCGGCAGCTGAACCCGTTCAAGCGCAAGCGCGACAAGCCGGTCGTCTACTGGTCGGGGATCGTCGACGTGAACGGCGACACGCGCCTGAGCTACACGGTGCCCGACTACTTCAACGGCAAGCTGCGCGTGATGGCCGTGTCGGTGTCGCCGGACCTGGTCGGCACGTTTGAAGGCGCGACGACGGTGCGCGGCGATTTCGTGCTGTCGCCGAACGTGCCGACGACGCTCGCGCCGGGCGACGAGGCCGACGTCAGCGTCGGCGTCGCGAACAACCTGACGGGCGTGGGCAACCAGCCGGTGCCGGTGGCGGTCACGCTGAAGACGGGCCCGCAGTTGCAGGTGATCGGTCCGGCGACGCAGAGCGTCGCGCTCGCGCCGCAGCACGAAGGCGTCGCGATGTTCCGTGTGAAGGCGACCGATACGCTCGGTTCGGGCGCGCTGTCGTTCGGCGCGCGCTACGGCGCGAAGGGCGCGCAGCAGCGCGTCGACGTGTCGGTGCGGCCGGCCGCCGCGTTCCGTACGCAGCTCGACATCGCGCGCGTCGATCCGGGCAAGAAGGCGAGCGTGCCGAACCTGCGGTCGATGTACGACGCGTACGCGTCGCGCGACGCGAGCATCTCGACCGCGCCGCTCGTGCTGTCCGAGGGGCTGTCGTCGTATCTCGTGAACTTCGACCACGCCTGCAGCGAGCAGATGGTCAGCGCGGTCGTGCCGCGCGTGTTCGCGGCGAAGTGGCTGTCGGTGCGCGCGCTGACGAGCGCGATGCATGCGCCCGAAGCCGGCGCGGATGCGGCGAATGCGAGCGCGATCGCGCAGTTCCTCGGCGTGCTGCGCGGCCGGCAGAACGCGCAGGGCGGCTTCGGGCTGTGGAGCGCGACGCCCGACGCCGATCCGTTCGTGTCCGCGTATGCGATGCACGTGCTGCTCGATGCGCGCGATCGCGGCATCGCGGTGCCGAAGGACATGCTCGATGCCGGCAACGCCTATCTGCAGAAGCTCGCCGCGAACGACGCGCTCGGCTCGCTCGACCTGCTGCGGCAGCGCGCATACGCGGTGTACCTGCTGACGCGCCAGGGCAACGTGACGACCAACAGCCTCGCGGCCGTGCAGAAACGGTTGCAGGAGGCGTACCCGAAGGACTGGAACAACGATCTCGCGGCCGCATGGCTCGCCGCGTCGTATCAGCTGCTGAAGCAGGACAAGGAAGCCGCCGCGCTGATCGCGGGCCCGCAGGCGTTGCTCGAACGCAAGCGCGCGTCGGACGGCGATTACGTGACGGGCTACTACATCGACCCGCTGACGCGCGACGCGAGCGTGCTGTACCTGCTCGCGAAGCACTTCCCCGAACGCGTGAGCAAGCTGTCGCCGCGCGCGATGGACAACCTCGCCGCGCCGCTCGTCGACAACCGCTACAACACGCTGTCGTCGGCGATGACGATTCTCGCGCTCGACGCATACGCGGCGTCGAACGCGGGCCAGCTCGACCGGCTCGCGATCGACGAGGTGCGTGCGGGTGCCGGCGCGAAGGACGTGTCGTCGATCCAGGCGGGCCTCGTGCGCTCGGGCACGTGGGCGGCCGGCGCGTCGCGCGTCGACTTCGTGAACGGCAGCACGCTGCCGGCGTGGTGGGTCGCGAGCCAGTCGGGCTACGACCGCGGCACGTCGACGAAGGCGATCAGGAACGGGCTGGAGATCGTGCGCGACTACACCGACACGAACGGCAAGCCGCTCGACAGGATCACGCTCGGCCAGGAGATCGACGTGCACCTGAAGATCCGCGCGACGGGTTCGGCGAACGTCGGCAACATCGCGATCGTCGACCTGCTGCCGGGCGGCTTCGATCCGGTGATCGCGCCGCCGCCCGCGACCGACACGCAGGATGGCGACGGCAACGGCGGCGCGTCGGCGCCGGTGGCCGATGCGCCGTGGCGGTCGCCGATCGGCGTGACGGGGTCGACGTGGCAGCCGCAGTTCGCGGATGTGCGCGAGGATCGCGTGGTGATCTACGGCACCGCGACGACCGACGTGCGCGAATTCGTCTACCGCATCAAGGCGAGCAACGCGGGCCGCTTCGTGGCGCCGCCCGCGTACGGCGAGTCGATGTACGACCGCCGGGTGCAGGCGCAGGCGCCGGGCGGCACGGCGCTGACGGTGGAGCGCGCGCGATGACGAGGCGGATGCCGCGGCGTTGCGCGCCACGTCGAAAGCGGGGAGTGCTCGCGCGTGGCTGAAGCCTCTGCCGTCCGGCGCGCGCTGCACGGTGCCGGCCGCTGGCTGCACCGCTGGCAGAACTGGCTCGTGGGCGTGCTGCTCGTGGTCGGCGCGCTGGTTGCGTGCCGGCTGTGGCCGCATCCGCCGCTGCGCGACTGGAAGCCGTCGTCGGTCGCGGTGACGGACGCGCAGGGCCGGTTGCTGCGCCTGACGCTCGCGAAGGACGAGCGCTACCGGCTATGGGTGCCGCTCGACCGAATGTCGCCGCAGCTCGTCGAAGCCGTGATGCTGCACGAGGACCGCTGGTTCTGGTGGCATCCGGGTTTCAACCCGTACGGGCTCGCGCGCGGCGCGTGGATCACGTACGTGCGCGGCGGCAATCCGCAGGGCGGGTCGACGCTGACGATGCAGCTCGCACGCTCGCTGTGGAAGCTGAACACGCGCACGCCGGCCGGCAAGCTCGCGCAGGTCGCGCGTGCGCTGCAGCTCGAGCTGTTCTATTCGAAGCGGCAGATCCTCGAAGCCTATCTGAACGACGCGCCGTACGGGCGCAACGTCGAAGGCGCGGGCACCGCGAGCGTCGTCTATTTCGACCGGATGCCCGATGCGCTGACGTTGCCCGAAGCGCTCGCGCTCGCGGTGATTCCGCAGGACCCGGCGCGGCGCGTGCGCGGCGGGCAGGACGAGATCAACCGCGCGCTGGCCGCGTCGCGCAACCGGCTGTTTGCGCGTTGGCTGACGACGCATCCCGGCGATGCTGCGCTGAAGCCGCTGTTCGCGTTGCCGCTCGCGATGCGGCCGCTGTCCGCGCTGCCGTTCGACGCGCCGCATGCGGTCGACCAGGCGCTCGCCGCGCGCGGCGCGTGGCGCACGACGTCGGGCGGTGCGGCGGACGACAGCGAGGCCGGCGCGCGGCTCGTGACGACGCTCGATCTCGACCTGCAGCGCACGCTCGAACGACAGGTTGCACGCTATGTCGCGCGCAACGACACGCGCGGCGTGCGCAACGCGGCGGCGATCCTCGTCGATACGCGCGACATGGGCGTGAAGGCGCTGGTCGGCTCCGCGAACTTCTTCGATCGCACGATCGACGGGCAGGTGAACGGCACGCTCGCGCGGCGCTCGCCGGGCTCGACGCTCAAGCCGTTCATCTATGCGCTCGGCTTCGACCAGGGCGTGCTGCATCCGCAGACGGTGCTGCGCGACGTGCCGACGTCGTTCGGCCCGTACGCGCCGGAGAATTTCGACGGCCATTTCCTCGGGCCGATCACCGCGACCGACGCACTGAACCGCAGCCGCAACGTGCCGGCCGTATGGGTCGCGTCGCAGCTCAAGTCGCCGGATCTGTACCGGTTCCTGCAGGAAGCCGGCGTGCGCCGCCTCGCGAGCGCGCAGCACTACGGGCTCGCGCTCGTGCTCGGCGGCGGCGAAGTGACGATGCAGGATCTCGCGGCGCTGTACGCGATGCTCGCGAATCGCGGCGAGTTCCGGCCGCTGCGATTGCGCGCGGACGAGCCGGCGCGGCCCGCCCGGCGCCTGCTGAGCGCCGACGCGAGCTACATGACGATGGACATGCTGCGCCAGCACCTGCGCCCCGACGAGACGAGCGGCGCGCAGCCGTCGAGCGTGCCCGTGTACTGGAAGACCGGCACGTCATGGTCGTTCCGCGATGCGTGGACGGCCGGCGTGTTCGGCCCGTACGTGCTGGTCGTGTGGGTCGGCAATTTCGACAATTCGGCCAATACGGCCTTCGTCGGCGTCGATGCGGCCGCGCCGCTGTTCTTCCAGGTCGTCGATGCGATGAACGCCGAGCGCCCGCTCGCCGAGCCGCCGCGCGCGATGCCGCCGCGGCTGAAGCGCGTGCGGATCTGTCTCGCGAGCGGCGATCTGCCGAACGAATGGTGTCCGCAACAGGGCTGGACGTGGTTCGTTCCGGGCACGTCGCCGATTCGCGTGAGCAACGTGCACCGGCCCGTCGTGATCGACGATGCGACGGGGAAGGCCGCGTGTCCGCCGTACGACGGCAAGCGCACGCATACGGAGATCTTCGAGTTCTGGCCGTCGGACCTGCAGCAGGTGTTCGCGCAGGCGGGTATTCCACGCAGGCGGCCGCCGCAGAATGCGGACTGCCGCGATGCGGGGCAGGTGGAGGGTGACCCGCCGCGGATCACGTCGCCGCTGCGCGGCAGTACGTATGCGATGCGGGTGACGCGCACCGGGGAGACGCGCATCGCGTTCAACGCGACGGCCGATGCGAGCGCGCATGCGTTGTACTGGTTCGTCAACGATGCGTATGTCGGCCGCAGTACGCCGGGCGACGCGCTGTTCTGGCAGCCGGGGACGGCCGGCAGCTATACGGTGCGGGTGGTCGACGATCACGGGCGCAGCGATCAGCGGCCGCTGGGAGTAGGGCTGGAGCAATAGGCGCGGCCCGCACGCCCCGGTTCAGACGCTGTAGCCGATTCGCAGGACGCCCCACGGCCGTGCGCCGACGACGATCGGCGCGGAGACGTCCTTCATCAGCGCGAACTGGCCGTTGCCCATGTCGCGGCGATAGGTCTGCAGCAGGAACGGCTTGTCATGCGATACCGACATGCGCGCCGTCCGGTCCGTGTAGATCCGGCGGTTCCGGCAATTCGCGGCGTTCCAGGCGGCGTCCGCGCGCTGCGGCAGCGAGAACTTCCGGTTGTGGGTCGGCAGGTAGCACTGCCGGTCGAAGCTCGCGCAGTAGACGATGCGTTCGTCGAGGGCGAGGACCGGCTCCTGGACGGCCGGCAGCACGCGATCGGTGAATGCCGTGAAGCGTGTCATGAACTGTTGCGGGTCGGTGCCCGGAATCGGTTCGTAGTGCGTGTCGAACAGCGCGTCGAGTGCGATATCGCCGCGGCTTACCGCTTCCTCGAAGAGTTTGCCGATCGCGGCGGCCGTGCTCCGCGCGGTGCCGATCAGGCGCGTGTCGGGCGATTCGATGCCGGTTGCGGCGGTGAGCTCGATGAGCGTCTCGGAAACGGAGAGCAGATTGCCGAGCCGGTCCTTGGCCTGCGAGAAATTGTCGGCCGAGTTCTCGACGCCGGACGCCATCTCGCCTACCTGCTCGTCGAGTCGGTGGCACTGCGCCTCGATCTCGTCCGTCAGCGACGCGATCTGTTCGGCCCCGCCGGCAAGCTCGGTGATCGCGTGCCCGGTCGCGTGCACGACCTCGCCGATCGTGCGCGTGCCCTCGCGCACGCGATGCGCGCGCGGCGTTGTCGGTGCCTTCCGCGAGCAGGCGCTCGGTCTGCTCGGCGAGCCGCGCGAGGGTCGTCTCGATCTGAGCCGTCGCCTGCCCGGTTTTCGCGGACAGGTTCTTGACCTCGGCCGCGACGACCGCGAAGCTGCGGCCCGACTCGCCGGCCCGCGCGGCCTCGATCGCGGCGTTCAGCGCGAGCAGGTGGGTCTGGCGCGCGATGACGGAGATTTCCTCGGACACGGCCCGCACGTGATCGAGCGCGTCGCGCAGCGCGCCCATCTGGTCGCCGATCGTGGTGACGCCCTCGACGAGGCCGTGAATGTCCGCGAGCGATGCCTCGATCGTCTGCTGCGACTGCCGGACCGCATTCGACGCATTGGCGCTGACGTCGCGCACCTGCTGCGCGGCCTCGGCGATCCGGTGGTTGCCGCGCAGCGTGAGGGCGGCCGATTCGCGCAGCGTATGGCATACCTCGGCCTGCCGGGCGACGCGGGCCGCGACTTCCTCGACGTGGCCCGATACGTCGCAGATCTCGATGCCGAGCCTGCCGGCCTGTTCGGCGATGTCGCCGACGAGCGCGCTCGTCGAACGGCGGCCGCGGCCGATTCCGAAGAAGTTCACGTGGGTGGGTCTCCTTGAAAGACGCGCGCCGGGTTCCCGGCGGAGGTTGGGCGTGCGTTCCTGACTTGACGGCCGCCCGGCCGCGGACTTGAGGTCGGGTAAACATCGAGATCGGCGTGCCGGACGACCGGACCGGCGCCGGGCGGGGCGCGTTTGCGTCGGGTTTGCGCCGCGTTGCCGTGCGGGCCGTGCCGACTTGCGCAGCCGAACGGGCGGCGCGTGCCGGCCGCCCGTTCGCGAGCGCTGCGTCAGAACACGTGGCGGATGCCGGCGTTGACGCCGACCGTCGTGCCCGGCAACCCGTACAACGCGCCGCCCGTGATGCCGAGGCCGGTATTCATCGCGCCGTGGTTGTTGACGACGCCGACCTGCGCATACAGGCCCGTTCGTTTCGACAGGCTGTAGTCGGCGCCGATCGCGGCAAGCAGCGAGTGATTGTGCGAATCGTTGCGGTCGGTCGTGTACCACGCGCCGGTATTCAGGTCGAGGGCCGGCGTGACGCGATAGTCGAGGCCGGCGCTATACACGTTGTTGCTGAACGAGCCGGCGACCTTGTAGCTCGTGAACGACGCCTTGCCGGTCACGGGGCCGAACGTATAGGCGGCACCGATCGTGCGGCCGACGAACGCGACCGTGCTCGCAACCGGCGTCGGGGACGTGCCGCCGTTGCCGTCGTAGAGCGCCGCGTTGAGCATGAAGCGGCCGTTCGTATAGGTGACGCTTCCGGAATACTGGCGTCCCGCCTGGAAGTCGCCGGCCTTTCCGCCGAAGCCGAACATCGCGCTGGCCGTCAGCCCGGCGATCGTCGGGCTCGTATACGAAATCGCGTTCGGGTTGAAGAGGCCCGTGACGAGCACGTTGTCGACGTACGGCACCAGGGCGGCGCCGAAGTGGGAGACGTTGCGCGGGTCCGATCCGAGTATCGCGAGCACGAACGGCGAGAACTGCAGGCCGACCTTCGTTTCGCCGAATCCGCCGTCGATCCCGACCCACGCCTGGCGGCCGAAGAAGTTGCCGTTCGAATGGCCGAATGCGCCATCCGTGACGTTGAAGCCGCTCTCCAGCTTGAACTTCGCGTGCAGCCCGCCGCCGAGATCCTCGCTTCCGGTGATGCCGAAGTTGGTCGGCGTCATGCCCGTGTCGGTCAGCGCGAACTGGCGCCCGGCGTTGCCGCCGGTTGCCGAATCGAGCGATCGGCTCGTATAGAGCAAGGCGGCGTCGAGGTCGCCGTACAGCGTGACACTGCTCTGCGCGAAACCGCTCGTGCTTGCCGCCGCGCCGAGCAGCGCCGCGCAAATCGTCCATGTCCTGCTCTTCATCGTCTGTCTCCGTTTTTTTGAGTGTTGTAATACGTATTACTAATTAAAAGCGCCGTAACGGAATCGATGTGAGCCGCCTGCATGCCGTGCCGTCGGGGAACGCACGGCGATGCTTGTTGCCGGCGCGAATGTGATTCCTGACGGCGCTCGGGAAAATGCAACATGCATGCCAGGCGCGCGACCGGTGCGTGCAGGCGGGGAAAGCCGCGACAGCCGGGCGCGTGGCGAACCACCTGGTCGACCCAGCGACATCGCGGACGGTAGCGCGACACGAGGAAGCGTTCATAAATGCAGCAGATCGTGTTGCAGTCCTGATCAGTTTTCGTGCGAGCGGAATGATGGTCGCCCGGTGCCGCCGCGTCAGGCGATCAGCGAGCGCAGCGCCGGTGCGTGCCGGAATTGCCGGATGCGTTCGAGCGCGGATACCTCGAGCTGACGAACGCGTTCGGCCGACAGGTTCAGTTGCCGGCCGATCTCGCGCAGCGAATACTCGCTTTTGACATCGATGCCGTACCTCAGGCGAAGAATCCACGCTTCGCGTACCGGGAGGCAGTCGATCAGCGCGGCAACCGCGGTGCGCAACTGGCCGGCGCTCGCCGCTTCTTCCGGCGTCGGCGCATCCGCGTCGATCGTGACGTCGCCCAGCGTGAGGTCGTGATCGGACGAAACCGGCAGGTCGGCGGAGATCGGTTCCCGCACGATGCTCATCAGTTCGCGCACCTTGTCGACGGGCAGCCGCATCTGCGTGGCGAGCGACCGTGCGTCCGCGACGTCGCCGGTCCGCTGCCGGTGCAGTCGTGCGAGCCGCGACAGCTTGTTGAGCGAATCGACCGTATGCGCGGGCACGCGTATCGTGCGTCCGAGATCGGCGAGCGCGTGCGTGATCGCCTGGCGGATCCACCACGTCGCATACGTCGAGAATTTGAAGCCGCGCCGGTGATCGTAGCGATCGACTGCCTCCATCAGGCCGATATTGCCTTCCTGGATCAGATCGGAGAAGGGCAGGCCGCGATCGGCATAGCGTTTGGCGACCGAGACGACGAGCCGCAGATTGCTCTGGAACAGCTTCGTTCTCGCGGGTTGCATCGCACGCTCGATACGCGAAAGCCTCCCATCGAGCGCGATCGCGATGTCGAGCGGTAGCGGCGACTGGGCAGCCAGGCGAGCGAGCGCGCTGCGCGCTTCGAGCAGCGCCGGCGCATGACGGGCGAGGGCGGCCGCGCAGCCGGGATGCGCGGTGCTGCATGCGTGTAGCCATGCGCGTACGTCGTCGCATCGCGTGAACAAATCGTGGCGCGCGGCTTCGATCCGTATGCCCGAGGCGGCCAGCGTATCGGCGAGCCGTTTTTCGACCGTGCGCGCCTGAGTCGCGCGCAAGCCGTTCGCTTGCGCGATACGTTCGATCGCGCGCGAGGTGAAGCGAATTCGGCCGGTCGATGCGGCTGCGTCGCGCAGCAGTGCCCGGTAAGCGGCCGACGCGAAACCGTTCGCATGCAACGCGTGCTGCATCGCCGATGCCGGCGCAGCGGCGCGCTCGAGCGCGTCGACGATCGTATCGCGCCACGCCGGGCTGTCGAGGGCAAGACCGGCGCCGTCGTCGGAAACCGGCGATGCCACGGTCGGATCGCCCGGCAACATCGTCGGCGCACGCGCTGACGGCTCGGCATCGCCGACGAGCCCCGTCACGTAAGCCGACGCCGCTACCTTGCCGGCGCGGATGTCGTCCGCGATCGCCGCGATGACGGCGAGCGCCGCCGGATCGCGGCTCAAGGCGCCGATGCATGCCGCGCGGCCGTTTTCCAGGCGAAGCGCGAGCGCGATTTCTTCGTCGCGTTCGAGCAGCGGCGTCGCGCTCAATTCCCGCAGATAGAGCCGAATCGGGTCGTTGGTCCGGCCCGCGGGCAGGTCGTCGGCCGCGAGCGGCGTCGATGCGTCGGCGAGCGGCGCCGCGACTTCCGACACTTGCGCGAAATGGCGGTCGAGCGTCCATGCGGTACGCGCGTCCGCATGCTCGCGCACGTCGATGCCGAGCTCGCGCAGAATCGACGCGGCTGCATCGAAATCCGGACCGTCGACCGCGTCGCCGGGCGACGCATCGGCGATTTCGCCGCGTGTCACGTATCCGCGGTCGATGCCCAGCGCGATCAGCGCATGCAGACGGACCGCGTATTCGGCGTCCGTGCCGCGACGCGGCGCGCCGTCGCGCCCGGGCCCGGCGTCACGCGAGCTTTGCATAGACGTTGCACCAGCCTTCGGCGGCAACCGCCTTGCCCGCGAACATCGGGCACGTACCGAAGGATTCGCCCGCGGCAGCCTTGTAGAAGCGGCAGTTCGAACACGTCTGGCCGGCCTGGTACTTCGGGAACTTGCCTGCGTCGACGGTCGTCGCCTTTGCGCGGTAGCCGAGCGTCTTCGCTGTCGCGTCGTTTTCGTCGACGGGCGGTGCGGCCGCGAATGCGCGCGTGCCGGCCGCGAGCGCGGCGCACAGGCCGGCGGCCTGAACGAAGAAGGTTCGGCGATGGCGGGAGATCATGATGTCGTCCTGAATGAAATGATGGGAAAAAGTCCGGCCCGCGCGCCGGGCGTGCATCCCGGCGCGACGGTCGATCGAAGCGAAGGTGGGCGGGGAGCTTACTTGCGCGGCCCGGCGATGAGCGGCGCCTTCGAGGCGTTGGCGATATCGGCGGTCAGCTTGCTCTTCGACGTGTCGTAGCCGTTCGAGTAAAGCAGGAACGCCATCAGGTCCTCGTATTCCTCCGCGGTCAGCTTGCCGGGGCGATCGGCCGGCATGTTGCTCGACATGTACAGGAAGATGCCGCCGACGGTGATGTGCGACTTGCCCTCGGGAGCGAACGCCTCCCCGCTCAGCGCGGGCGCGGTATTGCCCTCTAGCTGGTCGCCGTGGCATTTCGCGCACGCATCGGCGTACAGCTTCTTGCCGTGCTGCACCTGCGTCTGGTCGAACGACGGGACGCCGCTGCCTTCGCCCGTCGACACCTTGATGAAACCGCTCCTTGCCGGCCGCTGCGCGGACGCGAGCGCGCCGTCGAGAAACCGGCCGGGCGCGGTCGTGGCGGCGGCTTGCGCGATGTCGTCGGGAAGCGTCCAGCCGCGCGTGAGCGATGCGAGACGACCGTTACCGCTCATCTGCGACAGCGCGGCGTCGATGCGCTTCTGCAGCGCGTCCTTGCCCGGCCCGAAGGCGAACGACAGTTGCCAGTCGGAATACGGCGACGACGTCGCCGCAACCTGGAACCGTTGTTTCGGATGGGCGTGCGCGTAGGCGACGACGCTCGGATACCAGACGATCGCGCGCTGCGCGCGGCCGGCGGCGAGCGCGCCGATCGTTTGCTCGCTCGTGTTCTCGAGGTCGAAGCGGGCGTTCGCCTGCTGCGCGGCGATCAGTTGCGACGGGCTGCCGTACGTGGCCGCGATCGTTTCCTTCGTGCCGGCCGGTGCGTGCGCATCGCGCAGCGACACGCTGACGTAGCCGGAGCGCAGATAGCCCTGCGAGAACGTCATTTTCGATCCCGACGCATCGGCGATCGCCGAACGCGGGAAGCCGGCGATCACGTCGCAGTCGCGTTCGAGCGACTTCGTCAGCTCGCTGGCGGAGATGCCGTCGTCGTCGCCATTGTCGTCGACGCCGCGTTTGTTGAAGGTCGCGGCGATGCCCGCGGTGCGGAACACTTCGCGCGCAACGGCGCGGTCGAGCGCCGTGGTCGGACTGCCGGGCAACGTGCAGACGCGCACGCCGGCCGACGCGGCTGCCGGTGTCAGCGCCACGCCCACGGCGAGCAGACTGGCGACGGTAACGGAGGTGAGACGAGTATTCATGGTCGTGTGTCCGGTTGAGGCGGGTGGGGCGTCGCGCCCGCATCGGGCGCATGCGGGCGCGACTCGGGGCTGGCGCGCGTTCAGTCGAGCGCGAACACGTAGAGCGTGCCGCCGCGCGGAACGTCTTTCGCGATGTCGGCCATCGGGCCGCCCCAGATCGGGTTCGCGCCGCCGTAGCCGGCGAGCACGGCGACATACTCCTTGCCGTCGACCTCGTACACCGACGGTTGCGAAATGATGCCGCTCGCCAGTTGCGGGCTTTCCCACAGCACCTTGCCGGTCGCCGTGTCGAATGCGTACAGGTGGCCGTCGAGCGAGCCGCTGAACGCGAGGCCGCTCGCCGTGGTCGCGACGCCGCCGTTCCACGGCTTCTTCGACCAGTGGCTCCACAGCTTCTTGCCGGTGTTCACATCGATGGCCGTCAGTTCGCCGTAGCCTTCGCTGCCCGGTTCGGGCTTGATCTCGAAGCCTTCGCCGAGATACGGCAGGCCTTCCATGTAGCTGACCGACTTGCCGGTCAGGCTCATGCACGCGTGCAGTGCCGGCACGACCGCGATGTTGCGTTCCTGGTCGTACGAGATCGACCACCAGTTCTTGCCGCCGAGGAAGCTCGGGCACGTTTCGATCGTCGTGCCGGCCTTCGGGAACTTCGATGCGTCCTGGATCGGTTTGCCGTCGGCCGTGTAGCCGGTGACCGACAACGCCTTCACGAACGGCGTCGCGTAGATCAGCTTGCCGGTCGTGCGGTCGATCGCGTGGAAGAAGCCGTTGCGGTCCGCGTGGATGATCGCGTCGTAGTCCTTGCCCTTGTACTTGATGTCCGCGAGGACGGCCGCATTCACGCCGTCGTAGTCCCACGTGTCGTTGTTCGTGTACTGGTAGTGCCACTTCAGGTTGCCGTTCTTCGCGTCGAGCGCGAGCAGCGAGTCGGAATACAGGTTGTCGCCGGGGCGCAGCGCGGCGAGCCACGGGCCGGGGTTGCCGACCCCCCAGTACAGCGTGCGGGACGCGGCGTCGTACGTGCCGGTGAGCCACGCGGCGCCGCCGCCGTGGCTTTGCATGCCGTCGGGCCAGGTTTCCGCGCCCTTTTCGCCGGCGGCGGGAATCGTGTAGCGCTTCCAGACCTGCGAGCCGTCCTCCGGGTTCAGCGCGGCGATGTAGCCGCGAATGCCGTATTCGCCGCCGGACGTGCCGACGACGATCGCGCCGTCGATCGCGAGCGGCGCGAGCGAGAACGCGTAGCCGAGGCCCGGTTCGAACATCTGCTTCTTCCACACGAGGTTGCCGGTCTGCGCGTCGAGCGCCGCGATTTCACCGCTCAGCATCGCGATGTAGACGTTCTTGCCGTACAGCGCGACGCCGCGGTTGACGACGTCGCAGCACGCGGTCTTGAACGAGGCCGCGCCGAGCTTCGGCTCGTATTTCCACAGCTGGCGGCCCGTCTTCGCGTCGAACGCGTAGACGTTGTCCTTCGGCGTCGTCACGAACAGATAGTTGCCGTTGACGATCGGCGTGGCTTCGAAACCCTGCTTCAGGTCGGCGGGGAACTTGTACGCCCAGACCTGCTTGAGATCCTTCGCGTTCGACGTGTCGATCTGCTTGAGCGGCGAATGCGAGCGGCCGTCGTAGGTGCGGTAGTAGGTCAGCCAGCCGGGGTCGCCGTGTGCATCGGTCAGGCGCTGGTAGGTCACGGCCGGGTAGTCCGCGGCCGCTTCGACGAGGCCGGGGTTCAGTGCGATGGCGGCGGCCACCGCGACTACGGTCGTCGCCAGCCGGCTCGCTGAAGCCGAGAGTTTCTTCATGGTTGTCTCCTGAGTCATTGTGGTCGCACCGCCGCGAACGATTCGTCGCGCCGGCACGGTTGGGGTGTCCGGGCCGAGTGCACTGCCCTTTACGCAAGTCGCATGCCATCGCGGCGGGATGCCGGTGCGGCGCGGTACACCGGCGGGTCGCGGGTGATGTGCCGATCGGCGAGACGCGCCATGACGTCGACGCAGGTGTTGCATTCAGGTACACCGTCGCGCGCGAAGTGTTGCCAAACATGACAGGTGGCGCAGTCCGCGGCGCAGCGGGCCGCCGGTTGCACGCATGCCGTTCCGCAGCGCTGCGCTGGCACGGTTCTCGCACGCCCGCTTCGCGACAACTCGTCGCCGCGCGGTGCATCGCCCGCGCCGGCGGAATAGGAATGCGGAGACAACGTAAATGATCAGGAGACCAAAGGCCGCCGGGTGTGACGGCGCGACACGACGTGGCCGGCGTGCGCGATGCGTCGGCACGACCCTCGGCGCGCTCGCGCTGTTCGGCTTGCCGCCCGGCGGCGTGCGCGCGCAGCAGCAGCCGGACGCCGCCGCGATCGTGCCGCCCGCGCCGGCCGTCATGCTGCCTGCGGTGGTGGTGGTCGGCACCACGCCGCTGCTCGGGATCGGCACGCCGCTGTCGAAGGTGCCGGCGAACGTGCAGACGGTGCGCGCGGCGGAACTCGAGATCCAGCACCGCGCGACGCTCGCCGATTTCTTCGCCGCGAACCTGCAGAGCGTGACGATCTCGGATGCGCAGGGCAATCCGTATCAGACGGACGTCAACTATCGCGGCTTCACCGCGTCGCCGCTCCTCGGCACGCCGCAGGGATTGTCGGTGTTCGTCGACGGCGTGCGCGTGAACGAGCCGTTCGGCGACGTCGTGAACTGGGACATCCTGCCGGTGCAGGCGATCGACCGCGTGCAGCTGATTCCGGGCTCCAACCCGGTGTACGGGCTCAACACGCTCGGCGGCGCGCTCGCGATCACGACGAAGAACGGCAAATCGAGCCCGGGAGGCGAGGCGGAGGTGTCGGGCGGCGCGTGGGGCCGCAAGACCGCGAGCATCGAGCAGGGCGGCACGATCGGCCCGAACCTCGACTACTATGCGACCGCGAACCTCGCGAACGACGGCGGCTGGGCGGACCATAACGCGAGCCGCGTGCGGCAGGCGTTCGGCAAACTGCGCTATACCGATGCGGACACGACGCTGTCGATCGCCGCAGGCGGCGCGGACAACACGCTGTCCGGCACCCAGACGATCCCGCGCTCGTTCGTCGACAACCCGAAGCAGGCGTATACGTATCCGGACCGGAACCACAACAGCGCCGGCTACCTGACGCTGTCGGGCGATCGCTTTTTCGGCGAGAACGTCGAGCTGAGCGGCAACGCATACTACCGGCACCTGCGCAACGCGAACACGAGCAGCAACAACAATACGGATTACGGTTCGGTGAACGACGACGGCACGGTCGACACGGTGCAGGGCAGCAACGCGCAATCGACGATCGTCACCGACAGCTACGGCGGCAGCGTGCAGCTCACGCTGCTCGGCAAGCTCGGCGGAATGGCGAACCGGCTGGTCGCGGGCGTCTCGGCCGATGTCGCGAACTCGAGCTACGTCGCGTCGTCGCAGGACGCATCGTTCACCGATGCGCGCGAGGCGATCGGCATCGGCGATTTCGTCCGGCAGACCAGCGCGAAGACGCGCAACGCGAGCGTCGGTGCATACCTGAGCGATGCGCTGTCGCTGACGCCGCACTGGACGCTCACGCTGTCGGGCCGCTACGACTGGTCGAAAGCGCGAATCGGCGACGAGAGCGGCGTGCAGCCGCTGCTCGACGGCAACCATGTATTCTCGCGCTTCAACCCGGCGGTCGGGCTCAACTGGAATCCGGTCGCGGGATTCACCGCGTATGCAACCTACAACGAGGGCATGCGGTCGCCGACCGCGATCGAGCTCGCGTGCGCGGACCCGTCCGCGCCGTGTTCGCTGCCGAACGACTTCATCGCCGACCCGGCGCTCAAGCCCGTGATTTCGAAGACGTTCGAAGCCGGCGTGCGCGGCCGCGTCGGCGCGGCGACGACCTGGAGCGTCGCGGCCTATCGCACGACACTGAGCGACGACATTCAGTTCATCAGCAGCCCGGCCAGCGCGCAGGGCTATTTCCGCAACGTCGGCGATACGCGGCGACAGGGGATCGAGCTCGCCGGCCGCACGCGGTTCGGCCCGCTCGGTGTCGGGCTGTCGTACAGCCATGTCGAGGCGACCTACCGGTCTTCGTGGACCGAACACAGCCCGGCGAATTCGGCGGCCGACGCGAACGGCAACGTGACGGTCAAGCCGCGCGACCGCATCCCCGGCATTCCCGCGCATACGGTGAAGCTGCGGCTCGACTACGCGGCGACGTCCGCGTGGGACATCGGTACGAACGTAACGTGGCGCAGCGGCGTGTATGCGCGCGGCGACGAGAACAACGAGGACGTCAACGGCCGGATCGCAGGTTACGTGCTGGTCGATCTCGACATGCGTTACCGGATCACGAAGCGGTTCGAGGTGTTCGCGAGCGTGACGAACCTGTTCGACAGGCGCTACGCGAGCTTCGGCGCACTGGGCCAGAATTTCTTCAACGGGCCGAACCACACCTTCGACGGCGCGAATCCGGTGAACGAGCAGTTCGTCGGGCCCGGCGCACCGCGCGGCGCATGGGTCGGCGTGCGCTACGCGTGGGATTGAGCGCGGCGCGTTCGCTCGTGTCGTCGCGCGGCGTCATGCCGCGAGCGGGCGCGGGGCCGTCAGGTCAACGGCACCGTCGCGAACATCGCATGCGCGGCGCGTGCGACGCTGCGCGCCAGCGCCGGGTCGCTGGCCAGATGCCCGGCCCGCACGCGTTCGATTTTCGCCTCGGGTACGGCCCGCGCGAGGCGCTCGACGTTGCGGACCGGGCAAACGGGATCGTGTATCCCGTGCGCGGCGAACAGCGGCACCTGGGCCTGGGCGGCGCGTCGCGCGAGCGCGAGCACGCGGCGCTCGCCGAGCCAGCAATCGCGTTGCAGGTAGTGCGCCTGGATCCGGTATTTGTCGATCAGCCGCCCGACGGTCTCGTTCGACCGGATCGTGCGGACGGGCGAGCGGCGCGTGCGCGCCGATGCGAGGAGGGCGTTTTCATAGGCGTGCCACGCGAGCGCCACCGCGCGCTGTCGGGCTGCGCTTGCGCCGCGGCGCAGCCGCTGCGCGCAGCGCGCCAGCAGGCGTTCCGGCTGGCCGCCGCCGGCTGCCGCATGCAGGCGGCGCCATTCGCGCGGGGCACGTGTGCGGGACGTCACGAAGAGGCCGCGGACTTCGCGTCGCGACGTCAGGAACAGGCCGCGCAGCACGACCCCGGTCACCCGCTCCGGATGCGTGCCCGCATACGCGAGCGCGAGCGCGGCGCCCCACGATCCGCCGACGACGCCCCAGCGTGCAATGCCGAGCTGCGCGCGTACCGCCTCGAGATCCGCGATCAGCCGCGCGGTGTGGTTGTGACGCGTGCCGCCGCGCGGCCCCGACGCGCCCGCGCCGCGCTGGTCGACGAGCACCACGCGCATGCGCGCGAGGTCGAACAGCCGCAGGATGCCGGCCTGGCTGCCGCTGCCGGGCCCGCCGTGCAGCACGACGACCGGGTGGCCCTGCGGGGCGCCGGCCACGGCGAACGCGATCGATTGCGCGTCGCGATGCAGGTGCCGGCGAACGGGCATGGCCGGCGAGGCGGGCGATGGCGTGGAGCGAAGCGGGCGGCGTGTCATGTCGATGGGGTTCGCGCGGAATAGGAACGGTAACCGTCGGCGGCCGGGCAGTCGCCGGGCCTGCCCTGCGACCAAGCGAGAAGCGAGCCAGCGGCGCGCCGGCCGCGAAGATCCGGATTCGCACGGGTAGTCACGCGGCGGGAAATCACGGTATCACGCAGGCAGGCCGTCGCGCGACGCGACACGCCCGGCCGTGCCCGGACGGCTGATTACATTGTCCTTTCATGAAGTTGCGTGGCGTCGGCGTGGCCCGATGCTTGCTTGCAATGACGGCAAAGAGTCCGGCAGTTGACCGGAAGGATCCCCCGGAGGAGACAATGCGCGATGACGTAGAGCAGGCGGCCGGGTCACGGGCCGTGCATCCCGCTGGCTGGCCCGCGCCGTCGATCCAGAAGGCCCATGAGCGCTCGGAGACATTCGGCCTGCAGGTATCGGCGCGGCCCGATTACGACGTGCTGTCGACCTCGGCGCTGGTGCTCAAGCGCGAGCAGAGCCGGGTGCTGTGCGTGCACGCGATGCCGGTGATGGAGACGCTGCACGAACAGATCGTCAATACGCAGAGCATGATCGTGCTCACCGATGCGGAGGGGCTGATCCTGCACTCGATCGGCGACGACGATTTCCTGCGCCGCGCGGAAAAGGTCGCGCTGCGCCCGGGCGCGAACTGGGCGGAGAACCGGCAGGGCACCAACGCGATCGGCACGGCACTGGCCGAGCTGTGCCCGATGGTCGTCCACGGCGACCAGCACTTCCTGGCCGCGAACCGCTTCCTGACCTGTTCGAGCGTGCCGATTCTCGATCCGTACGGGGATGCGATCGGCGTGCTCGACGTGACGGGCGATCACCGCAGCTATCACCAGCACACGATGGCGCTCGCGAAGATGTCGGTGCAGATGATCGAGAATCACCTGTTTACGACGACGTTTCAGGAAACGCTGCAGGTATCGTTCCATGGCCGCCCCGAGTTCCTCGGCACGCTGATGGAGGGGATCGTCGCGTTTACCGCCGACGGGCGCTTCCTGTCGGCCAATCGCAGCGCGCAGTTCCAGCTCGGCATGCCGCTCGCCGTGCTGCGCGCGCACACGCTGTCGTCGCTGTTCGACGTCACCAGCGCGCAGCTGATCGACCGCATGCGCGCGAGCACCGACCGGCACCTGATGCTCAATCTCGGCAACGGCGCGGTGGTCTGCGCGCGCGTGCACTTCCGCCGCGCGACGCTCGCCGAAGGCAGCCGGCCGACGGACGTCCACGATGCGGGGGCGCCGGCCGCGCGCGCGAACGCGGTGCCCGCGCCGGCGGCGGGCACGTCGGCCGGCCTGTCGCGGCTCAACTATCTCGACACCGGCGATGCGCAGGTCGCCAGCGTGATCGCGAAAGTGCGCAAAGTGATCGGCAAGGACATTCCGATCCTGATCACCGGCGAGACCGGCACCGGCAAGGAACTGCTCGCGCAGGCGATCCACAACGACTCGCCGCGCCGCGACGCGCCGTTCGTCGCGGTCAACTGCGCGTCGATTCCGGAGACGCTGATCGAGTCCGAGCTGTTTGGCTACGAGGAGGGGGCGTTCACCGGCGCGCGCCGCAAGGGGGCGATCGGCAAGCTGCTGCAGGCGAACGGCGGCACGCTGTTTCTCGACGAGATCGGCGACATGCCGTATCCGCTGCAGGTGCGGCTGCTGCGCGTGCTGCAGGAGCGCCTCGTCAACCCGCTCGGCTCGACGAAGACGATCGCCGTGGATATCGCGATCATCTGCGCGACGCACCGCGACTTGCGCGACATGATCGCGCAGAACCGTTTCCGCGAGGATCTCTACTACCGGTTGAACGGCCTCGTGGTGCGCCTGCCGCCGTTGCGCGACCGCACGGATCTCGCGGTCGTCGTGCAGAAGATGCTGCAGCGCGAAGCGTTCGCGGGCCCGGGGCGTCCGCCTTTGTCCGTCGCGCCGGACGTGATGGCGCTGTTCGTGCGCTGCACGTGGCCTGGCAACTTCCGCCAGCTCGGCAACCTGCTGCGGACGGCGGCGGCCATGGTCGACGACGACGGCGAAATCCGCCGCGAGCACCTGCCGGACGACTTCTTCGACGACCTGCGGCGTGGCGATGCGCAGGCCGCGCCCGATTCGTCCGCCGCGGCGGCCGCCGGGCCCTGTATCGTGGATGCGTTGCCGGCCGCCGACGCGCGGCTGCAGGACGTCGCCGCGTCCGCGATCGCTGCCGCGCTCGCCCGTCACGGCGGCAACGTGTCCGCCGCGGCGCGCGCGCTCGGCGTCTCGCGCAACACGATCTACCGGAAGATGCCGGCAGCCGACGCGGGGCGCCCGCCGTCGGACGAAAGCTGACGCGCAGCCGTCGCGCCGGGCGCGGCCTGTCACAGCCGGTGTGTCAAGTTGCAACACCGGTGTTCAACGATTCAACACCTGTCACCACTCGCGGACATCGCGCCGCCGGGGTGGCGGCCCGCATTCGCGCGAATCGTGTCGGCCATTCGTAAGGATTGCGCCCCGATCCCCGGACGAGGGCCGTCTGCCGCCGCCGCACCGCCGAAATACGGCTTCGGCACGCTCCTTGCTGAAGAGTAACCGACCGCTCGATTGCCGCGGTCGTTCGACTCATCCAGCAACGCATCAATCCTCAACTCGACAGGAGACACACCATGCAGTGGACGACACCGTCTTACACCGACCTGCGCTTCGGCTTCGAAATCACGATGTACATCGCCAACCGCTGATCGCCGCGCGTGCCGCCCGCTTCGCCGTGGTCGGCGCGGGCGGTCTCGGGAGCTGACGCCCATGAAGATCAAGATACTCGGCTCGGGAGCCGGCGGCGGCCTGCCGCAATGGAACTGCAATTGTGCGAACTGCCGCCGTGCGCGCAGCGGAAGCGGCCACGTGCTGTCGCGCACGCAGTCGTCGATCGCGGTCAGCGACGACGGCATCGACTGGGTTCTGGTCAACGCATCGCCCGACATTCTTTCCCAGTTGCGCGCGGCGCCGGACCTGCAACCGGCGCGCGCGATCCGCGACAGCGGCATCGCCGCCGTCGTGCTGTGCGACGCGCAGATCGATCACGTGACGGGCCTGCTGATGCTGCGCGAGCGCTCGACGCCGCTGCCGCTCTACGCGAGCGCGCCGGTACTCGACGACCTGTCGACCGGCTTGCCGCTCGTGCCGCTGCTCGGCCATTACTGCGGCGTTGCCGCGCACACGATCGTGCCCGGCGAGCCGTTTGCGGTGCCGGCGGCGAGCGGGATCCGTTTCACCGCGATTGCCGTCGACAGCAAGCCGCCGCCTTATTCGCCGCGGCGCGCGTCGGCCGCGCCCGGCGACAACATCGCGCTGTCGATCGAAGACGTCGCGAGCGGGCGGCGCGCGTTCTATGCGCCGGGGCTCGCGTCGGTCACCGACGACGTGCGCGCGGCAATGGACGGCGCCGATCTCGTGCTGGTGGACGGCACCTTCTGGACCGGGACCGAGATGATCGATCTCGGCCTGTCGGGCAAGCACGCGTCCGACATGGGACATCTCGCGCAGTGCGCGGAACACGGGCGGCCCGGCATGATCGACTGGCTCGACAGGTTGCCCGCGCGAACGCGCAAGGTGCTCACGCACATCAACAACACGAACCCGATTCTCGATCCGCATTCCGTCGAACACGCGCACCTGCGCGCGCATGGCATCGATGTCGCGCACGACGGCATGCAATTCCAGGTCTGACGATGAACGCACCGATCCCCGCTACGGCGTTGCACGCGACGCCCTGGACCGCGACCGAATTCGAGGCGCGCCTGCGTGCGCTCGAATCGCGCTATCACATCCATCATCCGTTCAACCGGCGGCTCAACGGCGGCGCCTGTTCGCCCACGCAGATTCGCGGCTGGGTCGCGAACCGCTTCTACTACCAGATCTGCATCCCGCTCAAGGATGCGGCGATCCTGTCGAACTGCCCGGATCGCGAGACGCGGCGCCGCTGGATCCAGCGGCTGATCGACCACGACGGGCAGGGCGACAACGCAGGCGGCATCGAGGCGTGGGTGCGTCTCGGCGAGGCATGCGGTCTCGAGCGAGACGAACTGTGGTCGCTCGAACACGTGCTGCCCGGCGTGCGTTTCGCGGTGGATGCGTACGTGAACTTCGCGCGGCGCGCGCCATGGCAGGAGGCGGTGTGCTCGTCGCTGACCGAGATGTTCGCGCCGCA
This sequence comes from Burkholderia sp. YHN3-13, assembly GCF_055810675.1. Classification (NCBI taxonomy): domain Bacteria; kingdom Pseudomonadati; phylum Pseudomonadota; class Betaproteobacteria; order Burkholderiales; family Burkholderiaceae; genus Burkholderia; species Burkholderia sp. YHN3-13. Next base: position 582,778 of record NZ_JBVVNQ010000002.1, on the reverse strand, counting down.
GATCCATCTCGACCGGCTCGCGGGCTGGCCGTCGCATTACCCGTGGATCGAGCCGGCCGGGCTGCATTACTTCCGCAGTCGCGTGCCGCTCGCGCAGCGCGACGTCGAGCACGGGCTCTCGGTCACGCTCGCGCATTTCACGACACCGGAAGCGCAGCAGCGCGCGCTCGGCATTCTGCAATTCAAGCTCGACATCCTGTGGTCGATGCTCGACGCCGTCGAAAAGGCCTACCCGTTATGAATGCGATCGAAGCCGCCAGCGGCGTGCCGCTGCGCCCCTGCCTCAGGGGCATGTACCGCCTGCAATGGGAGGCGGCCCAGGAGGCGTACGTGCTGCTCTATCCGGAGGGCATGGTCAAGCTGAACCCGAGTGCGGGCGAGATTCTCGCGCGCTGCGACGGCACGCGCGAACTGGACGACATCATCGGCGAGCTCGAGCGCCTGTTCATGCAATCGGATCTCGCGACCGACGTCTACCGTTTCCTCGATCATGCGCGACTGCGCGGCTGGCTCGACTGACATGACGTCCGACACCTCCCGTCCGTCCGCGCCGCTGTGGCTGCTCGCGGAACTCACGTACCGCTGTCCGCTGCACTGCGCGTTCTGCTACAACCCGGTCGACTTCGCGACGCACGGCGCGGAACTCGACACCGACACGTGGCGCACGGTCATCAGCGATGCGCGCGCGCTCGGCGCCGCGCAAATCGGGTTCTCGGGCGGCGAGCCGCTGCAGCGCGGCGACCTCGAGACGCTCGTCGCGCATGCGCGCGGGCTCGGCTTCTATACGAACCTGATCACGTCGGGCATCGGGCTGAACGTCGCGCGCATCGAGCGGCTCAAGGCCGCCGGGCTCGACCACATCCAGTTGTCGCTGCAGGATTCGACGCGCGAGCTGAACGATTTCCTGACCAGCACGCGCACGTTCGAACTGAAGCGCGACGTGGCGCGGCTGATCAAGGCGCACGGCTACCCGATGGTGCTCAACTGCGTGCTGCATCGCTACAACCTGCCGCATGTGGGACAGATCATCGAGATGGCGCTCGACCTCGGCGCCGATTACCTGGAGCTCGCGAACACGCAGTACTACGGCTGGGCGATGCTCAATCGCGACCAGTTGATGCCGGCCGTCGAGCAGGTGCGCGAGGCCGAGGATACGGTCAACCGCTATCGCAAGCTGATCGGAGAGCGCTGCAAGATCCTGTTCGTCGTGCCCGACTATTTCGAGCGCCGCCCGAAGGCCTGCATGAACGGCTGGGGTTCGGTGTTTCTCGGCGTCGCGCCGGACGGCACCGCGCTGCCGTGCCATGCCGCGCGGTCGCTGCCGGGGCTCGCATTGCCGAACGTGCGTGACCGGTCACTGCGGGAAATCTGGTACGACAGCGACGCGTTCAACGCGTTTCGAGGCGACGACTGGATGCGCGAAACGTGTCGCACGTGCGACGAGCGGCATGCGGATCACGGCGGTTGCCGGTGTCAGGCATACCTGCTGACGGGCGATCCGAACGAGGCCGATCCGGTGTGCGAGAAGTCCGCCCATCACGGCCAGGTCGAACAGGCCGTGCAGTTCGCGCGACGTCGCGCGCCGCGCGACGAACGGCCGCTGGTGTTTCGCAGCAAGGAGAATTCGCTCGCGCAAGGCGGCGCGGCGTGCGACGGCTGACGGGGCGCGGTCAGGACGAGCGCGGGTGAGGCAGCGCGACGCAATGGATGTCTGAACGATCGATACGCAGTCCTCCGGATATATCTGGCGCAATTTCGCGCGCAACGAAAGCTGAACGCGGGACGGAGTGCGTGATGCGTGCGGCTGATGCGGGTATTCGAAGGATGAACGGGGCGCGCGGCGCCCTCCACGATCGCGTCGACCCTGGCGGCGTGCGTATCGCGTTGGCGATCGCCGCGACCTGTGTGCTGCATGTGGGCGTATTGATCCTGCTCGCCCGCGAACCGGCCGTGCGCGGCGTGACCGTGCAACGCCGGGTGATGGTGGCGACGCTGATTGCGCCGGCACCGGCAGTGCCGACGGCGGCGGCTGCCGCGGCGAATTCGAGGGCTGCGTCGCACGCGATGCATCGCACGGTGTCCGCGCCTCGCTCGTCGGTGAGCAGCAAGCTGCCGACGATCCAACCCGCCGCACCGGATCGAACCCGGCCGCCGGCACGCGATGCGGCGGCGCCGTCGCCGCCCGTGCCGTCCGCGACGGCAAGCGAGCGAAGCGTCACGCCGCACGACGACGCGCATCCCGACACCAGGCAGGCACGATCCGAATCGCAGACCTCACCGGCGCCCGCGACGCCGCGCTTCGTCGCGCATCCCGACTGTGCGCTGGCCACCCCCGGCTACCCGCCGCAGTCGTTGCGTACGGGCGAGCACGGCACCGTACTCGTCGAACTGGTAACCGATGCGGCCGGCCGGGTGGTCGCTGCGCGTGTCGTGACCGGCAGCGGTTTTCCGCGCCTCGATGCGGCGGCGCGCGACGCGGTGCTGGAGAGCCGCTGCGCTGCGCAGGTCGAGAACGGCACGCCGCTGCCGATACGGGCGCGCGTGCCGATCACGTTCACTCTCGATGAATGACCGGGCACTCTGGCGACATCACCCGTCATCCGCCTTCGCCTGCAAATCCTTCAGCCCCTGGATCACGACCAGCAGCGCGCGCCCGTGCTCGTCCGACCCGTCCCACGCGTCGACGATCGCGTCGCGCAGCAGGTCGTTGTAGCGCCGGCGCGACGGCTCCGTATCGACACCATAGAAACTGCATAGCTTGTTGAATGGGGCGCTGCGGCGCAGCCGCCGTCCGTTCGACAGCCGCAGGCGCGACACGGTCGGCTGGCTTACCCCGGAAAGTCGCGCTATTTCGCTGGACGAGCGTGTGTCTGCCAGCAGGCGGCGCAACAGGTCTTGAACGGGAAAATCTTGGTCCGGGGCTTCCATGCGATGCATTATACCTATACAGTTACGGCTGTTGAATGGGCTTGCTGTCACCAGCGAGGCTGTATCCCGAGAAAGTTGATGACACTGAAACACCTCCCTCCCACGTTCTGCTGGACCAAGATCGGTACCGAGTCCGGCGAGGAACTGCCGACCGTCGTGCTCCGCAAGGAATGGGAGCGCCGGCTCGGGGGCGGGCGTTTTCTGTGGGGCATCAACCAGCCGCTCGGCAGCAGCGCGCAAGTCGCCGCGCATCGCACGGGCTCGTTGCTCGCGTTGTTTTCGCCGGTCGCGTCGCGCCCGCGCGCGGGCGAGCGCAAGGACGCGCTGCTGTGGAATGCATGGGTCGACGCAAGCGGGCAGGTGCGGCCGTTGCCGCCGCATACGTTCATCGCCAGCCGCTCGACGTTGCCGTCGGGCCGGCGCCGCGAACAGCACTACGCACTCGTGTGTGCGTCGTCCACCGCGCTGACGGTCGGCACGCAGTTGCGCGTGTTTCCCGATCATCTGCGCAGCGTGAGCACCGGCAAGCCGCTCGGCGCCGCACAGGGTGCGGCCGTGGTCGATTGCGTCGGGCGGGCGAGGGAGCAGACGGGCAAGAGCTATCCGCTCGCGTTGTCGGTCGAGCTCGAAGCGCCGTATTTCGTGCGGCTCGCGCAGCCGTGCGTGCTGAAGGCGCGCGATCTCGCGGAAGTGAACAAGGCCACGCGCGCGGGCGATTTCGATCGCTTCGTCGAGCTCGTCGCGCGCCTGCGCGGCCGTTCGCCGACGGACGCCGTGCGCGGCGTCACGCGCGATCTGTTCGACGTGCCGCCGATCGAAACGGCGGCCGCGTATGTTGCGCCCGCCCATGTGGCGCGTATGCGCAACCGGCCGGCCGTCGAGCATCCGCGCGATCTCACCGGCGATCTGTTCGACCTGTCGCCGGGTGAGGCGGCTGCGTTTGCAGGGCTTGCGCATCCGCGTATCGGGCGCGCGTGACGCCAGGCGCGCGGCAGGCCGCGCAAGAATTTGTTGCAATCTCGCCGTGGCGGATCGGCGAGCGCAGAGGGACAATCGGCACGAAGCGCGCTGCGCGGCGGCCGATGCGTCGATACGCGATGGGTCGTGGTTCACGCCGCCGACATGCGCACCACGTACACTGAGCGTCGGCGTGCTTCACACTGCAATCCTGAGGGAGGAGTGTCGATGTCGACCCACATCTGTTCGCGGGAAGCGCAGGCCGCACAGCGCTTCGTCGAAGCCACGCGCAACGTCGATCAGGCGTTTCGCGCGGTGCGCGGCGAAAGCGACGACGACGGTTCGTCGGCCGAATACGCACGTGCGATGTCGCGCCTCGATCGCGCGCTCGACGAACTGGCGCGTGCACAGGAATGCTTCGATCGCGTCGTCGGCGCGGACGCCACGCACGGCAACTGACCGATCCGTTTCCGCCGTTGTCTTCGCACGCCGGGCCGCGTGCGTACCGCTTCATGCGAGCGGGTTGCCCGGCCTGTCAATCCATCATCGTGTAACCGAGTGCCGATTGCGGCACGCCGAGTCGGGCGGCCGCACGCGTGAAGCTGCGCTCGCGCGTGACGGCGACGAAGACAGGCAGGCCTGCCGGGTTGTCGCGCGGCGCGTGCGTCAGCCCGCGCGCGTCATGCCCGGCGCGGCAGGCGCGGGGCGGTACGCGTAGCCGCGATGCTGGAACGACGTCGCGAAGAACCGCATCTGGTAGCGGATCGCGTTCGCCCAGTAATCCCAGGTATGACCGCCGGGCCGTTCCGTATAGTCGTGCGGCACGCCGAGCGCGACGAGCCGTTCGTGCAGCGTGCGGTTCGAGTCGACGAATGAATCGTCGCGACCGCAATCGATCGTCAGGTCGAGATGCGCACGGACGAACGCGCGCGCGCTTTCGACGATCACGTTGCGGTTCCAGAACGACGGATGGCGCACGGGATCGCCGAACACGTGGTCGATGCCCGGCTCGTCCGCGCAGCAGCGCGGATCGACCGCGCCGCTGATGCTGCCGACCGCGCCGAACGTGTCGGGCCGGTCGAGTGCGATGCGCAGCGCGCCGAAGCCGCCCATGCTGAGCCCGGTGATCGCGCGCGCGTGCTGCGTCGCGATCGTGCGGAAATGCAGATCGACGTAGGACACGACTTCGTCGCCGATGAAGGTTTCGTAGCGGCTGCCCGAATCGAACGGACTGTCGATGTACCAGCTTTCGTGTCCGCCGTCGGGCATCACGAGGATCGCGTGATAGCGGTCGGCCAGCGCGGCGATGCGCGTGTTCGACGTCCAGTCGGTATGGTCGCCGCCGGAGCCGTGCAGCAGATAGACGACCGGATAGCGTTCGTCGCCGCGGTTGCCGTGCGTGTAATCGTCGGGCAGCACGACGGTCGCCTTCAGCGTCTCGTGCATCGCGGCGCTCGGGATCGCGACGACCCGCGCGTGAAACGCGAACGCAGGGCTCGTGACGGCGAGCAGCAGAAGCAGCCAGAAGGTACGTGCCAGGTTCATCGATCCTCGCATGTGTCGACTCGGTCCGGCGCCGGGCACCGGGAAAACCCTGTTCAGGCGACTCTAGCAACCGTGCCTTTCAGACAAATTTCGGTGAATCCTACGGGTTGTCAGGTGGGCGGCGCGGCTACGATGCGCTCGATGGCGGCGCGAAACGCATCGGGCTGCTCGGCCGCGATCAGGTGACCGCAGCCTGCGATCGTGTCGAAGCCCGCACAGCGCGCGAGCGCCCAGTCGGGCACGTGCCAGCCCGCGCGCGAGCGTTCGCCGGCGACCAGCCAGACGCCGTGACGCTCGAAGACTTGCGCGAGCGCCTGCAGGTAGCCGGGAGCGCCGGTCGTCGCGACCACCGAGCGGCCCATCGCGCGCAGCGTCGATGCCGGCTGATGCGCGAGCCAGCGGCGTGCGGCGTCGAGCTGGCTCGGCGACGGTGCGTCGATCGCGCCGCGCAGCCAGTCGAGCGGGGCGGCGCGCAGGCCGTCGAGCATCGCGTCGGCCTCGTCGGGCGTCATGCGGCCGACCGCCGCCGACCAGAACGCATCGTCGAGCGTGAAGTTGCCTTCGACGTTGACGACACGCCGCACGCATTCAGGATGTGCATGCGCGAACAGCATCGCGATCGCGCCGCCGACCGAATGGCCGACGATATCGACCGGCTGCGCGCCGAAATGCGTGGCGACGGTCCGGCGCACGTGTTCGACCTGTGCGGCAAGCGAGATCGCATCGAACGGGGTTGCGCGATGCGCGCCGTAGCCGAGCAGGTCGGGCGCGAGATGCGGGCCGTTCCATCCGCGCACGTCGAACGTGCCGATGAAACCGTGAATGAAGACGACGGGCGCGGGCTGGGTCATTCGGCGGATACGGAGGGCAGGGGCGGCAACGCGAGTTCGGCGAGCAGTTCGTCGAGTTCGAGCATGTGCGTGCGGTCGTGGTCGAGCAGTTCGCGCACGAGTTCGTCGAGCGACATCCGGCGGATCCCGTCGCGCAGCCCGCAGCGCGCGCGTTGCGACGGTTCCAGCGCGGCGGCCGTGGCGCACAGCGCGGCGCGACCCGATCGGAATGCGTCGACCGCGGGGGCGAGCGGCTGCGCAAGATAGTCGCGCTGCGCGGCGAGGGCGGTACCGTCGACCGACTCGATCACGGGCAATTCGGCCGTACGCACGACGTCGATGCGCTCGGCGAACACGGCGTCGAGGTCGCGCAGGTGGTACGCGTGTTCGACGAGCGAGAAGCCGGTATCGGTCGGGCGGCGCGTGCGCAGCGCGACCGGCACCCGCGCGGCATACGCGGCGAGCCGGTCGGGCATGCGGGCCAGCGCGGCGGCGACGTCGGCGAACGGCAGCCGCCGCGGAAACGGGCTGAACACCGCACCGTAGCTGAACAGCGCGCCGCCGAGCCGCCCGCGCGCCTGCACGACCTCGTGACCGTGACGGCGCATGACTTCCGCGACCATCGCGCCGCAGAACTGGCGAGCCGTCGTGTCCGCTTCGATTTCGGGGAATTTGCGCGCGATCTCGTCCTGGATCGCGCCGATCGCGGCGACGCCGACGCGCGACAGCGCGGCGAACTCGAGATAGCGCTCGGGCTGTTCGATCAACGCTTCGAGCTGGGCGCCGAGCGCGGTCGTGCGGAAACGGTCGAAACGGGAATGCATGACGAACGGGTTTCGATTAGTAACGTATCAAAACGATACGTTACTAATCGGGTGCTCGTCAACCGGCGTCTCCGGACACGCGCGAGGCGCGTGCCCGCCTGCTGCTCAGGATTTCTGCCGCGCGTCGACTTCCGCGCGCATCCGCGCTTCCTGTTCCTTCAGTTCGGGGGTGAGCGCGTCGCCGAAATCCTCGGCTTCGAACAGCGGGCGGATCTCGATGTCGGAGTCGCCCGGCATCGGGTTCGGGCAGCGCTTCACCCATTCGACGGCTTCTTCCATCGATTTCACCTGCCATAGCCAGTAGCCGGCGACGAGTTCCTTCGTTTCGGCGAACGGGCCGTCGACGACGGAGCGATGCGTGCCGGAGAAATGCACACGCTTGCCGTGGCTGCTGGGGCGCAGCCCGTCCGCGTCGAGGAGGATGCCGGCCTTGACCAGTTCCTCATTGAAGCGACCCATTTCGGCCATGCTTTCGGTGTCGGGCATCCGGCCGGACTCGGAATCGGCGGTGGCTTTGACGATGACCATGACGCGCATTGTCGTATCTCCTGAAAAATGAATGAGGGAACCGCCGGCCGCATCGACGGCAAAACGATCGGTTACGACAACACGACGTACGAGAAGGACGCGTATCGACAGCGCGCGCGAAGCATTTTCCGTGAAGGGCGAACTGGCGGCCGCCGCCGCGGAGCGCATCACCAAAACTGGTATGCTGATCTTCACCACGTTGACGCGGAGGGTGCCATGGCTGCTAAGGAAGTCTCGAAGAAGAAGTACCTGAAGATCCTGAACAAGCGCCTGCGTGCGGAACCGGCCGCGCCGGCCGGCGCGTCGTTTGTGTTTTTCCCGCTGGGTGCGAAGGCGAAGCACGCGACCGGTGTCGTGTCCGGCGACACGCGCAGCAAGCGCGAACTGGCCGTGATGGCCGCGGTCCAGCGCAAGGCGGCCGAAGAGTTCGTCGTCGCCGGTGCCTGACCGGCACCGGCCGCACCCTCATCGTTGAATTGCCGCCTCCGCGGCTTACGCGGCGGCGGCTTCGCAGTGCGCGATCGTCGCGCCGGGTATCGGCAGGAAGAGGCCGAGATCGGGTGCCGGGATCCGCCGCGGCGCGTTCGCCACGCGCGCGAGCGACGGCAGGTCGTCCGGGCGCCGGATCGATTCGAGGATGACCGGCCACGGGCGCGAAGCCTGATGGCTGACGCAGCGGCCGGGAACGGCGCTGAACGCGTTCCCGGCCTGAAAGCGAACCCCGGCGATCACGACACTTTATCCGCCGCCGCCGCCGGATACCGGCCGCTGCCCCCGGCCGCGTCGCCGGCCGCCAGTTGTTCCAGCGCGAGGCCCTTCGTCTCGATCCCGAGCGTCCACACGGCGATCGCCGCCGCGACGAACGACAGCGCGCCGAGCGTGAACACGCCGCCCTGGCCGAAGATCGGCAGCACGACACCGACCACGTAAGGCCCGATCAGCGAACCGACGCGTCCGATCGCCGACGCGAAGCCCGACCCCGTCGCGCGCGCGCCGGTGCCGTACAGTTCGGGCGTGTACGTGTACAGCGCGGCCCACATCCCGAACAGGAAGAACTGCATCGCGAGGCCCGTGACGATCAGCAGCGTCGTGCTGCCGCCGTACAGCGCGCTCTGGCCGTAGGCATACGCCATCGCGCCGCCGCCGATCAGCGACGCGATGCAGGTCGGCTTGCGCCCCCAGCGCTCGACGAGCCATGCGGCGCACAGGAACCCCGGCACGCCGCCCAGCGAGATCAGTACCGTATAGAACACCGATTTCGTGACTTCGAAGCCGGCTTGCTGCAGCAGGGCGCCGAGCCACGACGTGAGGCCGTAGAAACCGAGCAGCGCGAAGAACCACAGCAGCCACACCATCACCGTGCGGCGACGGTACACGCCGCTCCAGATCTCGCGCAGCGCGCCGTGGCCCCGTGCGACGACCGGTTCCGCGAGTCGCGACGGCGGCGGCAGCGTCGTGACGCCGGCCGAGCGCATCACTTTCGCCTCGATCGCGTGCATCACCGTGTCGGCTTCCGCGTGCCGGCCCGCGTGCTCGAGCCAGCGCGGCGATTCGGGCACGATGCGGCGCACGACGAGCACGAACACCGCGGGAATCGCGAGCAGCGCGAACACGGTGCGCCAGCCGAACTGCGGCAGCACGAAGTACGCGACGACGCCGGCCGTGATGAAGCCGAGCGGCCAGAAGCCGTCCATCAGCGCGATCAGGCGGCCGCGCTTCTCGGTCGGCACGAACTCGGACAGCAGCGTCTGCGCGACCGGGAATTCCATGCCCATCCCGATGCCGAGCAGCACGCGGTAGACGATCAGCGCGTCGACGCTCTGCGCGGTCGAGCACAGGTACGACGCGGCACCCCACAGCACCATGCTCCACTGGAACACGGGCCGGCGGCCGAAGCGGTCGGCGAGCAGGCCGGCGACGGCCGCGCCGAGCACCATCCCGAAGAAGCTCGCGCTCGCGACGAGGCCGGCGGCCGCGGTCGACAGCCCGAACTCCTTGCGGATCGAGCCGAGCACGAACGTCATCGTGCCGAGGTCGACCGAGTCGAAGAAGAACGCGATCGCGATGATGAAGAAGATGCGCTTGTGATAGCCGGAGAACGGCAGGCGTTCGAGCCGGGCGGCGGCGGAGACGGGAGCGGTGGCGGCGGGCATGGCGTCCTCTGAAATGAAAAAGGGGCCGCGCAGCGCATGCTCCAGGGCCCCGATGCTTCACGTTCAGTAGACGCGACCACAAACTGCCGCATCAGAGGAAAAACGCCGCCTGCTTGCCCAAATGCGTCATCGGCGCGGCGGCGCGTGCGCCGTCAATTCTTCAGCTTGTATCCGGTGCGGAACATCCACGCGACGATCGCGAGCAGGATCACGAGGAACAGCCCGGTCGCGGCGAGGCTGATCCACACGTGCACGTCGGCCAGTCCGTAGAACGACCAGCGGAAACCGCTGATCAGGTAGACGATCGGGTTGAACAGCGTGACGACGCGCCATGCGGGCGGCAGCATGTCGACCGAGTAGAAGCTGCCGCCGAGGAACGTGAGCGGCGTGATGATCAGCAACGGCACGAGCTGCAGCTTCTCGAAGCTGTCGGCCCAGATGCCGATCACGAAGCCGAACAGGCTGAACGTGATCGCCGTCAGCACGAGGAACAGCACCATCCAGAACGGATGCAGGATGTGCAGCGGCACGAACAGGCCGGCCGTGGCGAGGATGATCACGCCGAGCAGCATCGACTTCGACGCGGCCGCGCCGACGTAGGCGATCACGATCTCCCAGTACGACACGGGCGCGGACAGGATCTCGTAGATCGTGCCGGTGAAGCGCGGGAAGTAGATGCCGAACGATGCGTTCGAGATGCTCTGCGACAGCAGCGACAGCATCACGAGCCCCGGCACGATGAACGACCCGTAGCCGATCCCGTTCACGTCGCTGATGCGCGAGCCGATCGCGGAGCCGAACACGACGAAATACAGCGACGTCGAGATCACCGGCGCGATGATGCTCTGCATCAGCGTACGGCGCGTGCGGGCCATTTCTGCGCGGTAGATCGCGCGGATTCCATGCCAGTTCATGCGTCAGGCTCCTTGCACGCCGTTGCGGCGGTTGTCGATCAGGCTGACGAAGATGTCCTCGAGCGAGCTCTGCGTCGTGTGCAGGTCGCGAAAGCCGATGCCGGCCGAGCCGAGCGCGCTGATCAGTTTCGCGATGCTCGCGTCGTCGCGCTGCGAGTCGTACGTGTAGACGAGCGCGGCGCCGTCGTCCGCGCGTTCGAGCCCGAATGGCGCGAGCGCGGGCGGCACCTCCGCGAGCGGGTGCTCGAGTTGCACGGTCAGCTGCTTCTTGCCGAGCTTGCGCATCAACTCGCGTTTTTCCTCGACGAGCACGAGCTCGCCGCCGAGGATGATGCCGATCCGGTCGGCCATCTCTTCGGCTTCCTCGATGTAGTGCGTGGTCAGCAGGATCGTCACGCCGCTTTCGCGCAGCGAATCGACGAGCTTCCACATGTCGCGGCGCAGCTCGACGTCGACGCCGGCCGTCGGCTCGTCGAGGAACAGGATGCGCGGCTCGTGCGACAGCGCCTTCGCGATCATCACGCGGCGCTTCATGCCGCCCGACAGCGTCATCAGCTTGTTGTCGCGCTTGTCCCACAGCGACAACGCCTTCAGCGTCTTCTCGATATACGCGGGATCGGGCGCCTTGCCGAACAGCCCGCGGCTGAACGACACGGTCGCCCAGACGCTTTCGAACGCGTCGGTGGTCAGCTCCTGCGGCACGAGGCCGATCATTTCGCGGGCCGCGCGGTATTGATCGCGGATGTCGTGACCGCCGACCGTCACGCGGCCTTCGGTCGGCGTGACGATGCCGCAGATCGAGCCGATCAGCGTGGTCTTGCCGGCGCCGTTCGGCCCGAGCAGCGCGAAGATCTCGCCGGGGCGGATGTCGAGGGTCACGTGCTTCAGCGCCTGGAAGCCGGACGCGTAAGTCTTGGAGAGGTCGGAGACGGAAAGGATCGGTTGCATGCTCACGGGTGGTACGGCCGGCCGGCGCGACGCCGCGCCGCGCGTGCCCGGCGTCGCCGCCGCTGCGAAGCGGCCGGGACCGGGGACGGCATGGCGGTCGGGCGTCATGTCGAACGACGTTGTGGTGCGGGATCGCAGGACCGCCATATTAGCAATCGGTAGATCGAAATGCATTCCGGTGGAAAGGCCGCGTATTGCCGGCGCCGGATTTGCATGAATCGGCCGTACTTCGATCAGCAAATACGTGCTTTATTTGAATTGAGCGAACAATTTGCCGCATTTCTCATGATTCCCGCCGCGACCGTGGTTCCGCCGTTGCGGCACGTCGACTGTGCTGCCGGAAGACCCTTGCGCCGTACCGGGACGGCACGCATCGCGCTCGCGATAATGCGTTCCTTTCATCGTTCATGGAGCGGGCGCATGTCTTTGGTCGATTTCAAGTCCGTGGCCGCCGCGCAGGCCGCCGCATGGAAATCCACGATCGTCGGCGAGGTCGGGCCGGCCCGGATCAAGGTGCTGCGCATGGATGCGCAGCCGTACGACGCGGAAGTGCACGACTACAACGAGGGGCTGCTGGTGCTCGACGGCACGCTGATGCTCGAGGTTGACGGTGAGACGGTGGTGGTCGGGGCCGGGCAGATGTATCTCGCGCGCGCCGGGATACGTCACGCGGTGCTGCCCGGCAGCCACGGCACGCTCGCGATCATCGACGTATGAGGTTGCGCCGCAACATGCGTGCGGGCCGCTGAAGGCCGCCTGGCCTGGCTCGGCGCGGATTGCGCGAGTGCCGTTCAAACGCGTGTTCCACAGCCCGGGTATTTGTCTGAGCAAATAAAATGAAGGCTGTTTGAAAATCTGTTAAATACCGTGTAAACGCTAGGATCGCGCGGGTTCATTCGTTTGGAACTCTGCATCCATTTACTTGTTTGAATGGTCCGATCATAGTCTCGACAAACGACGCATCACGATAACGAATCAAGCGTACGTATGGAGACCACACCATGAGACGCCCATCCGCGGGGCCAGCCGGACTGCCGTTTCCCGATTTTTCGCTGCATGCAGGCGCGACGCAGGTCGCATGCCTGCGTCGTCACCTCGCCGTGTAGCGCGGCGAACCACTTTCCGTTCCGATCGTTCCGACGGCGCCGTGCCGCATGACGGCGCTGCGGGACCGCGCTTGTCTGCCGCAGCGGCGTGTGCCGCACATGCCTGACCGGCATCGCGGCCGTCTGGCGCGCATTGTCATGCGCCGCGCGTTCGGGCGGCGGCGCGATACCAACCGGCGGGCCATGCAGCCTGGCCGGACGAGACTTGTCGTACCTGAAAAGGAGGGGTTGATGATTTGCATTCCTGAATGGCGGAAGGCGATCCTGTCGTGCGCGGTGCTGGTGCTGCCGTTCGTCGCCGGTTGCGGCGGCGGCGACGATCCGGGGCCGATCAACGTGCCGCAGTGCTCGGGCAGCGCCTGCGGGCCGAGCGGCGCCGAAACGACGCCGCCCGTCGTGGCGAAGCTGTGTCCGGACGCGCTCGATTACACGACGACGTATACGGGCGGCGCCGGCAGCGGCGAGTACGTGAAGGTGAAGTTCGACACGACGAAGCTCACCTACCAGATGCAGTTCATCGAATCGTCGGTGCCGACGTCGGCAGGGCAAGTCAACAACACGCGCGCGGGCCTGACGATCAGCGGCGCGTTCCATCATCCGACCAACCTCCCGACGGCCGAGCAGAACCGCTGCGCGTTCGTGCTCGACAGCGGCGCGACGAGCGACGGCGCGTATGCGGTGACGATCAATCGCGCCGATCCGCCGATGCTGTTCGTCGGCAATGGTGTCGTGGGCGGCGGGATTCCGGGGGCGACAATCGCGTTCAAGGGCATCGACCTCGGCGCTCCGTTGCCCATCGGCTACGTGCCGTCGCGCACGTTCGATTTCTATCCGTTCATCGGCTTCATCGAAACGGAAACCGATTTTTCGAAGGTCGCGGGCAATTACAACGAGGTAGGCATCCATCTGTCGCCGCTCGGCGGGGGCGGGCAGAGCGCGCCCGGGCCAATCGGCTGGGAACCGGACGTCGTCAACTGGAACCAAACGCTCAATGCGGACGGTTCGTGCACGATCACCCCGGGCAGCGACTACTCGTGCCAGACGACCGGGACGCCGTGGACGCTGCGCAAGAATGCGGACGGGTCGGCCGACAACGTGTTCGTGAGCAACGGGCTGCCGAACGCGTTTGGCGTGCTCTCGTATCCGATCGCGGGGCAGGGGTCGTCGCTCATCCTTCTTGCGTCGAGCCAGGCCAAAGGCATCATGATCGTCGGCAAGCTGAATGGCGTACGGATACCGGTCGTGATTCGCGTCGGCTACACGTATGTCGATGCGACCAATCTGCTCGCCTCCGTCGCCGATGCCGAAGTCGGTATCTCGATGCTGTCGTCGACCACCGCGATCGCCGCGAATTCCCTGAAAGGCGGCTACATCGGCGCGACCAGCGCCTCCGCCTGCGGCATCGTGACGTCTCCCGGCACGACGACCTTCTTCCCGACGGCGGGCCCGAGCTTCAATCCGAACGTGCCGCATCCGGAGCTGCCCGGCAGTTTCGTCAACGGCACCTTCCTGACGGAAGCGGGCACCTGCAACGACGGTACCGCCGTGTCGACGCTGGCTGCGAACTATACGTCCACGCTGTTCCAGGGCAATACCGCGGCATTCATCGATCCGCAGACGTCGTCGGTCACCTCGCAGTTCGCGCTCGACTATACGCAGGCCACGCCCGGCAAGATCAAGGTGACCGCCACGCAGGACTTCAACGCGAAGGGCGCGAACGGCAACGTGGCGATCTTCAGCAAGGGCGACACCGGCTGGCTCGTGACGGCCGGCAACGTCTACGCGATGGTCGTCAACAACAACAAGGTCAACCCGTTCTTCACGGTCGGCGCGTTCGTCCAGTAACCCTGCATTGAACACGTAACACCGGCGGCGCATGCGTCGCCGCCGGCGAATCGAATTTCAAGAGGATTCCTATGAATGTGAAGCAATGGATAGCCGCGGCATCGCTCGCGCCCGTGCTGGCCGCATGCGGCGGCGACGGCGACCCGCCCCCCGCGCCGGTGGTCCGGCTGTGTCCGCAGACGATCGACTACAACACGGTATTCATCGGCGGGTCGGGGTCGGGCGAGCTCGTGAAGGTGCAGCTCGACACGACGAAGATGACGTACCGGATGACCTACCTCGCGTCGCCGGTGCCGACCACCACCGGCACCGTGCAGCCGACGCGCGACACGGCGCCCGCCAATGTGGTCGACGGCACGCTGGCCGACGAAACGGGGCTGCCGACGGTGAAGCTGAACCAGTGCACGTTCCGGATGCAGAACGCGAGCCTCGACCCGAGCCGGCCCGCGCGGCTGTTCCTCGGCGAAGGCGTGCTGGGCGGCGCGATTCCCGGCGCGACGATCCAGTTCGACGGCGTGATCGGCGTCGGCAAGATCCCGAAGACGACGTTCCCGTATTACCCGTTCATCAGCTTCTCGTCGCTGGAAACCGACCTGACGAAGATCGCCGGCACGTACAACCAGCTCGGCTATCACCAGGTGCCGTCGCAGAACTTCCAGCCGGTGGCGCTCGACCAGAAGGTGACGATCAACGCGGACGGCAGTTATACGGAAACCGACAACTTCGGCAAGAAGAACGGCGGGTTGCCGCTCGCGTCGAGCGCGACCGTGAACCAGCCGTTCACGCTGCGCCCCGATGCGCCGGCGTTCCAGTCGCTCAACTACCAGCCGCAGATTCCGCCGACGCTCGCCGCGCTCGATCCGGCGAAGGCCGGCAAGGGGATCCTGATCGTCGGCAAGCTGCGCAACCAGCTCGTGCCGATCTTCATCCGCACCGGCGCCGCGAACGCGGACCTCACGCAAGGCCCGCCGAGCGCGGACGACGAATCGGGCATCTCGTTCCTGAGCCCGCAGACGGCGATCGCGCAGGGCTCGCAGGACGGCGAGTACACGGGCGTCGACAGCGCGTTCAACTACCGCGCGACCGCGCTCGTCGGCGCGCAGGCCACGCTGCTCGATCCGTTCAACGCGTCGCAGGCCGCGCTCACGCGCGCGCTGAACCTCGACTACACGCAGAAGGTGCCGGGCGTCGTGACGACCGTGCACGCGGATGCGGCGTCGGGGCCGGCAACCGGCAAGTTCGTGTTCAGCGGCGGCGTGTTCGGGTTCCTCGACATGGCCGATACGAGCAACCCGTACTTCACGGTCGGCGCATTCGTGCAGTGACGCACGCCTGGATGGAGACACGGTGGCGCCGCGCGCGGATGCGCGGCGCCCCGACAGAACGAGGGGGAGACTTCATGAAGAAGCTGATTGTCGCGGGTGTCGCCGCAGTCGCGTCGACGCTCGCATCGGCCCAGCAGGCGGGCGACAACGTCGCGACGCTGGGCTGGCTGCACATCATGCCGCAGGATTCGACCAACGGGTTGACGACGAATCTCGCGAGCATGCCGATCAACGGGCCGCTGCGCCTGCCGGGCTCGTTCACGTCGCCGGGCACGAGCCTGACGGTCAACAATGCCGATACGGTCGGCCTCACGCTCACGCACTTCTTCACCGACCACATCGCGGTGACGTCGGTGCTCGGCGTGCCGCCCGAGTTCACGCTGACCGGCCACGGCGTGATCAAGCCGCCGGGCCCGGCCGGCGCGCTCGGCAACGTCGACATGGACAAGTCGGCGAACCAGCCGGCCGTGAAGAACGCGCGGCAGTGGAGCCCGACGATCATCCTGCAGTACTACTTCAATGCGCCGACGGCGAAGTTCCGCCCGTTCGTCGGGATCGGCGTGGCCTACAGCTGGTTCAGCAACATCGAACTGAACGGCAACTTCGCGAAGGACATCAACGAGAACCTCGGCAGCGTGCTCGCGGCCGGCGCCGGCAAGCCGGGCGCGACCTCGGTGGAGGGCAAGGCGTCGTCGTCGTTCACGCCGGTCTACAACGTCGGCGCGAGCTATGCGATCGATAAGCACTGGGGGCTGACGGCGACGCTGACCTATATGCCGCTGAAGACCTACTCGTCGCTCGTGATCAAGGCGGCCGACGGGTCGACGCTCGCGACCACGCGCACGCGGCTGAAGGCCGATCCGCTGATCACGTTCGTCGGGATTTCCTACAAGTTCTGAGCCGACCGGCGCGCATGACGCGTGCCGGCGGTTTCCTGCGCCCGGCTGGCCGGATCGTTCCGGCCGGAAGGTCGCGTTCCTGGCGGCGTGCCGCCATTTGTGAAGAGAGGGGGCAGTTCAAATGAGCATTCGCAAAATCGTATCGCTTGTTGCTGCAGTGGCTTTCACCGCGGTTTCGGCCGCGCCTGTTTTCGCCGTCACCGTTTCGCGTGCCGACGGCCAGCCGATGAATCCGAACGGCGAGCCGTTCTCGGCGTCGGGGCTGACGGCGCTGGCCAAGGGGTCGATCAACGCGAACTGCAACGCGACCTTCAACGGCACGATCACGTCGACCGGCATCGTCAACATCACGTCGACGACGTTCTCGGGCGGCGCGACGTGCGGCCTGATCAGCGGCAGCGCGAGCAGCACGTCGCCGTGGACGGGCCAGGCCGACAGCACGACGCAGTTGTCGATCAACAACGTGAAGGTGAACGTCACGTTGCTCGGTACCTGCGGGCCGAGCAAGGTCGTGACGGCGTGGAGCGATTCGAACTCGTCGCTGACCTTCGACAAGTCCGCGCTGACGCCGGATTGCACGGTGAGCGGCACGGTCGCCACGTCGCCGAAGTTCCACGTGCAGTAAACGCCGGGCGATCGAAGCGGAACCCGCCGCGCACGAGGGCCGTGCGGCATGTGCGGCGGGTTTCCGCGGCTTCGATGGGTTCGTGCCGTCGCGTGTATCGGCGCGGCGGCCGGATTCATTCGGCGGCGCGGTCGTTTCTGCCGGTGTGCCGCCATTCATATCAAAAAAGAGAGAGGGCAATGCAGATGAACATTCGTCCAATCGCATCGCGTGTCGCTGCCGTGGTATTCACCGCGGTTTTGGCCGCGCCCGCCTTTGCCGTGACGGTTTCTCGCGCGGACGGTCAGCCGATGAATCCGAACGGCGAACCGTTCTCCGCGACGGGAATGACCACGCTCGGCAAGAAGGCGATCAACACCAACTGCGCGGTGACGTTCAACGGAACGATCACGCCGGCGGGCGTGATCCGCATCACGTCGGCGCAGTTCGGCGGAGGCAACTGGTGCCCGCTGATCAGCAGTACGGCGAGCAGCGCCGCGCCGTGGACGGGGCAGGTGGACGGCGCGACGCAGCTGTCGATCAACGATGCGCAGGTGACCTTCACGCTGCTGGGTTCTTGCGGTCCCGACAAGCTCGTGGCGGCGTGGAACGATTCGAACGCGTCGCTGACCTTCAACCAGGCCGAATGGGCGCCGGACTGCAGGTTGGCCGGCACGCTCGTCGCGTCGCCGAAGCTCCACGTGCAGTAACCGTCGCGGAGCGACAGCCGTGCGCGAGGATCGTGCGGTTCGCACGCGGCCATGTTCGCTTCCTCGATGTATTCGCGTCGTCGCGCTTATCCGCGTGCCGGCCGAGCCGCCCGTGTCGCGATCCGGCATGGGCGGACCCGCGGGGCGGGCGTGACGTACTGCGCTTCCCCAATTCGATCGAAACAAAACGATTCCAATTGGCCGGAACCATGCTTACCGATCCAGCAAAGTATGGCGATGCCCGCGACGCGACGCCCGACCGGCTGCGCACCGCCGCGTGGCTGCAATACCTGATCGACCATCTCGACACGGCGTCCTGCACGATGACCGCGCGCGATGCCGGCGACACGGCCGTCGCCGCGTCGTACACGACGCGCGCGGGAACCGGCGCGCGCCTGTCGCGCGAAGCGGCGGCCGCGCTCCACCGGCTCGTCCCGTGGAGCGCGTCGGACGGCGGCGGCTGCGCGTGCGACCCGGCCGATCCGCTCGGCGCGTGCTCGCATGTGCCGTCCGTCCGGCAACTCGCTGAGGCCGAACGTTGCTGCCCGGGCTCGCGTGCCGTATTCGACTCCGCGCACGGCGTGATCGAGGTGTGCGCATTCGACGATCCCGACATCGGCTGGGCCGCGCTCGAACGCATTGCCGGCGGCGTCGAACGCCACGGCGAAGACGCGCGAGAACGCGTCGCGAACCCACCTGACGGGCCGCGCGAGATGCCGCCTGCGAAGAACCTGAGAGAAAGGCTGACCGCTATCGCGGCAGCGAACGGAGAAACGCCGACCCACCCCGGTGCCGTCATCGACGCGATCGTGCTGCGCGCATGCGGCCCGCGAGACGACGCGGCGCGCATCGACGAGATGGCCGCGCTCGCGATGTTCTCGGCCGGGCTCGCGGCCGGCAACGGCGTGTCGGTTCAGGCGTACGGCGGGCAGCACAATCTCGTCGCGCGGGCGATCCGTACGCATCGCGCCGATCTCGCGTCGATGGACGGGCTGCTTGCCGCGCTCGCCGTTTGCCGGCTCGATCGACTCGTCGGCGCGGGCAGCTTCTGGGCCTGCTACCTGCTGGCGGGCATCGCGATCGCCGCACCGGATACGGTGCGGGAAATCGGCGGTCGCTTCCACGGCGACACCTGGCAGGCGTGGCTCGACCACGTGCTCGCGTGGCCGGCGGTCAGCCGCTTCGGGCCGACGGAGGATGTCGCGTTCGACCGCCTGCGCGACGCGATGAGCCTGACGTCGCGCTGGAATCCGATCGTCCGCGGCAAGCGGGTGCGCACGCGGGGCGTGACGATTTCCCGCTCAGGCGAAGACGGGAGCAAGGCCGGCTGACGGGGGGCTTGGCCGGGATGAAACGGCCCGCACCGCCTCGCGCGCAGGCGCTCGCCCCGGGGCGACATCCCGGGCCGCGTTGGCACGTGCGGGCGCGGCGTCACGCCATGGGCCGCGTCGTGCGACCGCACGACTGCCGCGCCGACCGGCCGCGCAACGCCTCGGTTCCGCGCTCCATCGACCGGACGCAGTATGTGATGCCGCCGACCATCGCGATCGGCGGCGTTTCATCAGGACACCATCCAGGTTCGGGCAGCGCGCCCGCCGTCGTCAGACCGTCTCGGGCTGCCGCACGGCCTTCGCGACGTTCCTCGCCATCGCGCCGTTCGCGACGAAGTAAGGGACGTCGACCCGCGCGAGCGGCTGGCGGCCGCGGATCTTGTCGGCAATCTTCTCGGCGATCATGATCGTCGGCGCGTTCAGGTTGCCGGTCGTGATGATCGGCATGATCGACGCATCGACCACACGGAGCCCTTCGAGCCCGTGGACGCGGCCTTCTTCATCGACCACGGCCATGTCGTCGTAACCCATCTTGCACGAGCACGACGGATGGAACGCGGTCTCCGCGCGGGCGCGCACGAACGCGTCGAGTTCCTTGTCGCTTTTGCAGTCGGCACCCGGGTTCAGCTCGCGGCCGCGATAGCGGTCGAGCGCGGGCTGGCGCATGATCTCGCGCGTCGCGCGGATCGCGTCGCGGAACTCGCGCCAGTCGAGCGCTTCGGCCATGTAGTTGAACAGGATGCTCGGATGGTCGTTCGGGTCGCGCGAGCGCAGCTTCACGCGGCCGCGGCTCGGCGAGCGCATCGAGCCGACGTGCGCCTGGAAGCCGTGCATCTCGATCGCGTTCGAGCCGTTGTAGTTGATCGCCACCGGCAGGAAGTGATACTGGATGTTCGGCCAGAGGTCGTCGTCGCGCGTGCGGATGAAGCCGCCCGCCTCGAAGTGGTTGCTCGCGCCGAGGCCCGTGCCGTTCAGCATCCATTCGAGGCCGATCTTCGGCTGGTTCCACCACTTGAGCGCCGGGTACAGCGAGACGGGCTCCTTGCACTCGTACTGGATGTACATCTCCAGGTGGTCCTGCAGGTTCTGGCCGACACCCGGCAGGTCGAGCACGACCGGGATGTCCAGTTCCTTCAGCCACGCGCCGGGGCCGACGCCCGAGCGTTGCAGCAGCTGCGGCGACGCGATCGCGCCGCTGCACACGAGCACTTCGCGGCGTGCATGCGCGCTCGCGCGCTCGCTGCCGCGCAGGTACGTGACGCCCGAGGCGCGCTTGCCGTCGAACAGGATGCGGTCGGCGAGCGCATGCGTGACGATCTCGAGGTTCGGCCGCACCTTCGCCTGGTCGAGGTAGCCGCGCGCGGTGCTCGCGCGGCGGCCCTTCGGCGTGACCGTGCGGTCCATCGGGCCGAAGCCCTCCTGCTGGTAACCGTTCAGGTCGTCGGTGCGCGGATAGCCGGCCTGCACACCCGCATCGACCATCGCCTCGAACAGCGGGTTCACGCCCGGCTTGCTGGTCGTGACCGACACGGGGCCGCTGCCGCCGTGATAGTCGTTCGGGCCGACGTCGCGCGTCTCGGCTTTCTTGAAGTACGGCAGGCAGTCGAGATACGTCCAGTTCTCGAGGCCCTTGTGCGTCGACCAGTTGTCGTAGTCGAGCGCGTTGCCGCGGATGTAGCACATCCCGTTGATCAGCGACGAGCCGCCGAGCCCCTTGCCGCGGCCGCATTCCATCCGGCGGTTGTCCATGTGCGGCTCGGGGTCGGTCTCGTACGCCCAGTTGTAGCGGCGGCCCTGCAGCGGGTAGGCGAGGGCGGCCGGCATCTGCGTGCGGAAGTCGAAGCGGTAGTCGGGGCCACCGGCTTCGAGCAGCAGCACCGTGACGTCCGGATCTTCCGTCAGGCGCGTTGCGAGCACGTTGCCCGCGGAACCGGCGCCGCAGATGATGTAGTCGTATTCGCGTGTCGTCATGACGGTCAATCTCCTTTCGTGATCCTCAAAACACCGGGTTGTAGCGGCCGAGCTCGACCTGCACCGACTTGATTCGAGTGTAGTGCTCGAGCGTCGTGATGCCGTTCTCGCGTCCGACACCGGATTGCTTGTATCCGCCAACCGGCATTTCGGCCGGCGATTCGCCCCACGTGTTGATCCAGCAGATGCCGGCTTCGAGGCGATGGATCGTGCGGTGCGCGCGCGACAGGTTCTCGGTCACGACGCCGGCCGCGAGGCCGTAGTGCGTGTCGTTCGCGCGGGCGATCACTTCGTCTTCCGATTCGAAATCGAGGATGCTCATCACCGGCCCGAAGATTTCCTCGCGCACGATCCTCATGTCGTCGCGGCAATCGCCGAACACGGTCGGCGCGACGTACTGGCCGTTCGCGAAGTGGCCGTCGGTCAGGCGGGTGCCGCCCGCGAGCAGCTTCGCGCCTTCGGCCTTGCCGCTCTCGATGAAGCCGAGCACCTTGTCGAGCTGCGCGGCCGACACGAGCGGGCCGAAGTTGGTGTCGGCATCGGTCGGCTTGCCGACGCGGATGCGCTTCACGCGTTCGAGCACCTTTTGCGTGAACGCATCCTTGATCGAGCGGTGCACGAACACGCGCGTGCCGTTCGTGCAGACCTGGCCCGAGCTGAAGAAGTTGGCGGTCACGGCGATGTCGGCCGCACGATCGAGGTCCGCATCGTCGAACACGATCAGCGGCGACTTGCCGCCGAGTTCCATCGTCACTTCCTTCAGCGACGAGGCGCCGGCCAGCGACATCACTTTCTTGCCCGTCTCGACGCCGCCCGTGAACGACACCTTCGCGATGTCCGGGTGGCCCGTCAGCAGCGCGCCGACCGAGCCGTCGCCCTGCACGACGTTGAACACGCCGGCCGGCACGCCGGCTTCCGTATAGATTTCCGCGAGCTTCAGCGCGGTCAGCGGCGTGACCTCGCTCGGCTTGAACACCATCGCATTGCCGGCCGCGAGCGCGGGCGCGGTCTTCCAGCACGCGATCTGGATCGGGTAGTTCCACGCGCCGATGCCCGCGCACACGCCCAGCGGCTCGCGGCGCGTGTAGACGAACGACTCGGCGCGCAGCGGCACCTGCAGCCCCTCGATCGCGGTCGCGAGGCCCGCGTAGTACTCGATCACGTCCGCGCCGGTGACGATGTCGACCGCGAGCGTCTCGCCGATCGGCTTGCCGGTGTCGCGCGTTTCGATCGCCGCGAGTTCGTCGTTGCGTTCGCGCAGCAGGTCGACCGCGCGGCGCAGGATGCGCGAGCGCTGCATCGCGGTCATCGCGGCCCATTCGCGCTGGCCTTCCTGCGCGGACGCGACGGCGCGCTCGACGTCGGCCGCGCTTGCCTGCTGCACCTGGGCGAGCAGTTCGCCGGTGGCGGGATCGAAGGTGTCGAAAGTCTTGCCGCTCGTGGCGTCGACGTAACCGCCGCCGATGTAGAGGCGCTGCAAACCGTATACGGACATGAGGATCTCCTGGTAGGCGACTGCGTGACGCGTCAGGCGGACGCGAGCAGCAGGTCGATGTAATCGTGGGCGAGCTTCAGTGCAGCCCGGGTGTCGATCGGGCCGCCGGCGAGCGCGCCGCGCAGCCACAGGCCGTCGATCAGCGCGGCGAGGCCGCTGGCGGCTTCGCGCGCTTTCGTGCGCGGCAAGGCCTTCGCGAACTCGGCGCACAGGTTCGAATGGAGGCGCCGCGTGTTGACGTGCTGCAGGCGCTTGAGCATCGGGTCGTGCATGCTCTGCGACCAGAACGCGAGCCACGTCTTCATCACGGGGGCGCTGACCTGCGTATCGTCGAAGTTCGCGGCGACGATCGCGCGCAGCCGCGAACGCGGATCCTTGCGCGCGGCCGTGCGGCGGCGCGTGGTGGCCGACCACAGGTCGCGCAGCACGTGCCGCATCGTCGCTTCGAGCAGGCCGTCCTTGTCGCCGAAGTAGTGGCTGACGATGCCCGTCGAGATGTTCGCGCGTTGCGCGACCGAGGCGAGTGTCGTGCCGGGCAGGCCCGCTTCGTCGATCGAGCGCAGCGTGGCATCGATCAACTGCGCGCGACGGATCTCCCGCATTCCGACTTTCGGCATCGCGACTCCCTTCGCCCGGACGGGGCCGTTCATGGAAGTCGAAAGCTTAGCGGTTTTTTATTGATCGTTCAATCAACAAAAAATCGGGGTCCGACGGCGAAACAGCACGCCGCGACGGGTGCCGCGTCGCCTCCGCGGTTATGTGCGGGTGCGGAAAAATGCATTGAAAGAAGGTTAATTAAATTGAAATCTGTTTAAAACGGATTCCGAAAAGATGACGCAATGCGAGGGAAAATTTCCACTTCCGGTGCATTACAAAACGAAAGAGTGTCGAAATATGTAAGATTATTCGCAATGTGAAATCGTCAATTCGGATCGTGAATGCGTGCAGCTTTCATGAAATCGTTTTAATCAGGCGATTAAACCATATTATGTATTTGAATTAAAACAAGAATATCGATTTTTTGAGCGCTTCTCCGGATTGCTCGCAAACGATTGCGTCCGCCCGCGTGGAGAATCCGCATACCATAGAAGTTGACGAAAAAATTTGAATCATGGGCATTTTCTAACAGAGTAGAGGAGATCGTTGGAATGACTTGAGTAAGTAATATCGACCGTATTAGTATGGCGCCGCACCATCAGGAATCAATGAGCGCCGCCGGCATTTGCCGCGGTGCGTCGGCAATGGGCGCGATGACGGATCGCGCACGGGGCCGTCACCTGTCATTGCGCACCTGCAGCATGCCGCGACGTCGAGACGCCGCATCCACCGGAGAACGACGATGCCGACCGAAAAACACGTAGTCCCGCTACCGAATGGCCTGAAGGTCTATGTCGAACGGAACGTGTTCGACCCGGCGTTCGACACCGCGATGCTCGTCAACGGCGCGCTCGCGACGACGGCGTCGTTCGGGCAGACCGTCCAGTACCTCGGCGAGCGGATGAACACGATCTGCTTCGATCTGCCGTATGCGGGCCAGTCGCGTCAGTACAACCCGGGTTGCTGCATCCTGACCAAGGACGACGAAGCCGCGATCCTCCAGTACCTGGTCGAGCATTTCGCGCCGGCGTTCCTCGTGTCGGTGTCGTGGGGCGGCGTCGCGTCGCTGTTCGCGCTCGCGCGCGGCTGCCCGAGCGTGCGTCGCGCGGCGATCTGCTCGTTCTCGCCGTTCCTGAACGACGCGATGGTCGACTACGTGACGCGTGCCCGCGATCACATCGCGGCCGGCGAGAACCTGAAGGCCGCGCAGCTGCTGAACGACACCGTCGGCCGCTACCTGCCGCGCATCATGAAGCTGTACAACTACCGGTATCTCACGCGCCTGCCGCGCGACGAGCAGGACCAGGTCGCGTTCCACGTCGACCAGATCCTGTCGCTGCGGCCCGAGCGCTACTTCAGCGAGTTCTCGAACATCGGCTGCGAGCTGCTGTTCCTGAACGGCGAGCGCGACGAATACACGACGCCGGCCGACGTGCGCCAGCTCGGCGCGCACGTGTCGCGCGCACGGTTCGCGACGGTGCCGGACGCCGGCCATTTCCTCGACATCGAAGGCCGCGCGCAGCGCGAATGCACGCGCACGGCGCTGCTCGAGTTCTTCTGCGGCGAGGCCAGCGTCGCGGCCGGCATGGCGCGCGCCGCCGCGCATGCGTGCGTGCCCGCGCCGATGCACGCGCTGTCGTCGTGACGCCAACCGTCGTGCACCGGGTTCGCCCCGCACATCCGAATTCCCATCCCAACGAGGCAGGCCAGCCGTGAATATCGTTCAGACCATCGCCATCGTCGTTCCATGGGCCGCATGGCTCGCTTACTGGATCGCCACGTCGCAGGGCGTGAAGACGACCGTGCGCAAGGAAGCGTCGCGCTCGCGCACGCTGCAGTCGATTCCGCTGATCGTCGGCGGCGCGCTGATCATCCTGCCCGATCCGTCGTGGCAGGCGCTCGTGCCCGACTGGCAGCGCTTCGGGCTGCAGGCGCAGTGCGGGCTTGCGGTGCTGGCGGCCGGTCTGTTGTTCTCGGTGTGGGCGCGGTTGCATCTCGGCACCAACTGGAGCGTGTCGGTCACGCTGAAGGAGAACCACGAGCTCGTCCGCACGGGGCCGTACGCGTTGGTGCGCCACCCGATCTATACGGGCTGCCTGGTCGCGCTCGCCGGCGCCGCGCTGATCGGCGGCGAATGGCGCGGCGCGGTCGGCGTGCTGCTCGTGTTCGCGTCGCTCGCGTACAAGGTGCGCGTCGAGGAGAGCTGGCTCACCGGTCATTTCGGGCCGGCGTACACGCAGTACCGCCGCGAAGTGGCGGCGCTGATCCCCGGTTTCTACTGACCTCCGCGAGGCGCGCGATGGCGAAGATGATCGTGACCGCGATCGGCTCGGCGGGCGACGTGCATCCGCTGCTCGGTGTCGCGCGCACGCTCGCGGCGCGCGGTCACGACGTGGTGTTCTGCACGCACGCGCCGTTCGAGGCGGCCGTGCGCCGCTGCGGGTTCGCGTTCGTGCCGGTCGGTACCGCGGCCGAATACGACGCCGCGATGGAGAACCCGGCACTGTGGGATCCGCGCACGTCGTTCCGCACGCTGTGGCAGGTGATCGCGCCGACGCTGCGCCCGCATTACGACGCGCTGCATGCGCTGACCGATGCCGACACGGTGCTCGTCGGCACGCTGTGGGCGTTCTCCGCGCGCTTCATGCAGGAACTGCATGGCACGCCTTACGTGTCGGTGCAGGTGTCGCCGTCGACGCTGCTGTCCGCGCATGCGCCGCCGACGCACCCGCGCCTGACGATTCCCGCGCGCTGGCCGCTGCCGGTGAAATCGGCGCTGATGACGCTGATCGAGCGCCAGGTGCTCGATCGTGTGTGCGGCCCGGCGCTCGACGCGGTGCGCCGCGATCTCGGGCTCGCGCCCGCGCGGCGCGTGCTCGGCCGCTGGCTGCACTCGACCGACGGCGTGCTGTGCCTGTTTCCCGCCTGGTTCGCGCCGCCGCAGCCCGATTGGCCGTCGAACCATCTGCAAAGCGGTTTTCCGCTGTTCAACGATATTGCGACGCCCGACGATGATGTGGCACTCGATGCGTTTCTCGCGGCCGGCGAGCCCCCGGTCGTGTTCACGGCCGGTTCGACCCGCGTCGATCACGCGGCCTACGCGCGCGCGGTGGCGGACGCGCTGCGCGCGACCGGCGCGCGCGGGATCCTGCTGACGCCGCACGATGCGGCGCCGGGCGGCGAGCGGCTGCTCGTGCGCCGCTTCGTGCCGATGCGTACGCTGCTGCCGCGTTGCCGCGCGCTCGTGCATCACGGCGGGATCGGCACCGCGGCGCTCGCGTGCGAGGCGGGGATCGTGCAGGTCGTCACGCCGTTCGCGCACGACCAGTTCGACAACGCGCAACGCGTCGTCGCGAACGGCTGCGGCGTGCGCGTCGACGGCCCGGTCGACGGTGCGCGGCTCGGCGCGGCGCTCGCTCGCGCGCTCGACGAACCGGCGTTCGCGGTGCATGCGAAGCGCATGCGCGCGCTGCTCGCGGCCGCGCCGGACGGTTGCGAGGCGGCCGCCGATTTCATCGAACGATTCGTGCCGAAGCGCGGCCGGCTGGCCGCGCGGGCCGATCTCGCGGCGGCCGGCGCATGAGCACCGCGTCGCCGCTTCACGACGGGCCGGTCGCGCCGTCCGCGTTCGACACGCCCGCGCCCGCGCCGGCCGCGCAGCCGGTGCGCGGCATCCGCCTCGCGCTGCTGACGTTCGCGCTGTCGCTCGCGACCTTCATCGAGGTGCTCGATTCGACCGTGACGAACGTCGCGGTGCCGGCGATCTCCGGCAGTCTCGGCGTATCGAACAGCCAGGGTACGTGGGTGATCAGCTCGTACTCGGTCGCGGCGGCGATCGCGGTGCCGCTGACGGGCTGGCTCGCGCGCCGCGTCGGCGAGCTGCGGCTGTTCGTCGGCGCGGTGCTGCTGTTCACGCTCACGTCCCTGCTGTGCGGGCTGGCGCGCGACCTGCACGTGCTGGTGATCTGCCGCGCGCTCCAGGGGCTGTGTTCCGGGCCGATGGTGCCGCTGTCGCAGACGATCCTGCTGCGCACGTTCCCGCCGGACAAGCGCACGATCGCGCTCGCGCTGTGGGCGATGACCGTGCTGCTCGCGCCGATCTTCGGGCCGGTGGTCGGCGGCTGGATCGTCGACAACTTCTCGTGGCCGTGGATCTTCCTGATCAACCTGCCGATCGGGCTGTTCTCGTTCGCGGTGTGCACCGCGATGCTGCGCCCCGACGCGCAACGCGGCGCGGCCGGTCCGATCGACGTGCCGGGCATCGTGCTGCTCGTGATCGGCGTCGGTTCGCTGCAGGCGATGCTCGACCTCGGCCACGACCGCGGCTGGTTCGGTTCGCCGCTGATCGTCACGCTGGCGGTGGTCGCGACGCTCGCGATCGTGTCGCTGCTGATCTGGGAAGCGGGCGAGGCGCACCCCGTCGTCGATCTCAGCCTGTTTCGCGACCGCACGTTCTCGTTCTGCGTGCTGATCATCTCGCTGGGGATGATGAGCTTCTCGGTGGTCGGCGTCGTGTTCCCGCTGTGGATGCAGGCCGTGATGGGCTACAACGCGTTTCACGCGGGGCTCGCGACCGCATCGCTCGGCGTGCTCGCGCTCGTGTTCTCGATACTCGTCGGGATTCACGCGCACCGCTTCGACGCGCGCGTGCTCGCGACCTTCGGCTTCCTCGTGTTCGCTGCCGTGCTCGCGTGGGATGCGCACTTCACGCTGAAGATGACGTTCGCGCAGATCGCGGCGCCGGGGCTGATCCAGGGGATCGGGCTGCCGTGCTTCTTCATTCCGCTGACCGCGGCGACGCTGTCGCGCATTCCGGACGACCGGCTCGCCGCCGCGTCGAGCCTGTCGAACTTCCTGCGCACGCTGTCCGCCGCGTTCGGCACCGCGATGAGCGTCACGCTGTGGGAAAACCGCGCGACCTATCACTACGACACCGTGTCGCAATCGGTCACGCACGCGTCGGCGAACACGCAGCGCTTCGTGCACGCGCTGAACGCGATGGGCGTGGACGGCGTGCGCGAGTTGTCCACGCTGCACCACGTCGTGATGCAGCAGGCGTACATGATGGCGACCAACGACATGTTCTGGATGGCGAGCATGACGTGTCTCGCACTCGCGGCGATGATGTGGCTGACGCGGCCGAAGCGCGGCGCGGCCGCGTCGTTCGGGCATTGAGGAGAAGACCATGACGACACTCGGCGCACTCGTGATCCTGTATCACCCGAGCGATGCGCAGCTCGACGCGCTCCGTGCGTGGCGGCACGCGTGCGATGCGCTGCTCGTCGTCGACAACACGCCGCGGCCCGATGCGCGGGCGCGCGCGCTGTGCGACAGGGAAGGCATCGCGCTGCTGCATCACGGCAATCGCGGCGGGATCGCGGGCGCGTACAACGCGGGGCTCGCGGCGCTGTTTCGCGATCGCATCGACGCCGTCGCGCTGTTCGACCAGGATTCGTCGGTGCCGGCCGCCTATTTCCCGGTGATGCGCGACGTCTGTGCGGGGCTCGCGGGGCGCGCGTTCCTGGCCGGCCCGCGCATCTTCGACGAAAACGCGCGCAGCTTCCTGCCCGAACTCGCGACGAACGGCATCGGCCTGCGCCGCCTGCGCATCGAGCCGGGCGCGCCGCTGCAGCGCTGCGCGTTCCTGATCTCGTCGGGCTGCGTCGTGTCGCGCGACGCGTTCGACCTGCTCGGCCGCTTCGACGAGACGCTGTTCATCGATCACGTCGACACCGAATACAGTTTCCGCGCGCTGTCGCGCAACGTGCCGCTCTATGTCGTGCCGTCGCTGGTGCTGCCGCACCGGATCGGCGCGAAGCAGCGGCACGCGATCGGCCCTTTTGAAATGACGTCGATGAATCATTCGTGGCAACGGCGCTACTACAGCGCACGCAACGCGGTGCAGCTCGGGATGCAGTACGGGCTGCGCTTTCCGGTGGCGATCGTGCCGAACCTGCTGACCGTGTGGCAGGTCGTGCAGATCGCGCTCGTCGAGCGCGACAAGCGCGCGAAGCTGGCCGGCATCCTGTTCGGCGTCGCGGACGGCCTGTTCGGCCGGCTCGGCCCGCTCGAACGCACGCGGCCGCGTCTGGCCGCGCGTGCGCAGCGCGTTCGGCAGGGGTGACGATGCGGCGTTCGAGGAAAGCGGCGGGGCCGGCGCGCGGCGTGAGGGGCGGCGCGACGATCGCGGCGGCGGCCGCGCTGCTCGCGTTGAGCGGATGCGTGCCGTCGGGGTTCCTGCCTTCGCTGTCGCTGCGTGCGCCGGCCGACGACGCGCTCGCGCATACGGCCGGGCCCGGTGCGAACGGCGCATGGCCGGCACCGGACTGGGTGAAGCAGCTCCAGGATCCGCAGCTCGACGATCTGGTGGCCGAGGCGTCGCGGAACAGTCCCGATGTGCAGGTCGCACAGGCGCGGTTGCGGATCGCACAGGCACAGCTTCAGCAATTCGATTCGCTGACCGGGTTGACGGGCACGGCCGGCGCCACGATCAGCCGCGCGCGGATGCCGAAGCCGGGCGACATCGCCGACGTGACGGCCGGCGGCTATCGCGTGCCGGTGCAGATCTTCGGCGATCCGAACGTATCGCCGTCGTCGATCTTCGTCGGCCTGAACTACCAGCTCGACCTGTGGGGCAAGAACCGCGCGGCGACCAGGAGCCTGATGTCGCTGCGCGACGCGGCCGGCGTCGAAGCGGAGCAGGTGCGGCTGACGCTCGCCGTCGCGATCGTCACCGTGTACTGCCAGCTCGACCAGGCGTACGCGGTGCGCGACCTGTTGCAGCAGAAGCTCGCGATCAGCCAGCGCGTGACGGCCGTGCTGCGCGAGCGCACCGCGCGCGGCCTCGACAACGCGTACGACGCGAGCGACGCGTCGATCAAGCGCAGCCGCCTGCTCGAACAGATCGCGCTGAACGACGAGCAGATCAAGCTCGCGCAACTGCAGCTCGGCGTGTTGTCGGGCCGCGGCCCGGAGCGCGGGCTCGCGCTGCAGCGGCCGCGCGTCGGCGCGTTCGCGGGCGGCGCCGTGCCCGCCAGGCTGCCGGCCGATCTGCTCGGCCGCCGGCCCGACATCGTCGCCGCGCGGCTGCGCGTCGAAGCCGCGTTCGCGAATGCCGATTCGACGCGCGCGCAGTTCTATCCGGACGTGAACCTCGTCGCGCTCGGCGGCGTGTTCGCGCTGACGCCCGCGTCGCTGTTCTCGCGCGATTCGCTCGCGGGCTCCGTCGGCCCGGCGATCTCGCTGCCGATCTTCGATCGCGGCCGGCTGAAGGCGAAGCTTGGCGCGGACGTCGCGCAGGCCGACGTCGCGATCGGGCTGTACAACAAGACCGTCGACGACGCGCTCGGGCAGGTCGCGCAGCTCGTCACGTCGTTGCAGACGTCGCAGACGCTCGTCGCGCAGCAACAGGACGCGGTCGCGGCCGCGCAGAAGATCGTGCAGATCGCGGCCGACCGCCACCGGCGCGGCGTGCTGATGCAGAAGGACGTCGATGTCGCGGATCTCACGCTGATCGACGAGCGCACGCAGATGATCGCGTTGCTCGGCCGGCAGCGGGCGTTGCGCGTCGGTCTGATCGGCGCGCTCGGCGGCGGGTTCGATGCGGGCGCAACGGTGGCGCAGGCGCCGGCCGTGCATCGGGCGCGCAGCGGGGCGGCCAGGCGCGGGGCGCCGGCTCCGGTGGCGTCTGCCGCGGCGAACCGCGCCGCGGCGGGCGCACCGTCGAGCGATGCGCGTACGGGGAGCGCGTCCCTGTCACCGGCCGCTACCGTCGCAAGTGTCGCGGCCGTGCCTGCAACCGCACCCGTGCGGCGTGACGACGCGGCGTTGCGCGGCACGCCGGTTCTGGCGCGCACGGCAGCGACGAACGCGGCGCCGGCCCCGTCGGTTACCCAGCCGATCCCCTTGTTCCAGCACGATCGACTGATCGTCACGCAAAGCGACTGATGCACCACGACAACCTTCATACCGCCGCGCCGCCGGCCGCACCGACCGATCCGGCCCTCGATGCGCGCCGCGCGACGCGCCGCAAGCGCTTCACGGTGTTCTTCGCGATCGTGCTGCTGGCCGCGATCGCGTGGATCGTTTACTGGCTGTTGAGCGACCGCTACTACGAAGACACCGACGACGCATACGTCGCGGGCAGCATCGTGCAGGTTGCCGCGCAGATCCCGGGCGCGGTGACCGACGTGCTGGTGGCCGATACGCAGGCCGTGCGCGCCGGGCAGATGCTCGTGAAGCTCGACGACACCGAGGCGTCCGTCGCGTTCGCGCAGGCGAAGGCGCAGCTCGCGCAGGCCGTGCGGCAGGTTGCGAACGCGAGGATTTCGAACACGATGTACGTCGAGGCCGTGAATGCGCGGCGCGCCGATCTGTCGCTCGCGCAGCGCGCGCTTGCCGCCCGCTCGGGCGCGTCGGTCGAGATCGTTGCGCCCGAGGAACTCGCGCGTGCGCGCGCGGCGGTGGCCGGCGCGCAGGCGAACCTCGCGGCCGCGCAGGCCCAGCTCGACGCGGCGCGCGCGCTCGGCAGCAAGCTGCCCGTCGACGAAAGCCCGGCCGTCGTGCAGGCGGCCGCGCAGTTCAAGCTCGCGTACCGCAACCTGAAGCGCACGACGATCGTCGCGCCCGTCGACGGTACGATCGGGCAGCGCTCGGTACAGGTCGGCCAGCAGGTCGGGCCCGGCGTGCCGCTGATGTCGATTGTGCAACTCAACCGGCTGTGGATCGAGGCGAATTTCAAGGAAGGGCAGATCCGCCACATGCGCGTTGGCCAGCCGGTCGAGGTCGTGTCGGATCTCTACGGCTCGCGGATCACTTATCGCGGCCGCGTGCAGGGCTTCTCGGCCGGTACGGGCAGCGCTTTCTCGATGCTGCCGTCGCAGAACGCGGCCGGCAACTGGATCAAGGTCGTGCAGCGCGTGCCGGTCGTGATCGCGCTCGATGCCCGCGATCTCGCCGCGCATCCGCTGCGCGTCGGGCTGTCGATGCGTGCGACGGTCGACACGCACGACCGCAACGGCCATGCGCTCGACAGCGAGCCGCCGACGCCGGCCGTCAGCACGCGCGTGCACGATGGCGTCGCGAGCGACGCGGAGGCGGCGGCCGCTTCGATCGTCCGCGAGAATCTGGGCGGGTAGCGCCCGTCGCGGAAAGGGGTAGAGCCGGCCGCGAGGGCCGGTCCGACCCCCGCGCGTCCGGTCCGGATCCTGCCCGGCGGTTCCCGTCCGACTTTCGTATTTCCGCCATCGATGTCGGCGTCGATCAAACGCATGTCGCGTTTGAGACATCGGCGCCCCTGCCTCCGGGACTACTCTCGAACAGCACGTCGCGCGTGCGCCGTACGAGCCGGCGCGCCGCGGCGTCATCCAACGAGACATGGAGACAATACGATGAGCAGCAATCGAGGTGTCGTCTATCTTGGACCGGGCCAGGTCGAAGTCCAGAAAATCGATTATCCGAAAATGGTCGACCCGAGCGGCCGCGCGATCGGCCACGGCGTGATCCTGAAAGTCGTCAGCACGAACATCTGCGGCTCCGACCAGCACATGGTGCGCGGCCGCACGACCGCACCGGTCGGCCTCGTGCTCGGTCACGAGATCACCGGCGAAGTGGTCGAGGTGGGCCGCGACGTCGAGACGCTGAAGCTCGGCGATCTCGTGTCGGTGCCGTTCAACGTGGCCTGCGGCCGCTGCGCGATGTGCAAGGACACGCATACGGGCGTGTGCCTGAACGTGAACCCGTCGCGCGCCGGCGGCGCTTACGGCTACGTCGACATGGGCGGCTGGATCGGCGGCCAGGCCGAGTACGTGCTTGTGCCGTACGCCGATTTCAACCTGCTGAAATTCCCGGACCGCGACCAGGCGATGGCGAAGATCCGCGACCTGACCTGCCTGTCCGACATTCTGCCGACCGGTTATCACGGTGCGGTGAGCGCGGGCGTGAAGCCGGGCTCGACGGTCTATATCGCGGGCGCGGGCCCGGTCGGCATGGCCGCTGCGGCGTCGGCCCGCCTGCTCGGCGCGGCCGTCACGATCGTCGGCGACATGAACGCGGAACGGCTCGCGCATGCGCGCGCGATGGGCTTCGAGACGGTCGACCTGTCGAAGGACGCATCGCTCGGCGAGCAGATCGAGCAGATCCTCGGCGTGCCCGAGATCGACTGCGCGGTCGACTGCGTCGGCTTCGAGGCGCACGGCCACGGTTCGTCGGGCCACGCGGAGGAAGCGCCCGCGACGGTGCTGAACTCGCTGATGGAAATCACGCGGCCGGCCGGCGCGATCGGCATCCCGGGCCTGTACGTGACGGACGATCCGGGCGCGAAGGACAAGGCCGCGCAGCACGGCAGCCTGAGCATCCGTTTCGGCCTCGGCTGGGCGAAGTCGCACTCGTTCTTCACGGGCCAGACGCCGGTGCTGAAGTACAACCGCAACCTGATGCAGGCGATCCTGTTCGACCGGCTGCCGATCGCGAAGATCGTCAACGTCGAGGTGATTTCGCTCGACCAGGCGCCGGAAGGCTACAAGAAGTTCGACGGCGGCGCGCCGCGCAAATTCGTCATCGACCCGCACGGGTTGCTGGCGGCCTGATGCGCTAGCGTTCGTTCGCTGCGCATCGAAGGAAACGGGCGGCTCCGGAAACGGGCCGCCCGTTTTTGTTGCGGGCCCGAGGCGATCGAGGGGGGGGGCGGAAGATCGGTTCGGAACGCGAATCGTCCAGTGCGAGCGGCGAGGCCCGCGCTCAGTGGCCGCGATAGAGTTTCGCGATCTCGGCGTGGCCGGATGCGGTGTACCGCCGGTGGCGAACAGGCAGGCTCACGCGACGCATCGGATGCGTGCGATGCGCGGCATCGCGGCTGCTTTTCCAGTCCGCCACGCGAACCGTGTCGGCGCGTTTCCGGTCGGGGGCGCGCATCGACGGCGCGGCCTGTGCAACCTGCATCTTGCTTGCCGGCGGAGTGGCGTTCGCGTCGCCGCGGGGCGGAATGGCCGCCTGCTGCGCGCCGTCAGTCGAATGAAACGGATAGGCCGGCGCCGGCAACACGGGCAGCACCGGATCGTTCGCCGCAAGCGGATGCGTCTCGGTCGCCGACGCGGACGGTGCGCCGGATCCTTTACAGACGGGATCGGTCTTGCAGGTGCGGTCGACCATCACATAACCGCCGACCAGCAGCACGAGTGTCACGATGCTCAGGATCGGTGCGCTCGACGCGCTCGGCTGCCGGAAGGCCGCGTCGCGCAACGTACGCGCGATGCGCGACGGCCACGTGTGTGAGGATCGCCGCGCATGCATCGCGTGTGCGTGGCGGGGCGTGCTGCGAACCGGATCGAACGGCCAGTCCCATTGGCCGCAGACGGGGCAATGCTCGAGTGCGTGGAGAGCCACGAAACCGCATTCCCTGCAGCGGCAAGCGGTGCACGGTCGCGATTCGACGCGCGCATTCAGCACGGCGCGCCACGCATCGCGCGCGCGAACGTGCCGGTTGGGCAGGACGCGCATCGTCAGCGGCGGGCGGGCGCCGCCGCCGGAGCACATGCTGGCCGTCGCTCGCAGTCGGTGTTCATGCGATTCTCCATAACATCGGACTTGTGGAACCCGTTCGTCCGCGGCTACCCGACGTTCATTCTTGGCCGGTTGCACGCGAAACGCAAGGACGATGTCGGTCGTCGCGGGCCGCATGTTTCGCGCTAACCGTCGTGTCGTTGCCGGGCCGCGAGCGTTCCGACGGTCTCCATCGCGCGCTCGACGGCCGGCGTCCACGGCCGGCCGTAGTTGAGCCGCAGGTAGCGGCGGAATCCGCCGGTCGCGGAAAAGATCGGCCCCGGCGCGATGCTGACGCCGCTTTCCATGGCAGCGTCGAACAGGTGCATCGCATCGACGTGCGGCGGCAGTTCGATCCATAGAAAATACCCGCCGCGCGGCGCGAACACTTCGGTGTCCGCCGGAAAATAGGCCCGTACGGCCGAGAGCATCTGCGCCTGGTGCGCGGCGAGATTGCGTCGCAGCTTGCGCAGGAAGCGGTCGTATGCGCCGTCGCGCAGGTAGCTCGAAATCGCCAGTTGCGCAGGCACGTCGGCAGCCGGCGCGCGCGTGATCTGGGCCTGCCGGATCTGCTGCGCGAAGCGTCCCGCCGCGACCCAGCCGATCCGGAACCCGGGCGCGAGGCACTTCGAGAACGACCCGCAATGCAGCACGAGCCCGCTGTCGTCATACAGTTTCGCGGGCCGCGTCGGCGACGGGCCGAAATGCAGCTCGCCATACACGTCGTCCTCGATCAGCGGCACGCCGCGCGACGCGAGCAGGTCGATCAGCGCGCGTTTGCGTTCTTCGGTCAACGTCGCGCCGGTCGGGTTGTGGAACGACGTCATGAACCAGCACGCGCGTACCGGATGCGCGTCGAGCGCCGCGGCAAGCGCATCGAGGTCGAGGCCCGCGCGCGGGTCGACCGGAATCTCGACGGCCTTCAGGTGCAGGCGCTGCACGGTCTGCAGCACCGCGTGGAACGCGGGCCGTTCGATCGCGACGAGGTCGCCGGGGCGCGTCAGCGCCTGCAGGCTGAGCGTCAGCGCTTCGAGCGCGCCGGTCGTGATGACGATTTCGTCCATCGGCAATGCGGCGCCCGCGTTCAGGTAACGCAGGGCAATCTGTCGTCGCAATGCATCGTTGCCGGGCGGCAATCCCGACAGCAGTTTCGTGAGGTCCATGTTGCGGGCCGCGGACGCGACGTGACGCCACAGGCTGCTCATCGGGAACAGCGAATAGCTGGCGAACGCCGAGCCGAGCGGCACGACGTCCTCGCGTCGGAGGGAGTCGAGCAGGCGGAACAGCACGTCTTTTTCGCCGGTTGGCGCGGTGCCCGGCTTGCGCGGCGGATCGTGGCCGAACCGCACGTGCTTGTCGTCGAGGTCCGCCACGAAATAGCCGGACCGTGCCCGCGCGACGATCAGACCCTCGCTTTCGAGCGCGTAGTACGCGCGAAACACGGTGGATGGACTGACCCGATGCGCGCGGCATGCCGCGCGCACGGTGGGGATACGCTCGCCGGCTGCCAGGTCGCCGCGCCGGATCGCGTCGGCGATCGTCTGTGCCAGCGCCGCATATCGCTTCATGCCTGCCCCCCGGCCGCTCGAAGCCTCGCTGAAAAACAGAGTAGGGCACGGCACCCGTCGCGTGCAAGCGCGCCCCCAATCGCTGATCCGCATGTTTTTTGAGTGCTCTGATGCTGTTCTTTCGTCTGATAAACGGGCATTCTCCAGCACGTTCCATTCCCGATGACCGACCGAGACGGAATCCACGCCGTACGGCCGTGGCTCCATGACCCAGTGGCGTGCGCGGGTTCTCGTCCGCGGCATCCTGACCCTACTCGGAAGCATCCAGCGTGAAATTGAAAACTCTCGTCGCCGGTCTCGTGGCCGGCCTCGCCCTCAACCTGTTCAGCGGCGCCGCAGCCGCAACCTGTACCAGCAATCCCGCCGCCCAGCCGAACGCGACGTTTCCCGCCGCGTTGACCGGCAAGCTTGTCTATCACAGCTATGTCAAGTACGGAGACGGCACGAGCCAGCTGTTCCTCTACGATTTTTCGGCGCATACGCTGACGCAGTTGAGCAAGAGCACGTGGGGCATCACCGATCCGATGAACGGCGTGTTCAGCCCCGACGGCAAGTGGCTCGCGTTCATGGGCATCAGCAACGGCGCATGGAACGTCTTCATGCTGCAGCTCGGCGCCGGCACGCCGCCCGTCAACATGACGAACAGCACGGGCGCCACGCGCAACGAAGACCCGAAGTTCAGCGCGGACGGCAAGACGCTCGTGTTCAAGCAGAACGGCGACATCAAGCAGGCGACGCTGTCGTATACGAGCGCGGGCCCGGCGTTCACGTCGGTGGTGAGCCTGACGAACGCGCCGGCCGGCGCCGAGTATTCGATGCCGTTCCTCGCGCCGGACGCGAGCGCCGTGTACTACGCGACCGGCACCGGCTCGAGCATGGGGCTGATGAAGCGCACGATCGCGACCGGCGCGACCGCCGTGTTCGATCATCCGGCCGGGCTGCAGACGTACTACCCGATCGTGCGTGCGGACGGCATGGTGTACTACGCGCGCTGGAAGGACAGCGGCGGGGCCGACCAGATCTATGCGAAGACGGCCGACCCGGCGTCGGTGCCGAATGCGCTGGCGCTCAACGACTGCATGAGCAACAACTCGGATCCGGCGCCGGCGAGCGGCACGAACTACCTGTTCTTCTCGTCGACGACCGCGGGCGGCTATCAGCTTTATGTGGGCGACGTGACGACCGGCCAGCGCTGGAGCCTGTCGCAGTTCGGCGTGAACGCCGACACGACGAAGGCGAAGCTCGGGTCGAGCTATTACGGCGGGCCGTCCACCGCCCAGATGACGCTGCTGTCGCAGGGCCGTCCGGCCGCGGCGTCGGCGAGCTACAACGCGTCGTTCACGGCGGACAAGGCGTTCGACGGCAACGCGACGGGCACGCGCTGGGATTCGCCGGAAGGCGCGGGCGTCGATCCGCAATGGGTCTCGGTCGATCTCGGCGCGACGAAGCACATCGATCACGTCGACCTGTACTGGGATGCGGGCGCGCTTGTCTATCAGATCCAGACATCGAACGACAACGTCAACTGGACGACGCTCTATTCGACGAGCAACGGCGGTTCATATAACCACGTCACGCTGCCGAATCTCAACGGAAGCGGTCGTTACGTGCGGATGCTCGGCACGAAGCGCGCGACGCAGTGGGGCTATTCGCTCTACGAAATGCAGGTGTGGGGATCGTAAGCGCGGGAAGAAATCAGTCTGGCAAACCGGATGCCGTTCAGTTGATGAAACTGAACGGCATTTTTGTTTTTTGAGATCGTGACCTGCGGTGAAGACCCGCGCAGGATTCGCGTAAAAACGCCGCCCGACACTTTGCGATCCTGCGTCGCATCTGCCGGAACCTGTTCGAAGCGGATACGACGACCAGGTCCGGCATCAAGAACCGACGGCCCGAAGCGGGTGCGGGCGACGGTTACCGTGCTCCGTTTATAACGTTTCACGTAATGGCTCGGGAGTGCAGCCGGAAATTTCAAATATCGTACTTGTACTATTTATTTTCAAGAAAATATAGTTCGAGTTCCATAGATCGCAGATAGAGCGATCCCTAAAATTGCATACAAGAAATCGATATCGCTGTGCGACGTCTTCCGGAAAGCGGGACGACGATGGGGGATGGGGTTTGACGCGAGCTGTACGAATGTAATCAGGGCGTTTCCGTGCTCGCCACCAACGAGAACGGATGATCGTTCGCTCGACGCTTTCTCGGGGCCTGTCGAGCATCATCAGCAAGTTCGACGGCATCGGCCACATCGTCACGACGATTCACTGGAGTGATGGGTCGACAATTATTTGTCGACGGCAATCACACGCGTGTTCGATGACGAGATCGAGCCGCGCGGCGCTCGGCACGTTCGACATCCGCGAGTTGTACGTTCGCGGCGGGGCCCTGTCAAACGGGTAGGGATTCCATTCACTCATTTTCAGCCGGTGGAGGAAACGAAGGAATTGTAAATATTCATGAAGTTAGTTGTACATATGATTGAGCGACGCGTATCCGATCGGAACGAGGCCGCTCAAGATTCTCATTTAACGATTGAGTGAACCAGAAATGAAAAAGATTGCAATGATGATGTCGGCAGCGGGGTTGGCATTCGCGGCGATGAACGCGGCTCACGCGGCGGACGGCACGATCAACTTCACGGGCGAGATCGTGGCCGCATCGTGCGGCATCACGGGTGGCAACGGCACGTCGGTGACCGGCGGCAAGGGCGAGCAGTCGATCGACGTCAAGCTGGGCAAGGTCAGCACCGACGCGCTGGGCGGCACGGCCGGCGGCGGCATCGCGGCCGGCACCGCGATCAACCTCGTCCTCGATTGCGGCTCGACCGCGAAGGGCCTGACCACGGTGAAGGTGCGTTTCGACCCGGCCAGCGGTTCGGGCGTCGACAGCACCAACAACAAGCTGCTGAAGACCACCGGCACGGCCGCGGGCGTCGGCATCGGTATTTACAACACCGCCGGCACGCTGCTGAACCTGAACGCCAACGAGACGTTCGACGCACCGCTGGTGAAGGGCGGGACGGATGCGGCGCCGACTTACACGGCGAACCTGGCGATGCGCGCCGGCTACGTGAAGAACGGCGTCGACATCGTGGCCGGCACCGCAAACGGCACGCTGCCGTTCACGCTGACCTACGAGTAATCCACCTCCGGGCGGGGAGGCGCTGCTTTCCCGCCCGATCAACGACTTTCTGTTCGACATGAAACGATTCCACTTTGCAGGACTGGCGCTGGCCGGCTCCCTGCTGTTGTCTTCGGCGGCTTCGCTCGCCGGCGTGACGCTCGACGGAACCCGCGTCGTGCTGGCCGCGCCGAGCAAGGAGGCGTCGATTCTGGTTCGCAACCGCGCGTCGGCCGACGTCATGATCCAGTCGTGGATGGACACGAGCGACGGCAAAGGGGACGTGCCTTTCGCGATCACGCCGGCATTGAACCGCCTCGGCGGCGAAAAGCAGCAGACGCTGCGCGTCCTTTACTACGGTCAGGGCCTGCCCGGCGATCGCGAGTCGGTGTTCTGGCTCAACGTGCAGGAGATTCCGCAGAAAGCGAGGGACGACAACACTTTGCAGATTGCGGTGCGTCAGCGCATCAAGTTCTTCTACCGGCCCGCCGGACTGCCCGGCAAGGTCGAGGAAGCGCCCGCGCAACTGCGCTGGAAGGTGGTTCAACGCGACGGCCAGACACAACTCGAAGTCAACAATCCGTCGCCCTTCTTCGTGTCGCTGGCATCGGTCAAGGTGCAGAGCGGCGGTCGCGACTATGACGCGCAAGCCGAGATGGTGCCGCCTTCCGCCACGCGTCATTTCGCCGTCAAGGGCCTGCCGGCCTCCGTCGCGGAGACCGGCGTCAAGGTCCACTTCGAATCGATCAACGACTACGGTGCCGTCGAAGCCCATGACGGTACTGCCGGCTGACATCGCCGGTTCCGCAGGTCGTATTGCTCCTCAACTTCGTCATCCCCGGGCCCTTGCCGTGGGGAGTGGACCGTTCGCGCCTGCGATGCCACTCGGGAGGTGAATCAACATAGAGAAAGGGTATGGAGAACGTCAGGAAGGAAGTCGATGTCAGGACCGCCGCGCAAATCGGCGCGCCGTGCCTTGCATTGATCGGTTTGGTACTGCCTGCGACCGGCCACGCGGTCGAGTTCAACGAGTCCTTTCTGCGCAAGGGCGAAGGGCCGGTCGAGCTGAGCTACTTCGAGAAGGGCAGCGCGGTGTCGCCCGGCCGCTACGACGTCGACATCTACCTGAATCACACGCTGGCCAAGCGCCAGGACGTCGCGTTCCGCGCGGACGCCGACGGCACCGTCAAGCCGATGGTGACGCTCGGGTTGTTGCGCACGGCCGGCGTCAACATCGCGCGGCTGGAAAAGGACGGGCGTATCGCTGCAGGCGCGGACGACGAGACGATCGTCGACTTGCCCGCCGTGGCGGATGGCGCTTCGGTGGAGTTCGAGTCCAATACGCTCTCGCTGAACATCAGCTTTCCGCAGCTCTACGTGTCGCGCACGTCGCGCGGCTACGTCGACCAGTCGCTGTGGGACGACGGCATCCCCGCGCTGTACACCGACTACCAGGCCAACTACAGCCGCAACGATGGCAGCGGCTACGGCAACGAGTCTTACTTCGTCGGTTTGCGCAGCGGCTTCAATGCCGGCGGCTGGCGCTTCCGCAACGAATCGACCCTTACCGGCACCAAGGGCGCGAAGAGCAGCTTCACCAGCAACCGGACCTACGTCGAGCGCGACATCCGGCGTCTGCGCAGCAAGGTGGCGGCCGGCGAACTGTATACGTCGGGCGACATCTTCGACAGCGTGCGCTTCGTCGGTGCGCAGGCCGGCACCGATCTCGGCATGTTGCCGGACAGCGAAGTCGGCTTTGCGCCGATCGTGCGCGGGATCGCCGAGAGCAACGCGGTCGTGGAGGTGCGGCAGAACGGCTACGTGATCTATTCGACGCCCGTGCCGCCTGGCGCGTTCGAAATCACCGATATCTATCCGAGCGGTTCGAACGGCGACCTCGAGATCCGGATTACCGAAGCCGACGGCCGCGTGCGCCGGTTCACCCAGCCGTACTCGTACCTGCCGGTGATGGTTCGGCGCGGCAGCCTGCGGTACGCGTTTTCCGCCGGTCAGTATCGCGTCCAGGGCCAGTCGAGCCCGAAGTTCACGCAGGGCACGCTGGTGTACGGCATGTCCGACAACTTCACCGGTTATGGCGGCATCATCGCCGCGGAAAACTACGTGGCGGCCGCTCTCGGTATCGGCGTGAATACGCGCATCGGCGGCATGTCGCTGGATGTCACGACGAGCCGGTCGCGCACGTCGTCGGGCACCCGGCAAGGGCAGAGCTTGCGGTTCCTGTATTCGAAGACGCTCCATTCGACCAACACGACGTTCACGATGGTCGGCTACCGCTATTCGACGGATGGCTACCGCACGCTGAGCCAGCACGTCGAAGACACGGATCGCACCTACGGGCCGCGCATCGCGCGTCAGAAAAGCCGGCTGGACGTGAACGTCAACCAGCCGCTCGGCAGTGGCTCGATGTTCGCCGGCATCGGCGACACGACCTACTGGAACGGTGAAGGACACAGTCGGCGCCTGCAGGTCGGCTACAGCAACAGCTACAAGAACGTCAGCTACAGCGTGTCGGCGTCGCACATCCAGGAGTCGGGGCCGTTCGGGCGCCCGGACACGCAGTTCAACGTGTCGGTGAGCATTCCGCTGGGCAAGGCGTCGAGTTCGCATCGCCTGTACGCGAACGCGGTGTCGTCGACGCGCGGCGAATTCAACGTGCAGACCGGCGCGTCGGGTTACCTGAACGACAGCAACACCATCAACTACGGCGTGCAGACCGGCTACAGCCGCAGCGGCGGCGGCTCGGGCGGCGTGAGCGCGGGCTGGGATACGCGGAACGCGAAGCTGACCGGCAACTTCACGCAGGATCGTTCGGGCCGCCATTTCGACGCGGGCGTATCGGGCTCCGTCGTCGTGCATGGCGGCGGCATCACGCTCGGCCAGCCGCTCGGCGAGACGTTCGCGGTGGTGGAGGTGCCGAAGGTGCGCGACGTGACGTTCGGCGGAGCGTCG
Organism: Burkholderia sp. YHN3-13; assembly: GCF_055810675.1. NCBI lineage: Bacteria > Pseudomonadati > Pseudomonadota > Betaproteobacteria > Burkholderiales > Burkholderiaceae > Burkholderia > Burkholderia sp. YHN3-13. Next base: position 540,069 of record NZ_JBVVNQ010000002.1, on the reverse strand, counting down.
ACGATCCGCACCGACCGGCGCGGCTACGCGGTCGTGCCGTATCTGCAACCGTATCGCCAGAACTGGCTGAACATCGATCCGTCGAGCATCGGCATGCAGACCGAGATCACCGACAACGCGAAGTCGGTGGTCCCGACTCGCGGGGCCATCGTGAGGACCCGCTTCGAAGCGGAATCGGGGCGCCGGGTGCAGTTCGAGCTGGGTCAGGACGGAGGCGGCAAGGTGCCGTTCGGCGCGCAAGCCTACGACGCGAAGGGCAAGCTGCTGGGCATGGTGGACAACCAGTCGCGGTTGCTGGTGTTCGGCATCGAGGACAAGGGCAGCATCGACGTGCGGTGGGGCGACAACAGCTGCAAGCTGTCCTATCAATTGCCGACGCAGAACAAGGAACTGGCCTACGAGCGGCAGGCGGCGATGTGCATGCGTGCCGGTACGGTTGTTGGCGCGCGCTGAAGCGCATTCGAACGGCACTTCTCCATCCGGAGATACGGGAAACGACGCTGCATCATCGAACCATTTCCAAAACCTCGCTGCCGTTCTGCTTCGCGCGGCCATGCTGTCGCTTACCGACCACCGGATGACACACATCACACGTCTGCACGTGATGGAATTTATTGAAAGGGACGGAATGTCTGAAAAGAAACTGCGTTGGATGCGGGCAGCAATGGTTGCCAGCTCGTTGATCTGGGCGGGGGCTGCGTTTGGCGAATGCCGATACAGTGGTTCTTGGAGGCTGAACACTTTCGACGTGACATTGCCGGCAACGATGAACATCGCGGCTGCCCCGGTGGGCGGGGTGCTGGCGCGTTCCGAGATTGAATACATGGCGCTCGACGCCAGCAAGACCGTCGCGTGTTGGTCTCCGGATCGGATCGACTTTACGATCACGGTGCAGGATGGCCAACTGGTGCCCGGGTACAACAGTGTCTATAAAACCAATGTAGACGGTATTGGCGTGAGATTCGTGTTTGTAGGAACGCGAGAATATGTTCCGCCGTGGTCTGCCATCGGGGGGAATCCCAACTACCCTACTTCCTATTATATCGCCCCATACAAGGTGAGAATGGAACTGGTCAGAACGGCAACGAATGTGGCATCCGGCGGCAGCGTGTCGCTCGCGTTCAACGCAGCCTTCGGTGCTGCCGGGATGACCCAGCTCTACATCAACGGGCGAGGCACGACGCGGGTAATCAATAACATCTACTTCGGCGGCTGCAAGACGACAACACCCATCACCAATATACGAATGGGCAAGGAGCCCATCGAACGGATCAAGGGCGGCCGGGCAGCGGAACATCCGTTCTCGCTCGAAGTTGCATGTGGAACCAACAAGCCGGGCAATCCGCTGCCGGTGAAGGTGTACTTCGAAGGCGATAACGCGGCAGCAGGCTTGTTGCGCCTGTCCGAGCGCGGTACGCCGGGTGTTGCCGCCGGTGTCGGCATCGCGTTGACGAGCGACAGGGGCGTCAAGCTGCCGTTCAACCAGGGTGATGCGCTGACAATGGACTGGAACCGCTCCAGCCCGGATGGCGAGGTATATCGCTTTACGGGCAAGGCGAAGTATGCGCCCACGACAGGCGCGATCACTGCCGGCCGCGGCAATGCCACGCTGAACTTCGTCATCCAGTACAACTGAGCGTGGTTGACAGGCAGGATGTACCGAGAAGGTAATCGGCGTCGCAAGCCGCGGCGATAGTGTGTTCGCGATATCGTCCGAAAAAATAGGGTTCAGCCGCCTGATTGAACATTCGGCTCAGCATGGGCTCCAGGCATAAAGCGAATGGCCCGGAAAGCTCGAACACCGTTCGCCCCCCCGCGAGAGCGCCGCGACCTGCGTGCAGCGCTCTCGCGTCGACGTGACGCCGAACGCGTCGCGACAGCGTTTGTTGGAATGGCTCGCCGACTGGAAGCCACGCGCGAGATAGGCTGAACGGGAAATGGCAATGACTTTCCCGTGATACCTGATTCATCTCTCGTCCGCGTTGACAAACCGAGGCGTCACACGATGTCGCCTTGCGGTGTCATGCCGTCACGGCCCAACCGGCGCGTGACGTTTTTAGCACGTTTCAACATCACGGATTTTGTCGAAATGAATGGCATTTTTGATAAAAAGCTTCGCTGGCTTCGAGCGGCAATGGTTGTCGGCTCGTTGATCTGGTCGGGGACCGCGTTGGGCTATTGTGACAACGACGGTGAGTGGGCCGGTGGCACCTACAACGTGACGTTTCCCGCAACGATGAACGTCGCGGCGGCGCCTGTTGGCGACGTGCTGGCGCGCGCCGAGGTTACGTTTGCGGCGGCGGGGACCGGAATCAGCACCGCGTGTTGGGACACCAAGGCTACATTGTCGATGACGGTGCCGGATGGTCAACTGGTTTCCGGATACAAAGGCGTATACAAAACCAGCGTGGACGGCATTGGCGTGAGATTTGTATTTGTCGACTTCGGTAACGCGGCAGGAGATATTCCGCCGATGACCTATCCCAGTGGATCCACGATTCTGGGAGGCGGTGCGCCCGTTTTGTATCCGCCGCACAAGGTGAGAGCGGAACTGGTCAGAACGGCGAAGAATGTGGGGCCGGGCGGCACCGTATCGCTCGCGTTCAATGCGGTCTTCGATGCCGCCAAGGATCCGTCCGGCAAGATCCTCCGTCGCCTTATCAATGGGAGGGGCACGACACAGGTGACGAACAACATCTATTTCGGCGGCTGCCAGACCACGACGCCCGTCACCAATGTGCGGATGGACAAGGAGCCGATCGAACGGATCAAGGGCGGCCGGGCAGCGGAACATCCGTTCTCGCTTGAAGTCGCGTGCGGGACCAACAAGCCGGGCAATCCGCTTCCGGTGAAGGTGTACTTCGAAGGCGACAAGGAGGCTGCGGGCCTGTTGCGTCTGACTGGACGCGGCACGCCGGGTGTCGCCGCCGGTGTCGGCATTGCGTTGACGAGCGACAAGGGCGTGAAGCTGCCATTCACCCAGGCCGACGCGCTGACGATGGACTGGAACCGCTCGAGCCCGGACGGCGAGGTCTACCGCTTTTCGGGCAAGGCGAAGTATGCGCCCACGACAGGCACGATCACCGCAGGCAGCGGCAATGCCACGCTGAACTTCGTGATCCAGTACAACTGAGCGGGAGCGGCAGGCCGGCCGGATGTACCGACAAGGTAATCGGCATCGCAAGCCGCGGCGGCAGCGCGCGCTCGATGTCGTCCGAAAAATCCGGTTCAACCGCCTGATTGCACACCCGGCTCGGCTCCGGCTTCAGGCATGGAGCGAATGGACCGGAAAACTCGACCCGCCGCTCGCGGCACCCTGCGACAGCGGCGCGACCTGCTTGCGGCGCTCGCGCGTCGGCGCGACGCCGAATGCGTCGCGATAGCTCTTGCTGAAGTGGCACGCCGACTGGAAGCCGCACGCCATCGTGATGTGCATGATCGACATGTCGGTCTGCAGCAGCAACTCGCGCGCGCGGCGCAACCGCAGCGTCAGGTAGTAATGCGTGGGCGTCATGCCGAGGTGCTCGCGGAACAGGCGCTGCAGTTGCCGCTGCGACATGTTCGCGAGCCGCGCGAGTTCCTCGCGCGACAGCGGCTCCTCGATGTTGTTCTCCATCAGCGAGATCACTTCGAACAGCGACTTGTTCGCCGAGCCAAGCCGCGCGACGAGCGGCATGCGTTGTTGCGCGCTCGTGTCGCGCACGTGTTCGACGATGAATTGCTCGGCGATCTGCGTGACGCGCGCGGTGCCCACGCGCGCGGCGATCAGGTTCAGCATCATGTCGAGCGGCGCGACGCCGCCCGTGCACGTGATGCGGTCGCGATCGATCACGAACAGTTCCTTCAGGAAGCGCGTGTCCGGAAACTCTTCCTTCAGCGCCGACATGTTCTCCCAGTGGATCGCGCACGCGTAGCCCGCGAGCAGTCCCGACTTCGCGAGTGCATAGGTGCCCGTGCACAGGCTGCCAAGCGGGATGCCCGAGCGTGCGAAACGGCGCAGCGTCGACAGATGGGCCGGCGTCGTCGCACGCTGCACGTCGACGCCGCCGCACACGAACACGATGTCGGGCTGCCCCGCGCATTCGGCCGGGCCCGTGTCGACCGTCAGGCCGTTGCTCGCCGTGACCGGGCCGCCGTCCGGGCTGATCACCGACCAGCGGTAGAGCGGCTGGCCGCTCAGGTAGTTCGCCATCCGAAGCACCTCGATCGCATTGGTGAACGCGATCATCGTGAAATTCGGTAACGGCATGAACGCGAAGTGGGACAGCGACGCTGTGCGGTCGGGCGACATGGGGAGCGTTCCTAGAATCTCTAATAGCTTTATGCCCGAAGGGCACGCATCGGGCTGCGGTATTGTGTGAGCGAGCGCAACAAGCGTGCCATACGGCTAAACCCTAGCTCCATACGTTGCCTGGGCGTCAGGCCCATGCTGCACTGCACCGTAACCGTGACATGCCGCACCCCGACCGGGCGGCAAACGCACTGCCGGTGTGCGTATCCATAGGTGAACGGCCGATACCGTTTGGGTTGGTCATCCCGAAAAGCACGACCGGTCACTTGTACAAAACGGACGCGCATGGCGGAAAAGGCAAAGAACGCGTCTAAATTCATCAATCCGCCGAAAATCCGAACGACAAGAATAGAGCCGTCGGCAGCCTTGCACTGGCGTAGCGGGAAACCCAGGCAGGGCGGGCCTTGAGCTTCGGTTGCAGCCCTTTATTCTTCGTCACGGACGCACTATGTCGAACACCCAGCCTTTCTTCTCGCAGCCCCTTGCCGAGCGCGACGCGCCGGTGCGCAGCGCCATCCTGAAGGAACTCGAGCGTCAGCAGTCGCAGGTCGAGCTGATCGCGTCGGAAAACATCGTGTCGCGCGCCGTGCTCGAGGCGCAAGGCTCGGTACTGACCAACAAGTACGCGGAAGGCTATCCCGGCAAGCGTTACTACGGCGGCTGCGAGTTCGCCGATGAAGTCGAGGCGCTGGCAATCGAGCGCGTGAAGCAGATCTTCAACGCCGGTTATGCGAACGTGCAGCCGCACTCGGGCGCGCAGGCGAACGGCTCGGTGATGCTCGCGCTGGCCAAGCCGGGCGACACGGTGCTCGGCATGTCGCTGGATGCCGGCGGCCACCTGACGCACGGCGCGAAGCCGGCGCTGTCGGGCAAGTGGTTCAACGCCGTTCAGTACGGCGTAAACCGCGACACGATGCGGATCGACTACGACCAGGTCGAGGCGCTTGCCCACGAACACAAGCCGAACCTGATCATCGCCGGTTTCTCGGCCTACCCGCGTGCGCTCGACTTCGCGCGCTTCCGCGCGATCGCCGACAGCGTCGGCGCGAAGCTGATGGTCGACATGGCGCACATCGCCGGCGTGATCGCCGCCGGCCGCCACGCGAACCCGGTCGAGCACGCGCACGTCGTCACGTCGACCACGCACAAGACGCTGCGCGGCCCGCGCGGCGGCTTCGTGCTGACCAACGACGAGGACATCGCGAAGAAGATCAACTCGGCCGTGTTCCCCGGCCTGCAGGGCGGCCCGCTGATGCACGTGATCGCCGGCAAGGCCGTCGCGTTCGGCGAAGTGCTGCATGCCGATTTCAAGACCTACATCGACAACGTGCTCGCGAACGCGCAGGCGCTCGGCGAAGTGCTGAAGGCCGGCGGCGTCGATCTCGTCACGGGCGGCACCGACAACCACCTGCTGCTGGTCGACCTGCGCCCGAAGGGCCTGAAGGGCGCGCCGGTCGAGCAGGCGCTGGAACGCGCGGGCATCACCTGCAACAAGAACGGCATCCCGTTCGACACGGAGAAGCCGACCGTCACGTCGGGCATCCGTCTCGGCACGCCGGCGGGCACGACGCGCGGCTTCGGCGTGGCGGAGTTCCGCGAAATCGGCCGCCTGATCCTCGAGGTGTTCGACGCGCTGCGCGCGAATCCGGAAGGCGACCCCGCGACCGAACAGCGCGTGCGCCGCGAGATCTTCGCGCTTTGCGAGCGCTTCCCGATCTACTGATCGATCCCACAAGAACAGACCCACGAGCGAGAGCGGATATGAGCACGCTGCATCAGGACAGCATCATCATCGACGGACTGAACATTTCGAAGTTCGAGAAGCCGGTGTTCGAGGACATGCGCAAGGGCGGCATCACGGCCGCGAACTGCACGGTGTCGGTGTGGGAGAACTTCACCAAGACCGTCGACAACATCGGCGTGATGAAGAAGAAGATCCGCGACAACGGCGAGCTGCTCACGCTCGTGCGCACGACGGACGACATCTTCCGCGCGAAGAAGGAAGGCAAGACCGGGATCATCCTCGGCTTCCAGAACGCGCATGCATTCGAGGACAACCTCGGCTACATCGAAGCGTTCGCCGACATGGGCGTGCGCGTGGTACAGCTCTGCTACAACACGCAGAACCTGGTCGGCACCGGCTGCTACGAGCGCGACGGCGGGCTGTCGGACTTCGGCCGCGAAGTGATCACCGAGATGAACCGCGTCGGCATCATGGTCGACCTGTCGCATGTGGGCGGCAACACGTCGTCGGAAGCGATCGCGTTCTCGAAGAAGCCGGTGTGCTACTCGCACTGCCTGCCGTCGGGCCTGAAAGAGCATCCGCGCAACAAGAGCGACGCGCAGCTCAAGGAGATCGCCGATGCGGGCGGCTTCGTCGGCGTGACGATGTTCGCGCCGTTCCTGAAGCGCGGGATCGAAGCGAACATCGACGACTACATCGAGGCGATCGACTACGTCGTGAACCTGATCGGCGAAGACGCGGTCGGCATCGGCACGGACTTCACGCAGGATTTCGCGAAGGAGTTCTTCGACATGCTGACGCATGACAAGGGCCGCTATCGCCAGCTGACGAACTTCGGCAAGGTGATCAACCCGGATGGCATCCGCACGATCGGCGAATTCCCGAACTTGACCGCGGCGATGGAACGCCACGGCTGGAAGGAGTCGCGGATCCGCAAGATCATGGGCGAGAACTGGGTGCGCGTGTTCAAGGACGTGTGGGGCGCGTAAGCGCCGCATCCCGCCGAACCGCTACCCGCGATTCAACATTAGAAAAATCGGGACGCGCCCGCGCAAGCCGCGCGGGCGCGCGGACGATGTCGCGCCTGCGCGCTGAACCGCGCGGCCAATTTCCTCACGGAGTCACCACGATGCAACCGCAACTGCCGATCAACGTCGATCCCGATACCGGCGTCTGGACCACCGACGCGCTGCCGATGCTGTACGTGCCGCGCCACTTCTTCACGAACAACCACGTCGCCGTCGAGGAAGCGCTCGGCGTCGACGCGTATGCCGAGATCCTCTACAAGGCCGGCTACAAATCCGCCTACCACTGGTGCGACAAGGAAGCGAAGCTGCACGGCCTGACCGGCATGGCCGTGTTCGAGCACTACCTGAAGCGCCTGTCGCAGCGTGGCTGGGGCCTGTTCTCGATCATCGAGGCCGATCCGGCCGCCGCACGCGCGAAGATCGAGCTGCGCCACTCGTCGTTCGTGCTCCAGCAGCCGGGCAAGGAAGGCAAGCTCTGCTACATGTTCGCGGGCTGGTTCGCGGGCGCGATGGACTGGGTCAACGACACGACGCCGGAAGGCAAGGGTGCACCGCGCGCGCAGTCGAAGGAAGTGCAGTGCGCGGCCGAGCACCACGACCACTGCGTCTTCGAAGTGTCGCCGATCGCGCACTGACGCCTCGTTTCACTGAAGCAGAACAACACCCGCAACACGAGACATTCGAACGCCAGAGGTCGCCAGCGATGCGTTATCCCCACCTGTTCAAACCCATGCAGCTGAACCAGCTGACGCTGCGCAACCGGATCGTCAGCACCGCGCACGCGGAGGTGTATGCGGAGCCGGGCGGCCTGCCGGGCGACCGCTATATCCGCTACTACGAGGAAAAGGCCAAGGGCGGCGTCGGCCTGGCCATCTGCGGCGGGTCGAGCCCGGTGTCGATCGACAGCCCGCAAGGCTGGTGGAAATCGGTGAACCTGTCGACCGACAAGATCATCGATCCGCTCACGCGCCTGGCCGACACGATGCACAAGCACGGCGCGAAGATCATGATCCAGGCGACGCACATGGGCCGCCGCTCGTCGTTCCACGGCGAGCACTGGCCGCACCTGATGTCGCCGTCGGGCGTGCGCGAACCCGTGCACCGCGGCAACGCGAAGATCATCGAGATCGAGGAAATCCGCCGCATCATCGGCGATTTCGCGGCGGCCGCGAAGCGCGTGAAGGCGGCCGGCATGGACGGCATCGAGATCTCGGCCGCTCACCAGCACCTGATCGACCAGTTCTGGAGCAAGCGTTCGAACCATCGCACCGACGAATGGGGCGGCAGCCTCGAAAACCGCCTGCGCTTCGGCATCGAAGTGCTGACGGCCGTGCGCGAGGCGGTCGGCAAGGATTTCTGCGTCGGCCTGCGCATGTGCGGCGACGAATTCCACGAGGACGGCCTCGATCACGAAGCGCTGAAGGAAATCGCGCAGGCGATGTCGGAGACGGGCCTGATCGACTACCTGAGCGTGGTCGGCTCGGGCGGCGACACGCACAACACGATCGCGAACTGCATGCCGCCGATGGCATTGCCGCCGGAGCCGTTCGTGCACCTCGCGGCCGGCATCAAGTCGGTCGTGAAGATTCCGGTGATGCACGCGCAGAGCATCCGCGACGCGGGCCAGGCCGAGCGCCTGCTCGCGACCGGCATGATCGACCTGGTCGGCATGACGCGCGCGCAGATCGCCGATCCGCACATGGTGATCAAGATCCGCGACGGCCGCGAAGACGAAATCAAGCAGTGCGTCGGCGCGAACTACTGCATCGACCGCCAGTACAACGGCCTCGACGTGCTGTGCATCCAGAACGCGGCGACGTCGCGCGAAGCGACGATGCCGCACATCATCGAGAAGTCGCGCGGCCCGAAGCGCAAGGTCGTGGTGGTCGGCGCGGGCCCGGCGGGCCTCGAGGCGGCGCGCGTCGCGAAGCTGCGCGGCCATGATGTCGTGCTGTTCGAGAAGAACGCGGAAGTGGGCGGCCAGGTGATGATCGCCGCGAAGGCGCCGCAGCGCGAGCAGATGTCGGGGATCATCCGCTGGTTCGACATGGAGACGAAGCGCCTGGGCGTCGACCGCCGTCTCGGCGTGGCCGCCGACGAGAAGATGATCATGGCCGAGAAGCCGGACATCGTCGTGCTCGCGACGGGCGGGTCGAGCTTCACGTGGCAGGTGCCGGGCTGGGGCGTGGCCGAGGGGCTCGCCGTCAGCTCGTGGGACATCCTGACCGGCAAGGTCGAGCCGAAGCAGAACGTGCTGCTGTTCGACGGCGTGAGCACGCATGCGGGTGCGGGCGTGGCCGACTTCATGGCGAGCCGCGGCTCGAAGGTCGAGGTCGTCACGCCGGACGTGAAGGTCGCCGACGATTGCGGCGGCACGACGTTCCCGATCTTCTACCGACGCCTGTACGCGTTCGGCGTGATCCCGACGCCGAACACGATGCTCGACCGCGTCTATGAAGAGAACGGCAAGATGATCGCCGTGCTGCGCAACGAGTACACGGAAGAACTGGAAGAGCGCGCCGTCGACCAGGTGGTGATCGAGAACGGTTCGTCGCCGAACGACGAGCTGTACTGGAAGCTCAAGCCGGAATCGGTGAACCGCGGCCAGATCGATCCGCACACGCTGTTCGCGGCCGAGCCGCAGCCGTGCCTGTCGGAAGAACTCGGCAACGGCCGTTTCCTGCTGTTCCGTGTCGGCGACTGCATCTCGATGCACAACGTCCACGGGGCAATCTACGACTCGCTGCGTCTCGTGAAGGATTTCTGAACGATGAACCCGTCCTTCCTCATTACCGCCCTGTTGTGGCTGTCGGTGGCGGGGCTCGCGTTCGCGGTCGCGAAGCGCTCGTCCTACTGGCGCCTGGGCCGCGCCACGGCGCCCGGCTCGTTCGGCGTCGCGAACCTGTTCGCGATTCCGAAGCGCTATTTCGTCGACCTGCACCACGTGGTCGCCCGCGATCCGTACATCGCGAAGACGCACGTCGCGACGGCCGGCGGCGCGATCGGCGCGCTGGCGCTGGTGTTCGTCAACTACGGCCTCGCGATCTATTCGCCCTGGCTCGACAAGCTGATTTTCCTCGCGGCGCTCGCGATGCTGGTTGGCGCGGTGTTCGTGTGGCGCCGCCGCGCGGCCCGGGACGTGCCCGCGCGACTGTCGAAAGGCCCGTGGAACACGCTGCCCTGGCTGCTCGGCTCGTTCGCGCTCGGCCTCGTGCTGTTCATGCTGGTGCCGACCGGCGCGATGTCGGGTGCGTTCGCGGTGCTCTGCGCGCTGCTGATCGGCGTCGGCGCGTTCACGATGACGATCGGCGCCGCGAAGGGCGGCCCGATGAAGCATGCGATCGCCGGCCTGCTGCACCTCGCGTTCCACCCGCGCCAGGAGCGTTTCGCCGCCACGCGCGAATCGTTCACCGGCAACGGCACGGCCACGCCGCCGACCGCGCTGAAGCTGCCGGACATCGAGCATCAGGAATACGGTGTCGCGAAGCCGGTCGAATTCCGCTGGAACCAGCTGCTGAGTTTCGACGCCTGCGTGCAGTGCGGCAAGTGCGAGGCCGCGTGCCCCGCGTTCGCGTCGGGCCAGCCGCTGAACCCGAAGAAGCTGATCCAGGATCTCGTCGTCGGGATGGCCGGCGGTACCGATGCGGCATACGCGGGCAGCCCGTCGCCGGGCCTCGCGGTCGGCCAGCATCGCGGCGAGCCGAACGGCCCGATCGTGTCGGGGCTGATCGAGGAGCAGACGCTGTGGTCGTGCACGACCTGCCGCGCGTGCGTGCAGGAGTGCCCGATGCTGATCGAACACGTCGACGCGATCGTCGACATGCGCCGCAATCGCACGCTCGTGCACGGCACGGTGCCCGGCAAGGGCCAGGAAGTGCTCGCGAACCTGCGTGAAACGGGCACGATGGGCGGCTACGACACGGCCGCGCGCTACGACTGGTCGGTCGACCTGAGCGCGCCCGTCGCGCAGCCGGGCAAGCCGGTCGACGTGCTGTTCGTCGCGGGCGAAGGCGCATTCGACATGCGCTACCAGCGCACGCTGCGCGCGTTCGTCAAGGTGCTGAACAAGGCGGGCGTCGACTACGCGGTGCTCGGCTCGACCGAGACCGACACGGGCGACGTCGCACGCCGGCTCGGCGATGAAGCGACCTTCCAGCAGATGGCGAAGCGCCTGATCGGCACGCTCGGCACGCTGTCGTACAAGCAGATCGTGACGGCCGACCCGCACGTGATGCACAGCCTGCGCAACGAATACCGTGCGCTCGGGCTGCGCGTGACGGTCAAGCATCACACGACCTATCTCGCCGAACTCGCCGACAGCGGCAAGATCGCGCCGAAGGCCGTCGAGTCGCTGCAGGAAAAGCGCACGACGTATCACGACCCGTGTTACCTCGGCCGCTACAACGGCGAGACGGAAGCGCCGCGCAAGCTGTTGAAGACGATCGGCATCCAGGTCGTCGAGATGGAGCGCAACGGCATGCGCGGGCGCTGCTGCGGCGGTGGCGGCGGCGCGCCGCTGACCGACATCCCCGGCAAGCAGCGCATTCCCGACATCCGCATCGCCGACGCACGCACGATCGGCGCGGACGTGGTCGCGGTTGCATGCCCGAACTGCACGGCCATGCTCGAAGGCGTCGTGGGCCCGCGCCCCGACGTGCTCGACGTCGCCGAACTCGTCGCCGCCTCGCTGGAGTGAATCGATGAATACGATCAAACGAATCGATCCGCGCCGGCCGTTCATCATCACGGCCGCCGGCCTGAAGCGCATCACGCTCGGCGAGGAAGGCAGCGCCGATGCGAACGCCGCGCACGGGTCCGTGCACGGCCATGGCGCGGTGGCCGCGAAGCCGCGCCGCGCGCTGCAGGATCCGAAACACGTGATGCTGGTGGTCGCGCACTGTGAGCGCGGCGCGCTCGACGACCATGCGCGGCAGGCGATCGCCGCCGCCGCCGTGCTCGCCGATGCGCAAACCGAAGTCGCGCTGCTCGCGTTCGGCGAATTGAAGGACGATGCGGCCGAACTCGGCGTCGACAAGCTGCTCGAGCTGACCGGCTTCGATCGCCGCGCGTTCGATCCCGAAAGCGAATTGCAAGCGTTGCAGGCCTGTGTGGCCGCGCTCGCACCGAAACACGTGTTCGTGCCCGACAACGCGACGGGCGACGGCGATCTTGGCCGGCGTTACGCGGCGGCCGCCGGCGCGAGCGTCGCGACCCACGTCGTCGAGATCGACGCGAAGCATGTCGGCGCATATGCGCAGGCCGGGCGGGCGTTTGCCACGCGTGCGCTGCCCGACGTGATCCTGCTTGCGCCGAACGCGGCCGACGCGAAGCTGCCGTTCGTCGGCGCGGGCGAACGGCTGGCCGCCGATTTCATCCGCCCGGCGCATGACGCCGCGCAGCCGTACCGCGATCTCGGCCTGGAAGAAATCGACGCGGCCCAGGTCGCGCTCGAGGAAGCCGACTTCATCGTGTCGGCCGGCAACGGCGTGTCGGACATCGGCGCGTTCGAGCAGCTGGCCGGTGCGTTCGGCGCGGCGATCGGCGCGAGCCGTGTCGCGGTCGACAACGGCCACTTCACGCGCGACAAGCAGGTCGGCGCGACCGGCAAGACGGTCGAGGCAAGCGTGTACATCGCGTTCGGCATCTCCGGTGCGGTACAGCACTTGCAGGGGATCAAGGACTGCCGCCACGTGATCGCGGTGAACCTCGACGGCAGTGCGCCGATCGCGAAGCGCGCGAACCTGACGGTGGTCGGCGACGCGCAGGCGACGATCGCCGCGCTGATCGAGCAGGTACAGGCCGCGCGTGCCGCGCGCGGCGAATCGCCGGCCGCGGTCGGCGCCCGTGAACCGGAAGGAGTGGCCGCATGAACGCCCCCCGCCTCTTGCAACGCATCGCGGTGCTCGTGTCCGTCGGCCGGCATCCGGTCAGCGGCGTCGCGCGCTACAGCCGTAACGACGCGGCCGCGCTCGAAACCGGTCGCCAGCTCGCCGAGCAGCATCGCGCGACGCTCGACGTGATCCATGCCGGCGATCCCGCGAATGCGGCGCTGGCCGAATATCTCGCGCTCGGCGCGCGGGAGGTCGAAGTGCTGGCCTGCCGCGACGGCGACGATGCCGTCCACGCGCTCGCCGCGCGTATCGAAGGCTACGACCTCGTGCTGACCGGCACGCGCGCCGAGGGCGCGTACGACACCGGGATGCTGCCGTACCGCATCGCCGCGGCGCTCGGTTATCCGCTGGTCGGCTCGGCCGTCGACGTGACGGTCGAAGGCGGCCGCGCGGCTGTCCGGCAATTTTTGCCGAAAGGGTTGCGGCGGCGCGTCGATGCCGCGCTGCCGGCCGTGATTGCCGTCCATCCGCTCGCCAATGCCGAGCCGCGCTACGCGTATGCGCGGCTGCGCGCCGGCGCGATCCGGCCGGCGCTCGCGGCGCCCGGCGCGGACGCCGACGCGGCCGCGTGGACGGTCGGCCCGGTCGAGCGTAAGCCCGTCAAGCTGGTCGCCGCCGAGAAGCGTTCCGGGCATGCCCGGATGCTGTCCGCGACGACGACCGAAAGCCGGGGCGGCAACGTCGTAAATGAAGGGAGTTCGGTCGAAAAAGCACAAGTGATCCTCGCGTATTTGCGCGAGCATCAGCTCATCGACTACTGATTTTGATGCCTGTCGGCAAGAACCCAGGGATGCAAGGAATCCGGAGCAAACGATGAAAGTATCGGCAGACATTCGTGCACTGATCGAGCGGCGCAAGGAAGGGCACAGCCTCGAGGCGCCGTTCTACACGAGCGAGGACATCTTCGCGCTCGACATGGAGGCGATTTTCCGCCAGCACTGGATCCAGGTGGCGGTCGAACCGGACATTCCCGAGCCGGGCGACTACGTGACGGTCCAATTGGGGAGCGATTCGATCCTGATCGTGCGCGACGACGACATGGCGATCCGCGCGTTCCACAACGTGTGCCGTCACCGCGGCGCGCGCCTCTGCAACGAGGACAAGGGTTCGGTCGGCAACATCGTGTGCCCGTACCACAGCTGGACCTATAACCTGACGGGCCAGCTGATGTTCGCCGAGCACATGGGCGAGAAGTTTGACCGCTGCAAGCACAGCCTGAAGTCGGTGCACGTCGAGAACCTCGCGGGCCTGATCTTCATCTGCCTCGCCGACGAGCCGCCGGTCGACTTCGCGCAGATGCGCGCCGAGATGGAGCCGTACCTGCTACCGCACGATCTGCCGAGCACGAAGATCGCCGCGCAGATCGACATCATCGAGGAAGGCAACTGGAAGCTCACGATGGAGAACAACCGCGAGTGCTATCACTGCGTCGCGAACCATCCGGAGCTGACGATCTCGCTGTACGAATACGGCTTCGGCTACCAGCGTTCCGACGCGAACGCCGAAGGCATGGACGCATTCGCCGAAACGTGCGTGCGGCGCGGCAAGGAGTGGGCCGAGATGGGCCTGCCGTCCGCCGAAATCGAGAAGCTGCTCGACGTGACGGGTTTCCGCACGCAGCGCCTGCCGCTCGACCGCAGCGGCGAATCGCAGACGCTCGACGCGAAGGTCGCGTCGAAGAAGCTGCTCGGCGGCTTCGACAAGGCCGACCTCGGCGGCCTGTCGTTCTGGACGCAGCCGAACTCGTGGCACCACTTCATGAGCGATCACATCGTGACGTTCTCGGTGATCCCGCTGTCGGCCGGCAAGACGCTCGTGCGCACGAAGTGGCTCGTGCACAAGGACGCGAAGGAAGGCATCGACTACGACGTGAAGAACCTGACGGCCGTGTGGAACGCGACCAATGACCAGGATCGCGCGCTCGTCGAGTTCTCGCAGCGCGGCGCGAACAGCAGCGCGTACGAGCCGGGCCCGTATTCGCCGTACACGGAAGGTCTCGTCGAAAAATTCTCGGCATGGTACATCGGCCGGCTCGCCGAAAAAACCGGCGAATAGGTCATAGCAGCGGACAAGCGGAGCAACTGATGAAACGATCCCCACGCTCACTGCGTTCCCTGCCCCCAACGGGGGCGGTCAGCCTCCTTGGGGCGGCCCTGCGGAGGCTGACATGATGCGAGACGCGGCCAATTTCGAGCCGACGGACAGCCGGGTCACGCGCCCGGCGTTCTGGAACGGCCTGCCCGAGCGCTGGACGAGCGACGTCGAGGAAACGCTGGTGTGCTGCCACGTGCGGCAGGAAACGCACGACGTGAAGAGCTTCTTCTTCCGTTCGCCGCAGGGCCGCACGTTCTCGTTCGAGCCCGGGCAGTTCCTCACGCTCGAGCTCGACATCGACGGCGAAACGATCAACCGCTGCTACACGATCTCGTCGTCGCCGGCGCGACCGCACACGGTGTCGATCACGGTGAAGCGCGTGCCGGGCGGCAAGGTGTCGAACTGGCTGCACGACAACCTGCAGCCCGGCGCCTCGGTGCGCGTGCTCGGCCCGGCCGGCGAGTTCACGTGCGCCCGGCATCCGGCGCGCAAGTACCTGTTCCTGTCGGCCGGCTCGGGCGTCACGCCGCTGATGTCGATGAGCCGCGCGCACCACGATCTCGCGGAAGATCGCGACATCCTGTTCGTGCACAGTGCGCGCACGCCGGACGACATCATCTTCGCGCGCGAGCTGGACCTGATCGCGTCGAACCATGCGAACTTCCGCACGTCGTTCGTCGTCGAGCGCGTGGGCGCGCGCACGAACTGGCCGGGCGTCACGGGTTTCCTGACGCTGCCGCTGCTGAAGCTGATCGCACCGGACTTCATGGAGCGCGAGATCTTCACGTGCGGCCCCGCGCCGTACATGAAGGCCGTGCGCGACCTGCTCGACGAAGCCGGTTTCGATCGCAAGCAGTATCACGAGGAAAGCTTCTCGTTCGAGACGCTCGCGCAGACCGCGAGCGACGAGCTGCTCGCCGATCTCGTACCGCCGGCCGAAGGCGGCGACACCGACACGAAGCAGTACACCGTCAGCTTCGCGAAGAGCAACCGCGAGATTTCGTGCGGCTCGGAGCAGCACGTGCTCGACGCGGCGCGCCAGTCGGGCGTGCGGCTGCCGGCCTCGTGCACGCAGGGCATGTGCGGCACCTGCAAGGTGAAGCTCGTGTCGGGGCAGGTCGAAATGAAGCACAACGGCGGCATCCGCCAGCGCGAGATCGACCAGGGGATGGTGTTGCTGTGCTGCAGCAAGCCGCTGTCGGATCTCGTGATCGACAAGTAGTCGCGATGTGTCGGCGCTTGTCCGGACACGTCGCGTCCGGACAAGCATCCGTCGGAAAACAACGATACCGCGGATTTGTGGTTGAAGAACCTAGAGAGACAACGCGCACGGTGCGCTTATCAAGGAGATCGACCATGAAACTGTTCGGAAAACTGTTGTGGACCGGCGCACTGTCGGCGATGGTGGCGCTGAGCACGTCGGCACTCGCCGATACGAAGCCGACGCTGAAGATCGGCTACGTCGAAGGCTGGGACGACAGCGTCGCGACGTCCAACGTCGCGGCTCGCGTCATCGAGAAGAAGCTCGGCTACGAGGTGAAGCTCGTGCCGGTCGCGGCCGGGATCATGTGGCAGGGTGTCGCGCGCGGCGACCTCGATGCGACGCTGTCCGCGTGGCTGCCGGTCACGCACGGCTCCTACTGGGATGAATACAAGGCCAAGGTCGTCGACCTCGGCGCGAATTTTCCCGATGCGAAGATCGGCCTGATCGTGCCCGCGTACGTGAAGGCGAAGAGCATCGACGACCTGAATGCGGAGAAGGCCAGCTTCGGCGGCCGGATCGTCGGCATCGATGCGGGCGCCGGCGTGATGCGCAAGACCGACGACGCGATCAAGAGCTACGGGCTGAACTACACGCTGATGCCGAGTTCGGGCAGCGCGATGACGGCCGAGCTGTCGCGTTCGGTCGGTGCGAGCAAGCCGGTCATCGTGACGGGCTGGGCTCCGCACTGGATGTTCGCGAAGTGGAAGCTGCGCTTCCTCGAGGATCCGAAGAAGGTGTTCGGCGGTGCCGAGCACGTCGACAGCGTCGTGAATCCGGGGCTCGAAGCCAAGGCCAAGCCGGTCGTCGCGTTCCTGAAGAAATTCCAGTGGAAGCCGGGTGAAATCGACAGCGTGATGCTGGCGATCCAGAACGGCTCGAAGCCGGAAGCGGCCGCGGACGCGTGGATTGCCGCGCATCCGGATCGCGTGAATGCGTGGACGGAAGGCGCGCAGTAAGCGTCACCCAATACGTCGTACGAATCATCATAAAAACATGCCGGGAATGGTTTGCAGGAATCCGAAATAATCGAGATGCCATGCGGCCATATCCCGGAATTCTTTTTCGGATTCTGCAAAAAAGCCCGTAAATTGTTACACTACGGCGCTTGTGCAAAATCATCACAGCTTGCATCGAACCAGAGTAAGCGCTAAAGCGCCAACTCCGATCGAGAGGAGGAATTGGATGAGTCAGGCAGGACTGCGTGCGAATCGCACCAGTGACGTTGAGGCAACCATCTCACATGATTCGACGGGCCACACGCTGCATCGTGGCCTGACCTGGAAAGACGCATTTTGGGTGACGAGCGGCGTGCCGGCAGGCGTGCTGTTCACGATCGGCGGCGTATGCGCGACGATCGGCCAGCCCGCGTGGGCGATCTGGATCGCCGCGATCACGATGGGGCTGATTCAAAGCGCGACTTATGCGGAAATCTCGGGGCTATTTCCTCATAAATCGGGCGGCGCGTCCGTATATGGCGCGATCGGATGGGTCCGTTACAGCAAGCTGATTGCCCCGGTTTCCGTATGGTGCAACTGGCTCGCGTGGTCGCCGATGCTTGCGCTCGGCTGCGGCCTCGCGGCGAGCTATGCGCTCACGAGTCTCTTTCCCGCCAACGCGGCGGTGCTGCAATGGCAGCTCAAGATCGCGGATCTCGGTTTCATCAAGCCGGGTTTGTCCCTGCGGATCAATGCGACGTTCATCATCGCGACGATCCTGCTTCTCATCACGTTCAAGCTTCAGCACAGCGGCGCATCGAAGGCGGCACGCACGCAGCGCATCCTCGGCATCGCGTCGCTCACGCCGCTGCTGATCGTCGGCATCGTGCCGTTCGTCACCGGCGACGTGCCGATGTCGAACCTGCTTCCGCTGCTGCCGCTCGGTCACGACGCGCAAGGCAACCTCACGACCGCGACGTTCGGTTCGTGGAACGGGCAGGGCGTCACGATGGCGCTCGGCGCGATGTTCATGGCCGGCTGGGCGTCGTATGGTTTCGAGACGGCCGTCTGCTACACGCGTGAATTCCGCGATCCGCGCCGCGATACCGCGAAGGCGATCTTCTGGTCGGGCGCGCTGTGCCTCGTCGTGATGACGCTCGTGCCGATGGCGTTCCAGGGCGCGCTCGGCACGCAGGCGATGCTCGATCCGTCGATCGGCGACGGCACGGGTGTCGCGGCCGCGATGGCGAAGATCGTCGGCGGCGGTGCGTGGGTCGCGAATGCGGTCGTCGTGATGCTGATGCTGTCGATCCTGCTGATCGTGATGACGTCGATGATGGGCTCGTCGCGCACGCTGTACCAGGCATCGGTCGACGGCTGGCTGCCGAAGTACCTGTCGCACGTGAACGAGCACGGCTCGCCCACCCGCGCGATGTGGACGGACCTCGGCTTCAACCTCGTGTTGCTGATGATGTCGGACTACATGACGGTGCTGTCGATCTCGAACGTCTGCTACATGCTGTTCGTATTCCTGAATCTCCAGTCGGGCTGGATCCACCGGATGGATCGCGGCAACTGGGATCGGCCGTTCCGCTGCCCGACCTGGCTGCTCGTCGCAGGCTCGATCTGCGGCTACGCGAACCTCGTCTACGTCGGCGCGGGTGCGAACCTGCAGGGCGAAGGCACGTTGCGCAACGGACTGATCGCGATGCTGCTGATCGTGCCGGTCTTCCTGTATCGCCACTACTGGCAGGATCGCGGCCGCTTCCCCGAGCAGATGCAGCGCGACATGGAGCTCGAAGTGCCGAAGCGCGCGATGTGGCTGAACCTGATGCCGTATGCCGCGCTGATCGGCGCGGGGCTGACGATCTGGTTGTCGTATTACTTCGCGTGGGTGAAGTGAGCATCTGACACGTCGCACGCCGGGAGCGGACACCGCACACGGTCCAGGCGAGCACACGAGGCGCAGCATGCAGAAAGCCCGACCGGTCGCAGGACCGGCCGGGCTTTCTGCATTTCGTGTCCGCGCGTGCTCAGCCGGCCGGCTCTGCGTCGCTGGCGCGCATGTCATCGTCGAGGGTTCGCATGAAGCGTGTCGGCACCATCACGACCGGATGCGGCGTGGCGTCTCCGGCGTCGCCCGCATCGAGCAGCGCGAACGCTTCGGCGATCAACCGCTGCACGTCCTGCCGCAGCATCGTGACGTCGAACGGCAGGCGCGCGGCGAACGGGTCCCAGTCAAAGCAGCCGACGGCCGTGCGCTGCCAGATGTCCCACGGCAGCTCCGACGCGAAACGCACGAGCCCTTCGAACGACGTGATCGAGTTCGTCAGCATGCCGGCCGGCAGCCGGCCGAGCTTGTCGTAGCGCCGTGCAAGCGCTTCGCGCGCGGCCGCGGGCGCGTAGCCGCAGCACTCGATCGCGTCGTCCGGCGGCGGTGGCAGGCCACGCTCGGCGAACGCGTCGCGAAAGCCCGCGATCCGCATCACGGTCGCATATTCGCCGGCGATGCCGCCAAGCAGGATCAGTTCGTCGGGCGCATTGCCGCGCGCGAGCATCTTGTCGATCAGCACGTCGGTCAGCGCCCGCGCGCCCGCGCGGTTGTCCGACACGACCGATGGCGCACCCGCGCCCGGCAGGTCGACGTTGATCGACGGGATGCCGGCCGCGTCGCACAGCGTATTGAGCGGTGCCGGGTCCCGCACGCCGGCAATGAACAGCAGTTCGACACGTTGCGCGAGCAGCGTCTGCGCGACGTGCAGTTCGACGTCCGGGTCGCGCTGCGTGCCGACGACGATCGGGCACAGGCCGCGCCGGCGCGCCTCGTCCTCGAAGGTTTCGGCGAGCCCCGCGAAGAAGCGGTTGCGGTAGTGCGGAATGACCATGCCCGCCAGCCCCGAGCGCGACAGGCGCAGGCCGCGCGCGCTCAGGTTCACGTTGTAGCCGAGCGCCTTGGCGCTGTCGAGAATGCGCCTGGCCGTTTCCTCGCTGATCCGGTAGCGGGCCCAGTTGCCGTTCAGCACCATGCTGACCGTGGACGTGGACGAGCCGGTTGCTTTCGCGATGTCGTAGATCGTGGACTTGCGTCCGGTAGTCGTGCGGGCCATCTGCGTTGTTGCTCCCCTCGCGTGCGTTCTTATGCCGATGATGCCGACGGTATGCGTTTCGGGGCGTGCTGCCCTATCAGGGTTTTCACCTGCTTTCCGTCAAAGCTAAATGGATTCAGCATACACCAAACGGTTTGCTGAATGGATTTAGCAACTGACCGCCATGCCGGGACCTGGAAGCCCGGCGACGGTCGCCTTCGGATGGAGGAGACATGTCGGTGAATTTCTTGCGCAAGGTATGTGCGGGCGTGGTTGCGTTCGCACTCGCGACGGGTATCGCGTCGGCGTCGCCGGACAAGCCCGTGATCGGGGTCGTCGTGAAGATCGGCGGCATTCCGTGGTTCAACGCGATGGACGCGGGCATCAGGAAGCGCGCCGAGCAACTCGGCGTGAAGGCATTCATGGTCGGGCCCACCAGCGCAGACCCGGCACTGCAGGTGCGTGCGATCGAGGATCTGATCGCGCAGAAGGTCGACGTGATCGGCGTGGTGCCGAACGATGCCGAGGTGCTCGAGCCGGTGCTGCAGCGTGCGCGCGCCGCGGGTATCAAGGTGATCACGCACGAATCGCCGAAGCAGAAGAATACCGACTGGAATTTCGAGCTGGCCTCCGCGAAGGGGTTCGGCGAAGCGTACGCGAAGAACCTCGCGGCGGCGGTGGGCGGCAAGGGCGAATACGCGGTGTTCGTCGGTTCGCTGACGGTGCCGCTGCACAACGCGTGGGCCGACGCCGCGATCGCGTATCTGAAGGCCAACTATCCGGACATGAAGCTCGTCGGCGATCGCTACGGCGTGGCCGAAGACGTGGACGCTTCGCGCAAGACCGCGCTCGATCTGATGCGCGCGCACCCGAACCTGAAGGCGATCCTGGCGTTCGGCAGCCAGGGGCCGATCGGTGCCGCGCGTGCGGTCGCCGAGAAGCAGGCGAAGGGCAAGGTCGTGGTGCTCGGGCCGTTCTCCCCGGGGCAGGGCCGTCGGCTCGTGCACGACGGCGTGCTGAGCGGCGGCTACATGTGGAACCCCGCGCAGGCAGGCGAGGTGTTCGTCACGCTCGGCACGATGCTCGCGAAGGGGCAGCCGATCAAGGACGGCATGACGATTCCGGGGCTCGGCGTCGTACATCCGGAAGGTCACAACCTGATCGTGAACCAGCTCGTCGAGCTGAACGCGAAAACCGTCGACGATCTCGCGAAGCAGGGGCTGTGAGCGGCCTGCACGCAGGCGCGCCGCGCCGTGCGATGAAGTCGTTCGACTCTCCCGTCGTTTCATAGCAGGCCGCACCGGAGCGTAGCGATGATGTCTGCCCATTCCCGTGAATCCGCGGCGTCCGGCCGGGCGAGCCCGCCGCCGGCCGCGTTCGAGGCCGCGGCCGATGCGCCGTTGCTCGAACTCGCCAATGTGTCGAAGACGTTTGGCGGCGTGCAGGCGCTGCAACAGGTGCGGTTCGACGTGATGCCGGGCGAAGTGCAGTGCCTGGCCGGCGAGAACGGCTGCGGCAAGAGCACCTTGATCAAGATCGTGAGCGGCGTCCATCGCCCGGAGTCCGGCGCGGTGATGCGCTTCGACGGCGAACCGGCCGGTGATCTGGATCCGGCCCGGGCGCGCGCGCTCGGCATCCAGGTGATCTGGCAGGACCTCGCGCTGTTTCCCGAGATGACGGTCGCCGAGAACATCGCGTTCGAGCAGAATCTCGGCGCGCGTCCGCGGCTGGTCGACTACGGGCGGATGAACGCCGCCGCTCGGCAGATTCTCGCGCGGCTCGGCGTCGAGCTCGATCTCGGTAGGCCGGTGCGTACGCTCACGATCGCGCAGCGGCAGGTTGTCGCGATCGCGCGCGCGCTCGTCGCCCGGGCGCGTCTCGTGTTCATGGACGAGCCGACCGCGTCGCTCAGCCATGCCGAGACGCAGGCGCTGCTCGCGATCGTGCGCCGCCTGTCGGCCGACGGCATCGCGGTGGTGTTCGTCAGCCATCGGCTCGCGGAAGTGCTCGATGTGTGCGCGCGCGTGACGGTGCTGCGCGACGGTCGTTATGTCGGCACGTTTCCGACGACCGGGATGACGCAGACGCGGCTCACCGAGCTGATGACGGGGCGCACCTTCGATTACGCGGTGCGCACGACCGATCTGTCGGCCGCGGCCGCGATGCTGCGCGTCGACGGGCTGTCGCGGCGTGGCGAGTACGCGGACGTGTCGTTCCAGGTGCGGTGCGGCGAAATTCTCGGCCTGACGGGGCGTCTCGGCGCGGGGCGCACCGAGCTTGCGCTGTCGCTGTTCGGGATGACGCGACCGGACGCCGGCACGATCGCGCTCGACGGCCGGCCGCTGTCGCTGCGCTCCAATCGCGACGCGATTCGCGCGGGCATCGCGTATGTATCGGAAGACCGCCTGCAATTGGGCCTCGTACAGCCGCAATCGATCGGCGACAACCTGGCGATCGCGGTGCTCGACGACCTGCTCGGTGCGGCCGGGCTGATTTCGCCGCGGCGGCGCGATGCGCTGATCCGCGACTGGGTCGCGCGGCTCGCGGTGAAGATCGGCGCTGTCGACGACGCGGTGTCGACGCTGTCGGGCGGCAACCAGCAGCGCGTCGTGCTCGCGAAATGGCTCGCGACGAAGCCGAAGCTGCTGATTCTCGATTCGCCGACGGTCGGCGTCGACGTCGGCGCGCGCGCTGGTATCTTCGCGATCATTCACCGGCTCGCGGCGCAAGGCATGGCGATCGTACTGATTTCCGACGAGATTCCCGAGGTGTACTTCAACGCGGACCGTATCCTGCACATGCGCGATGGCCGTATCGTCGCCGAGTACGTGCCGGGCGCCACGCCGATCGATCACATCGAGCGAGACGTCCATGCGTAGCCTTCGCACACTCGGCATCGGCTCGACCGAAGCGTGGCTGCTCGCGGTGATCGTCGCGATGGCGATCGGCCTCGGCATCGCGACACCGACCTTCCTGACGCTGTCCAACCTTTTCGACCTGCTCAACCAGAGCGCGGTCAACATCATCTTCGCGGTGGGGCTGCTGATCGTGCTGATCGCGGGCGGCATCGACATTTCGTTCGCGGTCGGCGCGTCGGTGGTGCAGTACCTCGCGGCGCTCACGCTGATGCGGCTCGGCGGCGGCAACTGGGCGCTCGGCTTCGCGGTCTCGGTCGGTTTCGGCATCCTGCTCGGTGCGGTGAACGCGACGATCATCTACCGGTTTCGCGTCGTGTCGATCGTCGCGACGATCGCGACCTTCAACATCTTCTTCGGCGGGTTGATGTTCGTGACGGGCGGCGTATCGATCTACGACTTGCCCGACTGGTGGACGAACCGCGTCACGCTCGTACAGGTCGATACGCCGGGCGGCGTCGCATCGCTTGCGCTGCCGGTCGCGGTGATGGTTGCGGCCGTCGTCGCGACGTGGTTCCTGCTGCGACGCACGACGCTCGGCCGCCAGCTCTATGCGACCGGCGACAACCCGGAAGCCGCGCGGCGCGTCGGCATCGATCTCGCGACGATGCATTACGTCGCATACGGCTGGCTCGGAATGATGGCGGGCATCGCGGGCCTGATGCAGGCGCACTACGTGCAAGAGGTCGTGCCGAACGCACTGTACGGCCGCGAACTGGACGTGCTCGCGGCCGTCGTTCTCGGCGGCGCGCGGCTCGGCGGCGGGCGTGGCACGGTGCTCGGCGCGATCCTCGGCATCCTGCTCGTGTCGATCACCGCGAACGGGCTCAACCTGCTCGGCGTGTCGCCGTACGCATTCAAGATGATCGTCGGCGCGGTCATTCTGGTCGCGATCACCGTGTCGAGCGACGGCGTCGCGCGGCTCGTCGGCGCGCGCTTCCTGTCGCCACGCGCGAGGACATGATCATGAAACACGCCGAATCCCGGCGCTTTCCCCGGTTTTCCGTTCCGGCCGACGTGGCCGGCCTGCTGGGTTTTTTCGCGTGCGTCGTCGCGGCGATGAGCGTCGCGTCCGGTCGCTTCCTGACGGGCGGCACGTTCGCGTCGATCGCGTTCCAGCTGCCCGAACTCGGACTGTTCACGTTGGCGATGCTTATGCCGCTGGTGTCCGGCGGCTTCAATCTCGCCGTCACGTTCACCGCGAACCTCGCGGGGCTCGCGATGGCGTGGGTGATCCAGTCGCACGGCGGCCCGGAGGCCGGCCTCGCGGCGGTCGCGTTCGGCATCGCCGCGGCGCTCGCGACGGGCGCCGCGGCCGGCTGGCTGATCGGCGCGGTGATCGCGCATACGGGCGCGAGCCCGATCCTCGTGTCGCTGTCGGCGATGATCTTTCTGCGCGGTCTCGGCGAATTCCTGACGCGCGGCGGCGACATTTCCGGGTTTCCGCCGGTAGTCCGCGCGATAGGCAACGGGCTGTGGCTCGGCGTACCGGCGCCGCTGTGGATCTTCGCGGGCTGCGCGCTGCTGTGGCACGTCGTGATGACGTATTCGCGGCTCGGCTTCGTCACGCGGATGATCGGCTCGAACGCGGAAGCGACGCGCTACTCGGGCATCTCGACCACGCGGGCGATCACGCGCATCTACATGCTGTCGGGGCTGATGTGCGGCGTGGCCGGCGTCGTGATGCTGTCGCGCTTCAACTCGGTTCGTGTCGGCCACGGCGAGGCGTTCCTGCTGATCTCGGTGCTCGCCTGCTTTCTCGGGCGCGTCGATCCGTTCGGCGGCTTCGGTCGCGTCGTGCCGGTCGTGATCGCGCTCGTGATCCTGCAGGTGATCGCATCGGGACTCAACCTGTTGGGCGCGAGCCAGCACCTCGCGACCGCGCTGTGGGGTGTGTTCCTGCTCGCGGTGATGCTGGTGCGCTGGGCATGGGCCCGGCATGCATCGCGGCCGCGCAATCGCAATCGAATCGCGACGCCGGCGCTCGGCGGCCTCGAACCCCCTCAACGGAAGGAGACGAAATGAACAAGCTTGGCGTACATGCGCTGGTCTGGGAGGCCGGCTGGAGTCGCGACGCATGCGCGCGCGCGATCGCGAATACGGCCGAGACGGGCTTCGATTTCATCGAGGTGCCCGCGCTCGATCCGGATTCGATCGATGCCGCGTTCACGCGGCGCGAACTCGAACGGCATGGTCTTGGCATCACGTTCTCGCTCGGCCTCGATGCGCAATCCGACATTTCAAGCGGCGATGCGCAGAAGGCCGCGCGCGGCAAGCAAAAACTCGAGGCCGCGCTGCGTGTCGCACGCGACTGCGGCGCGACCCACGTATGCGGGATCCTGTATTCGGCCTTCCAGAAGAATTTCACGCCGACGACGGCCGCCGGCGTCGCGATGTCCGCCGACATCCTCGCGCAGGTGGCGGACACGGCCGCGCAAAGCGGTATCACGCTCGGGCTTGAAGTCGTGAACCGCTACGAGTCGAACGTGCTCAATACTGCGTCGCAGGGTGTCGAGCTGTGCCGGCGCATCGGCCGGCCGAACGTGAAGGTGCATCTGGACACTTATCACATGCATATCGAGGAGTCGGACGTGATGTCGGCGATTCACGACACCGGCGAGCAGCTCGGTTACGTGCACATCGGCGATTCGCATCGCGGCTATCTGGGATCGGGCAACGTCGACTTCACCGCGGTGTTTCGTGCGCTGGTGTTCAGCGGTTATACAGGTCCGATCGCGTTCGAGAGTTTTTCGTCGCGCGTCGTCGGCCAGCCGCTCGAAGGCATCCTCGCGATCTGGCGCAACCTGTGGGAAGACAGTCACGACCTCGCTGCGCATGCGCTGGCCTTTACGCGCGTGCAGCTCAAGTCCGCGCGCGAGGCGCTGAAGCAGGCTGAACGGAGCCGGCTGCCGTGAGCGATGCGGCGATGGGCGCGCAACGCATCGATCGCGAGGCGCTGGCCGCGCACCTGCTGCGCACGCAGCAGGCGGCGCGGCGCGTGGTCGGGATCGCCGGCGCGCCGGGCGCCGGCAAGAGCACGTTCGTGGAGCGGCTGCGCGCGCGCCTCGATGACGCGGCGCCCGGGCTCGCGGCCATCGTCGCGATGGACGGTTTTCATTACGACGACCGGATGCTGCGCGCGCGCGGTGACCGCGCGCGCAAGGGCGCGCCGCATACGTTCGACGTCGATGGCTTCGCGGCGTTGCTCGCGCGTTTGCGCGCGGACGACGGCCGCGACATCGCGGTACCCGTGTTCGACCGGTCGCTGGAGATCGCGCGAGCCGGTGCGGACGTCGTGCCGGCGTCGGCCTGTCTGATCCTGGTCGAAGGCAACTACCTGCTGCTCGGCGACGCGCCGTGGGATGCGCTGCGAACATCGTTCGACGTCACCGCGATGCTTGACGTGCCGCGCGCGACGCTCGTCGAGCGGTTGACCGCGCGATGGCGCGGTTACGGGATGGACGACACGGCGCTGCGCGCGAAGATGGACGGCAATGATCTCGTCAATATCGATACGGTGCTGTCGCGCAGCGTCTGCGCGGATTTCCGCGTCGACAACGGCTGAGGGGGATGGCTGACGGAAGCAAGCCATGGTCCGATACGACAGGTTCCTGTCGTGCTTGATTTTGAGAACGGTCAGTTCTAATATCCACACTCATGAGCTCGACCTCGACACCTTCAGGCTCCCGTGACAGGGGGCGCCCACG
The DNA here is from genome assembly GCF_055810675.1 of Burkholderia sp. YHN3-13. Classification (NCBI taxonomy): domain Bacteria; kingdom Pseudomonadati; phylum Pseudomonadota; class Betaproteobacteria; order Burkholderiales; family Burkholderiaceae; genus Burkholderia; species Burkholderia sp. YHN3-13. The sequence goes on along the minus strand of NZ_JBVVNQ010000002.1, from coordinate 513,114 downwards.
CGAATTCGACACCGACGAGGTGATCGACGCCGCGGCGCGCGTGTTCTGGGCGCACGGATATCACGCGACGTCGATCGATACGCTGTGCGAGGCGACCGGCGTGTTTCGCGGCAGTCTGTACCGGACGTTCGGCGACAAGCACGGGCTGCTGGTCGCCGCGTTCGACCGTTATGCGGAGGGCGCGATCGCGCGGCTCAAGGAACGTCTCGCGGCGGACTTGCCGCCGCGTCAGGCCCTCAGGGAAGCGCTGCTGTACTACACGGAAATCGGCGTGCGGCTGTCGGAGCGCCGCGGCTGTCTCATCACGAATTCGGCGGTCGAACTGCTGCCTGGCGACGACGTGTTGCGACCGTATATCGAATCGACGCTGCTGCGCATCGGCACGCAATTCAGCCTTGCGGTCGCACGCGGCCAGCAATCGGGCGATTTCGACCGGAACCTCGATCCGGAAGAGGTCGGCCGGTTCCTGCTGTGCCTGATCCAGGGCATGCGCGTGCTGGGTAAATCGAGTGCGTCGGAGGAGGAACTGGCCTCGATCGTCGACATCGCGATGCGGGCGCTGACCTGATTTTTTGATTATTTTGAGAATGATCGGTTTCAAATGATGCGTGTTCCACGGACGGCAGTCGAAACCTTGACGGGCAAGCAGATTCGCAAAGGACGCTGAAAAACCGCCGCCGCTGCGCGCAGCCGCACCGGCCTCATCGTTCAATTAATTTGGGAATGATCAGTCATGAATGCCGCAAATAACGCAATGCCGGCCGCGGGCGCGTACGGGAAGGGGATCGCGGCATGTGTCGGTGCGACGATCCTGATGGGCGTGATGTTTCCGGTGATGACCGACGCGTTGCGACACATCGATCCGTTCACGTTCACGTCGCTGCGCTACCTGATCGCGGGCAGCGCGTTCCTCGTGTTGTTGCGGGTCGTCGAAGGGCCCGGCGCGTTCCGCGCGGCCGGCGAATCGGTGCTGCTTGCATGGCTGCTCGGCTCGATCGGCTTTTGCGGGTTCGGGTCGTTCGTGTTCCTGGGCCAGCAGCTGGCCGGCGACGAAGGCGCGCTGACCGCATCGATCATGATGGCGACCCAGCCGATGATGGGGTTGCTGCTCAATGCGCTGGTGCGGCGCGTCGCGCCGGCGCCGGTGTCGGTGCTGTTCGTGGTGCTGTCGTTCACCGGCGTGGCGCTCGTCGTCACGCGCGGCGACGTGGTGGCCGCGCTGCACGAACCGCAGCACTACGCGGCCAATGCGCTGATCGTCGTCGGTGCGTTGTGCTGGGTCGTCTATACGTTCGGCGCGGCGCGTTTCTCCGGCTGGTCGGCATTGAAATACACGACCTTCACGACGTGGCTCGGACTGACCACGATCGTCACGGTCAATCTGATGCTGGTCGCAAGGCACCGGATCGCGGCGCCGTCATGGGCCGCCGTGCACGCGGTGCTGCCGCATCTCGCGTACATGGGGCCGGTGGCCGGCTTCGGCGCGATCCTGTTGTGGATGACGGGCAACCGGATCCTGGGGCCGATGAACGGCGTGCTGTTCATGGACGTCCTGCCCATCACCGCGTTCATCGTGTCCGCCGCCACGGGCGTGGTGCCCACTCGCGCGCAAATCGCGGGCGCCGCGTTGACCGGCGCGGCGCTGATTCTCAACAACCTGTATCTGCGGCGCCGGGCGCGGCGAATCGGCACGGCGCCGGCGCGCGTGCCTTCCGCCTCGGCGTGAGGAACGGGGCGAGCCGGCCGCCGCTTCGCATGCCTACGGAAAGACCACCGTCCGGTCGCCGTTCAGGAACACGCGCCGCTCGATGAATGCCTTCACCGCGCGCGCGAGCGTGAGGCTTTCGACGTCGCGCCCCACCGCGAGCAATTGCTCCGGCCGCAGCGCATGATCGACGCGCTCGACGACCTGCTCGATGATCGGCCCTTCGTCGAGATCGTCGGTGACGAAATGAGCCGTCGCGCCGATCAGCTTCACGCCGCGTGCGTGCGCCTGATGATACGGTTTCGCGCCCTTGAAGCCGGGCAGGAACGAATGATGGATGTTGATCGCGCGGTTCGCGAGCTTCGCGCTCGTTTCCTGCGACAGCACCTGCATGTAGCGCGCGAGGATCACGAGTTCGGCGCCGCTCGATTCGAAGAAGTCGAGCCACTGCGCTTCCTGCTGCGCCTTCGTGTCGGCCGTGATCGGGAAGTGCCGGAACGGCAGCCCGTGCTGGGCGGCGAGCGGCTCGAAATCGGGGTGGTTCGACACGATGCCGACGATGTCCATCTTCAGCTCGCCCATCCGCCAGCGGAACAGCAGGTCCGCGAGGCAGTGCTCGAGCTTCGACACCATGATCAGTACCTTCGGCCGTGCGTTCACGTCATGGATCGCCCATTGCATGTCGCCCTGCGCGCCGCCGAGGCTCGCGGCGATCGGCGTGAATTCCTGGCGCAGCGCGTCGATCTGCAGCGTTTCATCCGTCGGATGAAACACGCAGCGTACGAAGAAGCGGTTGCTGAGGTCGTCGTCGAACACGTTCAGCGCATCGACGTAGCAGCGATGGCGATCGAGAAAGCCGACGACGGCGGCGACCTGGCCGGCCGCGCTCGGGCACGACAGCGTCAGGACGAATTGATCGGGGCGGTGCTCGGCGGTCATGAGACTCCTCGGTTGGCATGGGCGCACGGCCGTGCGGCGGCGCACGACGGCGCCGCACCGCGCGGGTAGCGGGAGGCTCAAGTAAATCAGGACGATTCCGGGGCGGATAGAACCAACGCGCCGTGTGGCTGGTATCGGCGCGCCAGCGCGTGCGGGCCGGCCGGGCCCGTCAGGCGCCGGCGCAGGCGTCGAGCAGCCAGCGCCGGAACACGTGGGTCGCATCCGGCTCGGGCCGCTGCGGCGGGCGCACCAGGAAGTAGCCGCGCGACGTGACGACGGGCGCGTCGACGAGCTTCACGAGCTGGCCGGACGCGACGAGCTCGTCGACGAGCGGCGACCAGCCGAGCGCGACGCCTTCGCCGAGCAGCGCCGCATGGATCACGAGCGCGTAGCTGTTGAAGGTCACGCCGCGCGCGGCGGGCGGCGGCTCGAGGCCATGCGCGTCGAACCAGCCGGACCACGACAGCCAGCGCTCGGGGCGCGTCGGCTGCACGTGCAGCAGCGGCAGTGCGAGCAGGTGGTCGGCCCGCGCGACGTCGCGGTGCGCGGCGCGGAACGCAGGCGAGCACACGGGCGTGACCGATTCCGGAAAGAGCCGTGCGGCCGTGCACGACGGCCAGTGACCGTCGCCGAACAGGATCGCGATGTCGGCGTGGTCGCGCTGCGGGTCGTAATCCTGTGACGTGACGACGCGCACGTCGACGTCCGGCATCACGCGCTTCAGGCCGGCGAGCCGCGGCATCAGCCAGTAGGTCGCGAAGCCGAAGTCGGTGACGATCGTGAGCGCGCCGTGCTCGCGGCGCGCGCGCAGCGTGGCGGTCGCGCCGCGCAGCGTGTCGAGGCTCAGCCGCACCGCTTCGTACAGGCACTGGCCGTCGGCCGTCAGCGTGACGCCGCGCGGGCTGCGCTCGAACAGCGGCACGCCCAGTTCGGCTTCGAGCTGGTACACCTGCTGGCTCACGGCCGGCTGCGTCGAGCCCAGCTCGCGCGCGGCGGCCGTGAAGCTCGCGAGCCGGGCGGCCGATTCGAACGCGCGCAGCGCCTGCATCGACGGTAACGGTTCCGGTTTCGACATAAGTCTCTCTAATGGCCCCATAAGGGCCGGACGCCTACCCGCGCGAATTCGGGCGGGCGATAGTGCATCGGACGGTGCGGCACACGCGCTTCGCGGCCGCCGGGCAATGCGTTCCGCGATTCTAGCCAGCGCGGCCCGCGTGCGCGGCGGTTTCTGCGGGCTGTCTCCGTCATGCCGGACGTACCGCCGCCGGAGCGGCGCGCCGCTCCGTTCGAACACCGCTTTCCCCACGACCGCTCATGACGAACCCGACACCCAACATCCTGATCCTGATGGCCGACCAGTTGACGCCGTTCGCGCTGCCGGCCTACGGCAACCGCGTCGCACGCACGCCGACGCTCGACCGGCTCGCCGCGCAAGGCGTGGTGTTCGACGCCGCCTACTGCGCGAGCCCGCTGTGCGCACCGTCGCGGTTCTCGCTGCTGACCGGCAAGCGGCCGTCGGGGATCGGCGCCTACGATAACGCCGCCGAGTTGCCGGCGCAAACGCTGACGTTCGCGCACTACCTGCGCGCGGGCGGCTACCGGACGATGCTGTCCGGCAAGATGCATTTCTGCGGGCCCGACCAGTTGCACGGCTTCGAGGAACGGCTCACGACCGACATCTATCCGGCCGATTTCGGCTGGGTGCCCGACTGGGACCAGCCGGGCGAGCGGCCGAGCTGGTATCACAACATGAGCTCGGTGCTGGAGGCGGGCCCGTGCGTGCGCACGAACCAGCTCGATTTCGACGACGAAGTCACGTTCGCCGCGAAGCAGAAGCTCTACGACGTCGCGCGCGAGCGCGCGGCCGGGCACGATGCGCGGCCGTTCTGCATGGTCGTGTCGCTGACCCATCCGCACGACCCGTACGCGATCACGCGCGAATACTGGGATCTGTACCGCGACGACGAGATCGACATGCCGGCCGTGCGGCTCGATGCGGCGGAAAGCGATCCGCATTCGCAGCGGCTGCGCGTCGTCTGCGAGAACGATCGCACGCCGCCCACCGACGCGCAGATCCGCGCCGCGCGCCATGCGTACTACGGCGCGACGTCCTATGTCGACGCGCAGTTCGGCAGCGTGCTGGCCGCGCTGGAGCAGTGCGGTTTCGCCGACGACACGATCGTGATCGTCACGTCCGACCATGGCGACATGCTCGGCGAGCGCGGGCTCTGGTACAAGATGACGTTCTTCGAGGGCGGCTGCCGCGTTCCGTTGATCGTCCATGCGCCGGGCCGCTTCGGCGCCGCGCGCGTGCGCGGGCCCGTGTCGCATCTCGACCTGCTGCCGACGCTCGTCGACCTGGCCGGCGCCGCGCCCGCCGGCGGCTGGCCCGACCCGGTCGACGGCGCGAGCCTCGTGCCGCACCTGCACGGCACGCCCGCGCACGATGTCGCGCTCGGCGAATACCTCGCGGAAGGCGCGCTCGCGCCGGTCGTGATGATCCGGCGCGGCGACTGGAAGTACGTGCATTGCCCGCTCGATCCCGACCAGCTCTACCACCTGTCGGACGACCCGCGCGAGCTGACGAACCTGGCCGGCGTGCCCGAGGCCGCCGACGTGCTCGCCGCGTTCCGCGCGGAAGCCGCGGGGCGCTGGAACCTGCCCGAGCTCGACCGGCAGGTGCGCGCGAGCCAGCGGCGCCGGCGCTTCCATTACGCGGCGACGACGCAGGGCCGCATCCAGGCGTGGGACTGGCAGCCGTTCACCGACGCGAGCCAGCGTTACATGCGCAATCACATCGAACTCGACACGCTCGAGGCGATGGCGCGTTTTCCGCGGGTCGGGCGCTGAGCGTCCCGCCTCGCGAACATGAACGAACGACGGAGGAAGCGGACGATGAAACGGCAATGCAATGCAGCAATCCGGATCGGCGCGGCGCTCGCCGCGGCCGCGTGCCTGGTGACGACGCAGGGCGCACGGGCGGCCGACCCTCGGACGTGCGGCGACGTGAAGATGGCGGCGCCCGGCTGGACCGACATCGACGCGACGAACGCGATGGCGGGTGTCGTGCTGAAGGCGCTCGGCTACCGGCAGGAGGTAGCGAACCTGTCGGTGCCGATCACGTACCAGGGGCTGAAGAAAGGGCAGGTCGACGTGTTCCTCGGCAACTGGATGCCCGCGCAGGCGCCGCTCGTGAAGCCGTTCGTCGACGACAAGTCGATCGACGTGCTGCACGCGAACCTGAGCGGCGCGAAGTTCACGCTCGCGGTGCCCGACTACGTGGCGGCCGCCGGCGTGCATACGTTCGCCGATCTCGCGCGTCATGCGGACCGCTTCGGCGGCAAGATCTACGGGATCGAGCCCGGCGCGCCCGCGAACCAGAACATCAAGCGGATGCTCACCGACCACGCGCTCGGCCCGTCGAACTGGTCGCTCGTCGAATCGAGCGAGACGGGCATGCTCACGCAGGTCGAGCGGGCGGTGCGCGACAAGCGCTGGATCGTGTTCCTGGCCTGGGAGCCGCATCTGATGAACACGAAGTTCCATCTGACCTATCTGTCCGGCGGCGATGCGTACTTCGGCCCGAACTACGGCGGCGCGACGGTCAACACGGTCACGCGTGCCGGGTTCGCCGGCCAGTGCGCGAACCTCGCACGCCTGTTCCGGCAGATGACCTTCTCCGTCGACGTCGAGAACCGGATGATCGCCGACATGCTCGACAACAAGACGTCGCCCGCGCTCGCGGCGCAGCATGCGCTGAAGGCCGACCCGGCGCTGGTCGCCGGCTGGCTGGACGGCGTGACGACGGCGGCCGGCGCACCGGGCCTGCCGGCGGTGCGCGCGGCCCTCGACGGCCGCTGATTCCCTCCCGCCGGGCGGCCGTTTTCGCCGTGCCGCCCGTCTACGTGTTTTCCCGACCGGTCGCATCGTGACCATTTAGTGTCGCCTTCAGACGGGTGGCGAGAAATATGGGTTTGTATTTTTCGCCAATGGCTGCGTTATTGCGGAAAACGAAATGCCGAAGCCAGCTGGCGGTCTGAATTCGAATCCGCCGGCGCATCGCGGCACGCGCCGGGACGAGATTCTATCCATCGAACGGTTCAGGGAGGGTGGTCGACAATGAAGCACACGAAAGTTGCCGTAGCCGCCGCGCTTGCATGCGCGGCCTGCATTCCCGCCATCGGGCACGCGCAGAGCAGCGTGACGCTGTACGGGATTCTCGACGCGGGCATCACGTACGTGAACAACACGGGCGGCTCGCACGTCGTCAAGTTCGACGACGGCGTCGCGTACGGGAACCGCTTCGGGCTGAAGGGCACCGAAGACCTGGGCGGCGGCCTGAAAGCCGTGTTCACGCTCGAGAGCGGCTTCCGCCTCGGCAACGGTCAACTCGGCTTCGGCGGCGCCGAATTCGGCCGGCAGGCGTATGTCGGCCTGCAGAACGACTGGGGCACGCTGTCGTTCGGCAACCAGCTCGACATCACGAACGAACTCGTGTCGATCTACAACATCTCGGCGTGGGGCAGCGGCTATGCGATCCACCAGGGCGACTTCGACCGCTTCAACGGCGACCGCCTGCCGAACTCGGTGAAGTTCCTGTCGAACGACCTCAACGGCTTCAAGGTCGGCGCGATGTACTCGTTCGGCAACGTCGCGGGCAACTTCCATCGCAACAGCGCATGGAGCGCGGGCGCGAGCTTCACGAAGGGCGACTTCTCGATCGGCGCCGCGTACACGCGCCTGAACAACCCGAACGGTATCTACGCGTTCGACCCGTACGCGATGATCGGCACGCACACGTTCCTCGGCCAGCAGACCGTCACCGTCGACCCGGCGACCGGCGCGCGCACCGACCTGTTCGCGAACACGCCGATGGACGTCGACAGCCAGGGCACGTTCGGCATCGGCTCGAGCTACACGATCGGCAAGCTGACGCTCGACGCCAACTTCTCGTACACGACGATCAAGGGCTTCGGCCAGTCGTCGCACATGCAGGTGTATGAAGGCGGCGGCCTGTACCAGTTCACGCCGGCGCTCAGCCTGATCGCGGGCTACCAGCACACGCGCTTCGAAGGCCATCACTGGAACCAGGGCACGGCGGGCCTGCATTACCTGCTGTCGAAGCGCACCGACGTGTATATCTCCGGCGACTACCTGCGCGCGTCGCAGGGCGTCGATGCGGTGGTCGGCTACAGCTTCACGCCGTCGACGACGCAGACGCAGGCCGACGTGCGGATCGGGATGCGGCATTCGTTCTGAGCGGGGTGGAGCAGGGCAGCGACGTCTTCAGCGAGATCTCTCTTTGGCGCGAACCGAGGTTCGCGCTTTTTTTTTCATGGTGCGATTCGATGCGGCGTCGCGCGGCGCATGCCGGCCGCGCCTGCCTCGGCCGGGCGTGCGGCAGGGTTTCGGCGGTTGAAGCTATCATCGCGGTTTGGCCGCATCGCGTATCGGCGATCGCCGGCCTTCCTTCGATGACGTCTCGCCGATGACCGCCCCGTTACCCGACTCCAGTTCGCCGTCTCCGTTACCCGCCAACCTGTTCCGCCACGCGCCGTTCCAGCGTTTCTGGGGCACGCGCGTGATGTCTTCCCTGGCTTTCCAGATCCTGTCGGTTGCGATCGGCTGGTATGTCTACGCGCTCACGCACAGCGCGTTCGCGCTCGGCCTCGTCGGGCTCGCGCAGTTCGTGCCGATGTTCGCGCTGACGCTCGTCGTCGGGCAGGTGGCCGATCGCTACGACCGCCGGCGCATCGCGACGATCTGCCAGGGTGTCGAGGCGCTGGCCGCCGGCGTGTTCCTGCTCGGCGCCGTGCAAGGGTGGCTGGCCGCGCCGGCCGTGTATGCGCTCGCGGCGATCGTCGGCACGGCGCGCGCGTTCGAGTCGCCGTCGGTGTCGTCGCTGCTGCCGGCCGTCGTGCCGCGCACCGACCTGCCGCGCGCGACCGCGCTGTCGACGTCCGCGAACCAGGCCGCGCAGATCCTCGGGCCCGCGTTCGGGGGGCTCCTCTATGGCGTCGGTGCGCCCGTCGCGTTCGGGACGAGCGTCGCCGCATTCGCGATCGCGGCCATGCTGAGCAGCACGATTCCGTTGCGCGGCGCGCCGCCTGCCCGCGAGCCGGTCACGCTGCGCTCGGTGTTCTCGGGGATCGCGTTCATCCGGCGCGAGCCGGCGATCCTCGGCGCGCTGTCGCTCGACCTGTTCGCGGTGCTGTTCGGCGGCGCGACCGCGCTGCTGCCGATCTACGCGCGCGACATCCTGCAGGTTGGCCCGTGGGGGCTCGGCGCGCTGCGCGCGGCGCCGGCGGTCGGTGCGCTCGCGGGCACGCTGTGGCTCACGCGCTTTCCGCTGAAAGGGCGGCCGGGCCGCGCGATGTTCGGCGGCGTGATCGCGTTCGGCATCGCGACGATCGTGTTCGGGTTGTCGCGGCACTTCGCGCTGTCGCTCGTCGCGCTGGCCGCGCTCGGCGCGTCGGACGTGATCAGCGTCGTCGTGCGCCTGTCGCTCGTGCAGTTGCGCACGCCCGACGACATGCTCGGTCGCGTGAGCGCGGTCAACGCGCTGTTCATCGGCACGTCGAACCAGCTCGGCGAATTCGAATCGGGCGTGACGGCCGCGTGGTGGGGCGCGCCGACGGCGATCGTCGTCGGCGGCGCGGCGACGATCGCGGTTGCGCTCACGTGGATGCGGCTGTTCCCGCAGCTCACGAACATGAAATCGCTCGAGCGCGACGCGTGACGGGCGTCACGCGTCCTGCGTCACGCGCACGGCCGTGCCGTAGCAGATGACTTCCGTGACACCCGAGCCGATTTCGGTCGAGTCGTAGCGCATCGCGACGATCGCGTTCGCGCCGAGCTTGCGCGCGTCGGTCAGCATCTTGTCGAAGGCCTGCTGGCGCGCTTTCTCGCACAGCGACGTATAGAGCGTGATGTTGCCGCCGAAGATCGTCTGCAGCGACGCACCGAACGAGCCGACGATCGAGCGCGAGCGTACGACGATGCCCTGCACGACGCCGAGCGAACGAACGGTCGTGTGGCCGGGCAGGTCGAACGCGGTCGTGACGCGCGCGGGCGACAGATCGTCGACGGAGCGGGAAAAATCGGTCATGGCGGAGCACCGGGGTGCGGTAGTGGTCGAACGGCGATTCTATCCGGAAGGGGCCGCGGCATCGGAACGGGGGCGCGCGGCGCCACCCGTTCCGGCGTGACGGTGAACGGCCGCGCGCCGCGGATCGGTCAGGGCTTGGCCGTCGTTGCGGCGTTCCCGCCGAGATCGACCGCATAGGCCAGCGCCAGCTTGCCGAACTTCAGCGCGTGGTTCGCCTGCCGGTCCGAGTTCTCCAGCGTGTCGTTCACCGTGTGGATATACGGGCTGTCGTTCTGGTCGGCCTCGAACGGGAACGATGCCGGATAACCCTGCGCATTCCACGACGCGTGATCCGAGCACGCGTACCCGCACTGCGACGTGCCGATCGCGAGTTCCGGCAGGTAGGTCTTCGCCAGGTTCGTCAGGTAGGTGTTCTGGGCCGAGCTCGTGTAGTCGGTGATCAGGTAGATATCCTTCGGATCGCCCTTGTAGTTCGTCATGTCGAGCTGCAGCACGCCGACCACGTTCGCGTTCTGCGTGCGGAACTGCTTCGCGATCGCCTTCGAGCCGAGCAGGCCGGCTTCCTCGGCCGCATACCCGACGAACTTGATCGTCCGTTTCGGCCGGTAGTCGTTCGCGATCAGCACGCGCAGCGCTTCGGTGAGACTCGCGATGCCCGATGCATCGTCGTCCGCGCCGGGCGAGCGCGTGTTCTCCGTCGTGCGGCCGACCGTCGAATCGAGGTGGCCGCCGAGCACGATCGTGCCGGCGGCGGGATCGCTGCCGCGAATCGTCAGGATCACGGACTTCTGCGGAAAGCCGGTGTGCGCGAACTGCTCGACGGTGATGTCGGCGCGTGGGCCGGCCAGTTGTTTCCACTGCAGCGCGAGCCAGTCCGACGCGGCGACGCCGTGCGACGTCGTGTAGTAGCGGTTCGTGAAGCCGGACAGCGACGTGATCGTGCCGACGATGTTGCTGGCCTGCAATTGCTGGATCCAGGTACCGATCTGCGGCGCGTTCGACACCTTGTACACAGGCGCCGCCGCCTGTTTCGCGAGCGTCAAGGGCAGCGGCTGCAGTGCCTGCCGCGCGTCGTCGAACGAATCGTGCACGACGTAGCCGGGCCCGTGGCCGCGCGTATGGTGGACGGCATGGGCGAGGTCGCCGAGCCGTGAATCGTCGATCTCGACGACGTGAACGGTTTCGCGGCGCGCGGCCGCCGTCGGCCGTCTTGCCGGCATCGACGGTCGTGCTGTATTGCACGGTGGCGCTTGCATCGATGCGCTGAAGCTGGCGCAACGCGGTGTCGCCGAGCGTGATCCAGACGGGGGTCGCGTGCGCGGCGGCGGTCAGCAGCATGCCGCCCAGCGCGGCGCTCAGGCGGGTCGGTTTCAGAGTAGGCATGTTCGATCTCGTGAGGATGGCGATGTCGATGTCGATGAAGGGAGCGCGCCGCAGGTCGTGCGCCGCACTCCCGCCTGCTGCGGAATTACGACTTCTGCGGGACGGTCACGCCGTACGTGCAGCTCTTGTTGTACGCGTTGCCGATCGCGGTGAGCTGCGCGTTGCTGTAGCCGAGCGCGGATGCGGCCGTCAGCACGGCCTGCGCGGCGGCCTTCTGGTTGGTCGAGCTGTTGGTCATCGACAGCCCCTTCAGGAACGCCTTGTCCATCGCCTGCGCGCCGATCGCGTCGCGCGCGACGAGGTTGCACGACGCCCAGTACTGGCCGGCCGTATGGATCTCCGCGCCGCGTGCCTGCGCATAGGTGCGCCCGACGTTCCAGTTGGTCACGCGGCCGCCCCAGTATTCGTTGTGGCCGTCCCAGTTGTAGACCCAGTGGTACTGCGCGTCCGACGGGCTCCACTGGTTGAAGTCGCGGCTGTACGCGGCGGCGAGATAGTCGCCGGTGCCTTCGGACAAGCCTTCCTGTTGCGACAGGCCGCCGTTCGTCACCCAGTCGTGGATGCCGTGGCCGAGTTCGTGGATCACGACGTCCGCATCTTCCGCGTCGTCGACGCCGCCCTGACCGAAGGTCAGCCGGCCGCTGCTCGACGAGTACGACGAGTTGTCGTCGCCCGATTCGCCGTGCGGGTCGTACTGCACGCCGCCGGTGTACTGGTACGGGAGCGCCTTGATGCCGAGCGTCTGGTTCACGTAACGCAGGAACGTGTCGATGTGGTAGTACGCGTTCACGGCCTCGAAGTACAGGTTGCCGCGCGTGAACTCGAACGTGGGCGTCGATTGCGACGGGCATGCCTTGTCGAGCGGCGCATCGAAATCGATGCACGCCGCGTACGGGCCCGTCAGCGTGTAGCGCGAACCCGACTGCGCGAGATCCTTCAGCGTCACGCGCACGCGCGCGGCCGTGAGCTGCGTCGAATCGGCGTCGTTGTTGTCCTTGTAGCCCGTGCTGCCGTAGCTGCTCTTCGTCGGCGACAGCGGATCGGGCCGGAACACGAAGCCGGTGCCGTCGGTTGCGTAGAACGCCTTGTCCTCGGCGCGCAGCACTTCGCCGCTGCCCGAATCGATCAGCAATTCCCAGTCGCCCTTCGGCCCGTCCTGCGGGCGGCCGCGCACCTTCCACGCGGTGTGCGTGCCGGCCTGGTCGACGAACGCGACGAGCCGCGCGTCGAGATGCGTGAAGCCGCTCACGCCGAGATACGCACGGGCGCGGTCGAGCGCCTGCTGCTGGTCGACGGCCTGCGACTTGCGCGTCGTCGCGACCACCCCGTTGATCGTGTTGCTCGCGACGTACAGGATGCGGCCATCCTTCGCGACCGTCACCGCGATGTCGCTGCCGTACACGGGCAGTCCGGCGGCCTGCTGCTGCAGGCGTACGACGGTGAAGTCGGCGTCGTTGCGCTCGGACGTGACGACGAGGCTCGCGAGCGCGGTCGCGTCGAGCCCGAGTTGCGCCGCCTGCGATGCGACGAAGTCGCGTGCGGTCGCGGCGGGCGTCGCGGCGGCCTTCCTGGCGCGATAGGCCGGGTTGTACAGCGTGACGGCGATGCCGTCCGCGCGGAACTGCCCGCCGGCCGTATCGGATTTCGCGGCCGGCGGCGCGACGCCGCGCGTCAGGCTTTCGCGCAGGCTCGCGGCCTGCGGGTTCGACACCTTCGTATCGGCCAGGGTGCCGCCGACGATGCCGAAGCCGAGCGCGAGACCCAGGGCGAGCGGCAATGCGTTGCGTGATGTCTGCATACGTGATCCTCATCTCAACGGTTGGACACGCCCGCGCGTTCGTGGCGCGCAGGCACGACACGGCCCGCGCGCCGGTTCGATGGAACCGGTGCGGCGAAGCGGTGTTGGGAGTGTCGACTGACTAAGGAAACCTAAATGTCAGGTCGAAAAGAAACAGGCGGAAGAGGCGATGGAGAAGCGAACGGCAGGCAGGTGCGGCGACGGCGAATCGAGCATCGTCATGTCTTACCCCTCGGATCGATATTGATATCGGTGGCGGCCCGTGCGGGACGAGATGCGTCGCGCACGTCGCGCGCCTCGTTAGGCTGCCTATCTAATTGCGAGGTATGTTACAGAATATTTTCAGCGACATTCCAAATTATTTTCGATGATCGCCTCGGTTGGCCGATCAATCGCCGGCATTGTTCAGCGAACGGCGGGAAACGCTGCCGGAACGCGTAATACCGCGCCGGATTGTGATTAAAAGCCGCGACGATCAGCGCGTCGCGCGGCGATCGCTGCGCGGGCTGACGCCGAACCGTGCGCGATACGTGCGCGAGAAATGCGACGGCGATTCGAACCCGCAGGCGACGCACACCGACGTGATGCTCATGTCGGTCTGCTGCAGCAGTTCGCGCGCGCGATCGAGGCGCAGGTTCAGGTAGAAGTGCGTCGGCGTGTCGTTCAAGGTCGCGCTGAACAGCCGTTCGAGCTGGCGCCGCGTGATCGACACATCCTGCGCGAGCGCGTCGGAGCCGAGCGGGTTCTCCATGTGCTGCTGCATCGTGCCGATGACCTGGATCAGCTTGCGGTTGTGCACGCCGTAGCGTGCGGCGATCTCGAGCCGCTGGCTGTCCGAGCGCTGCCGGATGCGGCTGACGACGAACTGCTCGGAGATCGCCGCCGCGAGGTCGGCGCCATGCCGGCGGCCGATCAGGTCGAGCATCATGTCGATCGACGCGGTGCCGCCCGCGCACGTGATGCGCCGGTCGTCGATCTCGAACAGTTCCTGCGTCGCATTCAGGCCCGGATAGCGCTCGCGGAATGCGGCGAGCGCTTCCCAGTGCAGCGTGAGCGGTTGCGACGCGTCGAACAGCCCGGCTTCCGCGAGCACGAAGCTGCCCGTGTCGATGCCGCCGAGCGTCGCACCGTGGCGGTGCTGGCGGCGCAGCCAGTCGCCGAGCGCGCGCGTGTAGCACACGAGCGGATCGAAGCCCGCGACGACGAACACCGTGTCGACCTGCTCGACGTCCGCGCACGCGGCTTCGGCCGCGACCGGAATGCCGTTGCTCGCGGCGACGGGCGCGCCGTCGGCGCTGATCACGTGCCAGCGATAGAGTTCGGTGCGAAAGCGGTTCGCGACGCGCAGCGGTTCGACCGCCGACATGAAGCCGAGCGCGGAGAAACCGGGCAGCAACAGGAAGTGAAAATCCTCGGGCATCGGGGCAGGGGATCGAATCCGGTGGTCGTCTCGCGTCGCACGGGGAGGCGATCGGGCGGGCCTGCGCCGCGCCGGTTCGCTCGCGCCGAACGGTCAGCGAGAGATTATCGCGGGTTTTGCGCGCGTCAGCGCGTTTTTGTGCCGCGCATGGAACGGCGCGCGGTGGTCGACGGCAGTTCGCCGAATTGCGCCTTGTACGCGTTCGCGAAATGACCGAGATGGATGAAGCCCCAGCGCGCGGCGGCATCGCTGATCGGCACCTCGGCCTGCCGCGTGTCGAGCAGCATCCGTCGCACCTGCGACAGGCGCAGCGAGCGCACATAGTGCAACGGGCTCGTCTGGACGACCGACTGGAAGCTGTTCTGCATCGTGCGCCGGCTCACGCGCAACTGCGCGCACAGGCTCAGCACGTCGACCGGCGCTTCGGGGTGCCCGATCACGTAGTCGTGCACGCGGCGCACGATGTCGGCGCGGCATGCATGCGTGAGCCGGTTCGACGGCTCGGGCATCCGGTACGTGAGCAGATCGACGAGCACGTTGCCGACTTCGCCGCGCAGATCGCGCTGCACGCGTGCGTCGGCGTATGTCTCGGGGGAGGACAGCACGCGTTCGAGCTGCGTCGCGATCTGCACGCTCGCGCGCATCAGCACGGCCGTCGGCATGTCGACGACGCCGCGCCGCAGCGTCGCTTCGTCGAGGCGCACATCGGCGGCATCCTCGACCTGCTGCAGCAGGTCGGCATCGGCGACGACGCCGATCAGCGACATGTCGTCGGGCGAATGCAGTTCGAACGGGACGCCGCCGCGTGCCACCACCATCGTGCCGCGTTCGATCCGTGCGCCGCCAAACGCGAACGCGCCCGCGCCGGTGAGCGGCATGCCGAACACCGTATCGCCGGGCGGCAGCCGGCCGCGCTGGATGATGCGCACGTTCGCGGCTTCCTGGAACAGCTGCAGGCCGTCGAGCATCGCGTGCTTGACCGCGCTGCGGTACGAACCCGGGCCGATCTGGTCGTAGCGCTGGTTCCAGCCGCGCAGCGCCTCGGCATGCCGGTCCGCGTCGTCGAACATCTCGTGAAACACGAACACAGCGCCTCCGGGGGTGTCGAGCAGGACCGCGAAAGATTAAACCGGCCGAGCGGTCGGCGCAATAAGGGGGAGCGCGATTCCGCACGCATTCTTCAGAGGGTCGGAAGGCGTCCCGCCGCCGAGGCTTTCACGCGCATTTCCAATATCCCGAATCGGCACGCACGCGTTGCCGGTCCGGGTGCTGACCGGATTTATTGTCGAACTACAGTCGCCCCACATTACGTGAATCCCCAACTGGAGGCGACATGAGGACAAGGCGACGAAGCGCGGCGCTCGCGGCGACGCTGGCGTGCGCGGCGGCGTGGGTCGGCAGCGCGAACGCGACGGAACAGCCCGAGGAGCTGGTCGTGCAGAAGATGCCGCCATGGCATCCGCACGAGGTCTATATCGTCGACATCTCGATGCCGTCGATGACCGACGGGCGCATCTACGTGTACGACGCCGATGCGAAGAGGCTGCTCGGCCAGATCGACGGCGGCTTCGGCCCCGGCCTCGCGATCTCGCCGGACCACAAGACGAGCTTCGTCGCGACGACCTACTTCTCGCGCGGCTCGCACGGCACGCGCACCGACGTCGTCGAGATGACCGACAACACGACGCTCGATCACGCGGGCGAGATCGTGATTCCGGCCAAGCATGCGCAGCATGTGCCGTCGCCGTACAACACCGCGTTCAGCGCCGACGGCAAGCGGCTGTACGTCGCGAACATCACGCCGGCCGCGTCGGTGACGGTGATCGACGCCGTCACGAAGAAGGTGCTGTCGGAGATCGACACGGCCGCCTGCGTGCTCGCGTATCCGTCGGGCAACGACCGCTTCACCGCGCTGTGCGAGAGCGGCAAGGCGCTGAGCGTCACGCTCGACGCGAACGGCAAGGAAACGAAGCGCACGATGTCGGACGCGTTCATCGACGTCGACAAGGATCCGGCCTTCGTGAACGCGTCGCGGTACAACGGCGGCTATCTGTTCACGACATACGGCGGCAACGTGCGCAGCGCGGATTTCGGCGGCGACCAGCCGGCGTTCGGCAAGCCGTGGCCGTTGCTGACGGACGCCGAGCGTACCGAAGGCTGGCGCCCCGGCGGCATGCAGCAGACGGCCGTGCAGGCGAGGCAGAACCGCTACTACGTGCTGATGCACAAGGGCGCCGACGGCTCGCACAAGGATCCCGGCACGCAGGTGTGGGTGTACGACCTGAAGTCGAAGCAGCGTGTCGCGCGCTGGGATCTCGCGCAGCAGAAGGTCGACCCGCTCGTGTCGATCCAGGTCAGCGAGGACGACAAGCCGCTGTTCTACGGACTGACGGCGACGTCCGACCTCGTCGTGATGGATGCGCGCACCGGCAAGCTGCAGCACGTCGAGAAGCAGATCGGCAATACGTCGTCGCTGCTCGTCAACCCGTGAGGCCGCGATGACCCTCGATCCCGTACTCGCCACCAGCGCGCAAGCCGGCGCGGCCGTCGTCGTGCTGCTCGGCGCCTTCGCGAAGATGCGCCGGCCCGCCGCGTTCCGTCGGGCGCTCGCCGGCTACCGGCTGTTGCCCGATACGCTGACCGCGCCCGTCGCGTTCGCGATTCCGCTCGCGGAAGCGATCGGCGCTGCAGCGCTGCTGTTTCCCGATACGCGCATGGCCGGTGCGCTCGGCCTGATCGCGCTGCTGCTGGCCTTCGCGGCCGGGCTCGCGATCAACCTGCTGCGCGGCCATACCGACATCGACTGCGGCTGTTCCGGCTTCACCGCCGCGCGCGCGGACGCGCCGCGCGGCATCGGCTGGCTGCATGTCGGCCGCGTGCTGCTGCTCGTCGCGCTGGCCGCGACCGCGTTCGTCGAACCGGGCACGCGCGCCGTCGTGTGGTTCGACTACCTGACGCTGTTCTTCTCCGCGCTGCTGATCGTCTGCGCGCTGCTCACCGTCGACGTGCTGCTCGCCAACGTCCCGCGCCTTGTCCACTTGAGGAATTCATGATGCAAACCGCTCTCACCGTTTCCACCGCCCTGCTGTGGGTGGCCGTCCTCGCGCTCGGCGCGATCTGCCTCGCGCTGGTGCGCCAGATCGGCATCCTGTACGAACGCATCATGCCGGCCGGCGCGCTGATGATCGACAAGGGGCCGGCGGTCGGCGCGATCGCGCCGACATTCGAACTGACCGACATTCGCGGCGCGCAGGTGAAGGTCGGCGGCTTCGATGCGGCCGGCAAGGCGACGCTGCTGTTCTTCCTGTCGCCGACGTGCCCGGTCTGCAAGAAGCTGCTGCCGCTGCTGCCGTCGCTGCAGGCAAGCGAAGCGACGCCGGTGAACATCGTGCTCGCGAGCGACGGCGACGTCGACGAACACGCGCGCTTCGCGCGCAAGCACGACCTCGGACGCTTCCCGTACGTGCTGTCGCAGGAACTCGGACTCGCCTACCAGATCGGCAAGCTGCCGTACGCGGTGCTGCTCGACGAAACCGGCACGGTGCGCGCGAAGGGGCTCGTCAACACACGCGAGCATCTCGAGAGCCTGTTCGAGGCGAAAGAGCGCGGCGTCGCGTCGCTGCAGGCGTTCGTGCACGGCGATCACAGCCACGACGCGCATGCGCAGCACGCATGACCGGCCGACCCACTTACAACGTCATGGGAGAACAACGACATGGGCCTGTTTGATTCATGGTTCGAGCGGTCGGCGCGCGGCGTCGCGCAGCACAGTTCGCGGCGCAGCGCGATGGCGAAGCTCGGCAAGGTGCTGGTGGGATCGGCGCTGCTGCCGTTGCTGCCGGTCGACCGCACCGCGTACGCGGCCGATGCGGCATCGGGCGCGTCAGGCGCCGCCGCGGGGGCGAGCGACGACCCGATGAGCTGCGACTACTGGAAATACTGCGCGATCGACGGCTGGCTCTGCAGTTGCTGCGGCGGCACGTCGAGCAGCTGCCCGCCCGGCACGACGCCTTCGCCGATTACGTGGATCGGCACCTGTCGCAACCCGCACGACGGTTCGGACTACATCGTGTCGTACAACGACTGCTGCGGCAAGACGTCGTGCGGCAAGTGCTTCTGCAACCGCAACGAGCGCGAGAAGCCGCTGTACAAGCTGTCGCTGAACAACGACATCAACTGGTGCATGGCGAACGGCAATTCGAATTACCACTGTTCGGTTTCGGTTCTGCTGGGAGCGGCAAAACAATGAACGTGATGCAGGCAGGAAAGATCGTCTTGACATGCATGACCGCGATGGCGGCCTTCGCGCTGCCGGGTGCGGCCGGCGCGCAGGAAACCGTGCATGACCCGGCCGGGAAAAGCCTGTTCGATGCGCAGTGCGCGGTGTGCCACCAGGCCGGCGGGAAAGGGCAGGACGGCCTCGCGCCGCCGCTGACCGAGTATCCGGGCAAGTACGCGGCGGCCGAGCCGGGGCGTGCGCAACTGATCGCGACGCTGCTGCACGGGATGTTCGGCGAGATCACGGTGCACGACAAGCGCTACAACTTCAAGATGCCGTCGTTCGCAAGCGCGAGCGACGACGACATCGCGCACCTGCTCAACTACGTCGTGTTCGACCTCAACGCGCAGCACGGCGACGCAAAGCCGTTCACGGCGGCCGATATCCGCGCGGCGCGGGCGAAGCAGATGGACGGCACGGCCGTGCATGCGCAACGCGCGGTGGTGATCAAGGGGCTCGGCCTGTGAACGGCGCCGACGCGTCCCGCGCGCACGCCGGTGCCCCGGGAAGGCGGGGCGCGTCGGCGCGGCTCGGCGGGGTATCGCGTCGCCTGTCGTCGTGGCTGCTGCTGGCGGGTGCCGTCGCGTCGGCGGTCGCACCGCCCGCGCATGCCGACGGCGCGGCCGACGCGACGCGCGCGCGACAGCACTGGGTGCTCAACTGCATGGGCTGCCATACGGCGACGGGCGGCGGCATTCCCGGCAAGGTGCCGCCACTCGCGAATTCGCTCGGCTATTTCACGCATCTGCCGGCCGGGCGCGAGTACGTGATGCGCGTGCCCGGCGCCTCGAATTCGGCGCTGTCGGACCAGGATCTGGCCGACGTGCTCAACTGGGTGCTCGTGACGATGAACCGCGATGCGCTGCCGCGCGACTTCCGGCCCTATACGGCCGCCGAAGTCGCCGCGCATCGCCGCCCCGCCTTCGCCGACGTCGCGACCGTGCGCGCCGGACTGGTCCGTGCGTTGCAGGCGCGCGGGATCGACGGCGTCACGGACCGTTACTGACCGGCTCATTCGACGAATCAAGGAAACGTGGACATGGAGACGAACGAAACCTTTGCGTTGCTCGACGCGACGCGCGCATTTCTCGCGAAGCCGAAGAAGATGCTGATCGGCGCGGAGTGGAGCGATGCCGCGTCGGGCCGCCAGCTCGATGTCGTGAACCCGGCCGATGGCACCGTGATCGCGCGCGTGCCCGCAGCGGACGAGCGCGACGTGCAGCAGGCGGTGGCCGCCGCGCGGCGCGCATTCGATGCGGGCCCGTGGCGCACCGCGAAGACCACCGACCGCGAGCGCCTGCTGCTCGTGCTCGCCGACCTGATCGAAGCGAACGCGCGCGAGCTCGCCGAGATCGAGTCGCTCGACAACGGCAAGCCGGTCACGGTCGCGCAGGGGCTCGATGTCGCGATGGCCGCGCAGTGCTTCCGCTACATGGCCGGCTGGGCGACGAAGATCGAAGGCAGCGTGATCGACGCCGGCATGCCGTACCTGCCGGACAGCGAGATCTTTACCTATACGCGCAAGGAGCCCGTCGGCGTGGTCGGCGCGATCATCCCGTGGAATTTCCCGCTGCTGATGGCGGCGTGGAAGATTGCGCCGGCACTCGCGACCGGTTGCACGGTCGTGCTGAAGCCCGCCGAAGACACGCCGCTGAGCGCGCTGCGACTGGGCGAACTGATCCAGGCGGCCGGGTTCCCGGACGGCGTCGTCAATCTCGTCACGGGCGACGGCCGCACGGCCGGCGCGGCATTGTCGCGCGATCCGCGCATCGACAAGATCGCATTCACGGGTTCGACGCAGACGGGCAAGACGATCGGCCACGCGGCGCTCGACAACATGACGCGGATGTCGCTCGAACTCGGCGGCAAGTCGCCGGTGATCGTGCTGCCCGACGTCGATCTCGACAAGGCCGCGCTGGGCGTCGCGAACGCGATCTTCTTCAACCAGGGGCAGGTGTGCACGGCCGGTTCGCGTGCGTATATCCACTCGAAGGTGTTCGACGGCGTGATCGAGCGCGTCGCGCAGATCGCCGCGAGCCTGAAGATCGGCCCGGGGATGGACCCGTCGACGCAGATCGGCCCGCTCGTCTCCGCGAAGCAGCGCGAACGCGTGTGCGGTTACATCGATTCGGGGTTCGGCGAAGGGGCGCGCGCGGCGGCGGGCGGCCGCGCGATCGACGGCCCCGGCTTCTTCGTCGAACCGACCGTGCTGGTCGATGCGACGCAGGCGATGCGCGTCGTGCGCGAGGAGATCTTCGGGCCGGTGCTCGTCGCGATGCCGTTCGACGATCCCGATACGGCCGTGCAACTCGCGAACGACACGCCGTACGGCCTCGGCGCGAGCATCTGGTCGAACGATCTGTCGGCGATCCACAAGCTGATCCCGCGTATCGCGGCCGGCACGGTGTGGGTCAATTGCCATTCGCTGCTCGACAACGCATTGCCGTTCGGCGGGATGAAGCAGTCGGGCTTCGGCCGCGAACTCGGCCGCGCCGTGATCGACCAGTACACGGAAAGCAAGTCGGTGATGATGAACTACGCGTGAGCGTCGTCGCGGGCGCGTGCGTGGCCGGCGGGTCGGCACGCACGCGCGCGCCGACGGCCTTGCGTTCACGCGCGGATCAGCACGACCCCGAGGATCAGGCACGCCGCGCCGGCCATGCGGACCGGGCTGGCCGAATGCCGTTCGATGCCGAGCACGCCGAAGTGGTCGAACACGAGCGCGCCCGTCATCTGCCCGACGACGATCAGCGCGAGCGTCGTGGCCGCGCCCAGTCGCGGCACCATCAATATCGCGATGCCGACGAATAGCGCGCCGAAGAATCCGCCGGTCCAGCTGAACCACGTGCCGGCGCCGGGGAAGGGGCCGTTCAGGCGCGGATGCGGCGACAGCAGCGCGACGGCCAGCATCGCGGCCAGGCCGACAAGGTAGCTGACCGACCCGGCCCACCACGGCGAGCCGAGCTGCGCGCGGAGGTTCGCGTTGAGCACTTGCTGCAACGCGACGCTGATGCCGGCCGCCACGACCAGCAGATAGGACAGGAGGGTAGTCACGTCGATGAACGCTCCGTATCAACGGCCGGAACGGGGATGCCGGCACGGAAGGCTTTCATTCTGCGGAGCGCGCCGGTATAACACAAATATCTAATTCGGCGCGTATCCATCTCGTTTCGGCATGCCATCACTCCGGCAAATCCAGTATTTCCTGACCGTGGCCGATCTCGGCGGCTTCACGCCGGCCGCGGGCGCGCTCCATGTCGCGCAGTCGGCGCTCAGCCGGCAGATCGGGCAGCTCGAGGAGGAACTCGGTTTCCTGCTGTTCGACCGGGAGCCGAGAGGCGTGCGGCTCACGCCTGCCGGCGCGATCTATCGTGAACGCGTGGCATCGATCCCGGCCACGCTGACGGCCGCGGCCGAAGAGGGTTCGCAGCTGTCGCGCGGAGCGGCCGGCGTGCTGCGGCTTCTGCATTCCAGCACCGTTCCCGTCAGCAGCCTGATGCCCGATCTCGAGCGTTTCATGAGCGATTGCCCGGGCGCGCGCATCGATCTCGATCGCGCGTCGTCCGAAGATCAGGTATCGGAAATCGCGAGCGGCCATGCCGACATCGGGATCGTCCGCTTGCCGGTGCTGCGGCGCGACGCGCGTGTGCGTTTCGTCGAATGGGCCACGGAACGCCTGTGCGTGGCGGTGCCCGCCGATCATCCGCTCGCGGGCCGCAAGCGCGTCGCGATCTCGCGGTTGCGGCGCGAGCCGTTCGTGTCGGCGGTGTATCGGGAGCGAGGCGGGCTCGCGCGCGTCGTGATCGATCTGTGCCTGAAGCGGGGCTTCGTGCCGGCCGCGGCGCGGATCGTATCGCCGAAGACGTCGATGCTGAATCTCGTCGCGGCGGGGCACGGCGTGGCGATCGTGCCGGAGCGGATGGCGAGTCTCGGGATCGACGGCGTCGTGTTCGTGCCGATGTCGGACGAAGACGCGAGATCGGCGTGCGCGCTGCTGCTGCCGGTCGAGCCGACGGTGCTGGCGGCGGCGTTCGTGCGAGTGGTGACGGCCGGCTGAGCGCGGCACGTCGCCACCGTGACGGCCAGCGCGGGCTCAGACGCGGTATCCCGATTCACGCATCAACTGGCGCGAGGCATCACTGCGCGGGCCTTCCGCGTCGAACCGCGCGCGCAGCCGCGTGTCGGCCTTGACGAGCACGGCGCGGTGCATGACCGCAACGATGGCGAAAACGGCCACGACGAAAAGAGCGGTAAGGATCATGGGGTTCCTGAGTGGCCGGACACGCTGACGGCACCAGCATAGAGCCGATCCGCGGCACCCGGCGAGGCGTCGGAAATCTGTCAGTGTCGCCAGCGCCGAATCGAAAGCCGCACGCCGCATCGGGGCAACCCGGTTTCGCCCCGAATCCGCGTCAAACACCCGCCCACCAAGCCTTGGGCAAAACCTAGTGGTTTCCACTCATAGTCGCAAACAGTCAAGAACAGGTCGCCGGCGGTCTTCTCGCGGCGAATATGGCTCGTTACTTTTACTCCCACGATGCAGGCCGGCGCCACTCCGCGCACCGGCTGCCGCGAGACCAACCGGGAGAACCGAACCATGAAGTCGACGAAGATCGCCGCGCTTGCCGCGGCCGTGCTGGCGACCGGCGCGTTCACGAACGCGGCGCTGGCCGAGACCGAGGCCGCGACCTGCCGCACCGTGCGTTTCGCGGATATCGGCTGGACCGACATCACGTCGACCACGGCGCTCGCGTCGACCGTGTTCGAGGCGCTCGGCTACAAGCCGACCACGACGATCGCGTCGGTGCCGATCTCGTTCGCGGGTCTCAAGAGCAAGCAGCTCGACGTGTCGCTCGGCTACTGGTGGCCGGTGCAGCAGAAGCAGCTCCAGCCGTTCCTCGACAGCAAGTCGATCAACGTCGTCGAGCCGCCGAACCTGTCCGGCGCGAAGGCGACGCTCGCGGTGCCGAGCTACGAATACCAGGCCGGCCTGAAGACCTTCGAGGACATCGCGAAGCACCGCGCGGAACTCGACGGCAAGATCTACGGGATCGAGCCGGGCAGCAGCGCGAACGCGACGATCCAGAAGATGATCGACACGAACCAGTACGGGCTCGGCGGCTTCAAGCTCGTCGAATCGAGCGAGGCCGGGATGCTGGTGACGGTCGAGCGCGCGATCCGCGAGAAGAAGTGGGTCGTGTTCCTCGGCTGGGAGCCGCACCCGATGAACATCCAGCTCAGCATGAACTACCTGTCCGGCGGCGACGCGGCGTTCGGGCCGAACTACGGCGAAGCGCGCGTGTACACGCTGACGGCGCCCGACTTCATCGCACGCTGCCCGAACGCGGGCAAGCTCGTGACGAACCTGCGCTTCTCGACGCAGCTCGAGAACCAGCTGATGCAGTCGGTGATGAACAAGACGAAGCCGGCCGAGGCCGCGAAGGCCTACCTGAAGAAGAATCCGCAGGTGCTCGATCCGTGGCTCGCGGGCGTCAAGACGTTCGACGGCAAGGACGGCCTGCCCGCCGTGAAGGCGTATCTCGGCCTGTGACGGCCGGCGCCCGCGCCACCCCCGCAATGCGACACAACTTGAATCAAGCGAGGCACCCAGCATGAACCATGAAGTCATCGTCACCTGCGCCGTCACCGGCGCGGGCGATACGGTCGGCAAGCATCCGGCGATTCCGGTCACGCCGAAGGAGATCGCGGCAGCCGCGATCGAAGCCGCGAAGGCCGGTGCGACGGTCGCGCACTGCCACGTGCGCGATCCGCAGACGGGCCGCGGCAGCCGCGACCCGAACCTGTACCGCGAAGTGGTGGACCGCATCCGCTCGGCCGACGTCGACGTGATCATCAACCTGACGGCCGGCATGGGCGGCGATCTCGAGATCGGCCCCGGCGAAGACCCGATGCGCTTCGGCAAGGGCACCGACCTGGTCGGCGGCCTCACGCGCCTCGCGCACGTCGAGGAACTGCTGCCCGAGATCTGCACGCTCGATTGCGGCACGCTGAATTTCGGCGACGGCGACTACATCTACGTGTCGACGCCCGCGCAGTTGCGCGCCGGCGCGAAGCGCATCCAGGCACTCGGCGTGAAGCCGGAACTGGAGATCTTCGACACGGGCCATCTGTGGTTCGCGAAGCAGTTGCTGAAGGAAGGGCTGCTCGACGATCCGCCGCTGTTCCAGCTCTGCCTCGGCATTCCGTGGGGTGCGCCGGCCGATACGGGCACGATGAAGGCGATGGTCGACAACCTGCCGCCGGGTGCGCATTGGGCCGGTTTCGGGATCGGCCGCATGCAGATGCCGATGGTCGCGCAGGCGATGCTGCTCGGCGGTCACGTGCGCGTCGGCCTCGAAGACAACATCTGGCTCGACCGCGGCGTGCATGCGACCAACGGCACGCTGGTCGAGCGCGCCCGCGAGATCGTCGAACGGCTCGGCGGCCGCGTGCTGACGCCGGCCGAGGGCCGCCGCAAGCTCGGCCTGCCGGCGCGCGGCGAGCGTCTGCTCGAACGTCGTGCGATCGCCGAATTCGCTTGAGTTTTCTTGCAAACCGACTGACACGGCGGCGCGCACCCAAGCGCGGCCGCCCACCGATTTCCCCTGATTTGAAGGATGCGTTGACATGGCTGTGAAGACCGACATCAAGACGTTCGCCGCCATCGGCACCGGCGTGATCGGCAGTGGCTGGATTTCCCGCGCGCTCGCGCACGGTCTCGACGTGGTCGTGTGGGACCCGGCGCCGGGCGCGGAGGAGCGGTTGCGCGCGAACGTCGCGAACGCGTGGCCCGCGCTCGAACGCGTCGGCCTCGCGCCGGGCGCCGATCCCGCGCGGCTGCGTTTCGTCCCGACGATCGAGGCATGCGTCGCCGACGCCGATTTCATCCAGGAAAGCGCGCCCGAGCGCGAGGCGCTGAAGCTCGAGCTGCACGAGCAGATCAGCCGCGCGGCGCGGCCCGACGCGATCATCGCGTCGTCGACGTCGGGGTTGCTGCCCACCGATTTCTACGCGCGGGCGACGCATCCGGAACGCTGCGTGGTCGGTCACCCGTTCAATCCCGTCTATCTGCTGCCGCTCGTCGAGGTGCTCGGCGGCGCGCGCACGTCGCCGGAAGCCGTCGAGGGCGCGATGGAGGTCTACCGCAAGCTCGGCATGCGGCCGCTGCACGTGCGCAAGGAGGTGCCGGGCTTCATCGCCGATCGCCTGCTCGAGGCGCTGTGGCGCGAGGCGCTGCACCTGGTCAACGAAGGCGTGGCGACGACCGGCGAGATCGACGATGCGATCCGCTTCGGCGCGGGCATCCGCTGGTCGTTCATGGGCACGTTCCTGACCTACACGCTGGCCGGCGGCGATGCGGGCATGCGACACTTCATGCAGCAGTTCGGCCCCGCGCTCGAACTGCCGTGGACGAAGCTGGTTGCGCCGACCCTGACCGACGCGCTGATCGACAGCGTCGTCGAAGGCACGACCGAACAGCAGGGCACGCGCAGCATCAAGGAACTCGAACGCTATCGCGACGAGTGCATCACCGAGGTGCTGAAAGCGATCGCCGCGGTGAAGGCGCGGCACGGCATGCGATTCGAGGACTAAAGGACAGGCGATGACGGGCGATACCCCGCTGACGATTTACCGCGACGTGGTGCGGCCCGAATGGGTCGACTACAACGGCCACCTGCGCGATGCGTTCTACCTGCTGATCTTCAGCTTCGCGACCGATGCATTGCTGGATCGCATCGGGCTCGACGACGCCGCGCGCCGCGAGCGGGGGCGCTCGGTCTACACGCTCGAAGCGCACGTGAACTACCTGCACGAGATCAAGGAAGGCACGCCGGTGCGCGTCGATGCGCGCGTGCTCGCGCACGACGCGAAGCGCCTGCACCTGTATCTCGAACTGTTCGCGCCAGGGCATGACGATCCGGTATCGGCGAGCGAGCAGATGCTGCTGCACGTCGACACGCGCGACGGTGCGAAATCGGCGCCGTTCGACGACGACGTGGCCGCGCGCGTGGCCGACTTGCATGCGTTGCAGCGCGATTGCGCGGCGCCTGCGTATGCGGGCCGCGTGATCGGCTTGCCGCCGCGCCGCTAGCGGCGACTTGCGTCCTTCAACGTGCGATCGCGGAGCGCGCACGATGCTCGAACCGGAAATCGCGGCGTTCGTCGCAGCCGTCGACGCGTGGTATCCGGCCGATGCGGCGGCGCGCTCGCCCGACGAGCAGCGCCGCCTCTACGACCGCTTCGCGGCCGCGTGGACGCCGGCCGCGCTGCCGCCCGGCATCGTGCGGCAGGACGCCGTGTGGCGCGCGGCGGACGGGCGCGCGATCGCGCTGCGGCGCTACACGTCCGCGCGCGGCGCATCGCGCGGCACGGTGCTGTTTTTTCATGGCGGCGGCTTCGTCGTCGGCTCGCTCGACAGCCATGCGCTGATCACCGCGCAACTCGCGGCCGACACGGGGCTCGACGTGATCGCCGTCGACTATCGTCTGGCGCCCGAACACCGCGCGCCGGCCGCGCTCGAGGATTGCCTGGACGTCACGCGCGCGGCGCGCGATGCCCGCTGGCCGTTCGGCGTGTGCGCGCATCCGCTGACGCTCGCGGGCGACAGCGCGGGCGGGATGCTCGCGGCGGCCGTCGCCACCGCGCTGCGCGATGCGGGCGAACGCAACGTCGACGGCATCGCGCTCGTTTATCCGATGCTCGGCTTCGAACCGCAATCGCCCGCGCGCGAGATCGAAGCGCGGGCGCCGATGCTGACGCTCGACGACGTGCATCGCTATCGCGCGCTGTACTGGGATGGGAACGTGTCCGACGTGCTGCGGGGCGGCGACCCGCTGTTGCGCGCGTCGGTGCCGCTCGAAGCGGCGCGTTTCGACGGCTTGCCGCCGGTGCTCGCGATCGGCGCGGAACACGATCCGCTGCGCGACGACGCGCGCGTGTACGTCGAACGGATTCGCGCGGCCGGCGGGGTCGCGCGCGACTGGATGGGACAGGGGCTGGTGCACGGCTGCTGGCGCGCGCTCGGGACGAGCCCGCAGGCCGCGCGCATGCACCGGATGGTCGGCGGGTTTTTGCTCGCACCACACGCGTAGCGGGCGTTTCCGGGAGGCAACGATGCAGGCAGCAGCGCAACACCGTATCGAGGACTGGCGGACGTTTTCGGCCGACGCGGCCATCGCGGCGGCGACGATCGGCGAGGGGGCGGTCGAGGTCGAATGGCGCGACGCGCGACGATCGCCGTTCCATTTCGACTGGCTGCGCGACAACTGCGCGTGTTCCGCATGCGTGCATGCGCTCACGCGTGAACAGGTGTTCGAGATTGCCGATGCGCGCGACGATTTGTCGGCGCTCGCCGTGCACGTCGAACCCGATGGTGCGCTGCATGTCGAGTGGAACGACGGGCATCGCAGCGCGTGGTCGCCGGGCTGGTTGCGGGCGCATGCATACGACGATGCGTCGCGCGCCGAGCGGCTGGCCGCGCACGAGCGGCACATCTGGGCCGGCGACGACGCGACGGCGATCGGCCTGTTCGCGTGGCGCGACGTGATGGAGGACGACGGTGCGCTGCTCGCGTGGCTCG
The DNA here is from genome assembly GCF_055810675.1 of Burkholderia sp. YHN3-13. NCBI lineage: Bacteria > Pseudomonadati > Pseudomonadota > Betaproteobacteria > Burkholderiales > Burkholderiaceae > Burkholderia > Burkholderia sp. YHN3-13. The sequence goes on along the minus strand of NZ_JBVVNQ010000002.1, from coordinate 484,902 downwards.
CCGCGCTGCGGCGCACGGGGCTGACGCTCGTCGAAGGCGTGCCGGCCGAGCGCGGCCGCGTGGACGAGATCGCGCGTCGCGTTGGCCTGATCCGCGAAAGCAATTTCGGCGTGCTGTTCGACGTCGAATCGAAACCGCGCCCGGACAGCAATGCGTATACGTCGCTGAACCTGCCGCCGCATACCGACCTGCCGACACGCGAACTGCAGCCGGGCGTGCAGTTCCTGCATTGCCTGGCCAACGAAGCGGCGGGCGGCGACAGCATCTTTCTCGACGGCTTCGCGCTCGCCGATGCGCTGCGGCGCGAGCATCCGGCCGATTTCGAACGACTGGCGTCGACGCCGTTCGAGTTCTGGAACAAGAGCGCGAACAGCGACTACCGCTGTTCGGCGCCGGTGATCGGGCTCGATGCGCGCGGCAACGTGACGGAGGTGCGTGTCGCGAACTTCCTGCGCGGGCCGCTCGATGCGCCGGCCGGCTCGGTCGCGGCCGTCTATCGCGCGTACCGGCGGTTCCTCGCGCTCGCGCGCGAGCCGCGTTTCCGCGTACACCGCCGGCTGCGGGCGGGCGACATGTGGGCGTTCGACAACCGGCGCGTGCTGCATGCGCGCACGGCGTTCGATCCGTCGACCGGCCGCCGGCACCTGCAGGGCTGCTACGTCGATCGGGACGAGTTGCTGTCGCGGTGGCGCGTGCTGTCGCGCTCGGTGCCTGCCGTCGTTGCGGCGCGCTGATCGGCGCACGCGGTTTCTTTTCGCCTGCCCGCCGGGAAGGGAAAAAGCACCCGGACGCCAGGCGCCCGGGCGAAGCCACCCGCTGCCGGGCGGCGGAGGTATGCGTTTCACAAACAAGACGAGCCCCGCGAAGGGGCTCGTCCGGACTGCGTTGCTTCATTGCGCGACGCGCGGCGCCCGCCGGGGGCGCATCGGCTTACTGGCCGAAGAAGATCGAGTCGCGTGCGTTCGACGATGCGGCTGCCGGGGCGCCCGAGTGGACGAGCGGAGCCGGCTGGGCGCCGTAGCCGCTGGTGTCGGCACCATGAATACGCGCTTCGGCGCTCTGGATGTCGTTCGGGTAGTACGGGCTCGACACGCCCGGCTTGTAGCCGGCTTGTTCGAGCTGGACCAGTTCGCCGCGCACCTGGGCGCGGGTCACGGTGCTTTGAGCGAATGCGCCGAACGAAGCGGACAGGGCGACAGCGGCGACGACTGCGGAAACGAGCGATTTCATGGTGACCTCCGGTGTTTTATTGAGTTCGCTCTCGACACCATGTCTTGAGCGATTGATCAAATCTTAGTCACCGGCGTGTTCAGGGTAAACGCTGATTTTGACGATAGATTGTTTCCAGCGCGGTAACAGTGGCGCGATGAATCAGTCTTTCAACAGGCTTTCTTTTCGGCTTGCGCAATAAGTATGAAGAATATGGCGGGTAGCGTCGTGCGGTTCAGCGCGCTTCGGCCGCCGTGTCGAGCGGCCGGCCGGGCACGCGTCCGGCGGGCGCGCCCGAACTGAGGAAGCGCACGCCCGTCGCGGCTTCCGACGCTTCCCACAGCAGCGCCGCCGAGGCGACGTCGCGCGCCGCGCGCGGCACGCTCGCGGGCGCCGGCAGCCCGCGCGACTCGAACCAGCCGGACGGCCCGATGTATGCGCCGCCCGCGAGATCGGGCGACGTGGCGGCATGGATCGCGGGCAGCGCGCCCTGGTCGGCCGGTTGCGCGAGATAACGGTTCGCCGCGCGCATCAGCGCGGCGCGCGCGGGCGAACGGTCCATCGCGGGGCCCGCGAACTGCAGGTTGGTCGCCGCATAGCCGGGGTGCGCGGCCACGCTGATTCCCGCGAACGCCGCGCGCTCGAAACGGCGCTGCAGCTCGATCGCGAACACGAGGTTCGCGAGCTTGCTGTCGCAATAGGCGAGATAACGGTTGTAACGATGCTCGGCACGCAGGTCGTCGACGCGAATCCGGCCGCCGCGGTTGAAGCCGCTCGACATCGTCACGACGCGCGCCCGTCGCGCGGCGCGCAACGCGGGCAACAGATGGCCGGTCAGCGCGAAATGGCCGAGGTGGTTGGTGCCGAACTGCATTTCGAAGCCGTCGTGCGTATGCCGCAGCGGCAGGAACATCACGCCGGCGTTGTTGCAGAGGATGTCGACGCGGCCGTGGCGTTCGGAGACGTCGCCCGCGAAGCGGGCGATCGAGGCGAGATCGGCAAGGTCGAGCGGATCGACCTCGACGCGGGCGTCGGGATGGAGCCGGCGGATCGCGTCGGCCGCCCGGGCGGCGCGCGCGGCGTCGCGGCAGCCCATCACGACCGTCGCGCCTTTCGCGGCCAGCGTTTCCGCGAGCTGCCAGCCGAGACCGCTGTTGGCACCGGTCACGACCGCGACCTTGCCGCCCTGCGCCGGGACGTGGCGCGCGCTCCATGCATGCATGTCTGTCTCCATCGGCACGGCCGACCGGCCGCGGCACGTAATCGTTACATTGCGTGGTGTAACGATAGTGCGGGCGGGCGTGACAGACAAGCGGGGGAATTAGACCGGCGCTTCTAGGGCGGGCGCAGTGCGTGGCGCGGCCTGCCCCGGCGCGCGGCCGGCAGGTTTTACCTGCTTCCGGCCAGCGCGAGCACCTCGGCGGCGGAGATCATCGCGGCCGCATTCGCGGGTGCCGGGCGTTCGGCCGGGCGGAACACTTCGTCGCCGCGATGGATGACCTGGCGCGACAGCGCGCAGGTGCCGGTGCGTTGCGCGAAGCGGCGGCGCCAGCGCTGTTCACCGTAGTGACAGCGGCCGGGCTCGACCCAGCGGACGACGAGCAGCGTATCGGAACGTTCGAGGATTTCGACGTGGACGTCGGCGGGATCGAGCACAGGCAGGGATTTGGAGGCCTTCATTTTGCCGTTTCCTAAAGCTCGTGCGGTTTCGGCCTTGGCAGTGGATGTCACTACCCGATGGCGAATCCGTAGCGGTTTCCATGAGTGGTGCGCTAAATGTAAGCGTCTGTGACCGGAAAAAACATCCTGTCTGGCTCAAATTACCTTTTGCCGATTTAGAAACAATCCACGCTTATTTTCGTGGAAACCACAGACAAAAACGCCCCGGACGGGAAGTCCGGGGCGGAAAATCGGCCCGCGCACCGTGTCTGCTCGCCCAGTCACGGTGTCCATCGCCGGGGGACGGAGTGCCCGCAGGGATCGAAGGCGGGCGGAGAGGCGATGGGTGAAAAGCGCGGTCCGGCAACGCCATGATGGCGTGCTGATCCCGTTGAGACCCTGACGCGAACATGACTTTTTTGTCAGTTTGGCGAAGTGGCTGCGCGGGACGAGCCCGAAGATTCGGCTGAGAGGCCTGTCAGCATTGGGTTTGTACGATTTACGGGCGGGATTTTTAGGACTTGTCTTCGCCGGATTTTTCTTCGTCCGCCCGATTTCTCCGCCCGGGTAAATACTGAATCCCGATTTCGTGACAAACGCGCGATTGCTTCCTATGATTGGTTGGACCTTTAGTCCTTTGTGCCAATCGGCCGACGGGTGGCCGGCTTTTTCGGGAGACGTGCTCATGAGATTGCAGGGCAAACGCGCGCTGGTGACGGCGGCCGGGCAGGGCATTGGCCGCGCGACCGCGCTGCGGTTCGCGAGCGAGGGCGCCGACGTGCTGGCGACCGACATCAACGAAGCCGCGCTCGTGCGGCTCGAGGCCGACGCCGAACGCGCGGGCGCCCGGCTGGCCACGCGGCGGCTCGACGTCACCGATGCGAACGACGTCGCGGCGCTCGCCGCGGGCGAACGTGCGTTCGACGTGCTGTTCAACTGCGCGGGCTACGTGCACCACGGCTCGATCCTCGACTGCGACGACGACGCGTGGGCGTTCTCGATGAACCTGAACGTCACGTCGATGTACCGGCTGATTCGCGCGCTGCTGCCCGCGATGCTCGAAGCCGGCGGCGCGTCGATCATCAACATGGCCTCGGCCGCGTCGAGCGTGAAGGGCGTGCCGAACCGCTTCGTCTACGGCACGTCCAAGGCGGCCGTGATCGGGCTGACCAAGGCGGTCGCCGCCGATTTCGTCGAGCGCGGCATCCGCTGCAACGCGATCTGCCCGGGCACGATCGAATCGCCGTCGCTGGAGCAGCGCATCGCGGACCAGGCGCGCACGCGCCACGTGTCGACCGACGAGGTGCGCCAGGCATTCGTCGCGCGCCAGCCGATCGGCCGCATCGGCCGTGCCGACGAAGTGGCCGCGCTCGCGCTGTACCTCGCGTCCGACGAAGCGTCGTTCACGACCGGCGCGATCCACCTGATCGACGGCGGCTGGTCAAACTGACCGTGTCAAACTGACCGCGCCTTCCCATTCACTTTCCGTTTCCGTTCCGACGACGCTATGAAACTGCTCAGATTTGGCGACAAACACCATGAAAAACCGGGCCTGCTCGATGCGCAGGGCCACCTTCGCGACCTGTCCGGCGTGATCGACGACATCGCCGGCGATGCGCTGACCCCCGCGTCGCTCGCGCGGCTGCGCGACATTCCGCCGTCGTCGCTGCCGCGCGTCGAGGGCGCGCCGCGGATCGGCGCGTGCGTCGGCCGCGTCGGCAAGTTCATCTGCATCGGGCTCAACTATTCGGACCACGCGGCCGAGTCGGGCATGGAGGTGCCGAAGGAGCCCGTCGTGTTCGGCAAGTGGACGAGCGCGATCTCGGGCCCGAACGATGACGTCGAGATCCCGCGCGGCTCGCGGAAGACCGACTGGGAAGTCGAGCTCGGCGTGGTGATCGGCCTGGGCGGCCGCTACATCGACGAAGCCGATGCGCTGTCGCACGTGGCCGGCTACTGCGTCGTGAACGACGTGTCGGAACGCGAATACCAGCTCGAACGCGGCGGCACGTGGGACAAGGGCAAGGGCAACGACACGTTCGGCCCGCTTGGGCCGTGGCTCGTGACGGCCGACGAAGTGCCCGATCCGCACGCGCTGCGGCTGTGGCTCGACGTCGACGGCCACCGCTACCAGAACGGTACGACCGCGACGATGGTGTTCCGCGTGCCGCACCTGATCAGCTACCTGAGCCGCTTCATGAGCCTGCAGCCGGGCGACGTGATCTCGACCGGCACGCCGCCGGGCGTCGGCCTCGGGCAGAAGCCGCCCGTCTATCTGCGCGCCGGACAGGTGATCACGCTCGGCATCGACGGGCTCGGCGAGCAGCGCCAGCGCACCGTGCAGGCCTGATCTCCTTTTACGGACGGTTCGTCATGCCTATCATTCGATCGATGCGCGTCCTCGACGTGCGCTTCCCGACCTCGCGCCAGCTCGACGGTTCCGATGCGATGAATCCGGACCCCGATTATTCGGCGGCCTACGTCGTCCTCGAAACCGATCGCGACGGGCTCGAGGGGCACGGGCTCACGTTCACCATCGGGCGCGGCAACGAAATCTGCTGCGCGGCGATCGACGCGATGCGTCACCTCGTCGTCGGCCTCGACCTCGACTGGATTCGCGAGGACATGGGCCGCTTCTGGCGTCACGTGACGTCGGACAGCCAGTTGCGCTGGATCGGCCCCGACAAGGGCGCGATCCACCTCGCGACCGGCGCCGTCGTCAATGCGGTGTGGGATCTGTGGGCGAAGGCCGTCGGCAAGCCGCTGTGGCGGCTCGTCGCCGACATGAGCCCCGAGGAACTGGTACGCACGATCGACTTCCGCTACCTGACCGACTGCCTGACGCCGGACGAAGCGCTCGAACTGCTGCGCCGGCAGGCGCCCGGCAAGGCCGCGCGGATCGCGGCGCTCGAGCGCGACGGCTACCCGTGCTACACGACGTCGGCCGGCTGGCTCGGCTACAGCGACGACAAGCTGCGCCGGCTGTGCCGCGAGGCGGTGGACGCCGGTTTCGACCATGTGAAGCTGAAGGTCGGCGCGAACCTCGAGGACGACATCCGCCGCGTGACGATCGCGCGCGAAGTGATCGGACCCGATCGCAAGCTGATGATCGACGCGAACCAGGTGTGGGAAGTCGACGAGGCGATCGACTGGGTGCGCGAGCTCGCGTTCGCGCGGCCGTGGTTCATCGAGGAGCCGACCAGCCCCGACGACGTCGAAGGGCATCGCAAGATCCGCAAGGCGATCGCGCCCGTGCAGGTCGCGACCGGCGAGATGTGCCAGAACCGCGTGCTGTTCAAGCAGTTCATCGCGCGCGGCGCGATCGACGTCGTGCAGATCGACGCGTGCCGGCTCGGCGGCGTGAACGAGATTCTCGCGGTGATGCTGATGGCCGCGAAGTACGGGCTGCCCGTATGCCCGCATGCGGGCGGCGTCGGGCTGTGCGAGTACGTGCAGCACCTGTCGATGATCGACTACGTGTGCATTGCCGGCACGAAGGAGGGGCGCGTGACCGAGTACGTCGATCACCTGCACGAGCATTTCGTCGAACCGTGCGTCGTGCGCGGCGCGGCGTACCTGCCGCCGACGGCGCCCGGCTTCTCGATCGAGATGAAGCCCGAATCGCTGGAGCAGTACCGGTTCCGCGGCTGACACGCATCGAGCGTGCCGACAACATGAACGACGGAGACGCGAAGTGGATCTGAATCTGCAGGACAAGGTCGTGATCGTGACCGGCGGTGCGTCGGGCATCGGCGCCGCGATCTCGATGCGGCTGGCCGGCGAAGGCGCGATACCGGTGGTGTTCGCGCGGCACGCGCCCGACGACGCGTTCTGGCGCGCGCTCACGCGCGAGCAGCCGAACGCCGCGTGCGTGTCCGTCGAATTGCAGGACGATGCGCAGTGCCGCGACGCGGTCGCGCGGACCGTCGCGCGATTCGGTCGGCTCGACGGGCTCGTCAACAACGCCGGCGTCAACGACAGCGTCGGGCTCGATGCGGGCCGCGACGCGTTCGTCGCGTCGCTCGAACGCAATCTGGTCCACTACTACGTGATGGCGCACTACTGCGTGCCGCACCTGAAGGCGGCGCGCGGCGCGATCGTCAACATCTCGTCGAAGACGGCCGTGACCGGGCAGGGCAACACGAGCGGCTACTGCGCGTCGAAGGGCGCGCAGCTCGCGCTGACGCGCGAATGGGCCGTCGCGTTGCGCGACGACGGCGTGCGCGTGAACGCGGTGATCCCGGCCGAGGTAATGACGCCGCTGTACCGGAAATGGATCGACGGCTTCGACGATCCGGAGACGAAGCTCGCGGCGATCGCGGGCAAGGTGCCGCTCGGCCGGCGCTTCACGACGGCCGACGAGATCGCCGACACGACGGTGTTCCTGCTGTCGGAGCGCGCGTCGCACACGACGGGCCAGTGGCTGTTCGTCGACGGCGGCTATACGCATCTCGACCGTGCGATCAGCTGAGGGCCGCGAGCGATGCAACCCGACCTCCACCCGAACCTCGCGCCGCCGCTGATTGCATTGACCGGCATCGGCAAGCGCTTCCCGGGCGTGCAGGCGCTCGATGATTGCCGCTTCGACCTGCGCGCGGGCGAAGTGCATGCGCTGATGGGCGAGAACGGCGCCGGCAAGTCAACGCTGATGAAGATCCTCGCGGGCGTGTACCCGCGCGACGACGGCGAGATCCGGATGGACGGCCATCCGGTCGAGATCGCCGATCCGCGCGCCGCGCAGGCGCTCGGGATCGGCATCATTCATCAGGAACTGAACCTGATGAACCACCTGAGCGTCGCGCAGAACATCTTCATCGGCCGCGAGCCGCGCGGCCGTCTCGGCGTGTTCGTCGACGAAGACAAGCTGAATCGCGATGCCGCCGCGATCTTCCGGCGGATGCGGCTCGATCTCGATCCGCGCACGCCGGTCGGCCGGCTGACGGTCGCGAAGCAGCAGATGGTCGAGATCGCGAAGGCGCTGTCGTTCGATTCGCGCGTGCTGATCATGGACGAGCCGACCGCCGCGCTGAACAACGCGGAGATCGGCGAGTTGTTCCGCATCATCCGCGACCTGCGGGCGAACGGCGTCGGCATCGTCTACATCTCGCACAAGATGGACGAACTGCGCCAGATCGCCGATCGCGTGACCGTGATGCGCGACGGCAAGTACGTCGCGACCGTGCCGATGGCCGGCACGTCGATGGAGACGATCATTTCGATGATGGTCGGGCGCCAGCTCGAAACGGAAGCGCGCACGCCGCCCGATACGTCGTCGAACGACGTGGCGCTCGAGGTGCGCGGGCTGTCGCGCGGGCGTGCGATCCGCGATGTCGGCTTCACGCTGCGGCGCGGCGAGATCCTCGGCTTCGCGGGGCTGATGGGCGCGGGCCGCACCGAGGTCGCGCGCGCGGTGTTCGGCGCGGACCCGATCGATGCCGGTGAAATTCGCGTGCACGGCCGCACCGTGACGATCCGCACGCCGGCTGACGCGGTGAGGCACGGGATCGGCTACCTGTCCGAGGATCGCAAGCACTTCGGGCTCGCGGTCGGCATGGACGTGCAGAACAACGTCGCGCTGGCGAGCATGCGCCGTTTCTTGCATCGCGGTGCGTTCCTGGATGCGCGCAAGATGCGCGACACCGCGCAGTCGTACGTGCGGCGGCTCGCGATCCGCACGCCGTCGGTCACGCAGCCCGCGCGGCTGCTGTCGGGCGGCAACCAGCAGAAGATCGTGATCGCGAAATGGCTGCTGCGCGACTGCGACATCCTGTTCTTCGACGAGCCGACGCGCGGCATCGACGTCGGCGCGAAAAGCGAGATCTACAAGCTGCTCGACGCGCTCGCCGCCGACGGCAAGGCGATCGTGATGATCTCGTCGGAACTGCCCGAGGTGCTGCGCATGAGCCACCGGATTCTCGTGATGTGCGAAGGGCGCGTGACCGGCGAATTGCGTGCGGCCGACGCCACGCAGGAGAAGATCATGCAGCTCGCGACGCAGCGCGAGTCGACCGTATTGTCCTGATTCAGACGCTTACCATGTCCAACGATACGCATCCCGTCCCGCCCCTCGCTTCCGGCGACACGCCGGCCGCCGCGCCCGGTTTTCGCGCGCGCTTCTTCAACCCCGCCGCGCGCCAGAAGCTGCTCGCGTTCGCGAGCCTCGTGCTGCTGATCGTGTTCTTCAGCTTCGGTTCGCCGAACTTTCTCGAAGTCGACAACCTCGTGTCGATCCTGCAGGCCACCGCGGTCAATGGCGTGCTTGCCGTCGCCTGCACGTACGTGATCATCACGTCGGGCATCGACCTGTCGGTCGGCACGCTGATGACGTTCTGCGCGGTGATGGCCGGCGTCGTGCTGACGAAATGGGGGATGCCGCTGCCGTTCGGCATCCTGGCCGCGTTGTGCTTCGGCGCGTTGTCGGGCTGCGTGTCGGGCTTCGTGATCGCGAAGATGAAGGTGCCGCCGTTCATCGCGACGCTCGGCATGATGATGCTGCTCAAGGGTCTGTCGCTCGTGATCTCGGGCACGCGGCCGATCTACTTCAACGACACGCCGGGCTTCACGTCGATCGCGCAGGACTCGCTGATCGGCAACCTGATCCCCGCGCTGCCGATTCCGAACGCGGTGCTGATCCTGTTTCTCGTCGCGATCGGCGCGTCGATCGTGCTGAACCGGACGATCTTCGGCCGCTACACGTTCGCGCTCGGCAGCAACGAGGAAGCGCTGCGGTTGTCCGGCGTGAACGTCGATGCATGGAAGATCGCCGTCTACACGTTCAGCGGCGCGGTGTGCGGGATCGCCGGCCTGCTGATCGCGTCGCGGCTGAACTCCGCGCAGCCGGCGCTCGGGCAGGGTTACGAGCTCGATGCGATCGCGGCCGTCGTGATCGGCGGCACGTCGCTGTCGGGCGGCGCGGGCAGCATCGTCGGCACCATCATCGGCGCGTTCATCATGAGCGTGCTGACCAACGGCCTGCGCATCATGTCGGTCGCGCAGGAGTGGCAGACGGTCGTGACCGGCGTGATCATCATCCTCGCCGTGTACGTCGACATCCTGCGCCGGCGCCGCCGCTGACGCACGCCTGCACGCAGGCATCCGCTTCACCGCCGGCCCGGCCGGCATCCAGAAGAATCCAACCAAGGAGACGCGAAGTGATCAGGAGCAAGGTGTTGAACGCGATCGTCGGGCTGACGTTCGCCGTCGGCGTCACGGCCGGCGCGCAGGCGCAGGAAGCCTATATCCCGCTGATCTCGAAAGGCTTCCAGCATCAGTTCTGGCAGGCCGTGAAGTCGGGCGCCGTGCAGGCCGCGAAGGACTACAAGGTGAAGGTGACGTTCGAGGGGCCGGAAACCGAGGCGATGGTCGACAAGCAGATCGACATGCTGTCGGCCGCGATCGCGAAGAAGCCGGCCGCGCTCGGCTTCGCGGCGCTCGACAGCAAGGCCGCGCTGCCGCTGCTGAAGAAGGCGCAGGCCGAGAAGATCCCGGTGATCGCGTTCGACTCGGGCGTCGACAGCGACATCCCGGTGACGACCGCCGCGACCAACAACAAGGCGGCCGCCGCGCTCGCCGCCGACAAGCTCGCCGCGCTGATCGGCGACGAAGGCGAGGTGGCCGTGGTCGCGCACGACCAGACGAGCCGTACCGGCATCGACCGCCGCGACGGTTTTCTCGAGCGGATGAAGGCGGCGCACCCGAAGGTGCAGGTCGTGACCGTGCAGTACGGCGAAGGCGACCAGCTGAAGTCGACCGAGGTGACGAAGTCGATCCTGCAGGCGTATCCGAAGCTCAAGGGGCTGTTCGGCACCAACGAAGGCTCGGCGATCGGCGTGGTCAACGGCGTGCGCGAGATGAAGCGCAAGGTCGTGATCGTCGGCTACGATTCCGGCAAGCAGCAGAAGGACGCGATCCGCAGCGGGCTGATGGCCGGCGCGATCACGCAGAACCCGATCGGGATCGGCTACAAGACCGTCGAGGCGGCCGTGAAGGCGATCAAGGGCGAGAAGCTGCCGAAGGTCATCGACACCGGTTTCTACTGGTACGACAAGACCAATATCGACGATCCGAAGATCGCGGCGGTGTTGTACGACTGAGCGTTGCGCACGAGCGGCGGCGATGACGCGCGCCGCCGCGACAGCGGCGACTGAACACGAGGGCACCATGGGCGCAGTGCGCATCGATTCCCATCAGCATTTCTGGCGTTATCGCGCGGCCGACTATCCGTGGATCGGCCCCGGGATGGGCGTGCTCGCACGCGACTACCTGCCCGACGTGCTGTGGCCGCAGATGCATGCGCAGGCGCTCGGCGCGTCGATCGCGGTGCAGGCGCGCGCCGGGCGCGACGAGACGGCGTTCCTGCTCGATCTCGCGCGCGACGACGCCCGCATCGCGGCGGTGGTCGGCTGGGAGGATCTCGGCGCGCCCGGGCTGGCCGAGCGGGTCGCCGCGTGGGGCAGCCCGAAGCTGCGCGGCTTTCGTCATCAGGTGCAGGACGAAGCCGACGTGGCCGCATTCGTCGCCGATCCCGGTTTCAATCGGGGCATCGCGTGGCTGCAGGCGAATGGTTACGTGTACGACGTGCTCGTGTTCGAGCGCCAGTTGCCGGACGTGCGCGCGTTCTGCGCGACGCACGATGCGCACTGGCTCGTGCTCGATCATGCGGGCAAGCCGGCGCTCACCGAGTTCGAGCGCGACGACACGGCGCTCGCACGCTGGCGCGCGTCGCTGCGCGAGCTGGGCGCGTTGCCGCACGTGGCATGCAAGCTGTCGGGGCTCGTGACCGAGGCGGACTGGCGGCGCGGCCTGCGCGCGCGGGACATCCGTCACATCGAGCAGTGCCTCGACGCGGCGCTCGACGCGTTCGGGCCGCAGCGGCTGATGTTCGGGTCGGACTGGCCCGTGTGCCTGCTGGCGGCCTCGTATGACGAAGTGGCGTCGCTCGTCGAACGCTGGGCCGAATCGCGGCTGTCGGCGGCCGAGCGCAACGCGCTGTGGGGCGGCACGGCCGCGCGTTGTTACGCGGTGCCGGGCGATGTGAGGCGCGGCATATAAAATAGGCGCGAACGGTCTGTGCGATTCGTCAGACCGTCCGGAACGAAACCGATTACCAGCGTCAACGTATGTCCATCCAGCCGATTCAGAACCGCCGCCTCTACCAGCAGATCGCCGACAAGCTCAGTGCGATGATCGAGTCCGGCGATTTTCCGCCGGGCAGCTATCTGCCGCCCGAGCGCGAACTGGCCGAGCAGTTCGGCGTGTCGCGCACGTCGGTGCGCGAGGCGCTGATCGCGCTCGAAGTGAGCGGGCTCGTCAGCGTGCGCGTCGGCGACGGCGTGAAGGTGCGTCATCCCGAAGCGGCCGCGGCGCCGGAGCCCGCGCCCGAACCCGTATCCCGTGCGACGGTCGCGCCGTTCTCGATCGTCGAGATCGATCCCGAACTCGGCATCGCGCTCGACCTCGATACCGAGATCCCGCCGTTCGCGCTGTTGCAGGCGCGCCGGCTGATCGAACCGGAAGCGGCGTCGCTCGCGGCAAAGCACGGCTCGGACGCGCAGATCGAAGGAATTCACGAAGCGTTCCTGCGCAACCAGGAAGACAACCGCAGCGGCTCGCTCACGCACCCGGGCGACCGGCTGTTCCATATCCGCATCGCGGAAGCGAGCGACAACGCCGCGTATGCGCTGATGATCAAGCAGTTGCTCGCGCACAAGTACGACCTGATGTTCCAGCGGCTGCAGTCGCTGTACATGCCGAACGACATGCCGCACCGCTCGGAGCTGGAACACCGCGCGATCCTCGACGCGATCCGTGCGCGCGATCCCGACGCCGCGCGCCGCGCGATGGCCGAGCACCTCGACGAAGTCATCCGGATCTTCGGCCGCGCGCTCGACTGAGCGCGCGGTGACGGATCACCTGTTCAGAAACGATCGGCGCGATACGGCGCCGGATCGGTGAACGGCGCTTCGCCCGTCATCATCTCGGCCAGCAGGCGGCCGGTGACGGGGCCGAGCGTGAGCCCATGGTGGTTGTGGCCGAACGCGAACCACAGGCCGCGATGCGCGGGCGCGGGGCCGATCACCGGGCGCATGTCCGGCGTGCACGGCCGGAAGCCGAGCCACGGCTGCGGGTCGAGCCGTTCGCCGAAACCGAACACGGGCCGCGCGACGCGTTCCGCGCGTTCGAGCTGCACGCCGGTCGGCGGCACGCGGCGCCGCGCGATCTCGACCCCCGTCGTCAGCCGCAGCCCGCGCCGCATCGGCGCGATCACGTAGCCGTATTCGCGATCGACGATCGGCGCCGACGGCACGCCGCGCGCGGACGGCGCGTAGTGCATGTGATAGCCGCGCTTCTCGCGCAGCGGGATCTTGTAGCCGAACTTGCCGAACACGATGTCGGACCACGGGCCGAGCGCGACGACGACGGCCGGTGCGGCGGCCGGGCCGTCCTGCGTGTGAACCTGCCAGCCGGGCGACAGTGCGTCGAGGCTGGCGGCGTCGCCGCCGAGCAGCGTGCCGCCGCCCTGCACGAACAGTTGCGCATACGCTTTGACGAGCGCGGACGGATCGACGACGCTTTTCGGATCGAGCCAGTGCAGCGCGCCGCAGAAGCCGGGTGCGAGGCTCGGCTCGTGCGCGTGCAGCGCGGCCGCGTCGAGCGGCGTGATGCCGAGCCCGTGGCGGCGCGCGGTGAGGCCGGCCTCGGCCACGCCGCGTTCGAAGGCGGCCGGCGTGCGGAACGCTTCCAGCCAGCCGGTCGCGCGGATCAGTTCGCCGGCGCCGGCCCGCGCGATCAGCGCGTCGTGTTCGACGATGCAGCGCTCGATCAGCGGCAGCATGTCGCGCGAAGCGGCCGCGTGGCGCAGCGGCGCCGATTCCCACCAGAACCGCGCGAGCCATGGCGCGAACGCGGGCAGCGATGCGCTGTGCCAGTAGAGATCGGTCGAGCGGTTCAGCGCATAACGCATGAGCGTGAACGGGCTGCGCGGGAACGGATACGGCTCGACCGACGAGCGTTCGATCAGCCCGGCGTTGCCGAAGCTCGTGCCTTCGCCGGGCGCGCCGCGATCGACAAGGGCAACCTTGCGTCCGCGATCCTGCAGATGCAGCGCGGCGGACACGCCGACGATGCCGGCGCCGAGAACGATTACGTCGAAATCCATCGATGGTGAAGGGCGGTTGGCGGGGCAGGGGGCGTGGTGTCGCGATCGTCGTGCCGCCGCGTGTTGGAGAACGTTCGACGTACAAGCATACTCGCCGCGGCGTGAAGGACCAAGCCGGCGGCGGTGCCGATACGCGGAACGTGGCCCGTGCACGATGATTCGCGATCGTCGCGGCGAGGCGGGCAGCATGGGTCGCCGACCCGGCCGCGCGTGTCGTGCCGGCGATTGCTGACGGCGATTCCGCGAAGGCGAAAGCGGCCCGCGCACGTACGATCGAGGCGTCGTATTCGATGCCGCACACGGCCACGAATCCGCCGGAGCCGATCAACGTCACCGTGTTCGCGCGTAACGGCGGCACTCCCGCGCATTGCGTGACGCTGCACGAACGCGTGTCGGGCGGCAGCTTCGGTGCGCGCGAATCGACGTACTGGCTGTTCGAGGCGGCATGGTGTGCGGTGAAGGCGAGCAGGCCCGTGAAGCTGATGAACAGTCGCAAGGACGGCGCGGTGAAGATGGAGAGGCTCACGTGCGTGGCCGACTGCGGGAGCGCGGTGTCGCCGGCCGGGGGCGACGAGTAATGGTACGGCGGGTTGATGTGGGGGCTCGGCCATGCGACGGCCGATCGCATCGATTTCCGGCACGGCCGCGTGCTGCAGTCGAACTTCGATACGTATCGCGTGATGCGGATGAGCGACATGCCAGAGACCGACATTCACATCGTGCCGGGCGGCGTCGGCGAACTGTCGAGCCCGGCGGTGACGCCGGCGATTGCGAATGCGGGGTTCAGGCTGACGGGGACGCGCCTGCGGGAGACGCCGTTCGATTTGTCGGCGATCGCATAGCGCGCATGAACGTATGAAGTTTGCCGCCCGCGGGCATCCAATCCGCTGACCAATCTACCGGCGTCGACACCGGATCGACGCCGGTCATCGCCTTCGCTCGCATCATCGTGACGCCGCACCGATTCCGCATACTTTCCGACGTTTTATCGGGTGTTTCCCACTGCTTGGTCATCCGAATTTTTACCTAAGATGAAGCCATCATGCGCGTAATTCGGTGCCTGCACGCGCATGGGAAGAGGCGAGGGGCAGCGCCGGAGCGACGCCAGCGGATGTTGCCATCATGGATGCGAAAGTGTGCGCGTCGGCTGTCGGTCTCGCGACTGCAGCGACGTCAGCGGGCGCGGCGCCCATCGCCGCGCGGACGGTGTCCGGCCGTCTCGGCCGAGCCGCTTCGCTGCGCCACGCGCTGTTCGCAATCGTTTGCTGGTTGGGCGCGGCACCCGCCGTGCTCGCAGGGGCGCCCGTCGATACCGACGTTCCGGTCGATCCCATGCACCTCGCCGCCGCCGCAAGCCCTGCCGATCATGTCGATCACGCCGACCCGGCCCATTCCTCACACGACTCCGCCGTGCGCCAGGTCGTGCTCGGCATCGTCAGCTTCACGCGCTGGCCGACCACGCCCGTTCGCCTGCATCTGTGCGTCACGGGCCGGCCCGACTACGCGCGCGGCCTGACCGACACGCTGGAGGCCGGCTCGACGCTGGTCGACGTGCAGCGCGTACGTCCCGACGATCCGGCGCTCGGCATCGCATGCGACATCGTCTACCTCGGCACGCTGAGCAACGACGAACGCGCGCGGGTGAGAACCGCGGTGGCCGGTCATCCGGTGCTGACGATCTCGGAACACGATCCGTCCTGCACCGCGGGCGGCATGTTCTGCCTGAGTGTCGACGGCGATCGCGTGTCGTTCGACATCAATCTCGACGCCGTCGCGCGCAGCGGCGTGCGTGTGCACCCGAACGTGCTCAATCTCGCCCGGCGGCCGGTGACGCCATGACACGGTCCGCGCTCCCCGTTTCCGCTTCCCGCATGCCGCGCCCGACGCTGCAAAGCGTGCTGCGTCGGGCGCACCTGCGCCTCGCGTTCATCGCGGTGACGATGGCGGCCGTGTCGTTGATCGTCGTCGCCGTGATCGCGTTGCGCGCGTACGCGGGCAACAACCTGAACCTGCTCGCGCGCTCGCTCGGTTACACGGTCGAGGCGGCGCTCGTGTTCGGCGATCGCGTCGCGGCGAACGAGGCGATCGGATTGATCGCCAGCGACGAGGATGTCGCACAGGTGGTCGTCACGGACAGCAAGGGACAACTGTTCGCGACGTGGCAATTGCCTGCCGGCAACGGCATCGCGCGGCTCGAACGCGCCGTGGCGGATGCGGCGCTGCCCGGGCCGGTGACCGTCCCGGTGCTGCACGACGGCATCATTGTCGGACACGTCGTCGTGCGCGGGCGCGGCCATCAGTTCTTCGGCTTCCTGCTTGGCGGCGTGGGCGGCATTCTCGGCTGCCTGGCCGTCAGCGTGTTCGGCGCGTATGTCAGCTCGAAGCGTCTGCTGCGCAACATCGTTTCGCCGCTGCGCGCGCTGGCGGGCGTCGCTCACGCGGTGCGGCGCGAGCGCGCCTTTGCACGGCGCGTCGAACCGGTGGCGATCGCCGAACTGAACCAGCTCGGCGACGACTTCAATGCATTGCTCGACGAATTCGAGGACTGGCAGAACACGCTGCGCGACGAGAACGCGTCGCTCGAGCACAAGGCGACGCACGATGCGCTCACGGGGCTGCCCAACCGCGCGCAGTTCGAATCGCGCCTCGCGCTTGCGCTGTGCGACGCGACTTTGACGGGGCAGCGGGTTGCCGTCCTGTATCTCGACTGCGACCGCTTCAAGGAAATCAACGATTGTCTCGGCCACGATGCCGGCGACGCGGTGCTGGTCGGCATCGCGTCGCGGCTGCGTACGCAGGTGCGCGAGGCCGATCTCGTCGCCCGTCTGGGCGGCGACGAATTTGCGGTGATGCTGGCGGCGGTGCCCGAAGCGGGCAGCGTATGCCGGATCGCCGACGGGATTTTGTCCGGCATGGCGCCGTCGATCGAGCTGTCCGACGGCCGCATGGTGGCCACCATGATGAGTGCCGGCGTTGCGCTGTATCCCGATCACGCGTCGGACGCGAGCGGCCTGCTGCGGGCGGCGGATGCCGCGATGTACCGCGCCAAGCGTGCGCGGCCCGGCTCCTGGCAATTGGCGGAGGGGGTGGTCGGATCGGCTTGAGGATGAACGTTTCGCGCCGCGGGCGAGGCCGCGGCAGCGATTGACAAGAAGCGCGTTCAACAAGGGCGCACTCGAAGGGGATGCGAAATGAACCACTCGTTTCCTGTAAGCATGGAGCGGCTGTGCGTGGGAAGCGCATTGCTGCTGGGCATGCTGCTGGGGGGCTGCAAGACGCCGCCGCCGCCGCTTCATCGCGGGCTGACGCAGACGCAGGTCACGGCGCTGAAATCAGCCGGGTTCCAGGAGACTGGACAGGGGTTCGAGTTCGGGTCCACCGGGCCCATTCTGTTTGATTTCGACCGGTACAACCTCAGGCCGGACGTGCGGCGGATCGTCGAACGGATCGGGCGGACGCTGCGGTCGTCGGGGATCAACGGCGTGCGGGTGTATGGCTACTCGGATGACAGCGGGACGGAGAAATACGATCTCGAGTTGTCGAAGCGGCGGGCGGAGGTGGTGGCCGCCGAGCTGGTCGACGTCGGGCTGGATGCGAAGCAGATCGCGATCGCGGGGAAAGGGAAGCGTGATCCGGTAGGGGATAACCGGACGCCGGCCGGGCGGGCGCAGAATCGGCGGGCGGCGATTGTGATTTCGCCGAGGTGACGGGCATCGTTGTTCTGCGTGAAGCGCGATGCCGGCAGGCAAGACAGTCCGCGTTGGCACGCTACGCACGCGTAGCGGAACGGCGCTGTATCGCCAGTTCCAGTCGTCAGCTCGAACCAACGCGCGGCGACTTGGGCAACCGCTGTTGCTTCAGCGCCGACCTGAACCATGCGTTGGTCGCCGCGAGGATCAGGTGCCGTAGATGTTTTCGCAGAGCGCGACACTCGCGCCCAGCTTCCGGGACAGATCGGCGGCCGCATCCAGTTGCGGTCGATCCAGCTCGCCCGACTCGTATGCGGCGCTGAGACGAGACGCAGGACCGGAAAGCGTCAGTGCCGCCATGAACTTGTCGCCGGCGCCGAAGATCGGCACCGCGAACGCTGCCGTGTGCACGTCGCGCGCACCCGCGGTGAAGAGGGGCAGCGCAGGCGGCTTGTCATAGATCGGTTCGCCGAGTCCCCAGAAGCGGATCACCTGGCTGATGGCCGTGTCGTCGAGCGGCAGCATCGTCCCCGCGAGCCGCGTTTCGCGCAGGCCTTCGGACGGCTCGGCCCGAAACAGGCAAAGCCGCTGGCCGCTGTCGTGCACGTAGTACGATGCGCTTTCCTTCGTCAGCGCGGCCAGCGCATGCAGCGCCGGTTCAACCACCGTGGACAGATGGAACGACTGCTCGTACAGCTTGCCGAGGTACAGCACACGATGTCCCAGCGAATAGTTGCCGGATTGCGCGCGCACGACATAGCCCATTCGCTCCAGCGAGTTCATCAGCCGATAGACCGTCGTCTTGTGCATGCCGGATGCCTGCGACAGCATCGCGAGTGACTGCGATTCGGCACCGGGCTTGAAGCAGTCCAGCAGCGAAAGCGCCTTTTCCACGGCAACGACCCCTTCATTTCCCATCTCTTCTCTCCTGTCGACATGCAACAGGGATTGTACAGAGTAAAATGCTGGTTTACCACGTAAAAGGGTAAACGCCAGTGCCATGATGCTCGTCCTCTGGTTATAGTGATTTCACGATGTACACCGCTGTTGTACAGAGTACAACGCACAACCCGAGGTCGAATCATGAGCAAGCCACCCGTCAGCACTTCCCCGATCATTCGCGACATCGAACGCGTGTCGCCCGAACTCGTTCAGGCCGCCGCCCGCTATCAAGCGGCGATCCTGGCCGACGTCGCCGGCCGCCGCGGCACCGTGCATGGCCGCGTGCGGCCGCTGTCGCCGAAGATGAAGGTCGCCGGCCCCGCGATCACGGTCGAAGTCCGCGTGGGCGACAACCTGGCGATCCATGCGGCGCTCGCCGTCGCGAAGCCGGGCGACGTCGTCGTGGTCGACGGCAAGGGCGACATCTCGTGCGCGCTGCTCGGCGAAATCATGGCGGCGCAGGCGAAGGCGAGCGGCATCGCCGGCATCATCATCGACGGCGCGGTGCGCGATGCGCATGAACTGGCCAACGGCGACTATCCGATCTTCTCGGCCGGCCTCAATCCGTGCGGCCCGACCAAAAGTGTCGCGGGGCGCGTGAATGCGCCGATCTCGCTGGGCGGCACGGCGGTCAATCCGGGCGACCTGGTGGTCGGCGACGCCGACGGCGTCGTCGTCGTTGCGCGCGCCGACGTCGCGCGCATCGTCGATCTGGCGCAGAAAAAGCTCGATGCCGAAACGGCGCGTATCGCGGCGATCCACAAGGGCGACGTTCGTCCGGGCTGGATCGAGAAGGAACTGCGCGCAGCCGGCATGCTGGCCGAAGGCGAGGCGCTGTGATGCAGACCGCTTCGCATAAGCCCGTCGTCCTCGTGACCGCCGCCGACCTTGCGGCTCAAGCGCTCGACATGCTCACGCAGTTCGACGTCGTGTTCGCCGGCAAGCAGCCGACCGAAGACGACATCGTCGCGCTCTGCATCGCGCACAAGCCGGTCGCGATCATCGTCCGGTACGGCAAGATCAACGCGCGCATCATGGACGCCGCCGAAAACCTGCAGGTGATTTCGAAGCACGGCAGCGGCATCGACGTGATCGATCAGGACGCCGCCGCCGCACGCGGCATCGCGGTGCGTGCCGCGGTCGGCGCGAATGCGGCCGCCGTCGCCGAGCACGCATGGGCGCTGCTGCTCGCGTGTGCGAAGTCGGTTCCGCAGCTCGATTCCCGCATGCGCGAAGGCCATTGGGACAAGTCGACGCACAAGTCCGTCGAACTCGACGGCCGCACGCTCGGCCTCGTCGGGCTCGGCGCGATCGGCCGGCGCGTGGCCGCGATCGGCGCGGCGTTCGGCATGAAGGTTGTCGCGTTCGATCCGTTCGCGAAGGAAGTGCCCGCCGGTGTGAAGCGGGTGCCGCTCGACACGCTGTACGCGGAGTCGGACGTCGTGTCGCTGCATTGTCCGTTGACGGCCGACAACCGCCGGATGCTCGACCGCGACACGCTCGCGCGTTTCAAGCGCGGCGCGATCCTCGTCAATACCGCCCGCGGCGGCTTGATCGACGAAGCCGCGCTTGCCGACGCACTGACGAGCGGTCACTTGCGCGCGGCCGGGCTCGACAGCTTCGACGTGGAACCGATGGCGGTGCCGCACCCGTTCCAGCAGATCCCCAACGCGATTCTGTCTCCGCATATCGGCGGCGTGAGCGATGCCGCGTACGTGAACATGGGCAAGGGCGCGGCCGCCAACCTCCTCGCGGTGCTGGACGAACGCGCGCACAGCGCGGCTTGAACCCTGGACATCGAGGTACGCATGTTTTATCTGACGAATCCCGACGTGCGCGAGGCCGAAGTCTTCACGCGCATGCCGGAGAAGTTTCGCAAGCCGGACGTCCGCACGGAATGGGCGCGCGCGAATCGCGGCGGAATGGTCACGGATTCCTTTCTCGAAGGGCCGGTCTGGGATCCGGACGGTTATCTGTTCGTCACCGACATTCCGCACGGGCGCATCTTCCGCATTTCACCGTCGGGCGACTGGGAACTCGTCGCCGAATACGACGGCGAGCCCAACGGGATGAAGCGCTTCGACGCGTCACACCTGATCATCACCGACTACCGGAACGGCGTGATGCTGCTCGATATCGAGCGCGGTGAAGTCCGCCCGTATCTCGAGCGCCGCAACACCGAGCGCTTCAAGGGCGTGAACGACCTGACGTTCGACTCGGCCGGCAACCTCTATTTCACCGACCAGGGGCAGACCGGCCTGCACGATCCGACGGGCCGCGTGTACCGGCTGTCGCCCGACGGCAAGCTCGACATGCTGCTCGATACCTGCCCGAGCCCGAACGGGCTCGTCCTGTCGCGCGACGAGAAGGTGCTGTTCGTCGCGATGACGCGCGGCAATGCCGTGTGGCGCATGCCGCTGCAGGCCGACGGCTCGGTCACGAAGGTCAGCCAGTTCTTCACGTCCTACGGACCGAGCGGCCCCGACGGCCTCACCGTCGATCTCGACGGCCGCCTGTTCGTCGCGAATCCGGGGCTCGGCCGCGTGTGGGTGCTCAACCACTGCGCGGAGCCCGTCGAGATCCTGACCGGACCGAAAGGCGCGTCGCTCACGAGCGTGTGCTTCGGCGGCCCGGACATGAAGACGCTTTTCATCACCGAAGCGACGTCCGGTTCCGTCCTGAAAGCGGACATGACCGTTGCCGGCCCGCTGCCGAAACAGGCAGCGAAGCAGGACTGAGACCACGAGCCGGGAAGCCGCGCGTCGGCTTCCCGCCCGCATGCCGAAAGATCGCGCCGCCAGCCGCGCGACGAAGGAGACAAGCATGACCATTTCGCACGTGCTGCATGCCGGCGAGGACGCACCGCGCGCCGCCGCGCAAGCCGCGGAGCGCCTGGCCGCCGACGATTACGCGGCCAGCGAGCGCACGCTCGCCAAGGCGTTCCGGCGCATTCTGCCGTTCATCTTCGTCTGCTACGTGATCAGTTATCTCGACAGGACCAACGTCGGTTTTGCCGCGCTGACGATGAACAAGGATCTCGGTCTCACGGCCGAGCAGTTCGGCATCGGCGCCGGCCTGTTCTTCATCGGCTATTTCCTGTTCGAGATTCCGAGCAACCTGATCATGCAGAAGGTCGGCGCGCGCGTGTGGATCGCGAGAATCATGATCACGTGGGGCCTGTTCTCGATGGCGACGGCGTTCGTCGTCGGCCCGAAGAGCTTTGCGGCCGCGCGCTTTCTGCTCGGGCTCGCCGAGGCAGGATTCACGCCCGGCATCTATCTGTATTTCACGCACTGGTTTCCCGGCAAGTGGCGCGCGAAGGTGACGGCCGCGTTCCTCGTCGGCATTCCCGTCGCGAACATGATCGGCTCGCCGATTTCCGGCGCGCTGCTCGAACTCGGCGGCCTGCACGGGCTGCGCAGCTGGCAGTGGCTGCTGCTGATCGAAGGCGTGCCGGCCGTGGTGCTCGGCATCGCGTGCCTGTTCGTGCTGGCCGACCGTCCCGAGAAAGCGGCGTGGCTCGGTGACGAAGAGAAGGCGTCGCTCGCGAAGCGCCTCGCGTTCGAGCAGCGCGACATTGGCGCGAAGCATGGCAGCGACCTGCGCGACGCCATGACGAACTGGCGCGTGTTCGTGCTCGCGTTCATCAACTTCTGCGGGATCGTCGGCTCGCTCGGCGTCGGCTTGTGGATGCCGCAGATCATCCGGCAGTTCGGCGTCGAACACGCGGTGGTCGGCTGGCTGACGGCGATTCCGTATGCGATCGGTGCCGGCGCGATGCTCTGGTGGGCGCGGGTCGCCAATCGGGCGGCCAACCGCATTCCGTACGTCGCCGGTGCACTGGCCGTCGCCGCCGGAGCGCTGTGCGCGAGCGCCTTCATTCACGCGCCGGCTTTCAAGCTGATCGCGCTGTGCGTCACGGTGAGCGGGATCCTCGCGTTCCAGGCGACTTACTGGGCCATTCCGTCCGGATTCCTCACCGGGCGGGCCGCCGCCGGCGGCCTCGCGCTGATCGTGTCGGTCGGCAACCTCGGCGGCTTCGTCGGACCGTCGCTGATCGGTGCGCTCAAGCAGTTCTCCGGCGGTTTCACCACGCCGCTCGTCGCCGTGTCGGCCGTGCTGCTGCTCGGTGCGCTGACCATTGCATGGCTCGGCGATCCGGGCTCGTGCGCCGGCGAAGCGCCCGCCGCCCGCAGGACGTGAATATTTCTTCGTCAGACCCACCCACAAAAAACAGTTTGGAGACTCCATGTTGTCGAATCAGGCCAGCCAGAATGCCCGCCCGAAATCCCGCTTCGTGCTCGGCGCCGTCACCGTCGCGAGCGCGGTGTTGGGGGGCGGTGTCGCACATGCGCAAAGCAGCGTCACGCTGTACGGCATTGCCGACGTCGGCATCGAACACATCAACAATACGAGCACCGGCGGCGCGCAGACGCGCGAAGCGTCGGGCAACCTGTCCGGTTCGCGCTGGGGATTGAAGGGCGTCGAGGAACTCGGCGGCGGCATGAAGGCCATTTTCCAGCTGGAAGACGGCTTCAACATCAATGACGGCACGACCGCGCAGTCGACGAAAGGCCTCGGTGCGAACGCCGCCACGACGTCGCGGATTTTCGGCCGGCAGGCGTGGGTGGGGCTGTCTTATCGAGGGCAGCAACTGACGTTCGGCCGCCAGAACTCGCTCTTCTACGAACAGGCCGTGGCGTTCGACCCGATGGGCGCGTCGTCGCGCTATTCGGTGCTGTCGCTCGACTACGCGGCGGCCGCGCGTATCGACAATTCGGCGAAATACACCGGCGTGTTCGGTCCGCTGACGGCGCAAGCGATGTACAGCACCCGCTATGACACCGGATACGGCGCCGAGGTGCCGGGCGCGCAGCTCACCGGCCGCTTCTTCAGCGGCGCGTTGAGTTTCGCGCAGGGGCCGCTCGCCGCGAGCGTGTCGTACGAGCAACGCAACAGCAACACCGTCGCGACGAACACGGGCACCGAGCGTCGCGCGACGGCCGCCGCGTCGTATGCGATCGGACCGGTGAAGGGATTCGCCGGTTATCGCTACCTGCATGCGTCGAACGCGTTCCTGCCGGCGAACCCGATTCGTGTCGCGAACGGGTCCGAAGCCAGCGCGGCGAACCTGTACTGGGCCGGCGCGCAATACGCGGTGTCGCCGGCGTTCGTGGTCACGGCAACGGCGTATTACCAGGACGTGCATTCGACCAGTGCCGATCCGTGGCTCGCCGTGCTCTGTGCGGACTATCTGCTGTCGAAGCGCACCGATGTCTACGCGACGGCCGGTTTCGCGCGCAACAAGGGCGGCTCCGCGCTTGGCGTGAACGGCTACGGCACGGTTGCACCCGATCACAACCAGACGGGCGTGGTGATCGGCATGCGCCAGAAATTCTAAGGCGATCGCGATGCAGACCGTTCACGCGCCCCATCTGCCCGTCAGGCCCGAGTGGCTCGCATTGCGCGACGAGCCGGTGCTCGAACCCGAGCTTGCCATCGTCGACGCCCATCATCACCTGTGGGACCGCCAGACCGGGCGCTATCTCGCGGACGAATTCGGCGCGGATGTGCGCAGCGGGCATCGGGTCGTGTCGACGGTCTACGTGCAGTGTCGCTCGATGTTGCGTGCCAGCGGGCCGGATGCGCTCAAGCCGGTCGGCGAAGTGCAATTCGCGAGCGGCATCGCCGCGATGTTCGAAAGCGGCGCATACGGCCCCGCGCGGTGCTGCGAGGCCATCGTAGGCGGCGCCGATCTGTCGCTCGGCGCGGCGCTCGATGCGGTGCTCGACACGATGCTGCAGGTGTCCGGCGGACGACTGCGCGGGATCCGCAATCCGCTCGCGTGGCATGCGAGCCCCGACGTGCGATCGAGCCCGGTCACGCCGCCGCGCGACCGGATGTCGGATCCGGCTTTCCGGCGGGGCGTGACGACGCTCGCTCGCTACGGATTGTCGCTCGACGCCTGGGTCTATCACACGCAGCTCGACGACCTGTACGAACTCGCGCGCGCCTGCGAGGACGTCGTCGTGGTCATCGACCATTTCGGCGGCCCGGTCGGCGTGGGCCCGCATGCCGGCCGGCATGCGGAAGTCCGTGCGCAATGGCAACGGCAACTCGCGCGTCTCGCCGCGCTGCCGAACACGCGCATGAAGCTCGGCGGCGCGGGCATGAGCGTGTTCGGTTTCGATTTCGCCGCGCGCGACCTGCCGCCGTCGTCGCAGGAACTGGCGGCCGCGTGGCAGCCGTATTTCGATACCTGCGTCGAATGCTTCGGCGTCGATCGCTGCATGTTCGAGAGCAACTTCCCCGTCGACAAGGGGATGTTCGGCTATCGCGTGCTGTGGAACGCCTTCAAACGACTCGCGTCGGCGATGTCGGCCGATGAAAAGGCCGCGCTGTTCAGCCGGACGGCCGCATCGACGTATCGCGTCGCAATTCCCGGAGACAACCCATGAAGACGAGTGCAACCGTGGCGACGCAGGAGAGGGCGTCCGCTGCCGCGGAAAAAGGCGGTACGCGCATGACCCGTATCGAGCGGCGTTCGCTGACGCTCGCGGGGCTCGGCTGGACCTTCGAGAGCTACGACTCGTTCCTGCTTTCGCTGCTGCTGCCGACGCTCGCGCTGCAGTTCGGGCTGAGCAAGGCGCAGCTCGGTTTGTTCACGAGCGTCACGGCGGCCGGACAGATCGTCGGCGGCATTCTGTTCGGCTTCGTGTCGGACCGGATCGGGCGCGTGCGCACCGCGCTGCTGTGCGTCGGCATCTACTCGCTGTTTTCCGGCCTGATCGCATTTGCGCCCGACGCGCATTCGTTCGCCGCGTTGCGCTTTTTCGGCGCGCTCGGCATGGGCGGCACCTGGACCGCCGGCGCGGCGCTCATCGCGGAGACCTGGCATCCGAGCCGGCGCGGCAAGGGTGGCGCGCTGATGCAGATGGGCTTGCCGGTCGGCGCGATCCTCGCGATCGTGATCTCGGGCATCGTCGGCGCCGCGCATGGCGGATTGGCCGGCGACAGCTGGCGTCTGCTGTTCCTGATCGGCGCGTCGCCGTTCTTCATCCTGTTCTGGGTCGCGCGCAAGACGCCGGAATCGCCGATCTGGCTCGAACGCCGGCACGCGAAGCCGCACGCCCGCAAGCTCGACACGGCCAGTCACGAGAAGCTGAACGTGCGCGGCCTGCTCATCGCCTTCTGCTTCATCTTCTTCCTGCAGTACCTCTACTGGGGCGTATTCACGTGGACGCCGACGTTCCTCGTCACGGTGAAGCACCTCGACTTCGTGCATAGCCTCAAGTTCGTGCTTGCGCTGCAGTTCGGCGCGATTGCCGGGTTTCTGCTGTTCTCGGCATGGGTCGACCGGCTCGGCCGGCGGCCGATGTTCCTGGCCTATCTGCTGGTCGGCGCGATGGCCGTGGGCGTGTACATCGTGTCGGCGAATCCGT
Source organism: Burkholderia sp. YHN3-13 (assembly GCF_055810675.1). NCBI lineage: Bacteria > Pseudomonadati > Pseudomonadota > Betaproteobacteria > Burkholderiales > Burkholderiaceae > Burkholderia > Burkholderia sp. YHN3-13. Next base: position 458,803 of record NZ_JBVVNQ010000002.1, on the reverse strand, counting down.
GGCTGCTGATGACCGCGATCTTCCTGACCGGCTTCAGCGTGAACGGCATCTTCGCGGGCGCCGGCCCGTTCCTCGCGGAGATCATCGGCAACACGGCATCGCGCGGGTTCTTCATGGGCCTCGCGTACAACGGCGGGCGGCTCGGCGGCTTCATCGCGCCGTTGATCATCGGCGCGCTGGCGTCGACGTCGGGCGGTTTCGTGCTCGGGCTCGCGACGACGATCGTCGCGTTCATCGCCGCGGCCGCGGTCGTGCTGTTCGCGCCCGAAACGCGCGGAAAGGCGCTGTCATGAGCGTGGCAACGCGAGCGGGGTGGGTGAGCACGCTGTTTCCGGCGCTGTCCGAGGCGTCGCTGCGGCGCTATCTGAGCGGGCAGGTCGCGTCGGTACTCGGCAGCTGGACGCAGAACGTCACGCTGAATCTGCTGGTCTATCACCTGTCCGGCTCGGGGGCGATCCTCGCGCTGCTCAACTTTCTGCTGTACGGGCCGCAGTTGATCGTCGCGCCGGTGGCGGGCTCCCGCATCGGCGCGGCCAACGCGCGCCGCGTGACGCTCTGCGTGCTGACGGCGTCGCTGCTGCTGACCGGCAGCCTCTTCACGTTGTCGCTGCTCGGCCTGCTCGGCGTGAAGCTGATCCTCGCGCATGCGCTCGCGATCGGCGTGTCGAGCGCGGTGGAAACGCCCGCGCGGCAGGTGCTGCTGCTGACGAGCCTGCAGGACGCGACGCACACCTCCAACGCGGTCGCGATGAACACGATGGTCTACAACGTCGGGCGCATGGTCGGCCCGACCATCGCCGGATTCGTCTATCCGACGCTGGGGCCAAGGACGTCGTTTGCGATCTATGCGCTCGCGCTGTGCTTCATGGCGGCGTGCGTGCGGTCGATCCGGACCGCGTCGGCGGGCCGCCCGTCGCGCGCGGAGAGCGGCCTGCGCGATGCGGTCGGCTATGTCCTGTCCGATGCGTTCTCGGCCCGCTATCTGCCGATTCTCGCGTGCATCGGCCTGTTCGCCGGCAGCTACCAGACGCTCGTGCCGCTGCTCGCGGACCAGGGCTTTCACGATGCGGCGCGCTTTACCGGCGTGTTCTTCGCGTGCGCCGGCGCCGGCTCGTTGAGCGCGGCGGTGCTGCTGTCGTCGGCATTCGGGCCGCGCGCGTCGCACCGGTTCATCGCGTATGCACCGTGGACGGCGGTCGGCGCGCTTGCCGTGCTGGCCGCGACGACCGATGCGGCCGGATCGATTCCCGCGTTTTATGCGCTCGGCTTCAGCCTCACGTTCGCGGCCACGTCGACGAACGCGACCATTCAGCGCCAGTGCCCGGATCACGTGCGCGGCGGGCTCGTCGGGATGTACGGCATGGCCTACAACGGCACGATGCCGTTCGGTTACCTGCTCGTCGGCAGCGCATCCGAGGCGCTCGGCGTGCGACACACCTTCGCCGCAATGGCCGCCGTGCTCGCGTGCGGCGTCATGGCGGTCATCGCGTGGCAACGGTTCACAGGAACGCGCCCAGGCGCACAATAAACGGAGACAACATGCAAACCGGGTTCATGGAAGCGTCCGCGATCGAGCGCCGGACCATACGAAAGGTCGTCTGGAGACTCATTCCCTTTTTGATGATCTGCTACCTGCTTGCCTTTATCGACCGGGGCAACGTGGGGATGGCGTCGCTGCAGATGAACCACGACCTCGGGATGTCGGCGACGGTCTTCGGCTTCGGCAGCAGCCTGTTCTTCATTTCCTACTTCTTTTTCGAAGTGCCGAGCAATCTCGCGCTGCAGAAATACGGCGCGCGGATCTGGATCGCCCGGATCATGATCACGTGGGGCATCGTGTCGGCGGCGACCGCGCTCGTGCACAACGCGACGACGTTCTACGTGCTGCGTTTCCTGCTGGGCGCGGCCGAAGCCGGCTTCTTCCCGGGCGTGCTGCTTTATTTGTCGTACTGGATTCCCGCGCAGTATCGTGCGCGCATCGTCGCGACGTTCATGGTCGCGATTCCGGCCGCGAGCTTCATCGGCTCGCCGATCTCCGCGCTGCTGTTGCAGATGGACGGCGTCTGGGGGCTGCGCGGATGGCACTGGCTGTTCATTCTCGAAGGCATTCCGACCGTGCTGCTCGGCATCGCATGCCTGTTCATGCTGACGAACAAGCCGGAAAACGCGAAGTGGCTCGACGACGACGAGCGCGCGTGGCTCTCGGGCGCGCTTGCCGCCGGCCACAAGACCCGCAAGAAGGTGCCGTCGCTGCCGCTCACGCAGCTGTTCCGCAACCGCTACGTGCTGTGCCTCGCGCTCGTCGACACGTGTGCGTCCGCGGCGGGCAGCACGCTGTCCGTGTGGCAGCCGCAGCTGCTCAAGTCGTTCGGCCTGACCGTCATGCAGACCGGCCTGCTGAACGCGGTGCCGTACGCGGTGGCCTCCGTGCTGATGGTTTACTGGGGCCGGCGCTCGGACCGTGTCGGCGAACGGCGCTGGCACACGGCCGTGCCGATGCTGCTGATCGGCGTGGGCCTGTTCGCGACGTCGCTGAGCGGCTCGCTGCTGCCGACGGTCTGCATGCTCTGCGCGGTGCTGGTCGGCGCGTATTCGTTCAAGGGGCCGTTCTGGGCACTCGCGACCGACATGCTGTCCAACAGCACCGTGGCGGCCGGGCTCGCGACGGTCAATGCGATCGCGAACCTGCTCGGCGGCGGGCTGATGGTGAACGTGTACGGGTGGGTGAAGGCCGCGACGGGCAGCTACGCGCTCGCCTTGATGCCGCTCGCGATCCTCACGCTCGTGAGCGTCGCGACGCTGCTGCTGCTCACGCGCAATCATGCGGCCGGCAAGCTGGTCGGCAAGACGGGGACCATCTGATCATGGCACGCATGGCGAGGCGTGAATTCCTCCGGATCGCCGGCGCGACGCTGGCTTCGGCTGCATTGCCGAGGCCGGCCGCCGCCGACGAAACGTGGTCGAGCGGCATCGAGCCGCCGGCGTTCCGGCTGCCCGACGGGGCGATCGACTGTCACATGCACATCTACGACGACCGGTTCCCGGTCGCGCCGGGCACGACGCTGCGACCGCCGAATGCGACCGTCGCGCAATACCGGCGCCTGCAGACGCGGATCGGCGTGAAGCGCAACGTGGTCGTGACGCCGTCGACGTACGGGACGGACAATCGCTGCACGCTCGCGGCGATCGCGCAGTTCGGCGGCGACGCGCGCGGTGTCGCCGTCGTCGACGGCGCCGTGAGCGACGACGAACTCCGGGTGCTCGATCGCGGCGGCATCCGTGCGATCCGGTTCAACCTGAGCTATCCGGGCGCGACGACGCTCGACATGCTGGCGCCGCTCGCCGCGCGTATCGCGAACCTCGGATGGCACATCGAGCTGGTGGTGCAGGGCGCGCGGCTGCCGGAGCTGGAGCCGCATCTCGCGGCGCTGCCTTGTCCGCTCGTCATCGACCATATCGCGCACGTGCCGCAGCCCGGCGGGCTGGCGTCGGCCGCGCTTCGTACCGCGCAACGCCTCGTCGACAAGGGCCATACGTGGATCACGTTGTCCGGCCCGTACGTCGACAGCAAGACGGGCGCGCCTGCCTACGAGGACGTCGCCCCGGTCGCGAAGGCGCTGATCGGCATGGCGCCGGAGCGCATGCTCTGGGGCACCGACTGGCCGCACCCGACGCAGAAGACGGACAAGCCGGACGACGCGAGCCTGCTGGACGTGATCGCCGGCTGGATCGGGCGTCCGGACTGGCAGCAGCTGATATTCGTTGCGAACCCCGCGAAGCTGTACGGGTTTGCATAGCGCGGACAGGATGAGGTCGCGAACGGGCGCGCATGCGCGGACTTGGATTGACGCGCCGCGCGGCGTTACCGCCCTGCGTCACCAGGCGATATTGCAGGACGACCACGACGTCCCCGCGCCTCCGGTAGCCGTGCAATGCGTGCCCGCACCGTTGTCGAAAAACGTCCGTGTTTCCGGTTGCGGTACGGACGGATCGTACGGATTCGGCGTCCCGTGCGGACCGCGTGCGGCATCGTACGGCCGCGTCGGCGCATACGCCCCGCCGCTGCCGACCGGTTTCGAACCGTTGTCCCGCAGGTATTCGTTCCAGTTCCGTGCGCGCTGTTCGGATCCGGGCAACGCGCGCCCGAGGCTGTCGCTGCCGCCCGCGCCGAGCGCGACGCGATTCGCAGGCAAGACGAAGCCGGATGCATGTCCGGCCGGCGTTTTCGCTTCGAGCGTATTGCCGGACACTCGCAACGGCCGCGTATCGGGCGTATCGAACGGGCTGCGTTCCGCGGGCGCGGCATACTGCGCGCGTCGAGTGACGCGCCGCGCACGCACCTCGTCGCGACCGGCAGCACGACGCTCCGAGCGAAACACATTGGCGCCGGCCGACCGATCGGCCAGCGTGCCGCGCTCCGAGGCATCGGCTACGGAAACGGAAAGCGTCCACACGAACGCAGCGGCGAAAGACAAGCGAAGAGCGTGACTCATCAGCGATCCCAGTCAGGTGATGTGCATGGAGAAAAACGGCAGATCACTGGCTGGCGAGGCTGAACGACGGACGGGCGTTGGTGCGGCCCTGAAGCGACGCGGCGAAGCGCGGTGGCGCGGTTCGCGGGAAGGCTGGCTGGATTGCAGAAGCGAGTTCGTATTATTTCATGAAAATAACAATTTGCTTTCTGTGACGATGAAATCGTCGGCGAACGGAAGGTTTTACCGCTTCGCGCGAACGCCCCTCATTGGTGCTTGCTGCCCCAATCGTCAGTTGATTGATTTTTCGCGATCGGCCTCCTGGCACCCTCCGATCGTGCCGGACTCGGCGCCGAATCGCCCAAACCCTTGCACGACAAGGCACCGATCTATCCAGCCACCTGTTATCGCAACCTGATTGCACCCCACGCAAACGTTCCCGCCCACCGGGGTTGCGCCCTCGTCGCCACCGTACAACACCCAAACCCTACGTGTTTTCCCTCAGTCGACAGGCATTTTTGACAGACGATTTAAAAACGCCCATATAATTTCGACTGCCTTGCCAATGGCTGTCGGACCATCCCTCCGAACCAGCGATCTGGCAAGCGGGGCAGGCGAAACGCTTGCGCAATGCAAGACGCATCACGATGTCTTTCCGAACCAGACGTCCCCCTCCGGGGACTGCAAGAGCCGGGCCCCGCTACGCAACATTCCGCTGGAGTTCCGTCTTCTATGTGTCTCGGGCGTGTCCCATGTCCTCGCCCCGGGTGCTGTTCGATTGCGCAAGTCATGCCGCCTTTGCCCGTATGACTAAACAACATCGAGGAGCTCCCAGATGACGCTGTCCCGTCTTACGTCCATTTCCGTTGCCGCCGTGCTGTTCGCCGCCGGCGCCGCCGCCGCGCAAGCGGAAACCGTGAAGATCGCCATTGCTGGTCCGATGAGCGGCTCGGTCGCCCAGTATGGCGACATGGTGAAGGCCGGCGCGCTGACCGCGATCGAACAGATCAACGCGGCAGGCGGTGCGGGCGGCAACAAGTTCGAAGTGGTGATGATGGACGACGCGTGCGAACCGAAGCAGGCCGTCGCCGTCGCCAACAAGATCGTCAGCCAGAAGATCAAGTACGTGATCGGCCACGTGTGCTCGGGTTCGACGATCCCGGCCTCGGACATCTACGAGAACGAAGGCATCGTGATGGTCACGCCGTCGGCGACCGCGCCGCAGCTGACCGAAGGCAAGAAGCGCCACTTCATCTTCCGCACGATCGGCCGCGACGACCAGCAAGGGCCGGCCGCCGCGCACTACATCATCAACAACGTGAAGCCGAAGAAGGTCGCCGTCCTGCACGACAAGCAGTCGTACGGCCAGGGCATCGCGTCGTCGGTGAAGAAGGACCTCGAGGCCGCGAAGATCCCGGTCGTGCTGTTCGAAGGCATCAACGCCGGCGATTCGGACTACTCGGCGATCATCACGAAGCTGAAGTCGCAGGGCGTCGATTTCGTCTACTTCGGCGGCTACCACCCGGAAATGGGCCTGCTGATGCGCCAGGCGCGCGAGCAGGGCGTGAAGGCCACGTTCATGGGGCCTGAAGGCGTGGGCAACAAGGACGTGACGGCGATCGCCGGCCCGGCCTCGGAAGGCATGCTCGTCACGCTGCCGGCCGACTTCTCCGCGGACCCGGCCAACGCGGCGCTCGTGAAGGCGTTCGCGGACAAGAAGCGCGACCCGAACGGTCCGTTCCAGATGCCGTCGTACGCAGCGGTGAAGATCATCGCCGACTCGATCGCGGGAGCGAAGACGACCGACCCGACGAAGGTCGCCGCGTACATGCACAAGACGACGTTCGACACGCCGATCGGCAAGGTCGCGTACGACGCGCAGGGCGACCTGAAGGCGTTCAAGTTCGTCGTCTACACGTGGCACAAGGACGCGACGAAGACCGCCGCCAAGTAATACGGCGTACCCGCCCGCGCGCCCGCCCTGTCCGAGACCCGGACGGGGCGGGCGCGTATTGGCCGCGCATCGGCCCATCGCGCGGCCAACGGGCGGCCCGAGACGACACCGTGCGTTGCGCGCGGCCGAACGCCGTGATCCGGCGGCGGCAGGCGACCCAGCGCCAACGGGAGCTTCCCGCACATGACTGACTTCTTTCCGCAATTCGCCCAGCAGCTGGTCAACGGCCTGACGCTGGGCGCGATCTATGCGTTGATCGCCATCGGCTACTCGATGGTCTACGGCATCATCGGCATGATCAACTTCGCCCACGGCGAGATCTACATGATCGGTGCGTACGTGGGCCTCGTGACCCTCACGGCCATCGGCATTTCCGCCGGTTATCCGCTGCCGCTCGTGCTCGGCGCCGCACTGATCGTGTCGGTGATCGTCACCGGCCTGTACGGTTTCGCGGTCGAGCGCGTCGCGTACCGCCCGCTGCGCGGCGGCCCGCGCCTCGTGCCGCTGATCTCCGCGATCGGCATGTCGATCTTCCTGCAGAACTACGTGCAGATCGGCCAGGGTGCGCGCGACGTGTCCGTGCCCGTGCTGATCTCCGGCGCGTTCGACATCCATCTCGGCGGCGACTTCGACGTGACCGTCCCGTATTCGCGCCTGATGATCGTCTGCGTGACGCTCGTGCTGATGATCGCGCTCACGCTGTTCATCTCGCATTCGCGGATGGGCCGCGCGTGCCGCGCATGCGCCGAGGACATGAAGATGGCGAACCTGCTCGGCATCGACACGAACCGCGTGATCTCGTTCACGTTCGTGCTCGGCGCGATGCTGGCGGCCGTCGGCGGCGTGCTGATCGGGCTGACGATCGGCAAGCTGAATCCGTATATCGGTTTCGTCGCGGGCATCAAGGCGTTCACCGCCGCGGTGCTCGGCGGGATCGGCAGCATCCCGGGCGCGATGCTCGGCGGCGTGCTGCTCGGCCTCGCCGAAACCTTCGCCGCGGGCTACATGCCGGCCGAGTACAAGGACGTCGTCGCGTTCGGGCTGCTCGTGCTGATCCTGCTCTTCCGCCCGACCGGCCTGCTCGGCAAGTCGGACATCGAAAAGGTCTGAGGGAGACGCAGATGAGTCAAGTCATTTCCGTTCGCCGCCCGGCCGCCGACGCTTCGCTCGGCCAGGCGCTGAAAAATGCCGTGGCCGCCGCGTTGCTGACGGCGATCCTCACGATCCCGGTGCTCGGCCTGCAGCTGAAGCTCGACGGCTACCAGGTCGTGCTGACGCCGCATTGGCGGCCGGTGTGGATCGCGGTCGCGGCCGTGTTCCTGTTCCAGTTGTTCAAGCCGTGGCTCGTGCGCGCGAAAGCGGCCGTGAAACTGCCGGCGGCGCCCGCGATGGGCGCGCGGCAGCAGCGCGCGATCATCTGGGTGCTGCTCGCGGTCGGGCTCGTGTGGCCGTTCTTCGGTTCGCGCGGTGCGGTGGACGTCGCGACGCTCGCGCTGATCTACGTGATCCTCGGCCTCGGGCTGAACATCGTGGTCGGTTTCGCGGGCCTGCTCGATCTCGGCTATGTCGGGTTCTACGCGGTCGGCGGTTATACGTACGCGATGCTGAACCAGTATTTCGGGCTGTCGTTCTGGGCGTGCCTGCCGATCGCGGCGATCGCCGCGGCGACGTTCGGCTTCCTGCTCGGCTTCCCGGTGCTGCGCCTGCGCGGCGACTATCTCGCGATCGTCACGCTCGGCTTCGGCGAAATCATCCGCCTGCTCGCGAACAACCTGACGAGCCTCACCGGCGGCCCGGACGGCATCTCGGGCATTCCGAAGCCGACGGTGTTCGGCTTCGAGATGGCGCGCTCGGCGAGCGTCGAAGGCGCGAAGACCTTCCATGAACTGATCGGGCTGGAGTACAGCGGCGAGCACATGGTGATCTTCCTGTACCTGATCGCGCTGGTGCTGGTCGGCTTCACGCTGTTCGTGACGAGCCGCCTGATCCGCATGCCGATGGGCCGCGCGTGGGAAGCGCTGCGCGACGACGAGATCGCGTGCCGTTCGCTCGGCCTGAACCCGACGCGCATCAAGTTGTCGGCATTCACGCTCGGCGCGGCGTTCGCGGGGATCGGCGGCGCGTTCTTCGCGGCGCGCCAGGGCCTCGTGAATCCGGAATCGTTCACCTTCATCGAATCGGCGCTGATCCTCGCGATCGTCGTGCTCGGCGGGATGGGGTCGCAGCTCGGCGTGATTCTCGCGGCGATCCTGCTGACCGTGCTGCCGGAGGTCGCGCGCGGGTTCGCCGAGTACCGGATGCTGATCTTCGGTCTCGTGATGGTGTTGATGATGATGTGGCGTCCGCAGGGCCTGCTGCCCGCGAGCCGTCCCCACGTGGAGCTGCCGCGATGAGCGTGAATACGGAACTGTTGAAGGTCGCCGGGCTGCAGATGCGCTTCGGCGGATTGCTCGCGGTGGACGGCATCGATTTCGACGTGCGCCGCGACGAGGTGTTCGCGATCATCGGGCCGAACGGCGCGGGCAAGACCACGGTGTTCAACTGCGTCGGCGGCTTCTACAGGCCGACCGGCGGCGCGGTCGAACTCGACGGCCACCCGATCGCCGGGCTGCCGAGCCACAAGATCGCGCTGAAGGGCCTCGTGCGGACGTTCCAGAACATTCGGCTATTCAAGTCGCTGACCGTCGTCGAGAACCTGCTCGTCGCGCAGCATCGCAAGGTGAAGGCGGGGCTGCTGCACGGGCTGTTCGCGACGCCCGCGTATCGTCACGCGGAGAAGGAGGCGCTCGAGCGCGCGGCCGTGTGGCTCGACCGGATGGGGCTGACCTCGGTCGCCAACCGCCCGGCCGGCACGCTGTCGTACGGGCACCAGCGGCGTCTGGAGATCGCGCGCTGCATGATCACCGATCCGCGGCTTTTGATGCTCGACGAGCCGGCAGCCGGCCTCAACCCGCAGGAAAAGATCGAGCTGCAGCACCTGATCGATACGCTGCGCCGTGAATTCGGCGTATCGGTGCTGCTGATCGAACACGACATGAGCCTCGTGATGGGCGTGTCCGACCGCATCCTCGTGATGGAGCACGGCCGGCCGATCGTGATCGGCACGCCGGAAGCGGTCCGCAACGACCCGCGCGTGATCAAGGCGTATCTGGGGGAAGAGTGATGCTGAAGCTGGAACAGGTCCATACGCACTACGGCGCGGTCGAGGCGCTCGCGGGCGTGTCGATCGAGGTGAACAAGGGCGAGATCGTCACGCTGATCGGCAGCAACGGCGCCGGCAAGACGACGCTGATGATGACCGTGTGCGGCACGCCGCGCGCCTCGTCGGGCCGCGTGCTGTTCGAGGGCAACGACATCACCGCAATGTCGACGCACCAGATCATGCGGCAGGGGATGGCGATCTCGCCGGAAGGGCGGCGCGTGTTCCCGAGCCTGACGGTGCTCGAAAACCTGAAGATGGGCGGCTTCTTCGCGAGCCGCCACGAGATCGACGACGGCATCGAGCACGTGTTCAAGCTGTTTCCGCGCCTGAAGGAGCGCGCGGCGCAGCGGGCCGGCACGATGTCGGGCGGCGAGCAGCAGATGCTTGCGATCGGCCGCGCGCTGATGAGCAAGCCGCGCCTGCTGCTGCTCGACGAGCCGACGCTCGGTCTCGCGCCGCTCGTGATCGCGCAGATCTTCGACATCATCCGGACGATCCGCGACGAAGGCGTCACGGTGTTTCTCGTCGAGCAGAACGCGAACAAGGCGCTCGGTGTGGCCGATCGCGGCTACGTGCTCGAAACGGGGCGCGTGGTGCTGGCGGACACGGGCGCGAACCTGCTCGCGAACGACCGTATCAAGCAGGCGTATCTCGGCGGCTGAGCGACGGGAAGCCGCCGGCCTGCAACGGGCCGGCGGTGTCCGGCTCTCGACGTTTCCGCATGCAGGGCCGGTTCCCGGCCTTGCTTTTCCTACCCGATCCTGAACGTGCTTTTCAGTACGTCGCGCAGATGCAGCGCGGCGCGATTGCTGTCGTCCGTCAGGATCGTGATCAGATGCGGCGGCAGATCGGGCAGCACGATCCCGGCGACATGGCTCGTCAGGTTGCCCGACACGCGATCGTGCTCGATCAGCCCGACCGCGAGGCCGTTCGCGATGCAGGCTTCGACCGCGGGCGAGCTGGCGCTCTCGAGCAGCATCCGGTGCGCGATCTTCGCCTTCTTCAGCGCGTTCAGCGCGGTGTCGCGATACGGGCAGCCCTGCAGTTGCACCGCGATCGGCAGCGGCGCATCGGGATTGAACTTGAACGTGCGCGCGGCGACCCACACCGGATGGGTCTTGCTGAGCAGCTCGGCGTGCGGCGGCGCTTTCGACACGACGGCGATCGTGATGTCGAGCTGGCCGCGCGCGAACAGCTGCTGCAATTCTTCGCTGGAGCGCGCCTCGACGGTCAGTTCGAGCAGCGGCCGGTCGGCGGCGAAGCGCGGCAGGAATTCCGCCATGAAGTGCGCCGCGTACGAATCCGGGATGCCGAGCCGCAGCTTGCCGGTCAGCATCTGCGGCGACAGCGATTCGACGAGCCGGTCGTGGCTCAGCAGGAACTCGGTGGTGTCGCTCAGCAGCTTGTGGCCGAACTGCGTGAGTTCGACGGCCTGGTTGTTGCGCGTGAACAGGCGCTGCGCGACCATTTCCTCCAGCTTCTGAATCTGCGCGGTGACCGACGACGGGCTGCGGTTCACGTGAGCGGCCGCATCCTTGAAGCGGCCGAGCTTCGCGACGGCGTGGAAGGTTCGCAGCAGGTCGACGTCCAGGGTGCGCGGCATGATTTGGTTTTTCCGAATCAGTGATTCAGGTAATGTCGATTGACGGAATTATTGGGCATCCCATATTCTCGGGTCAACAGGCAGACAACGGCAGGCAGCCGGTCGGGCGTTGCACGCATCCGGGGAACGATTCATGTCGATCAATGATTTTGTCGTAGATGCATTGGTGCGGGACAGGAAGCTGAAGGCGGAGTCGGTATGGACGGTCGAGAATCACGAAAAGTATTCGACGCTGAAGCGCACGGACGATGATGCGCGGCGGAGGGCAGCGGGGCGCGAAGTCTTCTCGCTGATGCGAAACCTGAACGAGCTGGGCGTGCGGAGCCCGGCGCTGTGTGCGGATCGCGACGGCAACGGTTCGTTGCGCGAAGCGATCGGCGCGTTGAGCGAGCGGCTGGCCACGTTGTCGCGCGGCCGCGATGTCCACTACATCGAGCTCGGGCCCGAGCCGGTCAAGACGACCGAGCTGATGAGGGCCGTCAGCGGCGGCGGGCCGGACCATCTGCGCTACACGGCCGTCGACATCAACGAGTCGTCGGAAGACGCGATGCGGCACGCAATCATGCCGTTCCTGAAAACGCCCGGCTGTTTCAACTACATCGCCGACGATTACCGGAACGTGCAGTGGAACCACATCCACTTGGGCCAGGACGTGACGTTCATCACGATGCTCGGGTTCCAGGAGGGCAACGAGTTGCCGGTGACGATCGGCCGGCTGATCCGCACGCTCGGCGGGAAGTCGACCTACGTCGTATCGGAGATGCAGTTGCTCGTGGAGGGGCGCGAAGAGCCGATCTACAACTTCTACCGCAACGAGAACATGGTGCGGTTCTCCGAAATCGTCAGCCGGCAGCAGGGCTTCGAGCCGCTCGGCGAGCATCATGTGTCGATCGTGCGGCTCAATCTGCTCGGCGACCAGTTTCACGTCGCGGTCACGCTGCAACCGGTGTCGAGGGCGGGCGCCGACGGGCATCTGATCACCAACGTCTGCCTGAAGTACACGCCGGAGCAATTCCGCAACGTGCGCCTGAGCCACGGCAATTGCCGCGTGATCGAGGAGCTGCGCAGCGGGGACGGCAGCGTTGTCTACCAGATCGCGCAGTTCAAGGGCTGAATGCCGGAATGCCGACAGCGAGGCACGCGATGAACAAGGGAAATGCATTGCCGGTGTTTGCGCGCGGGTTCGACCGGGTGAGGCTCGCGTTGCGGACGTCGCTGTCGGCCGGCGTGAACGTCGACGGCACGCTGGACGCAGCGACGGAACCGATGCGCTGGACGAGCGCATGCCTGCGCGACGGTTACGAGGTGCGATACCGCCGCAACCTCGACGATCTCGGCTATCGCGAGGTGCCGATGCGCGGCACGCGTTCCGATTCGCTGAACGCGGTGTGCCATCTGCGCGGGCTGTTCTCCGACGAGGCGGTGAGCGCGTTGCGCGAGATCGGCCGCGCGCTGGAGCGCAGCGCGTCGAGCAGCGACTGGATCATCTCGAAGCGCGTGCGCGCGGTGACGAACCGGTCGCGCTTCATCGACGACATGATGCACGACCGCGCGTTCCTGATGCGGGTGTCGCGTCTTGCCGGCGCCCCGCTGATTCCGTATCCGATGGTCAATGCGCGGTCGCAGTTCAATTACTACTATCCGACGGACTCGCGCGAAGGCGGCAACGCGCCGCTCGGCATGTGGCATACCGACGGCACGAGTTTCGTGCTGAACGTCGTGCTGTCGGATCGCGCCGATTACGAGGGCGGCAACTTTCTGTTCTACGAATCGACCGCGGAAACGTTCGATCGTCACGACAAGGAACGCCGGCATGTGAAGACCGCGAACCTGGACCGCGCGGGCGACGCGCTGCTCATCTACGGCAGCAAGCTGTTCCATGGCGTCGAGCCGGTCGAGGCCGGACGCCGCATGTCGCTGGTGCTGTCGTTTCATTGCCCGTACACGCGCGAGGACGACAACGGGTTCTGGCATCTCGCGTCGGACGACGGCATTCCCCGCACGATCGTCAACTGGCTGGCGCTGCAGCGCGCCCTCCGGGACGACGCCGAATTGCAGTACCGCCGCCTGGGGCTCGAACCGATTCGCCCCGAAGACCTGGACGACCAGCGCCTGTCTCCGGCCCCCTTCTGAGAGCCGTCGCCCCATGCAGCTATTCCTGCTTCAGCTCGTTTTCGTGTTGTCGTGGAGTTCCGGTTTCATCGGCGCGAAGCTCGGCGCGGAGACGGCCGGTGCGTTCAACCTGCTGTTCTGGCGGTTCCTGCTCGTCACGCTGTGCCTGGCGGTCGTCCTCAACCGGCGGCTGGGGCGCCTGACGCTCGAAAAAATCCGCTATCACGCGGTGATCGGCTTCCTGTCGCAGTTTCTTTACCTGACCTGCGTGTACATCGCGATTCAGCATGGGCTGCCGCCGGGCATCGCCGCGATCGTCGCGGCGTTGCAGCCGCTCATCACGGCCGCGATGACGTCGCTCGAGGGCAGCGAGCGCAGCGGGGCGCGCCAGTGGGCCGGGCTCGTCGTCGGGTTCGTCGGCGTGGGCATCGTGATCGGCGGGCAATATGCGTTGCCGGCCGGGTCGGTCGGGATCGTCATGTACCTGTTGCCGCTGGTGTCCGCGCTGGGGCTGTCGATCGCGACGATCTATCAGCGGCGGCGCGCGCTGACGGCCGCGCGCAGCAACGAGGACGGGCTGTTCCTGCCGCTGTTCGTGCAAGGGTGCGTGAGCCTCGTGCTGTTCGCCGCGTGCGGGATCGTCACGGGCAACCTGCATGTGCCGACACAGCCGAACGTATGGGTGTCGGTCGTGTGGCTGACGGTGTTCTCGACCTTCATCGCGTACCTGTCGCTGTGGGCGCTGCTCAAGCGCATGCCTGCGACGCGCGTGGCGACCCTCGTCTATCTCGAGCCGCCGGTGACGCTGTTGTGGGCCGCATGGATGTTCGGCGACCGGATCGAGGTGACGACCTATCTCGGCATCGTCGTCGTCGCGATCGGTGTGTGGCTGGCGGGCAGGCGCGTCGAGCGGCCCCCGCGGGCGCGGCGGGCGGAGATGAAGGCGGCCGGGCGCTGACGGGCTGGCCGCGCGGGCGATTCCGGTGTAGCGTCGCGAGACAACCCGACTCGCGAAGGAACCCGATGAAAGTCAAACGGATCGTCGCCAACATCGACACACGGTCGGTCGACGACGCAACGCGTTTCTACCGGCAGATCTTCGGTCTCGACCTGCTGATGGATCACGGCTGGATCGCGACCTACGGCAATGCCGAGCAGATGGACGTACAGATCAGCTTCGCGTCGCAGGGCGGATCGGGCACGCCGACCCCCGATCTGTCGATCGAGGTCGACGACGTCGACGAAGCGCTCGAACGGGTTCGCGCGGCCGGCATTCCCGTCGAATACGGGCCGGCCGACGAGCCGTGGGGCGTGCGGCGCTTCTACGTGCGCGATCCGTTCGGCAAGCTCGTCAACGTGCTCGCGCATCGCTGACCCGACGCGTCGGGCAAGCTTCCGCGCGGCGACGTTCAGGCATGCAACGCCAGCCCCTTCACCGCCTTGTCCACGGCCTTCTTCGGCCCGTGCAGCGCCAGACCGACCAGATCGGGATTGGCCGCATCCTCGGCGCGAAACGCCGCGCGGTTGGCTGCGTCGTGGCCGGTCGAAAACATCGCGCGCACGTAGGGCACGATCGTCAGTTCGCGCGATAGCGCCTGCCGGTGCGCGGCCTGCAACCCGTTCAGGTCGGCCGCGAATACCAGCATCGGCTGGCCGAGCATCCGGCCGTAGCGGCGGCCGGCCGCATCCTCGTAAGGTTCGCCGAGCGCGTCGGGCGCGCCGGCCGCGACCCCCGTCGCGAGAAACGCGACCACGTTGAGTTTTTGCCATGCGGCGAGATCGTCGCGCACGATCAGCGCTACTTTCGTATCGAACATGCTTGCTCCTGGTTGGAGCGTCCATGATCGGATGCCGCGCGCGATCAGTCTGGAACGTTTGTGCAGAGTTGCCGGTACGCGGCCGGCGTGATCCGGTACGCGCGGCGGAACCAGCGGCCCAGATGGCTCTGGTCGGCAAACCCGACGTCCGCGGCCGCCTGCGCGGGCGTGCGGCCGGCCGCCAGCAGCCGGCGCGCGGCGCGCAGCCGCAGGCGGACGAGGTAGGCGTGCGGCGACGTGCCGAAGGCGCGCTGGAACATCCGCGTCAGCCGGAACCGGTCGATGCCGGCGACGCCCGCCAGTTCATCGAGGCCGATATTGCCGTCCATGTGTGCATGCAGCAGGTCGCGCACGCGGGCGATCGCGGGCGGCACGACGCCGCTTTCCAGCGCGGGTGAGCCGCGCAGTTCGCCGCCGAGCCGCGTCAGCAGGCGGTCGAGCGTCTGGTCGCGGGCGAGCCGGCCTTCGTTGTCGTGGATCGCGAAGAATGCGTTGCGGATCGCGTCGACGAGGCTGCGGTCGTCGACGAGCGTATGGTCGAACGTGGCTTCGACGCCGCCGAGGCCCGGCAGGTCCAGCCGGCGCGCGGCGCGCTCGACCCACGCTTGCGGCAGGTACAGCATGCCGTAGGTGAAGCCGCCGGCCTCGGGCGCGTGGCCGTCGTGCATCGCGCCCGGCTCGATCAGGATCGCGCGGCCCGGCACGCTGGTATGCAGCGACCGGTGGCACTGGAAGCGCTGCACGCCCTGTTCGGTGAAGCCGACCAGCATGTCGTCGTGATCGTGCGCGTCGTACGCATGGCCGTTGAAATGCGCGTGCAGGCTTTCGATGCCGGTTTCCGCATCGCGCCGTGCGACGAGCCAGTGGTCGGTCGTGGCGGTTGTCGTCATCGGATGCCTCGCGCGTGGTCGTTGCGTGACGGATAGTGTACGCAGGTCGCGGGATGGCGGCGGCGGGCGCGGCTCATGCGTCGTTCGCCGCCGCCTGTGCTTCACGCGCATATTGCGCGGGCGGCCGGCCGACGTGCCGCGTGAAGGCGACGCTGAACGTGCTGGCCGAGCTGTAGCCGACGCGCCCCGCGACCTCCGCGATGCGGCCCTCGTTGCGGCGGAGCAGGTCCTTCGCGAGCGCCATGCGCCACGTCAGCAGGTATTCCATCGGCGCGACGCCGACCGCGCGGCTGAAGCGTTCGAAGAACGTCGAGCGCGACAGCGCGGCTTCCTTCGCGAGTTCGACGATCGTCCACGGGTGCGCGGGGCGTTCGTGCATCTGGCGGAGTGCCGCGGCCAGGCGGTTGTCGGCAAGGCCGCGCACGAGGCCCGGCGACGCGTTCGTGCCGGACGTGAAGCGCAGCGCCTCGATCAGCAACACTTCGAGCAGGCGCGCGAGCACGATCTCGCGGGCAGGCCGCTGCGCGCGCGATTCGTCGCGCACCAGTTGCACGAGCGTGGTCAGCCGCGGTTCGCCGCGCACGTGCACGAAGCGGGGCAGCAGCGACACCAGCAGCGAGGCATCGGGCGAACCGAAGCTGCAGTTGCCCGCCATCATCCGCGTGTCGACCGGGTTGGCCGGATCGCCGATCCGGTATTCGCCGTGCTCGAGCGCGACGGGCGGTGCGGTCTCGACGCCCGGCGCCGGCGGTTCGAGGCTGGACATCGCGACGCCGTGCGCGGCCGGAATCAGCATGAAATCGCCGGGCAGCAGCTCGATCGGCGCATGCCCGTCGATCGCGATCCGGCACCCGCCGTCGAGGATCGCGCAGTAGAAAGGCTCGCCGGCGACCGTGCGGCTGATCGCCCACGGGCTCGCGCCGCGCACGTACTTCGAGTACCGCGCGCCCGGTTGCAGCAGCGTCACGACTTCGGTCAGCGGGTCGATCATCGCCGGACTCTCGCAAATGAAAAGCGGATTTTAGATTGTAGCGAATACGGATCCAGCCATCTATCGTACGAACACCTGCCCCACCCATCACAGGAGTTTGCATGAAGACCGTATTGATCACCGGCTGTTCCTCCGGCTTCGGCCTCGAGATCGCGCGCCATTTCCTGGCCCGCGACTGGCGGGTCGTCGCGACGATGCGCACGCCGCGCGAGGACGTGCTGCCGCCGTCGGCTAACCTGCGCGTGCTGCCGCTCGACGTGACGAACGCGGACAGCATCCGCGCCGCGATCGACGCGGCCGGCCCGATCGACGTACTCGTCAACAACGCCGGCTTCGGCGCGGCCGCACCGGCCGAACTGACGCCGCTCGACACGGTGCGCGCGCTGTTCGAGACCAACACGATCGGCACGATCGCGCTCACGCAGGCCGTGCTGCCGCAGTTTCGCCAGCGCGGCGCCGGCGTGGTCGTGAACGTCACGTCGAGCGTCACGCTGAAGGCGCTGCCGCTGGTCAGCGCTTACCGCGCGAGCAAGGCGGCGGTCAATGCGTTCACCGAATCGATGGCGGTCGAACTTGCGCCGTTCGGCGTGCGCACGCATCTCGTGCTGCCGGGCCGTGCGCCCGACACGCGTTTCGGCGACAACGCACGCGCGAACATGCACGGTTTCGAGCACGAGGCGTATGCGGAATTCGTCGGGAAGGCCGTCGCGCGGATGCTCGATGCGACGGGGCCGATCACCCATGCGCAGGATGTCGCCGAAGCCGTATGGCGTGCGGCGACCGATCCGTCGAGCCCGCTGCACATGCCGGCCGGTGCCGATGCGCAGGCGTGGGCGGCGGAAGCAGGCTGATCGATCGGGCGGGCGTTCGTCGTGCCGGTCGGGCAACCCGGCACGACGGTTCGCGAGAGGCGGGGACGCGCGTTACAGCGCGCGCGTGATCGCCTGCTCCAGCAGCGACAGGCCGAGGTCGATCTCCGCCTCGCTGACGGTCAGCGGCGGTGCGATCCGGAACACGCCGCCCATGCCGGGCAGCTGCACGATGTTCATGCTGAGCCCGAGGTTCATGCACTCGCGCGTGATTTTCGCGCCGAGCCCGTCCGCCGGCTCCTTCGTGCGGCGATCCTTGACGATCTCGACGCCGAGCAGCAGCCCGCGCCCGCGCACGTCGCCGATGCAGTCGAACCGCTCCATCAGGTCGAGCAGTCCGCGCCGGAGCCGGTCGCCCATCGTGTTGGCGCGCGCGACGAGCCCGTCGCGCTGCACCACGTCGAGCACGCGCAGGCCGACGGCCGCCGGCAGCGGGTCGGATACGTGCGTCGTGTAGAACAGGTAGCCGAGTGCGTGCGCGCGCTCCTCGATGGCCGCGGACGTGACGATCGCCGCGAGCGGCAGGCCCGCGCCGAGCGTCTTCGACAGCGTCAGGATGTCGGGCGTCACGCCGTCGCGCTGGCACGCGAACATCGTGCCGGTGCGGCCGACGCCCGTCTGCGCCTCGTCGAGGATCAGCAGCATCCCGCGCTGCTCGCACTTGCGCTTGAGCGCCGCCATATAGCCTTCCGGCAGCTCGATGATCCCGCCCGAGCTGAGGATCGGCTCCGCGATGAACGCGGCGAGGTTGCCGCTCGACTGGCGGTCGATCAGGTCGAATGCGTAGTCGAGTTCGGCGAGCGGGTCGTACGCGCCGTTGCGCTCGAAGCGCGGCCGGTACGCGAACGGCGCCGGAATCGCGAACGACCCGACCGACGCCGGGCCGACACCCTTGCGGCCGGCGCTGTACGTGGCCGACGCGGCCGCACCCGTCATCCCGTGCCAAGACTGCGCGAAGCCGACGATCTCGTACTTGCCGGTGACGAGCTTCGCCATCCGGATCGCCGCTTCGTTCGATTCCGCGCCGGTGCTGAGCAGCAGCGCGCGGTCGAGCCCGGGCGGCGTGACGTCGGCGAGGCGCGTCGCGAGATCGACGACCGGCCTCGACAGCATGCCGCTGAACAGGTGGTCGAGCTTGCCCGCGTAGTCGCTGATCACCGACACGATCTCCGGATGGCAGTGGCCGAGCACCGCGCTCATCTGGCCCGACGTGAAATCGAGGATCGCGCGGCCGTCGGCGTCGTAGACGAAGCTGCCTTTCGCGCGCTCGATGATCATCGGCTCGAACGTGCCGCCGTAGCGGACCAGGTGCTGCCTGGCGTTGCGCCAGAAGGTTGCGTCGTCGTTCAGGGACATCGGGCGTCTCCGCGCAAAAGGGCTGGGATCGCTTGCAGTCTAGGCGCGCCTCTGGTTTGATGGAAACGAATAGTTCTTATGCAAGGTAGAAAAGGAGCTAATACCTTGGGACTTTCGCTTGAAATCGACCTGCTGCGGTCGTTCGTCGTGATCGCCGAGGTGCGCGCGCTCAGCCGCGCGGCGGCGCGCGTCGGCCGGACCCAGTCCGCGCTCAGCCAGCAGATGAAGCGGCTCGAGGAAGTCGTCGACCAGCCGCTGTTCCAGCGCACCGGCCGCGGCGTGGTGCTGACGCATCCGGGCGAGCGGCTGCTCGTGCACGCGCAGCGCATCCTGCGGCTGCACGACGAGGCGATGGCCGACCTGTGCGGCACGGGGTTGTCGGGGTCGATCCGGTTCGGGTGCCCGGACGATTACGCGGCGGTCTGGCTGCCGTCGCTGCTGCGGCAGTTTTCGAGCCAGCATCCGCAGGCGATCGTCGAGGTCGTGTGCGGGCCGACGCCGCGGCTGCTCGAACAGCTGGAGAAACGCGCGGTCGATCTCGCGATGATTTCGCTGCCGGACGACGGCGCGCACGCCGACATCATTCGCCGCGAGCAACTCGTGTGGATCGGTTATCCGGGGCTGGAGCCCGAGCATTTCGATCCGCTGCCGCTCGCGCTGTCCGATCGCGACACGCTCGATCACATCGCGGCGTGCGACGCGCTGGATCGCGTCGGCCGCGATTACCGCGTCGCGTATGCGAGCAGCAGCCTCGCGGGGTTGATCGCGCTGGTGCGCTCGGGGCAGGCGTTCGCGGTGATGACGCAGACGGCCGTGCCGGCCGACCTCGCGATCGTCGTCGGCGGCCCGCGGCTGCCGACGCTGCCGGCTGTCGGCATTACGCTGAAGTTCGACCGGAAACGGCCGTCGCATCTGACGGCAGCGTTTGCCGAGCACATCCGGAATGCGTTGCCGCTGTTGTGACGCGCGATGTCCGCGGGTTTTCGAGAATGGATTTCCGGATCGATTCGGTCCGTCTGCGGATGGATTGTCAATGAATGTCAGCGCGCCTTGTGCGCCGGAATATGAAACGGGAGGATCGGGTATCCGGCGAAGCAGGCGGTGCCTTCCACGCAGGTACGGAAGCGATCTGTAAGGCGCCGGTGCGACCGGCCCGATTCGGCGGAGACGGATCGAAGCGCCCCCGTGGCGCTGGATCGCGGCGGGTCGGCCAATCAATTTCGACGAGGTTCACTCGTTCCTGATGAAAAGGAATCCTTATCATGAAGAGAAGGGGAGGCGCGGCCGTCTGGATCCTGGCCGCCATGGTGATGGGGATCATCATCGGCTACATGATTTACACCAATTTTCCGGACAAGAAGGCCGCGACCGAGATCGCCGGTTATATCTCGCTGGTGTCCGACGTGTTCCTGCGCCTGATCAAGATGGTGATCGGCCCGCTGGTGTTTTCGACACTGGTGGTCGGCATCGCGCACATGGGCGATGCGGCGTCGGTCGGACGCGTGTTCACGAAGGCGCTGGGCTGGTTCGTGACGGCGTCGCTGCTGTCGCTGCTGCTCGGCCTGCTGATGTCGAACCTCCTGCGGCCCGGCGAGAACCTCGGCCTGCCGCTGCCCGATATCGGCGCGACGGCGAATCTCGCGACGGCGAAGTTCACGCTGAAGGATTTCATCGGGCACATGGTGCCGAAATCCTTCGCGGAATCGATGGCCAACAACGAGATCCTGCAGATCGTCGTGTTCTCGATGTTCTGCGGGGTGGCGCTGGCTTCGCTCGGCGAACGGGCCGCGGCGCTCGTGGTCGTGATCGAACAGACGTCGCACATGATGCTGAAGATCACCGGCTACGTGATGAAGCTTGCGCCGCTCGCGGTGATGGCCGCGATGGCGGCGACGGTCGCGGTCAACGGCCTGTCGATCCTGTACAAGTTCGCCGTGTTCATGGCCGACTTCTACCTGAGCCTGACGTTGCTCTGGACCTTGCTGGTGCTGGCCGGGCTGCTGTTCATCGGCCCGCGCGTATTCAAGCTGCTGGTGCTGATCAAGGAAGCGTTCATGCTGTCGTTCGCGACCGCGAGCTCGGAGGCCGCTTATCCGAAGATCCTCGATGCGCTCGACCGTTTCGGCGTGAAGCGCAAGATCTCGAGCTTCGTGATGCCGCTGGGCTACTCGTTCAATCTCGACGGCTCGATGATGTACTGCACGTTCGCGTCGCTGTTCATCGCGCAAGCCTACGGCATTCACCTGTCGCTCGGCACGCAGGTGTCGATGCTGCTCGTGCTGATGCTGACCTCGAAGGGCATGGCGGGCGTGCCGCGCGCATCGCTCGTCGTGATCGCGGCGACGCTGCACCAGTTCAACATCCCGGAAGCCGGCCTGCTGCTGATCCTCGGTGTCGACACGTTTCTCGACATGGGGCGCTCGGCCACCAATGCGGTCGGCAACTCGATCGCCAGTGCGGTGGTGGCCAAGTGGGAGGGCGAACTGCTGTCGGAGAGCGATGCGCAGGCGCACGCCGCGCTCATGGACGCGGAACTGGCCGCGTCGAACAAGCAGACCGCCGGCGCCTGAGCGGCCGTGTCATCTTCCGCGCGCAGACGCCGAATCATGCGTCTGCGCACGTCGTCCGTGTCCGGTCCCGTGCGGGATCGGCAAGTCTGAATTAAAACGCAGTCCTGAATATCAGGCACATCCCCAGCGTCTGATACCCGCACCTGCCCGATCGGGATTTCGATCCCGGTTGCGGCCCGTCCCCTCTCTCCCGACGTTCCGCTCGATGCCGCACCACGCACGCGTGCCGGCCTGACGAGTCGTACGCCGTCTCGTTCTCCGTGGCGATACAGGCTCGGGACCCGTCCTACGACGGTCGCGGGGCTTCTGTCGGATTTACGCGCGCCGACGGCGAAATAGACTTCCAATCGAGCGACATGATCGTACGGGACGGAACACGAAGCCGACCGGCCCGCGTCGCTCGCGCAAGCGCTTCGGCATGTCGCCCGACGGTCGCACGCTGCCGGCACCGTCGACGTCGACCGCTCTTGGGGGAGCGGCCCGCCTGTATCGGCAGACGAGGGGCAATCGCCTGACACGGGCGTTGCCCGACTGTTTCCGGACCGGATCCGGACCAAATCGTTACGCCCAGAGGGTCGACACACGTCGTGCCGGTGCGCCGGCCGACCGTCGATGCCGTGCGACCGGATGCCGTCGCATCGTGCGCCGCGTCGGGCGAATGCCTATCGAGGGGGTCATCATGACCAGGTCATTTCGTATCGTCGGCGCCGCGGTTGTCGCATGGGCGTGCGCCGTTGCCAGCTTTCCGGTTCAGGTTTGCGCCGCGACGCTCACGGAGTACACGGCGCCGCGCCATGCCGCGCGGGCGCGTCCGGCGGTACGGGCCGTGCCGGCGGCCGTGACGGTCCGGGCGGCAAGCGACGGCAGCGACCAGACCGATGCGTTGCAGGCCGCGCTCAACGCGTTGCAGGCCGGACAGACGCTGATCCTCGCGCCGGGACGCTACACGGTCAGCCGCTCGTTGTCGGTGGCGACGTCGGGCGTCGTGGTGTCGGGCTACGGCGCGACGCTCGTCGCGACCAACCCGTCCGACCAGACGATCGTGATGAGCGGCGCCGGCTCGACGCTGGTGGGCGTGACGCTGGTCGGTACCGGCACCACGCGGCTCACGACGCCGGCGTCGACCAAGGTCGAGGTGACGGGCACGGGTGTCCAGGTGCTCGGCGTGACGATCCAGGGCGGCGCCAGCGCCGGGATCTTCGTGTTCGGCGGCAGCAACGTCGCGATCGTCGGCAATACGGTGAGCGCCACGCTGGCCGACGGCATCCATACGACCTACGGCTCGACCAACGTGCTCGTGCAGAACAATACGGTGAAGGGGACCGGCGACGACCTGATCGCCGTCGTCAGCTATCTGGGAGACGGCCGCGTCAGCAGCAACGTGCTGATCGATCGCAACACCGTGTCGGGAAACGCGTGGGGGCGCGGTATTGCGGTGGTCGGCGGACAGGCCGTGACGATCTCGAACAACACGGTCGACGGCGTGCAGAAGGCGGCGGGCATCCTGCTGGCGCAGGAGGACAGCTGGAAGACCTACGGCGTGTCGAACGTCGTGATCGACGGCAACGTGGTGACCAACGTCCAGAATTCGACCGTGAACAACGGGTTGCAGCCGACGCAGCAGGCGGCGCTCGAACTGGACACGTGGTCGGGCACGGTGTCGACCGTGACGGTCACGCGCAATCGCGTGACGGGATCGGGCTATGCGGGATTCCGGGCACTGGGCAACGTATGCGACTTCGAGGTCGCGGGCAACACGTTCGCAGCGATCGCGGGTAGCGCGGTGTCGTTGCTGTCGAGCGGATGCACGGCCAGCCGGATCGTCGCCAGCGGCAATACGCTGGATGGCGTCGCACTGGTGCCGCCGGTCGGCGCATCGTCGTCGGGCACGATCGCGGCCGCGGGCGCGGCGACGACGGCGATGCCGCAGGTGCGCACCGGCCTGATGCAGTCGTCGGGCAGTGCGGCGCCGGCGGCCGGCGCCGCACGATGACGTCGCGACGACGATCAGAGGAGTCCCAGGCGCTGGCCCGCGGCCGCGGCCTGGGTGCGATTGCGCACGTGCAATGCCTTGAAGATGGCGGTGATATGGGCTTTCACGGTTTTCTCGGACAGGCCGAGCCGGTCGGCGATGAGCTTGTTCGGCACGCCTTCCGCGATCAGGCGCAGCACGTCGAGCTGGCGCAACGTCAGGCGCGGGCTGTCGGGTTCGTGCGCGGACGGCGGGTCGCGATGCGCCGATTGCATGTCGAGCAGCAGCGGCGGCACGTACCGCTCGCCGTTCATCACCATCTTGATGGCCGACAGCAGCGTGTGCGCGGTGGCGGACTTGGGGACGTAGCCGAGCGCGCCGCGCGTGAATGCCGCGCGTACGTCCTGCGGGTCCTCGGACGAAGACAGCACGACGATCGGCAACTCGGGCCGCAGCTGCGTGATCCCGTCAATCGCGGCGAAACCGTCCATGCCGCTCATTTTCAGATCCAGGACGATGACGTCGAGGTCGGTGTGCAGCTCGAGCAGCCGCAACGCGTCGTCGGCGTTGCCCGCCTGAATGTCGATCATCCCGCCATTGTCCTGGCGCAACAACGTCGCCACGCCGTCTCGCAGAACCGGATGATCATCGACAATGAGTATTTTCATGAAAATAAAAATAAAGTCGGAGGCAGATCTCTTTCGCTCATAGGGAATCCGGGGTTTTCGAAAAGTCTTAATACTTTGGTCGTATGCGACGCCGTTTTTCCATGGGCTAACGTCGGATTTACATCCGGTCAAGCGTGTTTGACACTGAATCGTCGCGGTTTTCGGTGCGCTGGGACGCACAACGAGCGTCACGAAGATCGCGATGGCAAGGGCTCGGGCAAGCTGCGGAAGCCGAGAGTTTTCGGGGTGCGATCGAACCCGGGTGCAGACTATACGATAAAAAGAACCGAACGTGCCAATACGGGGTGCGCTGATTATTTCAATTGATTGCCTTCTGAAAATCAGGCAATTGACGCTGGGGCGGGCGATTCACACCGTAAAACCAGACATGTTCCTTTGCACGGATTTGACGGACGTCTCCATCGGCCTGATTCGATATCAATCAAGGTGCAATATGGAAACTATCAATGAAGAGGATTTAATTCGCGACCTGAACATGTCTTATCTGTGGCTGGCGCAGCGGTTGCTGCGGACGGATCGTGCGACCGGCATGTTTCGTCTCGGCGCGACGCCGGATATGGCGGAGGCACTGGAAAGCCTGTCGATGCGATCGATGCTGAACCTGGCATCGTCGGGCCAATTGATCTGCGTGCTGCGACTGAACCGATGCGATACGGTCGACGCGCTCGCGCGGCACGCGCCGTCGGACGAAGTCGCGCCGCTGCACGTCGCGCTGGCGTTCTCCAGTATGGGGGCGTTCGACCAGGATATGCCGTGAACGGCGCCGCCGATGCCGCGCATGCGGCGAGTCTTGCCGATCACGCGCGGCTCGTGCTCGATGCCGTCACGCTGATCCGGCTCGGTGCGCGCCCGCAGATGCTCGAGATCGAGCTGGCGCTGCCGCACGAGCGCCTGGTCCGCCTGTATCGCGAGGTGCGCGGCGTGGCGCCGCCAAAGGGCCTGCTGCCGTTTTCCAGCGACTGGTACATGACCTGGATGGCCAACATCCATGCGTCGCTGTTCCACAACATCTACCGCTTCCTGCGGATCGACGCGCGGTGTTCGCGACTCGACGCGCTGGTGAAGGCGTACGGGCTGTATGCGGGGCGATGCCGTGCCGCGCACTGCGATCCGCTGCTCGACCTGACGCGCGCGTGGATGCTGGTGCGCTTCGTCGACGGCGGCGTGCTGTCGACGGCGCGCTGCGTCCGGTGCCATGCCGCATTCGTGATCCATCGCCACGACCTGCGCCCCAATCGCGTCTGTGTCGCCTGCCGGCCGCCGGCACGGGCCGGCAAGCGCGCCGGCCACGTGAAGCCGGAGCCGTCCGCCGGAAGCGCGTGCGGCACGAACGCGCGGATCCGGCTTGACCCGGCAAGCGCCGGTGGACACGCGCGGTGCCGCTAGATCGCGACGCCGCGGGCGTCCGCGTCGGCCATCGAGCGCCGCCGCGCACCGGCGGCGACGAGATGACCGACCGCCGTGCGCAGTTTGCCGTTCGGCAGCGGGCGGTGCAGCAGAACCAGCCCGCGCGCATGCGCCGCGGCCCGTTGTTCGTCGGTCGTATCGCCGCTGATCAGCAAGGCGGGCACGGCGGCGTCGAGCGCCCGGCGCAGCCGCTCGATGACCGCGATGCCGTTTTCACCGCGCGGCGGCAGGTAATCGCAGATCAGCAGGTCGGGTTGCCGCGCGCCGGCCGACAGCCGGTCGAGCGCCTCCTTGCCCGAGCGTACCGCGATCGTCTCGTAGCCCCACGTCGCCAGCAGTGCGGACAACCCGGTGCGGGTCGCGCGATTGCCGTCGATCACGACGACGCGCCCTGTCGTGCCGGGCACGTCGTCGTGACCGGCGATCGGCAGGTCGAGCGGATCGGGCGGGCAGGCGGCAAGCGCGATCGCGACTTCGAAGCACGAACCGCGGCCGGGCGTCGAGTGCACGGCCAGCCGGCCATCGAGCAGGGCGGCCAGCCGCCGCACGATCGCGAGCCCGAGCCCGAGCCCGAAGCCTTTCTCGTGATCGCGTTCGGCATTGCCGACCTGGTAGTACTCGTGGAACACGAGCTTCTGCAGGTGATCGGGAATCCCGCAGCCCGTGTCCCAGACCTGGATCGCAAGCCGGGTGCCGCGGCGCCGGCAGCCGACGACGATTCTTCCGCGCGCGGTGTAGCGCACCGCGTTGGAAACGAGATTGCGCACGATGCGTTCGACCAGCAGCGGATCCGATTGCACCACCGCGCGGCACGGCACGCGCGACAGCGCGACGCCTTTCGCTTGCGCGTCGAGCAGGCAGTCGTTGCACACGTATTCGAGCACCGCGTCGACGGCAAACGGCCGGCGCTGCACGTCGACGCTGCCGGCGTCGAGCCGCGAAAGATCGAGCAGCGCGCCGAAGAGCCGGCTGAGCGCGTCGGACGAGCGCTCGATGCGCTCGACGAGCTGGCGCCCGTCCGGCGGCATCGGGATGCCGTGCAGCGCGCCGATCAGCAGATTCAGCGCATGCGCGGACTGGCGCAGGTCGTGGCTGGCCGCCGCGAGGAATTGCGATTTGGCGAGATTGGCCTGGTCGGCGATGTGTCGCTGGCAGTCGAGGTCGACGGCGAGTCGTTCGATCCGTGCGTTCTGCGCCTGCAGATCGACTGCGTACCGTTCGGCCTTGAAGCGCAGGCGGATGTTCCGCGTGGCCGCACGGTTTGCCAGCAGCCCGAGATAGCCGATCACGCCGGCGATCAGCAGCATCATCGGCGCGGTCGTGCGCTGGAGCGCGTTCGTCGACAGGAGCGCGGCGCCGATATACGGGAGGGTGGCCGGCAACAGAAAGGCGATGAACGCCGGAAAGTACGTGCCGAGCACCGGGATGGCACCGGCCACGACGCCGGTCGTCGCGATGACCACGAGGCTCGCGATTTCGAAATCCGCGTGCGCCGCGAGATGAATCGACGCCCATCCCCAGCCCATGCCGGTGGCCGTGCTGAAGGCGGAGAGCCCCAGCGCCCAGCACTGCCAGCGGCTCGCGGACGACGGCGATCGCCGATACAGACGCGACAGCACGATCTGGCCGGTCGAGCACACGGCGATGTAGAGCGGCCACGCAAGGCCCGATGCGGGGGCCGGACGGCCGAGCCAGCCGATCGAAAGGGTCGCGAAGAGGGCAAGCAGCGTGCTGCCGACGGCGTAGGGCATCACGACGTCGTAGACGATCCTGACCTGTTCCGAGGCAATCCGGTCTCGCGACTGCATATGCGTCCACCAAGATCGCTGCGCACGGCAGCGGGGCGTATCGGCGCGCCTGGCACAGACGCGTATTCCCGTTACATCAGCATAGTCGTTGCGGTGTCGAAATACGCGGTATTTTTTGACGTAATCTGAAAGTTACTCAGGACTACAGATGTAATTGAGAATCGCCGGTTTGGATTCGAACGGGGTTGCATTGGATTGTGCCTCGGCAGTGCGCAATCGGTTACATGCGGCAGCGCAGCGGCCGCGCCGGCATGGCTGGAGCACCCGACATTTTCGCGGAGAAATCGTCGTTGCCACGGACGGCGCCGCCTGCCGAACGCGTGCGGCGTGGGAATGGGCCGCCGTTGCCGTGAAGCGAGCGGCGGCCACGGCAAGCTTCAATCGACCGTCGACGACATGCGCGCGCGGCCGTGGGCATCCGCCGCATCGCGCACGCGGATCGCCGCCTGCATGCCGGACAGCTTCAGTTCGGTTTCCTGATACTCGTTGACCGGATCGGAGTCGGCGACGATGCCGCAGCCCGCGAACAGCCGGCACGCGCCGCCTTCGATCAGCGCCGAACGCAGCGCGACGATGAAGTCGCCGTTGCCGTGCGCATCGATCCAGCCGATCGGTGCCGCGTACCAGCCGCGATCGAAGCCTTCATGTGCGCGGATATGGTCGAGTGCCGGCGCGCGCGGATGGCCGGCGACGGCGGGCGTCGGGTGCAGCGCCGCGACGACCTGCAGCAGCGTCGCGTCCGCATGCAGCGTGGCGCGGATCGGCGTGCTCAGGTGCTGCAGTTTCGGCAGCCGGTGCAGCGACGGGTGCTCGGGCACGTCGAGCATGCGCGACAGCGGCGTCAGCGCGGCGCGGATCGCGTCGACGACGAGCGCGTGTTCGAGCCGTTCCTTCGCGGAGCCCAGCAGCGCGGCGCCGAGCGCGCGGTCGTCGTCGGGCGTGGCGCCGCGCCGGATCGTCCCGGCGAGCGCATGCGTGCGCACGTCGCCGGCCGCGACCCGCGCGAGCCGTTCCGGCGTGGCGCCGACGAAGCATGCATTTGCGCGACGGATGGCGAACAGGTGGGCATGCGCGTCGCGTTGGCGGAGCCTGCGCAGCAGCGGCGCGATCGCGACGGGCCGCGCGTACTGGTCGAGCACGTCGCGGGCGAGCACGACCTTGCCGAACGCGCCGCCGCGTATCGCGTCCACCGCGCGCCGGACTTCGCGCTGCCATTCGCTTGCCTGCAGTGCCTGCGTGTGCAGCAGGTGGGATGCATCGTCGTCGTGGGCGGCGGCGAGTGCGCCGAGCGACTCGATCCGTGCAAGACACGCATGCGCGAGCGCGGCCGGATCGTCGTGCGCGGCGACGACGTGCTGGCAGACCGCCCAGTGCGCTTCGCCTTCACGCACGATCAGCAGCGTGGCCACCGTCATGCTCGCGTCGGGAAACGACGCCCAGTGCACGCTGCGCGCCCCATGCGAATCGAACCGGAAGCCGCCGACGACGCGCGGCGGCTGCGGGCCGGCCGTCACCGCGCCGCGAACCAGCGTGCGCCAGCGCGCGTCGATCTGCGCGAAGCGCGTATCGCCCGTGGCGTTCAGCTCGAGCGCGCGGTCCCAGCCGAACAGCGTGACGGACGCGTCGCCGGCTTCGTGAAAGAACCACGGCGTGACGCCGTCGTCCCAGGCCGCGATCAGGTCGAAGAAGTCGAGCGGCCGCAGCGGCACCGACACCGAGGCGAGCGTCGGCTCGCCGGTGGCGGCGGCGCGTCGGGCGGCACGCGCGAACGTGTCGTGCAGCAGCGGAAGGCCGGCGTTCATGCGAGCCCCCGCTGTTGCCGCCAGTACTGCGTTTGCTGGGCGATGTACCACGCGATCAGCCCGGCGAACAGCGACTCGACGTAGTCGGCGTCGAGGCCGGCCTGTTCGGCCCAGCGGCGCCGGTCGGGCAGCATCGCGGCCACCCGTTCCGGCGCGGCGATGCTCGCTTCGTCGGGCTTGAAGCGCGACGCGGCCTTCACGTATTGCATGCGCCGGCCGAGCGCGTCGATGATGTCGGCGTCCAGGCGATCGATGGCGTCGCGAATGTCGGGAAGCCCCCTGCAGGCGTCCGGTGCTTTCATGTGTACTCCTTTCCGTAACGAAGGGACTGGTCGATCCGTTCGACCAGATGCGCGATCACCGCCGGGTATTGGTGCCGCAGGTAGAAGTGGTCGCCGTCGAACGTCTCGATGCGGATCGGGCGCGCCGCGACGTCCTGCCACGCATGCGCTTCGTCGCGGTCGAGTTCGGTATCGGCGAGCGGATGCATCACGCCGAGCGGCGCATCGATGCGTGGCGGCCGGTCGCGCCGGTACGTCTCGATCGCGCGATAGTCGTCGCGGATCATCGGCAGGTAGATCGCACGCATTTCCGGATCGGCGAGCAGCGCGGCGTGTTCGCCGGACAGCCGGGCGACATCGCCTGCGAGCGCGTCGTCGGATTGCAGGTGCAGATTCGACAGGCGCTGGCGATGCGGCGGCGGCAGCGCGGAGACGGCCACGTAAAGCGGCGCGGCGCCGCGTGCTTCGAGCCGTAACGCGACCTCGTACGCGAGCGCCGCGCCGAGGCTGTGCCCGAACAGCACGAGCGGCGCGTGCGCATAGCGTTGCAGGGCATCGGTCGCGGGGCCGGCGAGTGCCTCGATCGACTGCAGGCACGGTTCGCCGAAGCGCTCCTCGCGGCCCGGATACTGCAGCGCGAGCAGATCGACGTCCCACGGCAGCGCACGGCTCCAGTTGCGAAAGAAATTCGCGGTGCCGCCCGCGTGCGGGAAGCACACGAGTTGCGCCCGTGCGCACGGCGACAGCCGCAGCTCGCGGATCCAGTTCGAACCGGTCGGGCGCGCGATCATGCGGCGGCCGCCTGCAACTGGCGGCGCAGCAGCTCGCGCAGCGATTTCTTGCTGGTCTTGCCGATGCCGGTTTCCGGGAAACGCGGCATGAACTCGATACGGTCGGGAATCTTGAAGGCCGCGAGTCCGCAATCGCGCAGGTAGCGTTTCAGCACCAGCCTGGACGGTGCAGGCGCGCGCGCGACGACGAACGCGCACGTACGCTCGCCGAGCAGCGTGTCGGGCATTGCGACGACTGCCGCGTCGTGCACCTGCGGATGCGCGAGCAGCAGGTTCTCGACTTCCTCGGCCGACACTTTCTCGCCGCCGCGGTTGATCTGGTCCTTGTCGCGGCCCTCGACGACGAGGTCGCCGTCCGCGGTGCGCCGCACGCGATCGCCGCTGCGGTAGAAGCCGTCGGCCGTGAACGCCGTTGCGTCGTGGTCGGCGAGCCGGTAATAACCGCGTATCGTGTACGGGCCGCGTACCTGAAGCTCGCCGATCTCGCCGGGCGCGACCGGTTCGCCGGCTTCGTCGACGATGCGCACTTCATCGGCATCCGATACCGGGCGCCCCTGCGTACGCGCGATGCGTTCGGGCGAATCGTCGAGCCGCGTGCAGCAGATGAGCCCTTCGGCCATCCCGAACACCTGCTGCAGCCGGCAGCCGAGCACGGGCGTCACGCGCGCGGCCGCGTGGTCCATCAGCCGCGCGCCGCCGACCTGCAGCACGCGCAGGCTCGACAGGTCGGCCTGCCGTTGCGGTTGCTCGTCGAGCCACAGCAGCGCGAGCGGCGGCACGAGCGCGGTATGCGTGACGCGTTCCCGCGCGATCAGCGCGAAACTCTGTTCGGGCTCGGGCCGGCCGGTCGTGACCACGCGGCCGCCCGCGAGCAGCGCACCGATCGTGCCGGGGCAGCACAGCGTGAAGTTGTGCGCCATCGGCAGCGCGGCGAGATACACGGTGTCGGCACCGAAGCCGCTTGCGGCGCTGCATGCGCGCACGTTGTACAGGTATTCGCGATGGCGGCGCGGAATCAGTTTCGGCGTACCGGTCGTGCCGCCCGACAGCTGGAAGCAGGCGATGTCGTCGGCGCGCGCCGCGCATTCGAGTACGGGCGGCGCGTCATACAGCGCGTCGAACGACGTGAACGCGTGATCGTCGCCGGCCATCACCACGTGCGCGAGCGTCGGGCAGTCGGCCTGCAACGCGGCCGCGAGCGGGCGGCAGTCGAAATCGCCGAGTTGCGACGCACCGAGATAGGCGCGCGCGCCGGCAAAGCGGCAGAACGCGCCGATCTCGTAGTGGCGGTGCGCGGGCAGCGCGAGCACCGGCCGCACGCCGAGCTGGAACAGCGCGAAGCACGTCTCGATGAAGCGCGCGCCGTTCGGCAAATGGACGACGACCGCGTCGCCGCGCGTCAGGCCGAGCCGAGCGAGGCCGCCCGCGAGTCGCCGGATGCGCGCCAGCAGGTCGCGATAACCGAGCCGGCAGGCGCCGTCAACGACGGCGAGCGCGTCGGGATGGCGCCGCGCACACGCATCGAGCGCGTCGAAGAACGTCGTGTCCTGCCAGTAGCCGGCGTCGCGGTAGCGGCGCGCGACGTCGTCGGGCCAGTCGGGCGCGTCGGCCGGCACGGCCGGCGCCAGGGAGGGAAGGGAGGATTGCATGCGCAGATCTTGGGTTCCGGCAAGTTGTCAAAAAATGTAAATGAGAGGTATTATCATTTGGAACACGCGCCGCGATAGCGTCGTTTCTTTTGATATCGCGGCAATTTCATTCGATCGGGCGTCCGTTGCGCGGCGCCCGCGCGGTCCGGCCGGACAATCGGCCGGTTGCCGCCGGCGCGCGCCGGTCCGCGCGTGCCGCCTAACCAACGGACCCTCCGATGAGCTCGACCTCCTTCGCTTCGTCACGACGTCACCCGCCGGTGCTCGTGCCCGGCAACCATCCGGGCGTGGTGCACGTCGATGCGGGCATGAAACTCATGAGCGGCACGCTGTGCTCGGACAGCCGCGACTGGTACGAGGAGCCGCTCGAGAAAGGGCTGAAGCTCGTCCTCGTGCAGAGCGGACAGTTGCGCTGCCGCGTGCCCGGCCAGCCCGAGCAGTGCATCAAGGGGCCGGGCCTGTGCGTGATCGCCAACGACGGCGAGTTCACGACGCACCAGATCTACGATCGCGACGTGCCGCTGCGCTACACGATCGTGCAGCTCGGCCTCGACGCGCTCGACCGCAACCTGAGCCTGCTGCCGGAAAAGATGCTCGCTCCGACGGGCGGCGATCCGCGCATCGTCAGTTGCCCGGCGTCGAAGGCGCTGCAGGCGCTCGCGGTGCAGATCGCCACCTGCCCGTTCGAGGGCGCGGTGCGCGAGTACTACCTGAAGGCGAAGGCGTTCGAGCTGACCGCGCTGAGCGCGCAGCTGCTCGCGACGCAGCGGCAGTTCGCGCCGGCCGACGTGCGCGTCACGTCGTCGGATGTCGAGCGCGTGTATGCGGCGAGCGACATCCTGACGCGCGAGTTCCAGCAGCCGCCGACGCTCGACGCGCTCGCGGGCCGCGTCGGGATGAATTCGCGCAAGCTGACGGCCGGGTTCCGCAAGGTGTTCGGCACGAGCGTGTATGCGTACCTGCAGGAATACCGGCTGCGGACCGCGCACGCTATGCTGTGCGCGGAGGACGCGAACGTGTCGACCGTCGCGTATCGCGTCGGCTACAGTCCCGCGCATTTTTCGATCGCGTTCCGCAAGCGCTACGGCATTTCGCCGAGCGATATTCGCGCGTCGTCGAACGCGATCGACGACGACGAACTGACGAGCGCGGCAATCTAAAACAACTGACCGGCAGCCTAAAGGAATCGACCGGGCACATGGGAGTGAATGAGATAGATTCTCATTCACGGGTGGCCGCCACCGCGCGGATCCGCCATCGAACGACCCATACAAGGCGTGCCCATGAGCCAGACCGTTGTCGATTCCCGTATCGACCATTCCGATCCTTCCTGTTGTTCCTCCACCGACTTTCGCTCGCAGCTCGTTGCGTTGATCGCCGGGCTGCTCGACGAATCCGTCGATGAAATCGCATCGCTCGACGATGACGAGGACCTGCTGAGCTGCGGCCTCGATTCGATCCGGCTGATGTATCTGCAGACGCGCGTGAACCGTCTCGGTTACGCGCTGACGTTCGATGCGCTCGCGCGCACGCCGACGCTCGGCGCCTGGGCCGCGTTGCTGGCGAATGCGCCGCGTGTCGCGCGGCCGGCTCCCGACGTCGCGGGCGAGGATGTCGACGTGCACGCGCCGTTCGACCTGTCCGCGGTGCAGCAGGCGTACTGGCTCGGCCGCGGCGACGGCGAAGTGCTCGGCAACGTGAGCTGCCACGCGTTTCTGGAATTCCGCAGCCAGGCGCTCGATCCCGTTCGTCTCGACGCGGCGTGCCGGCGTGTGCGCGAGCGTCATCCGATGCTGCGCGCGCGCTTCGCCGGCGGTCGTCAGCAGATCCTCGCGGCGTCGGACGCGCCGGTGCTCGCGCATGCGGACTGGCGCGGCAAGACGGCCGCCGACGCGGAAACCGAATGGGCGTCGCTGCGCGCGTTCCGGTCGCACGAATGTCTCGATGTCGAGCACGCGCAGGTCTTCATGATGGGGCTCGTGCAGATGCCCGGCGGCGAGGATCGCGTGTGGTTGAGTGTCGACCTGCTCGCGGCCGACGTGGACAGCGTGCGGCTGCTGATGCAGGAGATCGGTGTCGCGTATGCCGAACCGTCGGCGTTGCCCGACGCGCCGTCGACGTGGTTCCCGGCCTGGCTCGCGCGTCGCGCGGCCGATACGCGCGACGCGCGGGCCGCGGCGCGCGATGCATGGCACGCAAAGCTCGCGACGCTGCCGGAAGGGCCGGCGCTGCCGCTGGCCCGCGCGCCGGAAGCGATCCGCGCGCCGCGCTTCAGCCGCATCGCCCACACGCTGAGCACGGACGAGCTTGCGCGCCTGCAGGCGCGGGCCGCGCAGCATGGCGTGACGCTGTCGTCGGTGTTCGGCGCGGCGTTTGCCGCGGTGCTCGCACGCTGGAGCGGCCGCCATGCGTTCCTGCTCAACGTGCCGCTGTTCGACCGGCATGGCGACGCACCCGATCTCGGCCGCGTGATCGCCGATTTCACGACGCTGCTGCTCGTCGAATGCGACGTGCAGGCCGACGCGAGCGCGGCCGATGCGGTGCGCGTTTTCCAGCAGCGGCTGCACGGCGCGATCGCGCACGCCGCGTATCCGGCGCTCGACGTGCTGCGCGATGCGCGCCGGCAGGGCACGCCGCGCGCGGCGCCCGTCGTGTTCTCGTGCAATCTCGGCGACGCGCCGTTCGTGCCCGAGGCGTTCGCGCGCGTGTTCGGCGATCTGCACGACATGATTTCGCAGACGCCGCAGGTGTGGCTCGATCATCAGCTCTATCGCGTGCCAGACGGCGCGCTGCTCGCGTGGGACAGCGTCGACGGCCTGTTTCCGGACGGGATGGTCGACGCGATGTTCGGCGCGTACGTCACGCTCGTACAGGCGCTGTGCGATCGCGACTGGCGGCTGCCGATCGCGGTCGAATTGCCGTCCGCGCAGCGTCGGGTGCGCGAGGCGCTCAACGCGCAGCCCGCGCCCGGCCGGCCGCGCACGCTGCATCGCGATTTCTTCGCGGGGGCCGCGCGCGAACCGGCGGCGGTCGCGTTGCGGTGCGGCGGGCAGGTCGTGACGCGCGGCGAACTGGCCGCGCAGGCGCTCGCGATCGCGGGCGGGTTGCGCGCGGCCGGGATCGGGCACGGCGATGCCGTCGAGATCAGCCTGCCGCGCGGGCCGGCGCAGGTCTCTGCCGTGTTCGGCGTACTGGCCGCCGGCGCGTGCTACGTCCCGCTCGACATCGCGCAGCCGGCCGCGCGCAAGGCGCTGATCGAGCGCGCGGCGGGCGTGAAAGCCGTGATCGGCGACACGGCGCGCACGGATGCGCCGGTGCCGCATTGGAGCATCGCCGCACTGATGCGGCATGCGCCGCTGGCCGCACCGCTCGCGGTCGCGCCGCGGGCCACGGCGTACGTGATCTATACGTCCGGCTCGACGGGCGTGCCGAAGGGTGTCGAGATGACGCACGCGGCGGCGGTCAACACGATCGATGCGATCGACGCGCTGCTCGGCGTGAGTGCGGACGACCGGTTGCTCGCGGTGTCGGCGCTCGACTTCGATCTGTCGGTGTACGACCTGTTCGGCGTGCTGGGCGCGGGTGCCGAACTCGTGCTGCCCACGCAGGACGACGCGCGCGACGCGGCGCGCTGGATCGAACTGATTGCGCAGCATCGCGTGACGCTATGGAATTCGGCGCCCGCGCTGCTCGAAATGGCGCTGGCCGTGCCGGTCGCGAAAGACGCGTGCCGCAGCGTGCGTGCGGCGCTGCTGTCCGGCGACTGGATCGCGCTCGACCTGCCGGCGCGCCTGCGCGAGCGCTGCGGCGACGCATGCGCATTCCACGCGCTCGGCGGCGCGACCGAAGCCGGCATCTGGTCGAACGTGCAGACGGTACGCGACGTGCCGCCGCACTGGCGCTCGATTCCATACGGCCGGCCGTTGCCGGGGCAGGCCTGGCGCGTGGTCGACGCCGACGGCCGCGACGCCCCCGATTACGTGCCGGGCGAACTGCTGATCGGCGGCGACAGTCTTGCGCGCGGCTACCGCAACGATCCCGGGCTGACCGCGCTGCGTTTCGTGCAGCACGCGTCGGGCCGCTGGTATCGCACCGGCGATCGCGGCCGTTACTGGCCGGACGGGACGCTCGAATTCCTGGGGCGCGAGGACCGGCAGGTGAAGGTGCGCGGGCACCGGATCGAACTGGGCGAGATCGAAGCGGCACTGGCCGCGCATCCGCGGATCGATGGCGCGTGTGCCAGTGTCGCGAACGGCGAAGTCGCGCGCATCGTCGCGGCGTTCGTGCCGTCCGATTGCGTGGCCGATGCGGCGCCGTCGCCGCTCGCGGTTGCGGGCACGGCCGATACGGTTCAGGCGGAAGCGGCCGTTGCACGCGTCGTCGCCGATCGGCTGAGCGACGGCGGCGCGAGCCTGCCGCCGTCGCTGCATGCGCGCCGGCACGCGACAGGCGATGCGTCGATCTCGATCGACGCCGCGCTCGATCGGCTCGGCTGGCATGCAACCGACCTCGACGACCTGACGGCGGCGCTGCGCGCGCTCGCAGCCGATTCCGATACCGTCGCGCAGCGCGTGGCGCTCGATCCGCGCGTCGCGCCGCTTGCATTCGCGACGCGCTTGCCGGACGGCGCTCGTGTGCTGCGCGAGTTTGCTGGCGCGCTCGATGCACAGGCTGCTGCATGCACGGACGCGATGCGGGTCGCGGTGCTCGATGCCCGCGCCGGGCAATGGTTCGACGCGGGCCTCGACGTGCTCGACGATCCGCGTTTCGACGTAACGCTGTTCGACGTGTCGCCGGGTCTGCTGCACACCGCGCAGGCACGCTTCACGCGAACGAGGCCCGCGCTTCAGGCGCTGCAGGACGCCCTGCTGCCCGCGCGTCATCTCGGCGCATTCGACTGCGTGATCAGTTTCGCCGCGGCACACCTGCGCGACGATCCGCGCGATACGTTCAGGATCGCGGCCGCGTTGCTGGCGCGGAATGGCCGATTGCTGTTCGCCGACGTGCTGCGCGACTCGCCGTTGCGCGAACTCGTCGCGAGCGTGACGGGCGATGCCTCGTTGCCGCGGCCGTTCACGACCGAGGCGATCGCCGCCGCCGCGCAGGCGAGCGGCTTCACGCCCGACTCCCGAAGCTGGTATTCGACCGCGTTTGCATGCCTCGACGCGCGTCGTGTCGGCGAATCGGCGACGCAAGCGGTACTGGCAGACTGGCTGCGCGACCGGCTGCCGGATGCGATGCGCCCTGACGCACTGTGGTGCCTGCCGCGCTGGCCGCTCAACGCGAACGGCAAGATCGACCGGCGCGCGGTGGGCGACGCGCTTGCGCGCGCGCTCGGCGACGCGCCGGCCGCGCATGACGCGTTCGTGCCGGCAAACGAACGGCATGCGACGCTGCTCGCGTGCTGGGAGCAGGCGCTCGGCTGTCGGGCGAACGCCCGCGACGCCACGTTCTTCGCGCTCGGCGGCGACAGTCTGCTGGCGACGCGCCTGCTCGCGCAATTGCGCGAACGGCTCGGCGCGCGGATCGGGATGGCCGCGTTCTACCGCGATCCGACGCTCGCCGGTCTTGCCGCCCAGCTCGACGATGTGGCGCCGGCGGTCACGGCGGACGGCAGCGCATCGGTCGCGACGATCGAGGAGGGCGTGCTGTGAGCTTCGACGACGTACTCGATCTCTGCCGCGAACGGCAGATCGAATTGTGGTGCGACGACGGCGGTCAGCTGCGCTATCGCGCACCGGCCGGCGCGCTCGACGCGGACCTGGCCGCGCGCATCAAGGCCGAACGCGACGCGTTCGTCCGCTTCCTGCGGGGCGGCGCGTGGCGCAGCGATCCGGCGCGCCAGCATGAACGGTTTGCGCTGACGCCGGTACAGGCCGCGTACGTGCTCGGCCGGCACGAGTCGTTCGAGTTCGGCGGCAGCGCATGCCATCTGTACGTCGAATACGACGAGCGGCAGGATCTCGACTGCGCGCGCTTCGAGGCCGCGTGGAATGCGTGCGTGGCGCGGCATCCGATGCTGCGCGCGATCGTCGAGGACAACGCATGGCAGCGCGTGCTGCCCGACGTGCCATGGCAGCGGCTCACGGTGCACGACCTGCGCGACGGCGATGCGCACGCATTCGACGCGCACGTGAAGCGGGTACGCGAGCGGCTCGACCACGCGGTCCATGCGCTCGACCGCTGGCCCGTGCTGCAGCCCGAAGTGAGCCTCGGGCCGGATGGCGCGCTGCTGCACCTGTCCGTCGATTTCACGCTGATCGACTACGCGAGCCTGCAACTGCTGCTTGCCGAATGGCGGCGCCGTTACGACGATCCGCAATGGCAGCCGGCGCCGCTCGACGCGACGTTTCGCGACTATGTGGCTCACGAGGCGCAGGCCGGCACGGGCGCCGATCATGCGCGCGACAAGGCCTGGTGGCTCGCGCGCATCGACGATCTGCCGGCGCGCCCCGATCTGCCGGTCGTGCCCGCGATGCGCACCGACGCCCGTCCGCGTTTCACGCATCGCCATGCGCGGCTCGACCGCGCGCAATGGGGCGCGCTGAGCGGCCATGCAAGCCGTTTCGGGCTGAGTGCGGCGAGCGTCGCGCTGGCCGCGTTCGCGGAAGTCGTCGGCCGCTGGAGCCAGTCGCCGGCGTTCTGCCTGAACCTGACGGTGCTGAACCGTCCGCCGGTGCATCCGCGCATCGACGCGGTGCTCGGCGATTTCACCGCGTTGAGCCTGCTCGCCGTCGACGTGACGCAAGGGGGCGATTTCATCGCGCGCGTGCGTACGATCGGTGCGCGGATGTTCGACGATCTCGACCATCGCGCATTCACCGGCGTCGACGTGATGCGCGAACTCGCGCGGCGGCGCGGCAAGGAGGCGGCGCTGATGCCGGTCGTGTTCACGAGCGGCATCGGCAGCGTCGGCCGCTTGCTCGGCGAGCAGGCGGGCCGGGCGGAACCGCCGCGCTACATGATCAGCCAGACGCCGCAGGTGTGGCTCGACTGCCAGGTGACCGACCAGTTCGGCGGGCTGGAGATCGGCTGGGACGTGCGGGACGATCTGTTTCCCGAAGGCTTGCCGACCGCGATGTTCGACGCGTACGTCGCGCTGCTGGGCCGGCTTGCCGACGATGCCGGATGGTGGTCGCGTGCGGGCGACATCGTGCTGCCGTGCGCCGCGCCCGTTGCCGACGTGCATCCGGACGCGGAGACGCATATCGCGGCCGGGTTTGCCGCGCAGGCGCTGCGCACGCCCGATGCGCCGGTCGTGATCGACGCGCAGGGCGCCCGCACGTACCGCGATGTCGCGCAACATGCGGCGGCGCTGCGTACCGCGCTCGAACAGGCCGGCGTCGGCGTGGGCGACACGGTGGCGGTGCTGATGCCGAAGTGCGCGCACCAGCTCGCGGCCGTGCTCGCGATCGTCCAGGCGGGCGCCGCATACGTGCCGGTCGACAGCCGCCAGCCGGCGTTGCGCCGGCAGGCGATCCTGCGCAATGCGCGGGTGCGCGCGGTCGTGAGCGTACGGGCGCTGGAGTTCGAGCATGAAGGATGCGTGCGCATCGATGCCGATGCGCTGCCCGCCGATCCGCAATGGCCGCCGCGCGCCGCGTGCGACGTCGACGGCGCGGCGCTGGCCTACGTGATCTACACGTCGGGCTCCACCGGCGAACCGAAGGGCGTGATGCTGAGCCACGCGGCGGTGTGCAACACGCTCGCCGACATCAACGCACGCCATGCGGTCGGTGCGGGCGATGTGGTACTCGGCCTGGCCGAACTGAGCTTCGACTTGTCCGTCTACGACTTCTTCGGCGCGACCGCGCGCGGTGCGTGCGTCGTGCTGCCCGACCCCGCGCGCGGTCACGATCCGTCGCACTGGGCGGCGTTGATGGCACGTCATGCGGTGACGGTGTGGAACTCGGTGCCCGCACAAGGGCAGATGCTGATCGATTACCTCGAGGGCGAACCGGCGCTCGACGTGCCGGGCCCGCGCCGCGTGCTGTGGTCGGGCGACTGGATTCCGGTGACGCTGCCGGCCCGCTGGTGGAAACGCTGGCCCGACAGCGCGCTGTTCAGTCTCGGCGGCGCGACCGAAGCGTCGATCTGGTCGATCGAGCATCCGATCCGCCCGGAGGACACGCAGCTCGCCAGCATTCCGTACGGCCGCGCGCTGACTGGGCAGACGATGGAAGTGCTCGACGTGCTTGGCCGGCCGTGCCCGCCCGGCGTGCGCGGCGAGATCCATATCGGCGGCGTCGGGCTCGCGACGGGCTATGCGAACGATCCCGCGCGAACGGCCGAACGTTTCATCCGTCATCGCGACGGGCGCCGGCTCTATCGCACCGGCGATCTCGGCCGCGTGCGCGTCGACGGTTCGCTCGAATTCCTCGGCCGGCAGGACGATCAGGTGAAGATCCGCGGTTACCGGATCGAGCTGGCCGAGATCGATGCGGCGCTGACCGCGCATCCGCTGGTCGGCGCGGCCGCGACGATCGTGCTCGGCGAGGGCGCCGAGCGCCGGCTGGCGAGCTTCGTGTCGCTGCAGGGTGCGGCGCCTGACCCGTCGGCGCACGACCCCGCCCTTCACGAGATCGCGGCACCGGTCCGCGCTGCGTTCGACGCCGTGCGCTGGCCCGCGCAAGCGGACGTGGCGCGGTCGGTCGCGCAACTCGAAACGGCATGCGTGGCGTCGCTGGCCGCGTGGATCGTACCGGCAGGCGGCTTGACGGCCGACGACGCAACCGGTTTCGCGACGCTGTGCGAGCGGCTGCGCGTGCCGCCGGCGCGGCAGCATCTGCTGCGCCACTGGCTCGCGATGCTCGTGACGCACGGCGTGCTGCACGCGGATGCCGAAGGCGGCTGGCGTAGACGGTCCGACGCCAGCCATGCCGACGCGCACGCATGCTGGGATGCGTTCGCGCTGCATGCATCGCCCGAGCTGTGGCCGCCGGTCCTCATCGACTACTTCCGCGACAGCGCGGGCTGCCTGGACGTACAGGTGGACGGCACGGTTTCGCCGGCCGGCCTGATGTTCCCCGAAGGCGCGTCGCATATCGCCGAAGCGATGTACAGCAACGGCGAACACGCGCATGCGCTGCATCGCGGGATGGCGCAAGCCGTGCGCGAGATCGTCGCGCGCGAGCCGCGGCGTACGTGGCGAATCCTCGAGATCGGCGCGGGAACGGCCGCCGCGACGCGCGCGATCGTCGATGCGCTCGCGCCGCTGGTCGAAGCGGGCACGCGGATCGACTACCTGTTCAGCGACGTGTCGAGCTACTTTCTCGCGGCCGCGCGCGAGCGCTTCGCCGCGTATCCGTGGATGCGGTTCGTGCGTTTCGACATGAATGCAGCGCTCGACGCGCAGGGCATCGCGCCGCATTCGATCGACATGACGATCAGCTCCGGCGCGCTGAACAACGCGCGCGACACGGTTGCACTGATCGCCGGATTGCGCGCGCTGTCGGCGGCCGATGCATGGTGGGTGATCCAGGAACTGACGGCCGAGCATCCGGAGATCAGCATCAGCCAGGGGCTGATGATGGAGACGCCGCGCGATGCGCGGGCCGGGTCGTGCCGGCTGTTCGTACCGCGCGCGCAGTGGCTCGAATGGCTGCAGGGGGACGACGGCGATCGCGCACTCGGCTGCGTGACGGCCGGCTCGCCGCTCGACGCGCTGGGCTACGACATCCTGCTCGCGCACGTGAAGCGCGGCGCGGCCCGCATCGCGCCGGATGCGCTGCTGTCGTTCGTTGCCGAGCGCGTGCCGGGCTATATGGTACCGTCGCAACTGCGCGTGCTCGAGCGACTGCCCGTGACCGCGAACGGCAAGATCGACCGCCGGACGCTGGCCGGCATTGCCGACATTCGCGAGCCGGAACCGGCGGCGGTTCGGCCCTCGCAGACACCCGCCGCCGATCCGCTGCTGGCGCGATTGATCGGATGGTGGGAGACGGTCCTCGATACGCTCAACGTCACGCCGGATCAGGATTTCTTCGCCGCCGGCGGCGATTCGCTGCTGATCGCGCAACTCGTGTCGCGGCTGCGTGGCGAGGAGCCGCTCGCGCAGGCCCATCCGTTCGACCGGCTGCTGCGCTGGGTGCTCGCGCAGCCGACGCCGGCGGCGTTCGCCCGATGCCTGCGCGAAGCGCAGACGCAACCGTCGGCCGCCGTATCGCCGGCCGGCGCGGCCGCACCGCGCGCGATGCAGCCGTCGTCCGTCGTCCACGCACCCGCGCCGCGCGTGCGCGCCGACGTGCGGCCGATTCCGCTCGCGCCGGGCGACGGCGTGCCGCGCGTGATCGTGCACGAAGGGCTCGGCACCGTGCATGCCTATCGTCCGGCACTGCCGGCACTCGCGCGGCTCGGCCCGGTGCTCGGCTTCGCGGTGCGCGACGCGCAGGACTATCTCGACCTGCCGGCGCGTCACCTGAACGCGACGCTCGGCCGGCGCTATGCGGATGCGCTGTGGCGCAGCGGCGTGCGCGAGGTCGACGTGCTCGGCTACTGCTCGGGCGGGCTCGTCGCACTCGAAATGGCGAAATCGCTGGTGCAGCTCGGCGTCGCGGTGCGCACGCTCGACATCGTGTCGAGCTACCGCATTCCCTACCTGATCGAGGACGAACGGCTCGTGCTGTTCAACTTCGCGGCGACGCTCGGGCTGCCGCTCGACGCGCTCGGCTTTCCGGAAACGTACGTGCTCGCCGATGCGCTCGCCGACGCGTTGAAGGCCGACCCCGCGCGGCTCGCGCCCGGCAGCCTGCAGGCGCAGCTCGAGATCTTCGGCGATCGCTGCGAGCCGCTCGACGAGTTGCGCCGGCGCGTGCTGCGCGCGGCGGCCGGCCTGTCGATGCAGGACGACGTCGCGCATCCGCTGCTCGACGAGCGCGAACGGCTGTACCGGCTCTTCATGCATTCCGTGCAGGCGAGCCATTGGGCCGGCGATGCGCCGTATGCGGGCGCATTGCGGCTGTTCGTGCCCGAGCGCTGCAACCCGCTGATTCCGCAGCAGCGCGCGGCGCTCGCCGAGTACTGGACGGCGCAGGCGCTCGGCGGCATCACGGCCGCCGACATCCCCGGCGGTCATTTCGACTGCCTGAACGCCGCGTTCGTCGACACCCGCCTGAAGGAGGCACGATGAAGGTTCACCCGCTGCCGGTCGTCGTGGCCGGCTCCCGCTTCGGCCAGTTCTACGCGGCGGGCCTCGCGGCGTCCGGTTCGTATCGCGTCGCGGGCTTGCTCGGCCGCGGCAGCGCGCGTACCGCCGCACTGGCCGCCCGCGTCGGCGCACCGGTGTTCGATTGCCCGGAGGCGCTGCCGGACGACGTGCGTGTCGCCTGCGTCGCGGTGGGCGGCGCGGCGCGCGGCGCGGAAGGGGCCGCGCTCGCGTGCCGGCTGCTCGAACGCGGGATCGACGTCGTGATCGAGCATCCGCTGCTGCCCGACGAATGGGATACCGTGCTGCGCGCCGCGTCGCGCCACGGCCGCCGCTGCCTGCTGAACAGTTTCTATCCGAACCTGCCCGTCGTCGCGCGCTTCATCGCGGTCGCGCGGCGGTTGCGCGACACGAGTGCTCCCGTGCACGCGGACGTCGTGTGCTCGGTGCAGGCGAGCTACGCGGCGCTCGACGTGCTGGCGGCCGCGCTGCAGGGCGTCGGGCCCTGGTCGGTCGAGCCGATCGGGCCGGCGCTGTCGTCGATGCGCGAATGCGCGATGGTGCTGGCCGAAACGCCGGTATCGCTGCGCGTGCACAACGAGATGGCGGCGGCCGACGACGGTCGCATGAGCCTGTTGTTCGGCATCACGCTGACGACGGACGCCGGCACCTGGACGCTCGCCTCGCCGCACGGGCCGCTGTGGTGGGCGCCCGCGCTGCGCGAACCGGCGATGGCCGAGGACGGGCTGTTCCCGATCTTCGGCG
This sequence comes from Burkholderia sp. YHN3-13, assembly GCF_055810675.1. Lineage (NCBI taxonomy): Bacteria > Pseudomonadati > Pseudomonadota > Betaproteobacteria > Burkholderiales > Burkholderiaceae > Burkholderia > Burkholderia sp. YHN3-13. Next base: position 414,660 of record NZ_JBVVNQ010000002.1, on the reverse strand, counting down.
ACTCGGCGGGCGATGACATGCCGAGCCTCCAGATCTGCGACGACGCGCAGGACACGTGGGGCGAGATTCATTCGCGCTGCTGGCCGCAGGCGGCCGTGCGCGCGGTCGACCGGCTCGTGTCCGGGGAAGGGCTGCCGCCGCATAACCAGCGCAGCATCGACGTGACGCGCATCTGGCGGCAGTTGACCGCGCAACTCGGCTTCCCGGCGCAGCCGCCGGGCGATGCGTGCGCGGCGACGCTCGGCATGCTGCTGGAGCGTGCCGCATGAAGGGGCCGTTGCGTTCGATGTTGCGGCCGTTTGCCGTGCCGCTCGCGGCGGCGGTCGTGTTGCAGGCGCTCGCGGGTGTCGCGTCGCTCGTGCCATGGCTCGCGCTCGCCCGGATCGCCGACGCATGGCGCGGGTCGCAGGCGCTCGACGCGACGGCACGCGGCTGGCTCGTCGCGGCCGTGGTCGCCGGCGTGTGCTGGCTCGGCGGCCAGACGGTCGCGCTTCACCTGACGCATCGCGTCGACGCCGATCTGGGCGATCGCTTGCGCAAGCGGCTCGCCGATCATCTGCAGCGTTTGCCGCTCGGCTGGTTCGCCCGCGGGGGCAGCGATCGCGTCGCGCGTCACGTCGATCAGGACGTGCGCGCGCTGCACCAGCTCGTCGCGCACGCGCCGGCCGACGTCACGCAGCTCGTCGTCGTGCCGTGCGCGGCGCTGGCGAGCCTGCTTTACCTGAATCCCGCACTGCTCGCGTTTGCACTGGTGCCGCTTCTGGCCGGCGCCGCGCTGTTCCGCTGGATGCGGTCGGCGCGGTTCGCGCCGGCCGTCGCGGCACGCAACACGGCGCTCGAAACCCTGATGGGCGACTATGCGCAACTCGCGCAGAACCCGGCGCTCGTGCGGCAGTATCCGGGCGCGGGCATCGAGGCGGCCGCGCTGGCGTCGACCGCGCGTTTCGATCGGGCATTTTCGGCATGGGTCGGCCGCGTCGGCGGGCCCGGCGCCTGCACGCAGGTGCTGCTCGGCACGCCGTTTCTGCTCGCCTGGGTCGTGTTCGGCGCGACGTGGCTGACGGCCGGCCGGTTGCCGGTCGGCGAACTGTGCGCGTTCGCGCTGTTGATCTGGGCGGTCGCGGCGCCGGTGCGCGCGCTCGGCCATGGCGCCGATGCATTGCGCGAAGCGCGCGCGGCCGCCGCGCGCCTGGCTGCGTTGCTCGCGCAGCCAGGCCTGTCCGAGCCCGCCGACGGCGCGGCGCAGGTGCCGCGCGATGCGTCGGTCGAACTGCGCGGCGTGAGTGTCGACCTCGACGGCACGCCGATCCTGCACGACATCGACGCGACGATCGCGGCCGGCGCGGTCACCGCGATCGTCGGGCCGTCGGGCGCGGGCAAGAGCACGCTGCTGATGCTGCTCGCGCGCTTCATGGATCCGGATCGCGGCACGGTGCAGCTCGGCGGTGCCGATCTGCGGCTGCTCGCGCCGGATACGCGGCGTGCGCAGGTCGCGATGGTGTTCCAGCAAGCCACCGCGCTCGACGTGTCGATTGCCGCGAACATCGCGCTCTACCGGCCCGATGCCGATCGCGACGCGATTCGCGCCGCCGCGCGCGCGGCTTGTCTCGACGAACGCATCGACGCGTTGCCGGGCGGCTACGACTGCGTGTGCGGGCGCGACGTGCGTTTGTCCGGCGGCGAACTGCAACGCCTGTCGATCGCGCGCGCGCTGCTGTCGCCCGCGCCGTTGCTGCTGCTCGACGAACCGGGCTCGGCGCTCGATCCGCAAACCGCGCGCGCGTTGCGCAATGCGCTGCGCGGCGACCGGCGCACGCGCGTGATCGTCAGCCACGATCTCGACGCGATCCGGCACGCGGACCAGATCCTCGTGATGGATCGCGGCCGCATCGTCGAGCGCGGCACGCATGCCGCGCTGCTGGCCGCGCGCGGCCTTTATGCGCGGCTGTGGCGCGAACGCGATGCCGCGGGCGGGGAGGCCGCACGATGATGAAGTCGCTCAAACGTTTGCAGTGTCTGCCGCCCGAAACCCGCCGCGCGCTGCGGCGCGGTGTCGGCTGGGCGGTGGCCGCCGCGCTGCTCGACGGCGCCTGCGGGCTGCTGCTCGTGCCGCTGATCCGCGCGTGGTTTGCCGGCGCGCATGCGGCCGCGCTGCGCTGGACGATCGCGCTCGGCGCGCTGACGCTGTGCCACGCGCTCGTGATGTACGTCGCGCAACGCGGCGGCTATCGCGCGGGCGGCGCGCTCGCGGCCGGGCTCGTCGATCGCCTCGTGCGGCACCTGCCGCGCATCGCGTCCTGGCAGGCCGTGCGCGACAGTCATCCGGCCGGGCTGCTGCGCGGCCCGGTCATGCAGGCAATGGGGATGCCCGCGCACCTGCTGGGGCCGCTGATCGCCGCGGTCGTCACGCCGCTCGCGGTCGTCGCGGGGCTCGCGTGGATCGACTGGCGCATCGCGTCGTGCCTCGCGGCCGCGGCCGTGCTGCTGTTCGCGCTGCTCGAACGCGGCGGCACGCGCACGCTCGCGTTCGAGCAGGCGCGCGCGGCCGGCGAGCGCGACATGGCCGTGCAGCTCCAGACCTTCGCCGCGCATCAGGGGCTGCTGCGCTTCGCGGGCCGCGAGGGCGACGCGCGCGCGGCGTTGCAGCGCGCGTTCGACGAGCAGCATCGCCGCACGCGTGCGCTGATGCGGCGCTCGCTGCCGATCGAACTGGGTTTCGCGGGCGCGGTGCAGGGCGTGTTCGTCGCGATGCTGCTGGGCGGCACATGGGCCGTCGCGGCCGGCCGGCTCGATGCGGCGACGGCCGTCGCGGTGCTCGTGCTGCTCGTGCGCTTCATCGAGCCGCTTGCGCACCTCACGCAGCTCGACCAGGCGCTGCGCGGCGGCTGGCGCGCGCTCGACACGGTGCTCGCGGTGCTGCACGCGCCGCGTTTCGACAGCCCCGAGCGCGGCACGCCGGTACGCGACGCGAGCGTCGACGCGATGCGTGTCGGCTACCGGTCCGCCAGCGGCGCAACGCTGCTCGACGGCATCGACCTCCATTGCCCGGCCGGCGGTTTCGTCGCGATCGTCGGCCCGACGGGCGCCGGCAAGAGCACGCTGCTCGGCCTGCTCGCGCGGCTCGACGATCCGGGCACCGGGCGCGTGCTGCTCGGCCGCGCCGACGTGCGGCACCTGAGCGAAGCGACGCTCGCGGCGACGCGCAACCTCGTGTTCCAGGACAACGCGCTGTTTCGCGGCAGCCTTGCATGGAACGTGCGGATGGGGCGTCCGGACGCGACCGACGCCGAACTGCGCGCCGCGCTGGACGCGGTCGGCCTGCTGCGCGACGCCGAGCGGCTGCCGGACGGGCTCGACACCGACGTCGGGCCCGGCGGCCAGCTGCTGTCCGGCGGGCAGCGCCAGCGAGCCTGCCTCGCACGTGCGTTGCTGGCACGGGCGCCGGTGCTGATGTTCGACGAGCCGACCGCGAGCCTCGACGAATTCGGCGCGCGGCGCGTGCGCGACAGCCTCGTCGCGTTGCGCGGGCAGCGCACGCGCATCGTCGTCACGCACCAGCCGGCGCTCGCGGCGGCCGCCGATACGATCGTCGTGCTCGAGGGGGGCCGCGTACGGGCGACCGGCACGCATGCGCAGCTCGTGGAAGCGGATGCGTGGTACGCGACCTTCGCCCGCGCGGGACGCCGGCACGACGACGCATCGTATGCCGGCGCAGGCGCAGGTCAGGAAGCCCGGCCGGCCGAATCCGCACACTGACGTGAACAATGCGGGCCGCCGTGCCCGGAATCGATAGGAAAAGCCCCTCGATCGAAAAATCGCCTGCCGGTTCTATTTGATAATGAGAATGATTATCAAATACGGGGGCGTGATGCGGTACGAGGTACGGGAACCTGGGAGATCGGTGATGAAGGGCGCGCACGTCGCCCGTTCGGGGCGGCGGCGCTGGCGGCCGTCGCTGTATCTCGGCCTGCTGATCGCGGCGCATCCGGCGGCCGCGTTCGCCGAGACGGCGCCGCCGGCCGGCACGGAGATCCGGAAGGAAGCGGCCGCCGCACAGCCGGCGGCGAGCGAGCTGAAGGCAATTTCGGTGAACGCGTCGCGCGGCGTGGCCGACGATCCGTCGGTCGCGACGGTCGGCAAGCTGCCGCTCGCATTGCGGGAGATTCCGCAGTCGATCAGCGTGACGACGCGCGAGCGGATCGAGCAGCAGAACCTGTATTCGCTCGACGAGGTGATGCAGCAGTCGGCCGGTGTGACCGTGCAGCCGTACGTGTTGCTGACCACCGCGTATTTCGTGCGCGGCTTCAAGGTCGACTCGTTCGAATTCGACGGCGTGCCGGTCGTGATCGGCGACATGGCGAGCGCGCCGCAGGACATGTCGGTGTACGAGCGCGTGGAAATCCTGCGTGGCGCGAACGGGCTGCTGCACGGCTCGGGCAATCCGGCCGCGACGGTCAACCTGGTTCGCAAGCGGCCGCAGTACCGGTTCTCCGCGAACGCGTCCGTGAGCATCGGCAACTGGGACCGCTATCGCGCGGAAGCCGACATCGGCGGACCGCTCAACGCGGCCGGCACCGTACGCAGCCGGCTCGTCGCCGCATACGAGGATCGTCACTTCTTCTACGACCACGCGAAGCAGGACACGCGTTCGATCTACAGCGTCACGGAAGTCGACCTGACGCGCGACACGCTGCTCACGTTCGGCGCGCAGTACCAGACGACGTCGTCGATTCCCGACATGTCCGGCGTGCCGATGGCGCGCGACGGGTCGAGCCTCGGCCTGTCGCGCTCGACGTTCCTCGACACCGCATGGGGCCACTTCAACTGGGACACGACGCGCGCATTCGCGTCGGTCGAGCAGAAGCTCGGCGCCGGCTGGAAAGCGAAAGTGAGCGGCGAGTACCAGAGCGTGCGCTCGGACCTGAAGTACGCGGGCTCGTTCGGCGCGATCGATCCGGCGACCGGCGCGGGCGGCCGGCTGACGGGCAGCGCGTACCAGTTCAGCAGCTACAGCCGCAGCCTCGACGCGAACGTGCAGGGCCCCGTGCATGCGTTCGGGCTCACGCACGACCTGCTGTTCGGCATCACCTACGCGAACAGCAGCAGCGGGCAGATGACGGCGCCGCTGCTCGGCAACGTGTCGGGTACGCCGGTGAACGTGTACCGCTGGAACCCGGGCAGCGTGCCCGAGCCCGGCATCGGGCCGTACCAGCAGTCGCAGCAGAACGACATTTCGCAGAAGGGCGTCTACGGGCTCGGCCGCATCAAGCTCGCGGAACCCGTCACGCTCGTGCTCGGCGGCCGGATGAGCTGGTGGAACCAGGACAGCCTCGGCGCGCACTACAACACCGGTCACCAGTTCACGCCTTACGGCGGTCTGATCTGGGATTTCGCGCGCGACTGGTCGTGGTACGCGAGCTACGCGGAAGTGTTCCAGCCGCAGACCAAGTCGATGTGGGGCGGCGGCATCCTGACGCCGGTGAAGGGGCGCACCTACGAGACGGGCGTGAAGGGCGAACTGGCCGGCGGCAAGCTCAACGTGTCGCTCGCGGCGTTCCGCATCGACCTCGACAACAACCCGCAGGTCGACATCGCGCATCCGTGCGCGGGGCCGAGCTGCTATTACGTGAACGGCGGCAGCGTGCGCAGCCAGGGCTTCGAGTTCGAGGCGAACGGCCGCATCACGCCGTGGTGGAGCGTGTGGGCGAGCTACACGTACGACACGATGCGCTACGCGGACAACCTCGCGAACGCGGGCACGTTCGCGCCGCTGCTGAACCCGCGCCACCTGTTCCGGCTGTGGACCAACTATGACTTGCCGTGGCAGGAGCGGCGCTGGAGCGTCGGCGGCGGCCTGCAGGTGCAGAGCAGCTACTCGGCGCAGGCCAACGGCGTGACGATGAGCCAGGGCGGCTACGCGCTCGCGAGCGTGCGGCTCGGCTACCGCTACGACAAGCACTGGAGCGCCGCGCTCAACGTCAACAACCTGTTCGACCGCCAGTATTACCTGAGCCTGAGCCAGCCGGGCTGGAACAACCGCTACGGAGAACCGCGCAACGTGATGCTGACCGTGCGCGGGCAGTTCTGATGGCGCCCGGCTGGGGCACGCGCTCGGCGATCGCGATCGGCGGCGTGCTGCCGGGCGCGGTGGCGCTCGCGGTCACGCTGGCCCGTCATTACCCGGCCGACGGCCTGAACCGGCTCTATGCGGCCGTGTTGCTGACGCTCGCCGCGAGTGTGGCCGCGCTGCTGTGGATGCTCGTCGCGCCCGGGCCGCGGCAGGCGGTGTGGCGCGCGGGTGTGTGGCTTGCGGTGCTGGTGCCGTGCGCGCTGTTCTGGGGAGGGCGCTGACATGGAGGCGTCGTCGCGTTCGCGCTGGCGCGCGCTGCATCGCGGCGCCGGCGCGCTGTTCGGCACGGTGCTGTTCGTCGTGCTGTTCAGCGGCACCTGGAGTCTCGCGTTCGATTCGATGCAGGGCTGGTGGCGGCCGCCGCCGGTGGCGGTCGCGCGGCCGGCGTTGCCGCTCGATGCGCTCGTCGCGCGCGCGGCGGCACACGGTGTTGCGTTGCGCGACGTGCGCATCGTGCTGCCGCGGCCGGCCGATCCGGCGATCCGGTTCTGCGATGCGCGCCAGGCGTGCACGCTGGCGCTCGATCCGGCGACGGGCGCGCCGCTGCCCGACGCGGGAAGGGCGAGGTTGATCGTCACGCTGCACAAGACGCTGTTCGCCGGTTTCCCCGGCCGCATCTTCGTCAGCCTGTGGGGCATCGTGCTGCTCGTGCTCGTCGTCGCGGGCGTGGTCGTGCATCGCCGCTGCTGGCCCGATGCGGCACGCGTCCGGCGCGGCCACGGGTTGCGCGTCGCGCTGTTCGACCTGCATGCGTGGATCGGCCTGTGGGGGACGCCGTGGCTCGTGCTGTTCGCGTTCACCGGCGCGTTGTCGGGGCTCGGCGCGCTCGGCACGGTGTCGCTCGCGGGCGTCGCGTATCCGGGGCAGCCGCAGCGCGCGTTCGCCGAACTGCTCGGCGGGCCGCCGCCCGCCGAGGCCGGCGGCCCGTGGCAGCACGCGCCCGATCTCGACGCGCTGTTGCGGTGCGATGCGGCGCGCAGGCCGGACTTCCGGCGCGAAGCCGTCGCGCTGCATCGCTGGGGCGACGCGAACGCGACCGTCGAGATTGCCGGCACGACCGCGGGGCTGCCGAGTACGGCGGTGTTCGAGCGTCACCTGTATCGCGCGGCGGACGGGCAATGGCTCGCGGATGCGACGTCGCGCGGTCGCGGCTTCTGGCTGCGCGCATTCATCGCGATGCAGCCGCTGCATTTCGCGCAATACGGCTGGGTCGGTGCGGCGGGCGGTGTGCTGCGCGCGCTTCATTTCCTGATGGGGCTTGCTGCGTGCGTGTTGTGCGCGACGGGCTTGCATCTGTGGATCGAGCGGCGGCGCGCGCAGCGCGATCGCTCGGCAAGCGTGCTGGCCGCCGTCGCGGTGGGCGCATGCGGCGGGCTCGTGCTCGCGGGCGGTGTCCTGCTGTTTGCCGGGCGCGCGTTGCCCGACGGCGTGCACGTCGACCATGCGCTCGCGATGCTGTTCTGGGCCGTGTGGGCCGGTGCGATTGCGGTCGCGGCCCGGGCGGCCGATCGGGCGGCATGGCTGCGCGTGCTGATGCGTGCGGCCGGCGCCGCTTACGGGCTGGCCGGCGCGACGCATTGCGCACTCGCGCTGCTGGGCGCGGGCGCACCCGTGTACGGGTGGATCGACACGGCACTCGTCGTATTCGGCGTGTTGCTGCTGCGTGCCGCCCGCCGTCCGCGGCGCGATGCGATGCCGGCCGCACGCGTGCCGGCCGGCGTCGAACCTTTTTAACCTCATGCAACTGGAGACTTCGATGCGCGATCTGCTCGAACATCGCCGCCTGGTCATCACGATCACGCTGCTTTACCTGTCGCAGGGCATCCCGATCGGTATTGCGATGGATGCGATGCCGACACTGCTGCGCCACGACGGCGCGCCGCTTCACGCACTCGCGTTCCTGCCGCTCGTCGGGTTGCCGTGGGTCGTGAAATTCCTGTGGGCGCCCGTCGTCGACAACCGCTGGTCGCCACGCCTCGGGCGGCGGCGCAGCTGGATGCTGCCGATGCAGACCCTCGTCGTGGTGTGTCTCGGCTGCCTCGCGCAGATCGGGATGACGGTCGCGACGGCCGGCTGGGCGGTCGGCCTGCTGGCCGTCGCGTCGCTTGCCAGCGCAACGCAGGACATCGCGAACGACGGCATGGCCGCCGAGCATTTCAGCGGCGACACGCTCGCGAGGATCAACGCGATCCAGATTGCCGGCGTGATGATTGGCTTCTTCGGCGGCGGCGCCGGCACACTGACGCTGATCGGCCTGTTCGGCCAGCCGGCCGCGTTTCTCGCGCTGGCGGCCGTGCCGCTCGCGAGCCTGGTCTGCGTGCTGTGGGTGCTGCCGCGCGATGCGGACCGTGCGCGGGCGCGGCCGGCACACGACGCGAGCCTCGTGCGTTTCGCGAAGCGGCCGCGTTCGTGGTCGCTGCTGTCGCTCGCGCTGCTGTCGGCGATGACGGCCGTATCGGGCTTCGGCCTGTCGAAGCTGTTTCTCAACGATGCGGGCTGGACGCTCGACGCGATCGGCAAACTCGGGATGGCGGGCGGCGTCGTGACGGTCGTGCTCGGTTGCGGCGGCGGCGCGTGGCTCGTGAGGCGGCTCGGGGTATGGCGTGCGTTCACGGCCGGCGTGAGCTGCGCGGGCGCGGCGGCGTTGCTGTGGTTCGCGCAGGCGAGCGGATGGCTACCGGTGTCGCCGTCGTGGGCGTGGCTGTGCACGGTGCTCGGCTCGCTGGCGACGGGGATCACGTCGGTGTCGATCATGACGGCCGGCATGCGCTTCGCGGGCGGCAGCGACCAGGCCGGTACCGACGTGACGGCCGTGCAGAGCACGCGTGATCTCGGCGAGTTGATCGCGTCGTCGACGATCCTGTCGCTGACCGCGAAGGTCGGTTATACGGGCGGGTTTCTCACGGGTGTCGGGCTGGCGGTGCTGGCCGCGTTGATCGCGATGACGCTGCGGCGGCGGGAGGCAGCGCATGCGGCGAAGGGGAGCGATGTGCTGGCGTCGTGACGGCGGCGCGGTCCGGCGCGCGCCGGTCGCGCTGCGTCACCTCAGCCGCGCGTCAACCGTCGCGCCGCCAGCAGCGCGAGCGCGAGCAGCACCGCGACATACGCGGCGACGCTCGCCCACGCGCCGTGTTGCCAGAACGTCCCGCCGATCGAGCCGAGCACGCTCGACCCGACGTAGTAGGCCAGCAGATAGAGCGAGGCCGCATGCCCCTTCGCGGCCCCCGCGAGGTTGCCGACCCAGCCGCTCGCGACCGAGTGGGCGACGAAGAAGCCGATCGTGACGAGCACGATGCCGACGACGATCGCGACGAGCGAGTGCGACAGCGTCAGCGCGAGGCCCGCCGCGAAGACGACGATGCCGCTGACGAGCACCGGGGCCCGCCCGAGGCGGTCGGCGAGCGCGCCGGCACTCGACGATGACACCATCCCGAACAGGTAGGCGCCGAAGATCAGTCCGCAGGCGGTCGGGCTCAGGTTGAACGGCGCGGCCATGAGCCGGAACCCGGCGTAGTTGTAGATCGTCACGAACGCGCCCATCACCAGGAAACCGATCGCGAACACGAACGGCAGACGCACGTGACGCAGTTGCGCGTGCCACAGCCGGATGTGATGACGCAGCGTCAGGTCGGTGCGCTTCACGAAGCGGCGCGATGTCGGCAGCAGTATCACGAAGGCGATCGCCGCAAGCAGGTCGACGACGCCGATCGTCAGCATCGCCGTGCGCCACGAGAAGTGCTCTTCGAGCGCGCTCATGCCGATCCGTCCGATCATGCCGCCGAACGCGGTCCCGCCGACGTAGAGGCCCATCGAGAAGCCGAGCCCGTCGGCGGCGATTTCTTCCGCGAGATAGGCCATCGCAACCGCCGGCACGCCGCCGAGCGCGAAGCCTTCGAGCGCGCGCCAGAGCAGCAGCAGGTTCCAGTTCGGCGACAGCGCGGCCAGCAGGTTGAACAGCGCGGCCAGCGTCATCGACGCGAACATCAGCCCGCGCCGTCCGACGCGTTCGGACAGTGCGCCGGCGCACAGGATCGACACCGCGAGCATCCCGGTCGACAGCGACAGCGAGAGCGAACTCGACGCCGCGCCGAGGTTGAATTCGCGGGCGAACGCGGGAAGCAGCGGCTGCACGCAGTACAGCAGCGAGAAGGTGGAAAAGCCGGCGAGAAAGAGCGCGAGCGCGATGCGCTTGTACGCGGCCGAGCGCGGGGACACGCCGGCCGGCAGGGCATCGGGCGCGGTTTGCTGCGGGCCGGGCATGGAGCGGGAAATCGAGGGGGCGGACATGGATGCACTCGATGTGCGACGGGAATGCACGAATTCTTGCGCATCGTCATGTATATGTCCAATATATGAAAAGAACCGCAGCGATATGTTTTAACACTGGCTTGAAGGCCGCCTCGACTTCCCGCAAGGTCGCTCACGAATGGAACTCCGGCATCTCCGATACTTTCTGGCCGTCGCGGCCACGTCGAATTTCACGAAGGCCGCCGACCTGCTCGGCATCGGTCAGCCGCCGTTGAGCCAGCAGATCAAGGCGCTCGAAAGCGAACTCGGCGTGGAGCTGTTCAAGCGGACCGCGCGTGGCGCCGGGCTGACGCTGGCAGGCGAGGTCTTCGCGGAAGAGGCGCGACGCGTGCTCGACGATGCCGAGCGCGCGGCACGCGCGGCCAGGCGTGCCGCGCGCGGCGAAACCGGCCATCTGCGGGTCGGTTTCACCGGGACGGCGGCGTTCAACCCGAAAGTGTCGGATCTGATTCGCCGCTTTCGAGAGGCGTTTCCGGATGCGGAGTTGACGTTGCAGGAAGCGACGTCGGGTGTCCTGCTCGAGGCACTGGATGCCGGGCGCCTCGACGTGGCGATCGTGCGGCCGGTGCGGCGCGTCGCCGCGACGTTGCGCACCGCCGACTGGGACGAGGAGCCGATGTTCGTCGCGCTGCCCGTCGCGCATCGGCTCGCGCCGCGCCGGCGTATCGATCTGGCGGAACTGGCCGACGAGTCGTTCGTGCAGGTGCCGCGGGAGGCCGGCAGCGCGTTGTTCGACGACATCGTCGCCGCGTGCAAGGCCGCCGGATTCGAGCCGCGCATGGCGCAGCCGGCGCCGCAGATGGCATCCGCGGTGACGCTGGTGGCGGCCGGGCTCGGCGTATCGGTCGTGCCGAAGGCGATCACGCAGGTGCAGGTGCCCGGGGTCGTGTACCGGCCGTTCGCGGGTAACGGGCTGCGCGCCAGGCTGGCCATCGTGTCGCGATGCGACGAGCCGTCGGCGGTGGTGCGGAATTTTCTGCGGCTGGCGTAGCCGAAAACGAAAAACCCGCGAAGCCATCTGCTGTCGCGGGTTTCGGAAAATACGCGGAAAACGTTGAAGCTGCATTTGGTGCCGACGGCGAGACTCGAACTCGCACAGCTTTCGCCACTACCCCCTCAAGATAGCGTGTCTACCAATTTCACCACGTCGGCACTGCAAGGGGCGCAATTCTAACGTCACATTGCGCGTTTGTGAAGGGGCCGTGACAACGTCATGATTTTGCACGGCAGCGATCCCGGTAGAATTCGTCGGATCGGTCTGGCGACCGTCGCAACCGCAACCCGTTTTCACCCGTGACCCACACCCTCGAACAACTGCAGGCCGGACAACTGTCGGGCGCACGGCAACTCAAGCTCGCATGCGGGTTGACCGAATTTCCGCGCGAGATCCTCGATCTGGCCGACACGCTCGAAGTGCTCGACCTGACCGGCAATGCGCTGTCCGCGTTGCCGGACGACCTGCCGCGGCTGCATCGCCTGCGCATCCTGTTTGCATCCGGCAACCGCTTCACCGCGTTCCCCGACGTGCTCGGCGCGTGCGGGCAACTCGACATGATCGGCTTCAAGGCGAACCGGATTCGCACGGTGCCGCGCGGCGCACTGCCGCGCGCGCTGCGCTGGCTGATCCTCACCGACAACGCGATCGACGCGCTGCCGGCCGACATCGGCGACTGTTCGCGGCTGCAGAAGCTCATGCTCGCGGGCAATCGGCTGCGCGCGCTGCCGGCCGAAATGGCCGCATGCCGCGCGCTCGAACTGGTGCGCCTGTCGGCGAACCGGCTGGATGCGTTGCCCGACTGGCTGCTGCGCCTGCCGCGTCTCGCGTGGCTCGCCACGGCCGGCAATCCGTTCAGTGCGGCGCCGGAGGCGGCGGCGTCGGCGGGGCCGGACGTCGCGCAGATCGACTGGGCGTCGCTGTCGTGTGAACGGAAGCTGGGCGAGGGCGCATCGGGCGTCATTTACCGGGCGCAGTGGCGTATGGACGGCCACCCGTCGCGCGCGGTCGCGGTCAAGCTGTTCAAGGGCGCGGTGACGAGCGACGGCCTGCCCGATTGCGAAATGGCCGCGTGCCTGCACGCCGGCCGCCACCCGGACCTGATCCCGGTGATCGGCAAGGTGAGCGGGCATCCGGACGGCACGCACGGCCTCGTGATGGAATTGGTCGATCCCGCGCTCGGGAATCTCGCCGGGCCGCCGAGCTTCGCTTCCTGCACGCGCGACGTGTATGCGGCCGACGCGCGCTTCGCGCCGGCCGAAGCGGTGCGGATCGCGCACGGCATCGCGTCGGTCGCGGGCCATCTGCATGCGCGCGGCATCATGCATGGCGACCTGTATGCGCACAACATCCTGCACGACGGGGCAGGCGGCGCGTTGCTGGGCGATTTCGGCGCGGCGTCGCTCTACGACGTGAACGACCGCACGCGTGGCGGCAGGTTCGAGCGGCTCGAAGTGCGCGCGTTCGGCTATCTGCTCGGCGAGTTGCTCGAGCGATGCGAGTCGCGCTCGGATGCCCTCGATGCCCTCGCGGCGGCCTGCCTGAATGAGGATATCGACGCCCGCCCGTCGTTCGGCGAGATTGCCGCGGCGCTCGCCGCGCACATGCGCTGACGCGCTTGCCCGCTTACGCCTGCCGTGCGGTCAGCAGCTTGATCCCGAGCCCGACGAACAGCAGCCCGCTGGCGCGCTTGAGCGCACGTGCTGCGCGACGCATGCCGAAATCGCGATGGAATCGGCGCACGCCGGCCGAATAGACGCTGTGAACGATCACGACGGTGCAGGCGATCGTCGCGTACATCACGACGAACTGCAGCGCGAGCGGGCGATCGTGCACGACGAACTGCGGCATGAATGCCGACAGGAAGACCATCGTCTTCGGATTGCTGCCCGATACGAACAGCGCTTCGCGAAACAGCTTCGCGCGGTCGGGCATGGCGCTTTGCGCGGCGCCGCCCGACGCGGCGGCCATGCGGTCGCCGCGCAGTTGCCGCACACCCAGAACCATCAGGTAGGCGGCGCCGACGACCTTCATCGCGACGAACAGCGGCGGCATCGCGGCCAGTACGGCGCCGACGCCGAGCGCGACGAGCAGCACGACCACACCCTGTGCGACGAGATTGCCCGCGATCGTCGCGGCGGTGCCGTGCGTGCCGTAGCGCACCGTGTTGCGGATCACGAGCAGCACGTTCGGCCCGGGCGACAGTGTCGTGGCGAGATAGGCTGCGGCAAACAGCATCCAGGTCTGAAGGGCCATGCGTTGCTCCGGGTGACGGTTCCGGCGGACGGGATGCAGCGATGGTGCCACGCCAATAATGGCGCGGGCCGCCGCCGGAACCGTGCGGGCGCGGCGCGTCAGTGCGTGTCGCGCATGCAGTACGCGGGAATCGACGGCGGCGTGTCGATCGCGGCGGGCCGCGTCATCCACGCGATCCACGCGGCCCACAACCCGCAGACGATCAGTACGGCGAGATTCAGCGGCGTCCGGTAGCGGACGATCCGGCCGGCCAGCGGCAGGCGGTCTTTCATGTGCGTCTCCTTCGATCGGGATACCGGGTGCGTTACTGGCCGGCGTAGGTCGGCGCCTTCGCGTCGCAGGTGACCGACACCGTCGAGCCGTCCGCGAAATGCAGCCGGAACGGCACCTTCGAACCGGGCGCGACGGCCTTGCGCGGTTCCTCCAGCATCACGTGATAGCTCTTCGGCTTGAAGGTCAGCGAGCCGTGCGCGGGGACGACGACCGAGTCGACATGAACCATCTTCGCGGTGCTGCCGTTCGTCTGCGTTTCATGCACCATCGCCATCCCGTATGCGGGGCTGTCGATGCCTGTCAGCGTGGCGGGCGTGTCGCCGTCGTTCTTCAGCGTCAAGTAGCCGGACGACGGCACCGTCGCCGGCATCGCGCGGATCCAGCACGCATCGGCCTGCACGGCCGGCGCGGCGAACGAGGCGGGCGCTTGCAGCGCGAACACGGCAACGAGCAGGGCGGTCGGAATCGGGTGTTTCATCGTTTGTTCTCCTGATGGGGGGGCCGGGGCAGCGTGCGCGTTACTTCAGCGTGAACGTGTAGCGGCCTTGCGTGCGATGGCCGTCGCTTGCCACCGCGACCCACGCGACCGTGTACGCGCCGGCCGTCAGGCTGGCCAGGGCGACGTGCATCCGTTTCCGGTTGCCGGCGTCGACGGCCGATTTCCCGTCGGTGACCGATTGACCATGGCCGTCGGTGACGGCGATCGAGCTGAAGGCCGGTTCGAGCGCTTCGCTGAAATCGATCGTGACGGCGTGCGGCGTGGCCGACAGCGTGGCGTCGGCGGCCGGGACCTGCTTCTTCGGGATGGCGTGCGCATGGGCAGCCTGGATGACGACGAAGCCGAGCGCGGCGAGTGCGCCGCGAAAGAGCGTGGCGGTATGCATGAGGGTGAGCGTCCTTCGAAACGTGACATGTCACGCACGCGAGCGGCGTGCGCGGACCACGCGATGCGCGATGGCATCACGTGCAACGACAGCGGATCAGGACGTGAACGGCGGGGCGCGCGGCTGCGCGGCCGTGAGCGGCAGCGCGCGGCGCAGGCTTTCGAAGCGGGTGGCCGCGCGATGCTGGATCACGCGTACGTGGGCCGCGAACGTCAGTTCGGGGGCGGGCAGCGCGGGGGTATGGGCAAGCAGGCTGCAATAGCCGCATGCCTGGAGATGCGCGTGGAGACTGGTCGACGGATCGGACGCGTGGCCGCCGGCGGCCGGCGCGGCCGTGCAGTAGCCGGCCAGCAGCGCGTCGACACGCCCTTGCGTGGTGAGCGCCTGCGAGATCGTCGGCGCGAGCGCCGTCATCAGGATGGCGAGCATCCCGATCAGACTGCCGATCTTCCGGAGGCGACGACTCAGCATGCGATGCGCGGCGGCGTATGGGCGACGATGGAGCGGATTATGCCACGCACGCCGGTGCGCGGGACGGCGGCGGCATGCGGCGAAGCGGCGCGCTACGCGTGCTTCGCCAGGTATTTCGTGATCAGCGTCATCTGCGCGGCCCAGCCTTGGTCGTTCATCTCGCGCGCTTTCGCGCGGCGCGCTTCGATCAACTGGTCGAAACCCGTTTCGGTGACCGTGAGCAGCGTGCCGCCGGCCTGGGCGGCGAGCGTGAACGTGACGAGCGTCATCGGCTCGGACGCGTAATCGAAATGCGGGTCGATCGCGAACGGATGCCAGCGAAACGAGAACAGTTGCTGCGGCTCGATGCGATCGACGACGATTTCGAACACAGTGCCCGCATAGGGTTCCTGTGCCCTGGCGACGTCGTCGTCGACGCGCGTCGGCGTGATGCGGCCGAACAGCGGCTGGTCGGCCGCGAACGGCCCGTCGAACGCGACGCCGAACCACTGGCCGAATTCGCCGGAATTGCTGACGGCTTCCCACACGCGGTCGGGCGAGGCCGCGAGCTGGACTTGTTTCTCGATGCGATCGGTTGACTGGGTCATCGCGTTCTCCACGCAGGATCGGGCGTTGCAGGACGGCGCGCGTGGCCGCACGCCGCGTCTAGTCGAGCATGGCCGCGTCGGGCACGTCGAGCACGAGGTCCGACGTCGCGACGGCCACGCACGGCAGCGTATAGCCGTCGGCCTTTTCCTCGCGGCTCAGGCCCGGCCATTCGATCGTGTAGCGTACGCTGCCGCTGACGATCCGGCAAAGGCAGCTTCGGCACGTGCCGTTGCGGCACGAGCGCGGCAGCGACACGCGCGCGAACGCGGCGGCCTCGAGCAGTGTCAGCGAATCGGGCGCGTCGAAGGTCGCGCCGAGCGGCTCGATGCGCACGAGGGGCGGGTGGTCTGGATCGGTCATGACTGAAGCGGGCGGCGGTCGGCGGCAACGCGCCAAGCATACCCGAACCGGCCGGCGGGCAGCGTCCGCCGGCCGTGGGCGTCAATGCCGCCGCAGGTAGCGGTACACGGTATTGCGCGCGAGGCCGAGCTCGCGCGCGGCGGCCGATACGTTGCCGCCGTGCCGCGCAAGCACGGCGTCGATCACCGCGGCCTGGCGGCTTTGCAGCGTCGTGCCTTCGTGCGTGCCGGCCGGCACGGTCGGCGTGGCCGGCGTGGCGGCAGCGGGCGCGGCCGATGCATCGTCGCAGTCGAGCCAGAAATCGTCGGGCAAATGCGCGAGCGCGATTTCGGCTTCGTCTTCGGCGAGCATGCCGGCCGTGCGCAGCACGTTGGTCATCTGCCGCAGGTTGCCGGGCCAGCGGTGGCGCTTGAACGCATCGAGCACGTCGGCCGCGATGCGGCGCGGCATCGGTTCGCTGCGCGCCAGCCGCGCGAGAATCCGGTCGACCAGGACCGGCAGGTCGGTGCGCGCGGCCAGCGCCGGCAGCGTGACTGCGAGGCCGTTGATCCGGTAGAACAAATCTTCGCGGAACGTGCCGTCCGCGATCATCGCGCGCAGGTCGCGATGGGTCGCGCAAACCACGCGCACGTCGACCGGTACCGCGCGCGCGCCGCCGAGCGGCATCACCGCCCGCTCCTGCAGCACGCGCATCAGCCGCACCTGCTGCGCGAGCGGCATGTCGCCGATCTCGTCGAGAAACAGCGTGCCGCCGTCGGCCTGCGCGATCTTGCCGGGGCTGCCGCGCTTGCGCGCGCCCGTGAACGCGCCGTCTTCATAGCCGAACAGCTCGGCCTCGATCAGCGAATCGGGCAGCGCCGCGCAGTTGACCGCGACGAACGGGCCGTCCGCGCGCGGCGACGCCTGGTGCAGCGCGCGGGCGAGCCATTCCTTGCCGGTGCCGGTCTGGCCGAGGATCAGCAGCGGCAGGTCGCGCCCGCGGATCTTCGCGACGCGTTCGAGCACGGCGGCCATGCGTGCGTCGCCGGTGTCGAGCGTCGCGAACGTGATCGCGTCGGGGTCCGGCGCGCGTACGCGCGCGGCCGGCGCGGGCGGCGTGACGGCGACGGCCGTCTTCTGCGCGTCCGGGAATTCGCAGCGGGCGAGCACGCGCACGCCGGTCGACAGCGTCAGGCGGAACGTGGCGCCCGGCGCGCGGGCGGCCTGCTGCGCGAGCTGCGCGAAGCGCATGCCGAACAACGCGTCGCTGGCCTGATGTTGCAGTGCGTCGAACGACGCGCCGAGCTGGAATTGCGCGCTGCGGTTCGCGGCGATCAGCCCGCCGTCGGGGCCGAACGCGACGAGCCCGGCGAACAGCGAATCGACGCAATCCTCGTGCGCGTGAAAGCGCAGCCGCAGCGCTTCGCCGCACTGGTTCGCGAACAGGTGGTTCTCGATCAGCTGCGCGGACATCCGCACCAGCGCGAGCGTATGCGGGCTGGAGCCGCGCGGGTCGCCACTGACGTCGAGCGTGCCGAGCGTGCGGCCGAACGGATCGACGATCGGCGCGCACGAGCAGGTGAGGATGTGGTTCGCGCGCAGGAAGTGTTCGGAACCGTGCACGACGACGGCCTGGCCCGACGCGAGCGCGGTTCCGATCGCATTGGTGCCGCGCGCGCCTTCGGCCCACGACACGCCGGTGCGCAGCGCGACGCGGTTGGCTTTTTCGATGAAGTCGGCGTCGCCGATGCTGTGCAGGATCACGCCGTCGGCGTCGGTCAGCAGCACGAGGCTTTGCGTCTCGGCGATCTGCGCGTGGAGGTCTTCCATCACCGGGCGCGCGTGCGAGAACAGCGTGTGATTCGTGTCGAGCAGTTCGCGCAGCGCGATACGCGACAGCGGCGTGAAATCCGGGCGTTCGTGCGCGCGCAGGCCGACCGCGGTCGAACGCGCATGCGCCTGCGCGAGCAGGTCGGTGCGACCCGCGGTGACGGGCAGCACGAAGGGTTGCGGCATGACTTGTCTCCTGTTCCCGGGGCAGCCCGGGCCGACCGAATCGGAACCGGCGGCGGAGTGCGTCTCCGCTCGCGGTGCACCATCCGGCGCAACAGCCGTCCGTCCGGGTACGCATCATCATACAAGCGCCACGTGCGATGCGCGACCGGGAACAAAATCTCCTTGCTTTCAGGCGCCCGCCTGCAATGATGGAAATGGAGCACGCACGCGCCGTGTTCCGCATTGCAACATGCATGCGACGCGACATGCATCCGTTCGGGAGACGCATCATGGTTCGGACGGAACTGAGAGTCGTGCTGGCGGCCATCGCCACGTTCATCATGCTGGGCGGCATCGCCGTGGCGATCCATGGATTGCTGTTCGATCTGGCCGATGCGGTCCAATACGGGGCGGCCGCGATTGCGGTGGGCGTCACGACCGCCGCGATCGCGCTCAACGTCTGGCCTACCGATCCGCACTGAAGCCCGTTTCCGAAACGGTGCCCGATGCCGTGCTGATCTGAGGAATGGCGCGTCGGAACGACGCATGCGGGAAAATTTGTCTCCTGCGCGAAACCGTCTAAAGTGGAAAGCAACCGGCATGCGTCGACCGCCCCATCCCCCGCGGTCGTGGCCTCCGCCGGCGAGCCCGCGTACATTTCGTCCGGCCGGTGGCGGACGACGGACGCGGTCATTCGTTTTCTACCGGTCGAGGCGGCTCCCATGCAGATCCATTTCACGAACGAGAAGCCCGAGTATTCGGGGCGCGACCTGATGCTTGCGTTCACGGCACTGGTCAATGGCGAGCGCGTCCAATGTCAGATCACCGCCGAGGCGCTGGAAGACCACTTCGGTGCGGCATCGCCGCGCTTCGAGGACATGGTCGGCGCATTCGACCAGCACCGCGACCGGATCGAGGCGGCTGCGCGGCGCCTGCTGTCGGAGACGCGCGCGCAATGCGTGACGCTGCGCAGCGGTTACGTGCGCTTCTACGAGGCCAACTGGCGCTGACGACACGACGCTCGTCTCGCGGCGCGCGCGATCGAGCGCGGCGCACGCGAAGACGTTGCCATGCAATGCCGTTCGGCGGGCCGGGCGGCATTTTCGTATGGGCGCCGCCGGTTGTCCGGCGCATAAGTACGGCACGGTGCGTCGACGCGCCGGGATCGCGCAAGGAGTCGTGCGAAAGTGCGAAAACAAGAACGCCACCCGAAGGTGGCGTTTTTTCATCCGCGGCGCGGCGTGTCGCTTACTCGCTGCCGAGATAGAAGAAGCGGAACAGGAACACGGCCGCGATGATCCAGACGATCGGCTTGACCGTGCGCGCCTGGCCCGTCAGCAGCTTGAGGCCGCCGTACGCGATGAAGCCGAACGCGACGCCGTTCGCGATCGAGTACGTGAACGGCATCAGCAGCGCGGTCAGCGCGGCCGGCACGGCTTCCGTCGCATCGTCCCACGGCACCTCGACCATCTCGCGCAGCATCAGGCACGACACGTACAGCAGCGCCGGCGCCGTTGCGTAGGCCGGCACGACGCCGGCGAGCGGTGCGATGAACAGGCACGCGAGGAACAGCACCGCGACGGTGATGGCCGTCACGCCCGTGCGGCCGCCGGCCTGCACGCCCGATGCGCTTTCGATGTACGCGGTGGTCGACGACGTGCCGAGCACCGAGCCCGCGACGATCGCGGTGCTGTCGGCGAGCAGCGCCTTGTTCAGGCGGTTCATCTTGCCTTCGACGAGCAGGCCCGCGCGGTTCGCGACACCCATCAGCGTGCCCGTTGCGTCGAACAGCTCGACGAGGAAGAACACGAGGATCACGTTGATGATCCCGGTCGACAGCGCGGCGCCGATGTCCAGCTTGAACAGCGTCGCATCGATCGACGGCGGCGCGGAGAACACGCCGTGGAACTGGTTGCCGGCGAAGAAGAACGACAGGACCGTGACGCCGATGATGCCGATCAGGATCGCGCCGCGCACGCGCAGGTGGTCGAGCGTGACGATCGTGAAGAAGCCGACGATCGCGAGGATCGTCTCATGCTTGTGCAGGTCGCCGAGCGTGACGAGCGTGGCCGGGTTGCCGACGATCACGCCCGACGTCTTCAGCGAGATGATGCCGAGGAACAGGCCGATGCCGGCGGTGATCGAGATCCGCAGCGATTTCGGAATGCCGTTGACGATCGCCTCGCGCACGCGGAACAGCGTGACGAGCAGGAACAGGCAGCCGGAAATGAATACCGCGCCGAGCGCGGCCTGCCAGGTGAAGCCCATCCCCTTGACGACCGTATAGGCGAAATACGCGTTCAGGCCCATGCCGGGCGCGCACGCGATCGGGTAGTTCGCGTACAGCCCCATGATGATCGATGCCAGCGCCGCGACGAGGCAGGTCGCGACGAACACGGATTCCTTCGGCATGCCGGCGTCGCCGAGGATCGCGGGGTTGACGAAGATGATGTAGGCCATCGTCAGGAACGTGGTGACGCCCGCGAGTATTTCGGTGCGGAAGTCGGTGCCGGCTTCAGCGAAGCCGAAATACCGCTTGATGGATTCCATGAAGGCGTTTCTCCGGTCGGGTTGTCGTGTTGATTGTTGTGCCGAATTGTTGTGCAGGCAGCGCGCGGCGGGCTTAATGTAACCAGCCACTATTTCCTGGCTATCGGCGGATTGTAATAGCGCGGATAGCTCGGACGATATAGTTGGAGGGCACGATCGGTTGCCTGCGCGCGAACGGTCTGGCAGCCCGGCCGCGCGACGAAGGCGCGCATTTTACCGGTTCGCGCGGCACGGGCCGGCAGAAATGGCGGAAACGGTGGAAACGATGGCAGGCGGGCGGGCGAAACCGGCCGATGCGTGTGCAACTGCGCGGCGGCCGCATCGCGCGTGGCGGATGCGCGACGACCGGCGACGCAAACGGCGCGCCCGCATGCTGCACGAACACGGTGCAGGCGGCGCCCGCGCGCGGCCGGTGCGAATGCACGACGGCGACGTGCGGCGGGCATTCGTCAGCCCAGGCGGTGGCAGGTATCGGGCTATGCTGCGCCGAAGCCGTCCCGTCCGCAACTGTCATTTCGCGATGCGGAGGCGACTGTGGTTTCTGTGTAAAAGATTGCAAGACCCCATCGCGTAAACCGGCAAGTCTTTCTAGGATAGATACACCGCGCATGCACACGCCGGCCGGTAATTGCCGACGCGGGGGAGTCGCAGTCCGTGCAGGCCAGGCGGTGAATGGCGGTCAAGGCCGTTGCGCGTTCGGGCAGGCACGGCCGATTGCGATTGCCCGATGCGGGTTCGTCCGTAATCACGGAGGTCAGCATGTTGAACTGGATCAGCCGTTGGGCGATGCGACACGCCCCCACGCCGGAAAAAACCGCTGCGTCGATGCTCGTGACGGCGCGCATGGAACTGTTCGCAGCCGAACAGCGCGTCATCGATGCGAAATTACAAGCGGATTACTGGCGCACACGCGTGTCATTCCTCGAAGAGGTGCAGAAGCAGGGCATCGATCCGTGGGTGACCTCGCAGGCAGCGCAACGTCCCGACGTCGATTCCACTCCCCGGAGCACGGGCCCGCGTCTCGCCGCCAGCACCTGATGCACGCACTGCATCCGGTTGTTGCGCACGGCGTGCGATCGCTCGCGGCCCGCACTCGCGGGCCGCGACATTCGATGCGCACCCGCGGCGCATTGCGCCGCGGGTGCGTCCGTTTCCGGCCGCGGCCGTTCCGCGTCCCGCGTGCGTGACCGCACGTCGCTCATCCGCTTCTTCTCCCTGTCCCGACGAGCCAACGTTGCACTTGCGCGAGCATGCGCCTCAAGTGCTCGCCGCGCCGCACGTACGCGGTCGTGATCGTCGCTTCGGCCGACCGGTCGCCATCGGTGCCGAGCCAGATGCGCTCGCCGCGCGCGATGCGCAGCACGTCGCCGGGCCGCACCCAAAAATCGTCGACGTTCGGCGGGCGCGTGACCCACAGCGCCGCGCCCTGCGTGCGGAGCTCCGCATCCCGCGGCGCACGCCAGGTCATCGTCGTGCGCGGGGCGACCGCGAAACGGATCACGACGGTCGGTAACGCGATCGTGCCGGCGTGGCGCCGATCGGGACGGTCGAACAACGGGCTTGCCTGGTCCATCGTCTTCTCCATTCAGTGAGCCGGACGGATGACGCGCACCAGAACAAAAAGGCCTCATCCGTTTCCGGTGAGGCCTCGTGTGACATGCGGTACTGCTCGATTGCTAACGCACAAGCGCCTCCCGTGAATCATTCTTTCGAATGTTCATCGAGCAATGAATCGCGACGGCGATGAGCTTGAACGTAGGCATGCGAACGATTTTGTTGTCGGGCCGCGGTGTTGTCAACGACTATTTTCGGGATATGCGACGGTGAGCCGATGGCGCGCGTGCGCGGTGTTTCATGAGGTCGAGGCGAGCCCGGATCGCACGCGCGACGATGCATGCGTCACGCGCGACTTCGATGTCTCCCGCCCAGCATGCGGCGCATTCGTGCGAGCGCACGCGCGGGCCACGCGTCGCGTTTCATCACGTACGCGGTCGTGATCGACGCCGCGGCGGGCCGCTCGTCGTCGGTGCTGATCCAGATGCGATCGCCGCGCCGCAGGCGCAGCACGTCGCCGGTTCGTATCCAGTAATCGTCGAGGCAGCCCAGCCGCGTGATCCACAGCGTCGCGTCGTGTGCGCGGACCTCGGCATCGTGCTGCGCGCGCCATGCCAGCGTCGTGCGCGGCGCGACCGTGAAGTGCAACTCGACTCTCGGCAACGCGATCGTATCGGTGCGGCAGCGATCGCGGCAAACAACCAGCAGGCTTGCTTGGTCCATCGTCATCTCCATCCGTTGAGCCGGACAGGATGACGCGCACCAAAACAAAAAGGCCTCATCCGAATCCGGCGAGGCCTTGTGACATGCGTAACTGAATCGCGATGCTAATGCACAAGCGCCTCCGGTGCTCGCCACGTATGGGCGTTCACTCGATTTTCATGCGCGATGGCGATGGGCTTGAGCATAGGCATGCGAACGAGTGTGTCGTGGCAGCGCGGCAATGTCAACGGAAATTTCGAGATACGTGGCGGTCACGCGTCGCGTTGCGCGAGGCCGTTCACGAGCAGCTCGGACAGCAGGCCCGTCATCCCTTCCGGGTGCGTGGCCGCACGTGCCTTCAGCTGCTCGACGAGTTCGGCGTTGAGCTTGCACGCGAACGGCACGAGGCCCTGTTCCTGGTCGAGCTTGCGCTGCGCGCGGCGGTCGAGCTTGGCCGCGTCGTCGGCGCCCTTGCCGAAACGCGCGGAGTTCGACTGCTTCATCGCGTGCGTCAGCTTGAGCGCCTTGTTCTTTTCGAGATCGGTTTTCTTCATGGCCATCGCGGCACCTCCGGGAAATTGAAGCCGCGATTGTACGCATTTCGGCGCGCGCCGCCCGCCGAACCGGCCGGAAACCCGGTTACGCGCCCTTCGCCGTGCCCCAGTTGCCGCCGTGCGCGGCCGCCTGCGCGGCCGGCGAGCGCGCGAGATACGCGAGCGCCTGCTCGGTCGACCCTTCGTGGTGCGGCGTATAGCCGGGCTTGAAATAACGTAGCGCCGCGCCGATCACCTTCCAGAACGACGGCAGGTGCCCGCGCCGCGAGCCCTGCCACCACGCGAGCACGAAGCCCGGGTAGCGGCCGGCGTCCGGGTCGCGCCGGTACATGAACTTCGCGCCGGTCGTGATGTAGTAGAGCAGCAGCACGATCACGAACGCCATGTGCACGCAGCGCTCCGGATAGGTGCCGTCCAGGTGCCGGTAGATGTCGAACGCGACGGTGCGGTGCTCGACTTCCTCGGCGCCGTGCCAGCGCAGCAGGTCGACCATCGTCGGGTCGGCACGGCCTTCGTCGAGACCGTGCGCGTTGAGCACCCAGTTGCCGAGATAACCGAAGAAGTGCTCCAGCGACGCGATCACGGCCAGCTGCTGCCGCAGCCAGAAACGCGTGTGGCCGATCTTCAGCCCGAGCGGCTGTTCGCCGAGCACGCGCGTGAACAGCCGGTTGAGCTTCTGCGTGAACGGCTTCGTGTCGATCCCGTGCCGGTCGTAGTAGTGCTTCAGCACGCCGCCGTGCGAGCGCGAATGCACGGCTTCCTGGCGCAGGAAACCTTCGGCCTCGTCGCGCAGGCGTGCATCGGTGATCAGCGGCAGCGCCTTGTTGTACACGCGGCAGAACCACAGCTCGCCTTCCGGGAACAGCAGGTTCAGCGTGTTGATGATGTGCGTGCTGCCCGGATCGTTCGGCACCCAGGTGACCGGCGTGTCGCTGAAGTCGAATTTCACGTGCCGGGCCTTGATCTTGTGGTAGTCGGCGGTATCGGTCATGTTGTCTCCCTGTGCGGCGTCATGCGCCGTCAATGCGATGCCATGCTGACGCGGGCGATCATCCGGCCGAGCCACGGCAGGAAGCGGCCGACGAAACGCATCGCATGCGCCTCGCCGCCGACCGCGACGACGGGGCGGTTGCGCAGCACGCCGTCGACCATCGCCTGTGCGACGGTTTCCGGTTTCAGGCCGCGCATCTGGTAGAGCTTCGTCGCGCGCTTGCGCAGCCGCGCTTCGTCCTGGGCATTGGCGCCCGCGTATTGCGTCGACGCCATGATTCCGGTCTCCGCGAAACCCGGGCACACGGCCGTCACGCCGATGCCTTGCTCCGCGAGTTCCGCGCGCATGCACTCGCTGAGCATCAGTACCGCGGCCTTCGTCGTCGCATACGCGGGCAGGTCGCGTGACGGCCCGAACGCGGCGGCCGACGCGGTATTGACGATGTGCCCGCCGGTGCCGCGCGCGGCCATCTGCCGCGCGAACAGCCGCGAGCCGTGGATCACGCCCCACAAGTTCACGTGCAGGATGCGCTCCCAGTGCCGCGCGCTCGTGTCGAGGATGCCGCCGGCCATGCCGATGCCGGCGTTGTTGATCACGACGTCCGCGCCGCCGAGTTCGCTGCCGACCCACGCCGCGAGCGCTTCCATCTCGTCGGCGGACCCGACGTCGACGCGTTTCGCATGCGCGTGCGCGCCGGTCAGCCCGAGCAGCAGCGCGGTGCGTTCGGCGCTGGCGAGATCGATGTCGCATGCGACGACCGTCGCGCCTTCGCGGGCGAACGCGAGCGCCGCGCAGCGGCCGATGCCGCTGCCCGCGCCGGTGACGACCGCGACCTTGCCGCTGAAACGGCCGCTGGTGGCGCGGCGGCGCGCGTTCGCGAGCGCGGGCGGCTCGGTGCCCGATTCGACCGCGTCGATCAGTTGCCCGGCGAGATCCGCGAAGCGCGCGGGATCGGCGAGCGGCAGCCAGTGGCCGGCCGCGACTTCGCGGCGGTAGTACTGCGGCACCCAGCGCGACAGGTTCTCCGACAGCGCGGGGCTCACGTACTTGTCGCCGAGCGGCACGATCGTCTGCACGGGGGCATGCGCATAGCGTTCGCGCGGCGCGAACAGGCAGCGGATGAAGTTCGCGCGATAGAGGCGCACGCCGCGCGCGCCGTCGTCGGCCTGCGTCGGGCGCGGCATCGCCGGCGTCTTCTCGAGCCGGCGCAGCAGGCGCGGCCACGCGCGGCCGAGCCACAGCCGCCAGCCGAGTTCGGGGACGAACGGCAGATGGAACAGGTACACGTACCACGAGCGCACGAGCTGGCCGCCGAGTTTGCCGAGCGACGCGGGCGTCGGGCGCAGCACGCGTTCGCGCAGCCAGAAGCCGACGTGGTCGAGGCACGGCCCCGAGCACGACGTGTACGACGCGATGCGGCCGGCGAGGCGCGGATCGGTGACGAATTCCCAACCCTGGATCGAGCCCCAGTCGTGCGCGATCAGGTGCACCGCGCGGCCGGGGCAGAGCGCGTCGATCACCGCGACGAAGTCGTCGGTCAGCTTCGCGAGGTGATAGTCGGCCATGCGCTTCGGCGCGCCGGACAGGCCCGCGCCGCGCACGTCGTACGCGATCACGTAGTGCTTGCGCGCGAGCAGCGGCGCGACGTGCCGCCAGACGCTGCTGTCGTCGGGATAGCCGTGCACGAGCACGACCGGCGAGCGGGCCGGGTCGCCCCAGGTCCTGACCGCGAGCGTCAGGTCGCCGGAGGCGACCGCCGTCTCGCTGTGAACCGATTCGAACAGGGCCAGCGGCGCTTCGTCGGAAAGAGGCTGCATCGTGAGTCCGTCGTTCAGGGAGTCGGAGGGGCGCCGCGTCAGGCGGCGGCCGGCACGGTCGAAACGGCCTGCGCGCGTTCGGCCTGGCGGCGCTGCCAGCGGCGCACGTGCGGCAAGTCGTCGTCGAGCCAGTACGCGTCGTCGTCCGTGATCACGAGCAGTTCCTCGAATTTCGCGCCGACGCCGGCGAAGCCGAGATGCGGCTCGACGGCCCACAGGCCCGGCACCGGCGCATGCTCGGAGCGGCGGTCGATCGACCACAGCGGCGACCAGCCCTGCTGCTTCGCCGCGCGGCCCTGGTCGAGCAGCAGGTTGCGCGTCGCGTTCAGCCCGAAGCGCGCGACGAAGCGCGGCTTCGACAGCTTGTGGATCTTCGCGACGCGATGCGCGAGCACCTTGAACGGATAGGCCTTGTGGCGCGGCTCGACGCCCTGGCGGCGGCACAGCGCGTCGACTTCCTGCGCGACCTCGGCCATCGGACGGCGCGCCTTCACGAGCCGCACGATCATGTCGCGATGGTCCATCAGGTCGTCCTGCAGCTGTTCGAGGATCGGGTTGTGGCCGAGGCAGTGCGCGTAGCCGACGTCGGCGACGATGCCGTCGAGCACCGGCGCGACGTCGAGGATCACCGGCATGTCGGTTTCGAGCTGGCGATTGCTCGGGAAGAACGCGAGATTGAAGCCGCCCATGTGCTTGAGGCCGGAGAAGCCTTCGAACGCGGTGCGGTCGCCGAACCACGCGAACGGCTTGTGCAGCCAGTCGTGCACGCCGTTGTCCTGCAGCCACTCGGTCAGCAGGCGCGCGGCTTCCTTTTCGGTGATGCCGGGGTAGAGCATCGCGCCGACGGCTTCGACGCAGCGGTACGCGAGCTGCTGGACCGCGCGGAATTGCGGCAGCTCGTCGAGGTGGACTTCCGGCAGCGGATGGTGATCGGCCATGGTGCGTCTCCGTATGGGCGCTGATCCGGAACGCGCCCGCTGGCGTCGCCGTCGCGGGTTATTCAGTCAGCATTTAATGTGTCATTGATCGATGTAAAGATCATAGACGGTTCCAGGGCGACGGACGTGGGGATTTGTCCTAATGGAGACGCGGAATGGAGGGCCTCCTCTAGATTGGAACGTGGCGACGCGCCGCGCCGGATCGCGTCTTGTCAGGGCTGACGGATGACGGTTTTCGCGGTTGTCGTGCCTGCCGTTCCCTGCGCGTCGGGATCGGCGTCGCGGCAGCGGGTGTCACGAGCGGTTCCGCCGCCAGCCGCGCATGTCGTGCTGGATCAACTCTCCGTCGTGTCGCGGCGCGACGCTGTCAAATTGCCGAAATAATTTCGTCACATCATTCGCCCCCGATTCGAAGCCGTCCCGGCTTTGCGGTGGCGGTGCGCCGCGCAGCGTCCGGGGGCAGCGGCCGGAGCCGATTCGACATTTCCAGGAGAGAGACCATGCAACGCCGCCAGTTCATGAACACCCTTGCCGCAGCGACCGCTGCGTCGTCGCTGATGCTCAAGGCCGGCACGGCCCGCGCGAAGAGCGCGACCGCGCCGGACGCGCTGGACCCGGGCCGCTGGTCGCCGTTCAACGCCGCGCGCCTGCAGGCGGTGCTCGACCAGCACGGCGTCGCGAGCGCCCGCTACGACGGAAAGCGCCGCCCGTATGCGGTGTTCGACTGGGACAACACGTGCATCATGAACGACTGCGAAGAGGCGTTGCTGATGTACCAGATCAACCATCTGCAGTACAAGCTGACGCCGGACGAATTCGTCGGCGTGATGTGGAAGGATGTGCCGAAGGGCGCGTTCATGAAGGACTACACGACCGTCGACGGCAAGCCGGTGACGATGGAGGATCTCGCCGCCGACGTCGAATCCGATTACCGCTGGCTCCATGCGAACTACAAGGGTTTCGGCGGCGACAAGAGCCTCGACGAGATTCGCGAGACCGACCAGTTCAAGGATTTCCGCGCGAAGCTGTACTTCATGTACGACGCGATCTGCGACACGCATCCGCTCGAAGTCGGCTACAAGTGGATCATCTATTTCTACAAGAACATGACGACCGCCGAACTGCAGGCGATGGCGGAAGCGTCGAACAACTACGGCATCGGCGACGCGCTGCGCAAGGTCCGCTACGAAAGCCCGAAGACGCTGCCGGGCAAGGCAGGCGTGGTGGCCGACACGCATTTCCACGGCATCCGCATTCACGAGGAAATCCGCGCGGTGATGCATACGCTGCGCGCGAACGGCATCGACGTGTACGTCAGCACGGCGTCGCTCGACGACGTCGTGCGCGTGTTCGCCGGCAATCCGAACTATGGCTACGGCGTGGCGCCCGAGAACGTGATCGGCCTGCGTCTCGACATGCAGGACGGCCAGTACACGAGTACCTATCCGGCCGGCTGGCACTTCAATTGGGGGCCCGGCAAGACGGTGGGCATCCGCAACGTCCTCGCGTCGAAGAAGGGTTACGGCCCGCTGCTGGTGTTCGGCGACAGCGACGGCGATGCGTGGATGCTGCGCGACTTCAAGGACACCGCGGCCGGCGTGATCGTGAACCGGATGAAGAAGGGCGAGATCGGCGCGGACAGCAAGCTCGCGGCCGAGCAGATCGGCAAGCCGGACGCGCGCTTCCTGCTGCAGGGGCGCGACGAACACACGGGCCTGATGATCCCGGACGAGAAGTCGATCAAGTACGGCAAGTCCGATCGCAAGCTGCTGGCCTGACGCGGGCCGCACCGCCTGCGTTTCAGCGCTCGCGCGGCGCGCCCAGGCGGTCCAGCCACGCCCCCAGCAGATCGATCGGCAACGGAAACACGATCGTCGAGTTCTTGTCCGCCGCGATCGTCGTGAGCGTCTGCAGATAGCGCAGCTGCATCGCCTGCGGCTGCAATGCAAGCCGCTGCGCGGCCTGCAGCAGCTTCTCCGACGCCTGCAGTTCGCCTTCCGCGTGAATCACCTTCGCGCGCCGCTCGCGCTCGGCTTCGGCCTGCCGCGCGATCGCGCGGATCATCGTCTCGTTCAGGTCGACATGCTTGATCTCGACCGTCGACACCTTGATTCCCCACGCATCGGTCTGCGCGTCGAGCGTCTTCTGGATATCGGCGTTCAGCTGCTCGCGCTCGGCGAGCAGCGCATCGAGTTCGTGCTTGCCGAGCACCGCGCGCAGCGTCGTCTGCGCGAGCTGGCTCGTCGCCTCGAAGAAGCGCGCGACCTGGATCACGGCCTTCTCCGGATCGACGACGCGGAAATACACGACCGCGTTGACCTTCACCGACACGTTGTCGCGCGTGATCACGTCCTGCGGGGGCACGTCGAACACGACGGTGCGCAGGTCGATCCGCACGACCTGCTGGACGATCGGGATGATCAGCACGAGCCCCGGCCCCTTCACTTTCCAGAACCGGCCGAGCATGAACACGACGCCGCGTTCGTACTCGCGGAAGATGCGGATGGACGACGCGACGAGGACGACGACGAAGACGATCAGGACGCCGCTGAAGCCGAACGTGTAGCCGATCATGAAGGTTCTCCCTGGTGATGGGGCGGCGCAGGCATGTCGTAGAGCGGCGCGACGGTCAGCGTCAGCCCCTGGCGGCCGGTGACGCGCACGCGGCAGCCGGCGGCCAGCGGCGCGCTGCTCGCCACGCGCCAGCGCTCGCCGTGCACGCGCGCCCAGCCCGCCGCGGACGGCGCGGTGCCGGCCGCGCCATGCGGCTGGTCCGGATGAAGGCCGTCGTCGAGCACTTCGCCGACGCTGCCGAGCATCGCCTCGGCGCCCGTCACGACCGGCCGCCGCCGCGCGCGCAGCGCGACGCTCGACGCGCCCGCGACGAACAGCCCGCCGCCGAGCGCGAGGCTCGCGATCACGGGCCACGGGATGCCGTAGCCGGGCACGTCGGTGTCGATCAGCATCAGCGCGCCGATCGTGAACGACACGATTCCGCCGAAGCCGAGCACGCCGAAGGTCGGCAGGAACGCCTCGGCGACGAGGCAACCGAGGCCGAGCAGCACGAGGCCGAGGCCCGCATAGCTGATCGGCAGCAACTGCATCGCGAACAGCCCGACCAGCAGGCAGATCGTGCCGGCGACGCCCGGCAGCACGAAGCCGGGGTTCGCGAACTCGAAGAACAGGCCGTAGATGCCGATCGTCAGCAGGATCAGCGCGACGTTCGGATCGGCGATGATCGCAAGGAAGCGGCTGCGCCAGTCGGGTTCGACGACGACGAGCGGCGCATGCGCGGTCGCGAGCCGCACCGTGCCGGCGGGGGTCGTCGCGCCGTGGCCGTCGAGCTGGCGCGCGAGATCGGCCGGATCCTGCGCGATCAGGTCGACCACGTGCTGCGTGCGCGCCTCGTTCGCCGACAGGCTGACGGCTTCGCGCACCGCGCGCTCGGCCCATTCGGCATTGCGCCCGCGCAGCTGCGCGAGGCCGCGGATGTAGGCGGAGGCGTCCTGCATCGCCTTGCGGATTTCGGTCGATTGCGTATCGGTCGGCAGCGCGGCCGCCGTGGCCGACGCCTCCGATGCGCCCGATGCGCCCGATGCGCCGGTCGGCCGCGGCGCGGCAGGGTTCCCGCCCGGCGGCGCGGCGCCGCCGATGCCGAACTGCACGGGCGACGCCGCGCCGAGATTGGTGCCGGGCGCCATCGCCGCGAAGTGGCTCGCATACACGATGTAGGTGCCCGCGCTCGCGGCCCGTGCGCCGCCCGGCGCGACGAACGCGGCGACCGGCACCGGCGAGCCGAGGATCGCCTTGATGATCTGCCGCATCGACGTATCGAGGCCGCCGGGCGTGTCGAGCTGCAGGATCGCGAGCGGCGCGTGCTCGCGGGCGGCGCGCTCGAGCGCACGCACGATGAAATCGGCGCTGGCCGGGCCGATCGCGCCGTTGACGGGGATCACGATGACCGGGCGCGCGGCGGGCGCGTCGACGGGCGACGGCGCGGCGACCGCGGCACATACGACGAGCAGCGCCGCGAACAGCGCGGCGCGCGCGACCCGCGCGGACAGCGGGTGACGGGGCCGACCGTCGGGCGCGGCAGGCGCCGGCGGCGGCTCATGACGGTGAAAGCGCATCGGGGCGTCCAGGCGGCGCGCGGCCGCGCGCCGTCCGGCTCGCGGAATGGGCGTGGGCCCGATGCTTAAAGATTAGGCGGTTTCGGCGCAAAGCGCGAAGCCATGGCCGCGCCGGCCGGATTCAGACCGCGCCGCCGCCGCGCGCGAGCACTTCGTCGCGGTAGTCGGCCGGGCTGCGGCCGCTCCATTTGCGAAACGCGCGATAGAACGCGCTGGGCTCCGCGAAACCGGTGGCGGCCGCGACGTCGGCGATCGTGCGCGCGGGGTCGGCCAGCGCCTCGAACGCGAGGTCGCGCCGCAGCGTGTCCTTGATCGACTGGTAGGCCTGGCCCTCCTGGTGCAGCTTGCGGCGCAGCGTGGCCTCGGCCACGTGCAGCCGTGCGGCCATCCCGCCCGCGCCGGGCCACGCGGCGGGCGGCATCCCGCGCAGCACCGCGCGCACGCGCTGCGCGAGCGCATTCGGGTTGCGGTACTTGACGATGAAGCTGGCCGGTGCGTTGCGCAGGAAGGTTTTCAGCGTCTTCGCGTTCTGCACGACCGGCAGCGTCGCGAATTCGGGATCGAAATCGACATACGAATCGGGCTCGTTGAACCGCATGTCGTCGCAGAACATCGACGGGTATTCGTGGTCGGCGGGCGGCGTGTCGCAGCGGAAGCTCGCATGCAGCAGCGGAATGCGCCGCCCGATCAGCCAGCAGGTCAGCCCGTACACGATGATGAAATAGGTCGCGTACGTGAACATCGCGGGCGTCGCGCCGTTGTTGCGGTGCACGAAGCGCAGCCGCACGCGCTGCGGGTTCGCGTCGAGCTCCGCGTGCAGGTCGTCGAGCACGCAGTGCATGAAATTCACCGCGCGCGCCATCGCATGCAGCCCGTCGCGCGCGGACAGGGCGGACTGGCTCATCGCGATGAAGCTGCCGCTGCGCATCGGGTGGCGATCCTGCCCGAAAAACTCGTCGTCCATCGTGCGCGCGATCGCGTTCCACAGCGCGCCGTACTGCTGCGCGGTCACGCGTGCGCGCGGCTGCGCGAGCAGCGCGGGCGCGATGCCGGCCTGAGCGAGCAGCGGCTCGGCCGCGACGCCGCGCCGCGTGGCGAGCGCGACGCTGTACGCGACGAGGCTGATCGCGACGGTTCCCTTGTCTTCCTGCTTCATCGGTGTCGCCGGTGTGGCAAAAACGCTCAGTGTAAATGAGCGACGCGAGCATCGAACAGTCGCGCCTGCTTGCCTACACTTGTTGCATCGAAACGCATGGACGGTCGCGCCCGGCGGCCGCGGGAGACAGCAGCACCATGGACGAGCTTTACACCGAAGACCAGCGGATGATCCGCGATGCCGCGCGCGCGTTCGCCACCGAGAGGCTGGCGCCGAACGCGGCCCAGTGGGACCACGACGCGCACCTGCCCGACGCGATCGTCGCGCAGCTCGGCGAGCTGGGGCTGCTCGGGATGATCGTGCCGCAGGAACTGGGCGGCTCGTATACGGACTACGTGGCCTACGCGCTGGCGATGGAGGAAGTCGCCGCCGGCGACGCCGCGTGCGCGACGATGATGAGCGTGCACAACTCGGTCGGCTGCGGGCCGATCCTCGGTTTCGGCACGCCGGCGCAGAAGGATCGCTGGCTGGCCGACATGGCGGCCGGCCGCGTGATCGGCGCGTTCTGCCTGACCGAGCCGCACGCCGGTTCCGAGGCGAACAACCTGCGTACCCGCGCGGAATTGCGCGACGGCAAGTGGGTGCTGAACGGCGCGAAGCAGTTCGTGACCAACGGCCAGCGTGCCGGGGTGGCGATCGTTTTTGCCATGACCGATCCGGAAGCCGGCAAGCGCGGCATTTCCGCATTCCTGGTGCCGACCGACACACCGGGCTTCATCGTCGGCAAACCCGAGAAGAAGCTGGGCATCCGCGCATCGGATACGTGCCCGATCACGTTCGAGCATTGCGCGATTCCCGAAGAGAACCTGCTCGGCAACCGCGGCGAAGGGCTGAAGATCGCGCTGTCGAACCTCGAGGGCGGGCGCATCGGCATCGCCGCGCAGGCGCTCGGCATCGCGCGCGCCGCGTTCGACAAGGCGCGCCGCTATGCGGGCGAGCGCGTGCAGTTCGGCAAGCCGATCGCCGAGCATCAGGCGATCCAGCAGAAGCTCGCCGACATGGCCGTGCAGATCAACGCCGCGCGTCTGCTCGTGCACCACGCGGCGAAGCTGCGCACGGCCGGCTTGCCGTGCCTGTCGGAAGCGTCGCAGGCGAAGCTGTTCGCGTCGGAGATGGCCGAGCGCGTGTGCTCGGATGCGATCCAGATTCACGGCGGCTACGGCTACCTGGTCGATTACGAAGTCGAGCGTCACTATCGCGATGCACGCATCACGCAGATCTACGAAGGCACCAGCGAAGTGCAGCGGATGGTGATCGCGCGGCAGCTTTGAGCGGCGATGCGCGCCGCCGGCCGCCACGCGAACCGGCGAGCCGGCATACGACAGGCAATCAGGCAGGGCACGAGGGCAGCGCGGTGAACGCGGCACGCAACGACGTGACCGTGCGCCGCAACAGAGGAAACCGGGCACGCGCTGCAGCGCGCGCACCGGTTGACGGCGAGGCATGGGATCCACGCAAGCGCTGAAGCGTCGACGCGGATCGACAGGAGACGACACGATGACGGTACAGGCATTCCTGGACGCACGCGATTTTCTGCTGCGCCATCGCACCGACTACGAAACCGCGTATCGCGATTTCGAGTGGCCGGTGCTCGATGCATTCAACTGGGCGCTCGACTACTTCGACCCGATGGCGCGCGGCAACGCGCAGCCCGCGCTGTGGATCGTCGACGCGGCGACCGGCTCGGGCGATCCGTATTCGTTCGCGCAGATGTCCGAGCGCTCGTCGCGGATCGCGAACTGGCTGCGCTCGATCGGCGTCGTGCGCGGCGATCGCATCCTGCTGATGCTGCCGAACCGTGTCGAACTGTGGGACGCGATGCTCGCCGCGATGAAGCTCGGCGCAATCGTGCTGCCCGCCACCACGCAACTGTCGCCCGACGACGTGCGCGACCGCGTGCGGATCGGCGGCGCGAAATTCGCGATCGTCGACGAGAACGAAACCGCCAAGTTCGAACAGCCGGACCTCGGCCTCGCGCGGAAGATCGTCGCCGGCGCGCCGCGCGCGGGCTGGCTCGCGATGAACGACGGTTATGCGGCGAGCGCCGAATTCGAGCCGGACGCCGTCACGCACGCGAACGATCCGATGCTGCTGTACTTCACGTCGGGCACGACGTCGAAGCCGAAACTCGTCGAGCATACGCACCGCACCTATCCGGTCGGCCATCTGTCGACGATGTACTGGGTCGGCCTGCAGCCGGGCGACATCCACTGGAACATCAGCTCGCCGGGCTGGGCGAAGCATGCGTGGAGCTGCTTCTTCGCGCCGTGGAATGCGCAGGCCTGCGTGTTCGCGTTCAACTACGCGCGCTTCGAGCCGAAGGTCGTGCTCGATGCGCTCGTCAAATACCGGGTGACGACGCTGTGCGCGCCGCCGACCGTCTGGCGCATGCTGGTGCAGCAGCCGCTCACGTCGTTCGACGTGACGCTGCGCGAGATCGTCGGCGCGGGCGAGCCGCTGAATCCCGAGATCATCGAGCGCGTGAAGAAGGCATGGAACATCTCGATCCGCGACGGTTACGGCCAGACCGAGACGACCTGCCTGATCGGCAACTCGCCGGGCCAGCCGGTCGTCGCGGGCTCGATGGGCCGGCCGCTGCCCGGCTACCGGATCGCGCTGCTCGATCCGGACGGCGCGCCGGTGACCGAAGGCGAAGTCGCGCTGCCGATCGGCGCCGACGTCACGCGCCCGGTCGGGCTGATGAAAGGTTATGCGAACAACCCGGACGCGACGGCCCACGCGGTGCGCGACGGCCATTACCGCACGTCGGACATCGCGATGCGCCGCGACGACGGTTACTACGTCTACATCGGCCGCGCGGACGACGTGTTCAAGTCGTCCGACTACCGGCTGAGCCCGTTCGAGCTCGAGAGCGTGCTGATCGAGCATCCGGCGATCGCCGAGGCGGCCGTCGTGCCGAGCCCCGACCCCGTACGGCTGTCGGTGCCGAAGACGTTCATCACGTTGCGGCAGGGCTACGAGGAAAGCCCGGCGCTCGCGCTGGAGATCTTCCGCTTCTCGCGCGAGAAGCTCGCGCCGTACAAGCGCATCCGCCGTCTGCAGTTCGCGGAGCTGCCGAAGACGATCTCGGGGAAGATCCGCCGCGTCGAGCTGCGCCGCCGCGAAATCGAGCGCGGCGACGACGCGACCGCGCGCATGCCCGGCGAATACTGGGAAGAGGATTTCGCCGCCGAACTGAAATGACCGGCTGCGGGCCTCACGTGCCGCATGTCGCGGCCGTTGCCCGCCGCCGAACTGAACCGGCCGCGCGGCGGAACGCCGCTTCGCGGCCCTCTGCAAGGAGAGAGGATCGATGAATGCGAATCCGACGCCCCGTACGGGGCAAGACGTGCCGACGGTCAAGCTGCTGATCGACGGCGCCTTCGTCGAGTCCGCCACGAACGAGTGGCGCGACATCGTCAACCCGGCGACGCAGCAGGTGCTCGCGCGCGTGCCGTTCGCGACCGTCGCGGAAGTCGATGCGGCCGTGCAGGCCGCGCACGCCGCGTATGCGACGTGGAAGAACACGCCGATCTCCGCGCGCATGCGCATCATGCTGAAGTTCCAGGATCTCGTGCGCGCGAACCAGCAGCGCATCGCGAGGACGCTGACGGCCGAGCAGGGCAAGACGATCCCCGACGCCGAAGGCGACATCTTCCGCGGCCTCGAAGTCGTCGAGCATGCGTGCTCGATCGGCACGCTGCAGCTCGGCGAATTCGCGGAGAACGTCGCGGGCGGCGTCGACACCTACACGCTGCGCCAGCCGCTCGGCGTGTGCGCGGGCATCACGCCGTTCAACTTCCCCGCGATGATTCCGCTGTGGATGTTCCCGATGGCGATCGTCTGCGGCAATACGTTCGTGCTGAAACCGTCGGAACAGGACCCGATGTCGACGATGGAACTGGTCGAGCTCGCGATCGAGGCCGGCGTACCGAAAGGCGTGCTGAACGTCGTGCACGGCGGCAAGGAAGTCGTCGACGCGATCTGCACGCATCCGCTCGTGAAGGCGATCTCGTTCGTCGGCTCGACGGCGGTCGGCACGCACGTGTACAACCTCGGCAGCGCGCACGGCAAGCGCGTGCAATCGATGATGGGCGCGAAGAACCATGCGATCGTGCTGCCCGACGCGAATCGCGAGCAGACGCTCAACGCGCTCGTCGGTGCCGGTTTCGGTGCGGCCGGCCAGCGCTGCATGGCGACGTCGGTCGCGGTGCTCGTCGGCAAGGCACGCGACTGGCTGCCCGATCTCGTCGCGAAGGCGAAGACGCTGAAGGTCAACGCGGGCGCGGAAGCGGGCACCGACGTCGGCCCGGTCGTGTCGCGCGGCGCGAAGGCGCGCATCCTGTCGCTGATCGAGGCGGGCGTGAAGGAGGGCGCGAAGCTCGAACTCGACGGCCGCGGCGTGAAGGTCGCGGGCTTCGAGGAAGGCAACTTCATCGGGCCGACGATCTTCTCCGGCGTGACGACCGACATGACGGTCTACACCCATGAAATCTTCGGGCCGGTGCTGGTCGTGATGGAAGTCGACACGCTCGACGACGCGATCGCGCTCGTCAACGCGAATCCGATGGGCAACGGCGTGGGCATCTTCACGCAGAGCGGCGCGGCCGCGCGCAAGTTCCAGAGCGAGATCGACGTCGGCCAGGTCGGCATCAACATCCCGATCCCGGTGCCGGTGCCGTTCTTCAGCTTCACCGGTTCGCGCGGCTCGAAGCTCGGCGATCTCGGGCCGTACGGCAAGCAGGTCGTGCAGTTCTACACGCAGACCAAGACGGTCACCGCGCGCTGGTTCGACGACGACGCGACGGCCGGCCCGGTGAACACGACGATCCGGCTGCACTGAGCGGCGGAGGATACCACCATGAAAATCGGATTTATCGGCCTCGGCCACATGGGCGCGCCGATGGCGCTGAACCTGCTGAAAGCCGGCCATGACGTGCATGCGTTCGACCTGAGCGCCGATGCGTTGCGCGCGTTGCAGGACGCCGGCGCGCAGGTGGCCGCGTCGCCGCGCGACGCGGCGTCGGGCGCGACGTTCGTGATCACGATGCTGCCGGCCGCGCCGCACGTGCGGTCGGTGCTGTCCGGCGAAAACGGCGTGCTGGCCGGCCTCGGC
Organism: Burkholderia sp. YHN3-13; assembly: GCF_055810675.1. Lineage (NCBI taxonomy): Bacteria > Pseudomonadati > Pseudomonadota > Betaproteobacteria > Burkholderiales > Burkholderiaceae > Burkholderia > Burkholderia sp. YHN3-13. The sequence continues at coordinate 376,914 of NZ_JBVVNQ010000002.1, read as the reverse complement.
GCGGGCGCGACCGTGATCGATTCGAGCACGATCGACCCGGCCAGCGCGCAGGCGTTCGGCGCGCTGGTGCGCGAGCACGGCGGCGCGTTCGTCGATGCGCCGGTGTCGGGCGGCACCGGCGGCGCGGCGGCCGGCACGCTGACCTTCATGGTCGGCGGCAGCGACGCGGATTTCGAGCGCGTGAAGCCCGTGCTCGCCGGCATGGGCAAGAACATCGTCCATTGCGGCGCGACCGGCATGGGGCAGGTCGCGAAGGTCTGCAACAACCTCGTGCTCGGCATCTCGATGGCGGCCGTGTCGGAGGCGATGTCGCTCGGCGTCGCGCTCGGCATCGACCCGAAGGTGCTGGCCGGCATCGTCAACACGTCGACGGGCCGCTGCTGGAGCTCGGATACCTACAACCCGTACCCGGGCGTGATCGAGACCGCGCCGTCGTCGCGCGGCTACACGGGCGGCTTCGGCACCGACCTGATGCTGAAGGATCTCGGGCTCGCGAACGACGCGGCGAAGCAGGCGCGCCAGCCCGTCTATCTCGGCGCGCTCGCGCAGCAGCTGTACCAGACGATGAGCAGCCGCGGCGACGGCCAGCTCGATTTTTCGGCGGTGATCCGCCTGTACCAACCGGCAACGAAGAAGGACGCGTGATGATCGAACTGGACTACGTCGACGACGGCGCGATCGCGTGCGCGACGCTCAAGCGTCCGCCCGCGAACGCCTTTACCGCCGACGGGCTGCAGCAACTGCAGGCAACCGTCGCCGAACTGAATGCGAACCCGCGCGTGCGCGCGCTGGTGATCACCGGCGACGGGCCGAAGTTCTTCAGCGCGGGCGCCGACCTCAACACGTTCGCCGACGGCGACCGCGCGGTCGCGCGCGCGATGGCGGCGCGCTTCGGCGCGGCGTTCGAGGCGCTGCACGACGCGCGCGTCGTGACGATCGCGGCGATCAACGGCTACGCGATGGGCGGCGGGCTCGAATGCGCGCTCGCGTGCGACCTGCGGATCGCCGAGACGCATGCGCAGATGGCGTTGCCCGAACCGTCGGTCGGCCTGCTGCCGTGCGGGCTCGGCACGCAGACGCTGCCCTGGCTCGTCGGCGAAGGCTGGGCGAAGAAGATCATCCTGACCGGCGCGCGCGTCGACGCGGCGACGGCGCTGCGGATCGGCCTCGTCGAGGACGTGGTCGACAGCGGCGCCGCGCGCGACGCGGCGCTGGCGCTCGCGCGCAACGTCGCGCGGCAGAGCCCGCACGCGGTCGCGTACAGCAAGGAGCTGATCGGCCTCGCGCGCCGTGGCGTGCCGCGCGGCGCGGCGCTCGCGGTCGAGCGCGAACGCTTCGTCGACCTGTTCGACACGGCCGATCCGCGCGAAGGCGTCGCTGCGTTCCTCGGCAAGCGCGCGCCGCAATGGCACACCGACGGAGAGCCGCAACGATGAGCACGCCGGTGACGAATCACGACGCGTTCGCGGAGCACGCGCCCGAGGTGCTGTTCCGCGTGGTGAACCGCGTGGCGCTGATCACGCTGAACCGTCCGGCCGCGCTCAACGCGCTGTCGTACGCGATGATCGGCGAGCTGGCCGCGTTGTTCGAGCGCTGCCGCCACGACGACCAGATCGTCGCGGTCGTGCTGCGCGGCGCGGGCGAGAAGGGCTTCTGCGCGGGCGGCGACGTGCGTGCGCTGTACCGGATGGTCGCGCAGCGCGAGACCTGGCTGCCGTTCTTCGTCGACGAATACCGGCTCGACCATGCGATCCACACGTTCCCGAAGCCGGTCGTCGCGCTGATGGACGGCGTGACGATGGGCGGCGGCATGGGGCTCGCGCAAGGTGCGGCGCTGCGTGTCGCGACCGAGCGCAGCAAGATCGCGATGCCGGAAACGCGCATCGGCCTCGTGCCCGACGTCGGCGCGACGCATTTCCTGGCGCGCATGCCGGTCGAACTCGAGCTGTACGTCGGGCTGACCGGCGCGATGCTGTCGGGCGCCGACGCGCTGAGCGCGAAGCTCGCGGACTTGTGCGTGCCGTCCGCATGGCTCGACACGTTCGAGACGCGCATCGAAAGCGTCAGGTGGGACGGCGACGCGCTGCCGCTGCTGCGCAAGGTGTTCGAGCCGCCGTGCAACGTGGTGCCGCATGCGGCGCTCGACAGCCAGATGCCGTGGATCGTCCGTCACTTCGACAAGCGCTCGACCGTCGAGCGGATCGTCGCGACGCTCACGCAGGAGCTGGCGCGCGAGGAACTGTCGCGCGAGCACCGTCAATGGCTGCAGGCGACGCTCGACGCGCTCGCGAGCCATTCGCCGACGATGCTTTCGGTGACACGCGAGGCGCTGCTGCGCGGCCGGCAGATGACGCTCGCCGAATCGTTCCGGATGGAGCTCGGTATCGTGGCGCGCGCGATCGAGGAGGGCGATTTCTGCGAAGGCGTGCGCGCGCATCTGGTCGACAAGGATCGCAAGCCGCGCTGGGCGCCCGCGTCGCTGGTGGAGGTGCGCGCCGAACGCGTGCGGCATTTCCTGACATCGCCGTGGAAGCTGTTCGCGCATCCGCTCGCGGATCTCGGCGCGGCGTGATGCCCCGGCGCGCCGCGCGGCGGCGCGCCGGTTCCCCCCGGTCTCATCGCAGTTCGTCGGGGCGCTCGATCATCGGCGGAATCGCCTGCGCGAGCGCGTCGATCACGCAGCGCGTCTTGCGCGGCAGGTAGCGCGTCTTCGGCCAGATCGCGTGAATGTCGCCTTCGCAGACGAAGCAGCGATCGAGCACGACCACCATCTCGCCGCGCTTCACGTAATGGTCGAGCAGCCAGCTCGGCACCCACGCGATGCCGAACCCCGATGCGCCGGCCGCGGCGATCGCCTGCACGTCGTCGAAACTCAGTTGATGCGGCATGTCGATCCGCACCGTCGAGCCGTCCGGCGCGCGCAAGTCCCACGGTTGAACCACGCCCGAGCGTGAATACGCGATCGTCCGGTGATGCTTCAGGTCGTCGAGCGTCTTCGGCATCCCGTGGCGCGCGAGATACGACGGTGCGGCGCCGAGGCTGCCGTATTGCGTGCCGAGCCGCCGCACCGCGAGGCTCGTGCTGTCCGCGAGCGTGCCGATCCGGACCGCGAGGTCGATGCCTTCCTCGACGAGATCGACGAACCGGTCGGTGATCGACACGTCGATCCGCAGATGCGGGTAATGGCGTGCGAGATCTAGCACGATCGGCGTCACGCAGTGGTGCCCGAACGCGAGCGGCACGCTCAGCCGCAACTTGCCGCGCGCCTCGTTGCGGCCGCAATCGAGATCGGCCTCCGCCGCTTCCAGTTCCGCCAGCGCGCGCACGCAGCGGTCGTAGTACGCCTGGCCGTCGTCGGTCAGGCTCTGGCTGCGCGTCGTGCGCTGCAGCAGCCGCGCGCCGAGCCGCTTCTCGAGCCGCGCGATCGCCTTACCGACCGCCGAGCGCGTCATGTCGAGCCGTTCCGCCGCGAGCGCGAAGCTGCCCGATTCCACTACCTGCACGAAGGTCGTCACGCCGTCGAGTCTGTCGGTCATCGCAAGTTGCCGTGATTGATTCCTGAAATTCCCCAGTTCGTGGAAATGCATGCGTCAATGGGGAGGGAAATTCTCACTATAGTACCGATTCCCGCCCAGCGTGCGTTGCCGGCCGCACGCGGCGAATCCTACTCACCTGGAGGCGCGCGGCCTGTCGCCGGGCCGCCGCGCAATACGCATGACACGATCCGACTCCCGCAGGAACGCGGTCGCACTCGCGGCCGTCTGTCTCACGTCGCTGATGTTCGGCCTCGAGATTTCGAGCGTACCGGTGATCCTGCCGACGCTCGAACACGTGCTGCATGGCGACTTCAACGGCATGCAGTGGATCATGAACGCATACACGATCGCGTGCACGACGGTGCTGATGGCGGCCGGCACGCTCGCCGACCGGTTCGGCCGCAAGCGCGTGTACGTGATCGGCACCGTGCTGTTCGGCGCGACGTCGCTGCTGTGCGGACTCGCGCCGAACGTGCCGGTGCTCGTTGCGGGCCGGCTGTTGCAGGGCGCGAGCGGCGGCGCGATGCTGATCTGCCAGATCGCCGTGCTGTCGCACCAGTTCCGCGAGGGCCGCGAGCGCGGCCGCGCATTCGGGATCTGGGGGATCGTGTTCGGGATCGGCCTCGGGTTCGGGCCGATCGTCGGCGGCTCGATCGTCGCGCTGGCGAGCTGGCCGTGGGTGTTCCTCGTCCATGCGCCGCTCGCGGCCGTCGCGCTCGTGCTGATCGGCGGCGCGGTGCGGGAGTCGCGCGATCCGCATGCGGGCACGCTCGACGTCGCGGGCATCGTCACGCTGTCGCTCGCGGTGCTCGGCCTTGCGTTCTACATCACGCAGAGCGCGGCACTCGGGCTTGCGAGCGCGGCCGGGCTCGGCGTGCTCGGGGCCACGGTGCTCGCGCTGATCGGTTTCGTCGTCGCGGAGCGCGCCAGCGCACGGCCGATGTTCGACTTCTCGGTGTTCCGGATCCGCGCGTTCACCGGCGCGATCTTCGGCTCGATGGGGATGAACTTCAGCTTCTGGCCGTTCATGATCTACCTGCCGATCTGGTTCCAGGTCGCGCTCGGCTACGACAGCGTGACGGCCGGCCTCGCGTTGCTCGCGTACACGCTGCCGACGCTGGTCGCGCCGCCGTTCGGCGAGCGGCTCGCGCTGCGCTACGGGCCGGGCGTCGTGATTCCGGGCGGCCTGTTCACGATCGCGGCCGGCTTCGCGTTGATGCGGCTCGGCAGCGCGGCCGGGCATGCGAGCTGGCTGACGATGCTGCCCGGCTGCGTGATCGCCGGCATCGGGCTCGGCTTGACGAACACGCCCGTCACGAACACGACGACGGGCGCGGTGCCGAGTTCGCGGGCCGGGATGGCGTCGGGGATCGACATGAGCGCGCGGATGATCTCGCTTGCGCTGAACATCGCGGCGATGGGCTTCGTGCTGGTCGCGGGGATCGTCGCGAGCCTGAAGGGCGGGGCGGCCGGCGCGATCGACGATGCCGCGCTGCGCAGGCTCGCGCAGGAAATCGCGTCGGGCCGCACCGACGGGCTGCACGCGATCGCACCCGCGCTCGCGCAGGCCGACCCGAGCGGCGCGGCGCTGCATGCGGCGCTCGTGCACGGCTTCGGCTGGGTGATGGTCTACGGCGCGGCCGGTGTTGCCGTGCTCGCGACCGCGAGCGCGGTGGCGTTCGCGCCCGCGCGGCGCCGGGCAGCGGTATGCGAATGACGCGGCCCGCGCGCGGCGCCGCGCCGCCGCTCAGGACGTCCCGCCGCCGAGCGCGCGGTACAGCGTCATCTGGTTGTTGAGCCGGTTCAGGCGCGTCAGTTCGTCGGCGCCTTGCGCGCTCCTCAGCACCTGCTGCTGGTCGAGCCACGGCTGCACGGCGGTCGCGCCCGCCGCGAAACGCGCGGCGGCCAGCCGTTCCGCGCGCTGCGCCTGTTCGAGCGACAGCGCGCGCTGTCCGGCTTCGCGTTCGAGCTGCACGCGTGCCGACAGCGCATTCTCGACTTCCGCGAGCGCCGTGTAGAGCCGCTGGCGGAATCCGACCACCGCCTCCTGGTACTGCGACTTCGACACCTTGATCTGCAACCGCATCGTGTTCCACTGGATGAACGGCAGCGCGAGGCCGAGCCCGAGCGTGCCGACTGGGTTCGTCAGCACGCGCTCGAGGCTCGTGCTCGTCGTGCCGGCGCTGCCGGTCAGCGTGAAGGTCGGGTAGAAGCTCGTGCGCGTCGCGTCGACCTGCGCAAGCGACTCGCGCAACCGGAATTCCGCGGCGCGCAGGTCGGGGCGGCGGCCCAGCAGGCTCGCGGGCAGGCCGGCCGCGACCTCGGGCGGCGCTGCGTCGGGCAGCGCCGACGGTTCGGCCGCAAGCTGCTGCGGCGGCCGGTCGAACAGGATCGCGAGCGCGTGGCGATTCTCGGTGCGTTGCTGGATCAGCTGCGTCTGCGCGGCGCGTTGCGCGGCGAGGCTCTGTTCGGCCTGCGCGAGATCGAGCCCCGACACGGCGCCGGCGGCGTGTCGCGACCGGACGAGCGCGAGCGTGCGCACCGCATACGCGATGTTCGCGTCGCCGAGTGCGATCTGCCGGTTCAGATAGCCGAGCTGCCAGTACAGCGACGCGGTCGTGCCGATCAGCGACAGCCGGGCGGCTTCGAGATCGGCGGCCGTCGCATCGGCTTCCCAGCGCGCCGAGTCGCGCAGCGCGGCCAGCCGGCCCCACAGATCGATTTCATAGCTGAGCGAACCGTTGATGCCGCTCGACCGGCTCGTCCGGTGCGTAACGAGCGTGCGCGACACGGTGCCGTTCGCGCCGGCCGTCACGTTGGGCGTCAGGTTCGTATCGGCGAGACCGGCCTGCAGCTGCGCACGATAGACGCGGATCGCCGCGATCGCGAGGTCGTTGTTGGCGCGCAGCGCGTCGTCGATCAGCGCGTCGAGTTGCGGATCGTTGAAGCTGCGCCACCAGTCGCGCGTGGTGGCCGGCGCGTTCGCCGCGACCGGCGCGGCCCAGTGCGCGGGCATCGCGACGGCCGGCAGCGGATCGTGACGCGCACCCGCGCACCCGGCGAGCAGCGTGGCCGCGCACGCGAATGCGCCGAGGCGGCGAAGCGGTGAGGAATGCGTCATGGCAGGTCTTTCGTCAATCGCGCGCGAGCGCATCGATCGGATCGAGCCGCGACGCGTTGCGTGCGGGCATGAACCCGAATATCACACCGGTGAGCGTCGAGCACACGAACGCCGTCACGATCGCGCCGGCGGAGAACACCATCTTCCACTGCACGACGAACATCGAGAACAGCGCGCCGAGCCCGAACGACAGCGCGATGCCGATCGTGCCGCCGAGCAGGCAGACGAGCACGGCCTCGACGAGGAACTGCTGCAGGATGTCGGATTGCCGCGCGCCGACCGCCATCCGGATGCCGATCTCGCGCGTGCGTTCGGTGACCGACACCAGCATGATGTTCATCACGCCGATCCCGCCGACGACGAGCGAGATCACGGCGATCAGCGACAGCAGCAGCGTCAGCGACTGGCCGGTCTTCTCGACGGTCTTGACCACGCTGTCCATGTTGTACGTGAAGAAGTCCTTGCGGCCGTGGCGCTGGATCATCAGCTTCTCGAGGCTTTTCTCGGCGGCGGCGCTCGGCTGCCCGTCGCGCACGCGCACGGTGATGCTGTCGAGATAACGCTGGCCGAACAGGTGCCCGCTCGCGGTCGTGTACGGCACCCACACGTTCAGGCTCTTCACGCTGCCGAACGCGCTCTTCTTGTCGGCCGTCACGCCGATCACGACGCACGGCACGTTGTCGACCAGGATCACGTCGCCGACCGGGTTGCGCGTCGCGCCGAACAGCTTGCGGCGCGTGTTCTGGTCGATCACGGCGACCTGCGCCTGGCGGCGCACCGCGTCGTCGTCGAACGCGGCGCCGAGCGCGAAACGCATCCCGCGCGCCTGAAAGTAGCGCTCGCCGACGCCGCTCACGAGCGCGTTGACGTCGACGTTGCGGTAGCGCAGCAGCAGCGTGCGCGACGTTTCGGGCGTCGCGCTGTCGACGTACGGCTGCTCGGCGAGCGCGGCGACGTCGGCCGGCACGAGCGTCTGGATCGTGTCCGCGCGGCTGTCGCCCCAGTCGGTGCCCGGATAGATGTTGATCGTGTTGGTGCCGATGCTGCCGATCTCGTCGAGCATGTAGCGCTTCGCGCCTTCGCCGATCGCGACGATCGACACGACCGACGTGATGCCGATGATGATGCCGAGCATCGTCAGCAGCGTGCGCAGCCGGTGCGACACGAGCGCGATCCAAGCCATCCGGCATGCCTCGGCGAAGCGGCCGGTGCCGGCCGCGAAGCGCGGGGCGGGATCGGTATCGGCGTTCGCGTCGGCGTCGGCGGGCGTGGCCGTATCGTGACGATCGACTGCCGACGAGCCGGCAGCCGTGGCGGTTTCGGCGGCTTCGGCCGTATCGATGCCGGCTTCGGCGAGCGCTTCCGCGTAGTGCCGGTTCGGCCGGTCGGCGACGATCTCGCCGTCGCTGATCTCGATGATGCGCCGCGCATGGCGCGCGACGGTCTTGTCGTGCGTGACGATCACGATCGTGTGGCCGAGCGCGTTCAGCTCGTGCAGGATCCGGAGCACCTCCTGGCCGCTTTTCGTGTCGAGTGCGCCGGTCGGCTCGTCGGCGAGGATCACCTGGCCGCCGTTCATCAGCGCGCGCGCGATGCTCACGCGCTGCTGCTGGCCACCGGACAACTGCCCGGGGCGATGATGCGCGCGATCGGCGAGCCCGAGGCGGGCGAGCAGTTCGCGTGCGCGGGCGTGCCGCGCCGCGCGTGGGGTGCCTGCATAGATCGCGGGCATTTCGAGGTTCGCGACCGCGTCGGCGTGCGGCAGCAGGTGGTAGCGCTGGAACACGAAGCCGAAGTGCTCGCGGCGCAATTGCGCGAGCTCGTCGCTGTCGAGCATGTGCGTGTCGCGCCCGCCGACCGTGTACGTGCCTTCGCTCGGATGATCGAGGCAGCCGAGGATGTTCATCAGCGTCGACTTGCCGGAGCCCGACGCGCCGACGATCGCGACGATCTCGCCCGCGTCGATCGACAGGTTCACGTTGTTCAGGACGACGACGTCCTTGTCGCCGGCCGGAAAGCGTCGTGTCACGGCGGCGAGTTTGAGCAGGGGCTGGCGCATCGTCACACCGCGTCCGACAGCAGCGCGTGGTCGTCCGCCGAGGCCTCGCCGAGCACCACGCGCTCGCCGTCCTTCAGGCCGGCCAGCACTTCGACGCGCACGTTGTTGTTGATGCCGATGCGGATGTTGCGCGTGTCCGTGCTGCCGTCGGCGCGCAGCACGCGCACCGCATAGGTGCCGTCCTTGCGTTTCTCGCCGAGTGCGGCGGCCGGGATGCTCAGCGCGTTGCGCGCGTTGCCGAGCACGATGCTGACCTGCGCGGTCATCGCGATGCGCAGCCGGTGCTCGGGATTCGGCACGTCGAACAGCGCGTTGTAGAACACCGCGGCATTCGGTTTCGCGCCGCCTCCGCCGAGCGGGCTTTGTACGTCGGCGTAGTTCTGCGGCGCCGGTTCGATCGCGCGCAGCTTGCCGTAATGACGCTTGTCCGGTTCGCCGAGGCTCGTGAAATACGCGGTCTGGCCGGCGCTCACGCGGATCACGTCGGCTTCCGACACCTGCGCCTTCACGGTCATCGTGTCGAGATTCGCGAGTTTCAGAATCACCGGCGCCTGCTGCTGCGCGATCACGGTCTGGCCTTCCTGCGTGACGATCGCGACGACCTGGCCGTCGATCGGCGCGACGATGCGCGTGTAGCCGAGGTTGGCCTGCGCGGTCTCGATCTGGATGCGGGCCGAACGGATCTGCGCGGCGAGCGACGCGAGGGTCGCGCGCTGCACGTCGAGCGTCGCCTTCGCGGCTTCGAACGATTCGCGCGACGTCGCGTCGTCGGGCAGCATCGCCTGCTGGCGGCGGAACGCGAGTTCGGCTTGCGTCAGCTGCGCGGCCGCCGATTGCTGCTGCGCGCGCAGGCTTTCTTCGCTGGCGCGCGCCTGGCGCAGCGCGTTTTCCGAGATCACTGGATCGATCTCGGCGAGCCACTGACCCTTCGCGACCTTGTCGCCGAGGTTGACCTTCAGCGTCTTCAACTGCCCCGACACCTGTGCGCCGACGTCGACCTGCCTGAACGCCTGCAGCGCGCCGGTCGCGAGCACCGCGTTCTCGAGATCGCCGCGCGTGACGGGCGCGGACAGGTACTGCGGGTGCTTGTCGGGCGCGCAGGCTTTCAGCGTGACGCCGGTGGCGATCGCGACGACGGCAAGGGTAGCCAGCACGATGCGCCGGCGGCAATGGGTCTTCTGGGCCATGAGAACACTGCGAGGATGAAGCGGTGCCGGCGATGCGTGCGGCCGGGCGGGACGATCCGGCCGGCGTCGCATGCCGGGCATGTCGCCCGCGACGGCATCCGCGTACGCATCGCGCGGGCGTGCCGGGCCGAATCAGGCGCCCATGGTAAGCGAGGAATTCGCGCCGAATCGTGTGGAAATTGTGCTGAATTGTGCGAGCGCCGTGTCGCAAGGGGGCCAGGCCGCGTGATTGTGGCGATGTGTGAACGACCCGACGTTCGCGCTACCGATGTGCAGCGACGATGGCCATCATTGGGCGGTCGCGCTCCTCGTCGAGCGCGGGCATCGCGTCGACCTGCTCGGGCGTCGGCCCCCATTCGCCGAGATGCGCGAGCGTGAAGCCGCAGCCGATCAGCAGGTTCACGAGCGTGCCGAGCGTGCGGTGCTGCTTGACGACGCCCGGCGCGAGCCAGTCGGTCACGCGTTCGCCTTCACGCTGGTAGCCGTCGAGCGGCCAGGTGCGGTTACCCTGCGCGTCGATGACGAAGCCGGGCCGGCGCGGCGCCGTATAGACCGGATGCTCGATCGAAAACACGAGCCGCCCGCCCGGCACGAGCGCGCGGTGGATCGTGCGCAGCAGCGTGTCGAGGTGCGCAATGTAGTGGAACGCGAGCGAGCTGTAGGCAAGATCGAATGCGGCGTCCGGCAGTACGAGCGTTTCGAGGTCGGCGCGGCGGTACGTGATGGCCGGATGCGCGGCGGTCGAGTTCGCTCGTTCGAGCATGCATTCGGACACGTCGACGCCGAGCACGCCGGCCGCGCCCTGATCGGCCGCCCAGCGGCTGAACCAGCCGTAGCCGCAACCGAGATCGAGCACGTGGCGGCCGCGCAGATCCGGCAGCAGCGCGCGTAGCGCGGGCCATTCGGGCGCGCCGTCGAGCCCGTGAATCGAGCGGTTCAGGCGGCTGTAACCTTTGAAGAAGGCCGGGTCGTCGTAGATGTTCTGCGTCATGCGGCGCGCCTCGTGCGAGCGGGGCACGCGGTGCGGTGCGCCCGAACCCGCGAGCTTACGCGTGCTGCCTGCCCGCGTCGATCCTGCGCTGCGTGTCGGCATCGACGATCTCGCGGATCGCGCTGAACAGCGGCGCGGCGTCGGTGTAGCGCCGGCCGTAGCCGAGATTGAACGCGTAGTCGAAATCGGGCGGATTGCTGCCCTGGTTGTGCTGCAGGATCGTCTCGAGCTTGTCGAGCGCCTTCGCCGCGCGCGCTTCCGGCGATGCGGCCGCTTCGTATTCGTCCCACAGCGCGACGATCGCGTCGCGCTGCGCATTGTCGAGCGACCCGGCCAGTGTCAGAAGGTCATCGCGTTCGTGCACGCTCTTGTCGGGATGCGCGGCCTGCTCGATCGCGGGGATGTCGCCGTGCAGCGCCTCGCCGAGATCGTGGACGATGCACAGCTTCAGCAGCTTCAGCATGTCGATGCCGGGCAGCGCATCGGCGAACACGAGCGCCATCAGGCACAGCCGCCAGCTGTGCTCGGCCGTGCTTTCGGGGCGACCGTTCGACGTGTGGCCGCTACGCAGCACGTCCTTCAGGCGTTCGGCTTCGCGCAGGAAATCGAGCCGTGCGCGGATCGTATCGGGGTTCATGGTCGGCGTCCTTGCGATGAGCCGTCCAGCGTACGCCGCCCGATCGCGGTTCGTCCACGCATGAAATATGCGCGGCGCGCGCTAAAGCGTCTCGACGAGTCGCGCGGCCGAGCCGTCCGACAGCGTCATGCGCGTCCACCGGCACCGGCTGCCGCGGATCGGCACGACGCGCGATGCGTTTGCGCCCGTGTCGAACTCGACGCTCGGCGGCCCCGCGCGCTCGTGCCAGCCGAGCGGATCGAGCGCGGCCTCCATGCGGACGATTTCCGGCGTCGCATAGCGCCACAGCGACGTGCCGAGCAGCATCGAAAGCGGCTGCGAGAACTCGGCCGCGCGCGCCGATGAACAGGCGAGCAGCCGATGCGTGAGGTCGCACACGAGATGCAGGCGGCCCGCGCTGCCCGCGATCAGCCGCGCGAGCGCGTGGTCGCCGGCGGAATCGAGACGCGCGGCGAGCAGCCGTTCGGCCGTCGCGCGCTCGTCGGGCGACATCTGCTGGCGGCCGGCTTCCCAGCGCGAGATCGTCGATTGCGCGACGCCGAACAGTTCGGCCGCATGGCTTTGCTTGACGCGGTGCAGCGCGCGCCAGCGCTTGAGTTGCGGGCCGAGCGGCGGCGTGTGAAGCGGTGAGGCGGTCATGACGATGCTCCCGTGGCGGCGCGTGCCGCGCGCGCCGTTACATGATCCGGATGCCGCCGTTTGCCTGGATCGCGATGGCCGCGAACGGCACGAGCACGATGCCGCCCAGCACGAGCACGCCGTCGGCGGCCACCGTGATCGGCGTGGCGAGGATCCGCAGGCCCATGCCGACGACGGACGGCGATTCCCGGATGTACACCCGGTACTGCTCGTTGAACGCTTGCGCGGCGCCCTTGTCCTGCTCGGCGAAACCTTCCGTCGAATAGCGCTTGCCGCCGATGTCGCCTTCGAGCACGAGACCGGCCGGCGCGGCGGTGAAGCCGTCGGCACGGGCAGCCTGCCGATCGTCGTCCGACGCGTCCTTCGGCAACACGATCCGGTAGTGGCCGGTGATGCTGCCGCCGCTCGCGTGAAAGTCGGCAAACGTCGTATGCAGCGATTTCCGGTAGCCGGACAGCAGCACCGGCCGCAATTGGGCCGGCAGATCGAAGATGTAATGGTAGCGCGTGCCGAGGACGACCAGCTTCTTGCCGTCCTGGGTGATCATGAAACTGGTGACGTACTCGCTGTATGCGTCGTCCTTGTACAGCTTCGGCGTGAAACAGCCTGACAGCGCCAGGCTGCTCGCGGCCATGGCGGCGGCCAGCAGGCGCCGGCGCGTGATCGATGTGCTCATTTGTTGTTGTCCCGTCTGTGCGGTTCGGTTCAGTGGCTTGCGCCCTCGGAAGCGCGATTCTCGCGTATCGGCGGCAGGTTGTCGAAGGGAAATCTGTCATGGCAGCGGGCGGCCGGATCGCTTCGTGCCCCGCCGAAAACGTTTTCGCCAGGCTTTCAACCGGCTCCGCCATATCTTATTATTCGGCGAGAGCGGCGCATGCCGGCCGCCGTCGGTGATGTCAACGGCACGACGCGCCGGCAACGATGACCGACTTTCGGCCGCCGCGTCGCACGGCGCGTGGTCGACATGACAGGGCACGCGAGGCCGCGCGTATCCCGAAAAATGACACGAGGGCGCGATGGTACGACTGGTATTGCTGCTGCTGGGCATCGAATATCTGCGAACCCGCTGGCGCGGGCTGACCGTGCTCGGCTGGGTGTGGGTCGCGGCAGGCGTCGGGATCTTCGTCGACGCGCTCGACGGCGCGCTGCATTTCCCGATCGAGCTGTTCGCGTGGCTGTTCCTGATCGAGGGACTCGCGACGCTCGCCATGGCCGGCAGCGGCGTCGGCGGGCAGCGCATCCTGCGCTACGTGAAGGGTATCGTGGTGGTCGTGGCCGCGGGGCTCGTGTTCGCCGGCCATCACCACGGCCACTTCCTGCTGTCGATGATCTTCGGCACGCTGTTCCTCGTCGACGGGCTGCTGCAGTGCACGTCCGCGTGGATGGTGCGCTACCGGCGCTGGAACGTCGCCTTCGCGTGGGGCATTGTCGAGATCCTGCTGGCGGTCTTCTTCTTCCAGCCGTACCCGACGCATTACGTCGGCACCGTGCCGTACTGCCTCGGCCTGCTGCTGATGTTCGGCGGAATGCACATGCTGAGCCTCGCCGCGCGCGTGCGGCGCCTGACGCGCAATCCCGCGTTCGCGACGTCGCCCGCGCCGGCGCTCGTACCCGATCTCGACGATGCGCGCGAGCAGCCGCGGTTCGCGCAAGCCGAATGGGACGGCCCGCCGGCCGACGGCGAGCACGCGCTCACCGTGCACGTGTGGACGCCGACCGGCACGTCGAAGGCCGAAGCGCAGCGTTATCCGGTGATCGACCGCTACATCGCGGCGGTGGACGTCAACGGCGTGATCTCGACCGGGCACGCGGCGCTGGAGTCGCCCGAAGGCATCTACATCAGCCTGTACCCGGGCGTCGAAATCGATCGTTCTCCGGACGAATTCACGCGCATTCTGCGCGCGACGCGCGAGAACGACGTGCCGGGCCTGTTCCAGCCCGACTATGCGACGGAGTCGAAAGCGTGGTGCCCGTCGACCGTGCGCGTACGCATCCGCAACTACGATCCGGCGAAGCTCGAAGCCTTCTGGTCGTCGTATCGGCAGAACGTCACGTACAACCTCACGCACCGCAACTGCTCGAGCACGGTATCGAATGCGCTCGAAGCCGCGCTCGACGGCGCGGTGTGGCGACTGAAGGGGACGCGGGCCGGGTGGGGCGCGTTCGTGCGGCTGCTGCTGACGCCGGAGCTGTGGGTGGCCGCGCAGATCCGCAAGCGTGCGGTGACGATGGCGTGGACGCCCGGCCTCACGCTCGACTATGCGCGCGCGCTCAGCATGCTCGCCGATCCGCGGCCGTTCGCGTGGTGGAAGGTCGCGCGCTCGGCGGTGAATGCGATCATGGCGTCGCGCCGCGCGTGGCGCGAGCAGGACAGCGCGGCGCTGTCGCCTGGCCGATCGGAGGCGGCGTCGATGAAGTGAAACGCGTGGCGCCGGACGAGGGCCCGGCGTCACTTGGGTCGCCACCGCGCGACCCGGCGAGTGTGCCCGCCATCACGACCCACAGACGACAACAATGAACGAGACGAGAGCTTTTCGCATCCTGATTCCCGCTGCGCTCGTGCTGGCCGGCGCCGGTTTCGCGCAGGCGAGTTCGGACGAAGTGCCGCGCATGAGCAACGACGTGTACCGGACGTCGGTGTCGTTCTGCTCGAACGTCGCGGCCGCCGAGAAGATCGCGTGCCAGGGCGACATGATCGCCGCGGGCAGCCGGATCGTCGCGGCGATCGGCGGCCTGCCGCCGGCGTCCGCCACGGCGATCGACGAAGGCGCGCGCAACAAGCTGCCGCCGGAGGAGCGCAAGGGTCTCGCGCCCGTCGAACCCGGCGCGATCGACAAGGACGACGACGTGGCCGGGCTCGCCGGCATGGTGCGTCTTTGCGACGTGTACGAATCCGAGCCGGCGTCCCGCGCGCGGCATCACGCGGCGCTGCGGCAGAAGGCGCCCGATGCCGCGCCGCGTGTCGAGGCGTTGCTGGCCGACGCGTCGACGGCCGCGCGCCAGCGCGTCAGTATCGGTGTGTGGCAGATTCTCGCGCTCGAGGGCCCCGAAGCGTCCGCCCGCGCGTGCACGCAGCTCGGCACCGGGTCGTGAGCGCCCGGATGCCACAGGTGCGAGCCGTGCCGCCGTCGACGTGCCGGCATCGATAGTGCCGCGTTCGGCGCATGCCGGGACGGTCAACCGCTCGCGATCGTGGCCGGCCTGACCCGTATCGGCTTGCCGAGCGTCCGGGCGACCGGAGAAGTCCGCACCGCGTCGCGCACGAGCGTCTGCTGTGCGGGCGACAGCGGCGCCGCGAAGCGCAGTGCGATATCGAAACCCGTTTCGTGGTCGAGGCGGTCGACGGTCACGTCCGCCGTGCAGGCGGGCAGTGTCACGCCCGCGCGTTGCGCGGCCAGGTCGATCGACATGCAGACGCACGCCGCGAGCGCGCTTTCGAGCAGCTCGTGCGGCCGCATGCCTGCGTCACCGCCTTGGCCTTCCTTGTGCGTGTCCGCACGCACGACGCTGCGCCCGTTGCCGATCTCGACGCAATAGGGCTTGCCGAACCGTGTGGCGGTTACCATCGCGATGCTCCATAGCAGGGTGAGGGTGGCGACAGGGTACGCGGGTGCCGCCCGTGGCGGAAGGCAACGGGTGGTACCGGTACCGTTTGTAACAGGGTGGGCGGCGACCCGCGAGTTCTTTCGTCCACCTTCACATTCGTGCCACGTTGCGACAGCAACAATCGTGGGCAGACATTCGACAACCTTGCGGCGCATCCCGCGACCGCATGCCTTTTCCGAGGAAACACGCCATGCTCAAGACGCTCGCCCGCGCCGCTGCCGCCCTCGCCGTCGCTTCCGTTTCACTGCACGCCGCCGCGCAGACCAGCTACGACTACCTGTTGCTCGCCGCCTCGTGGGAGCCCGGCTTCTGCGCGTCGCACGATACGCCGGAATGCACGAACCTCGCCGGCTCGTATGCGGCGACGAGCCTGTCGCTGCATGGGCTCTGGCCGAACCGCTATGACGGCAACCAGCCGTTCTACTGCGGCGTGCCGCAGAACGACATCGACCTCGACAACGCGCACCAGTGGTGCAGCATGGACGCCTATCCGATCAGCAGCGCGACCCGCAACACGCTGTCGACGTACATGCCGGGCGTCGCTTCGTGTCTCGACAAGCACGAATGGTTCAAGCACGGCACCTGCTCGAACTCGGCGACGCCCGACGCGTACTGGAACCAGGCGTCGGGCATGATCAGCCGGCTCGGCAACACGTCGTTCAACGCCTTCCTGCAGGCGAACGCGGGCAAGACGGTGACGCGTAACCAACTGCTGTCGGCGTTCGAGGGCGCGTTCGGCAGCAACACGCGCAGCGCGGTGTCGTTGAAGTGCACGAAGACGAACGGCGTGAGCTACTTCACCGAAGCCTGGATCGCGGTCAAGACGAATGCGGCCGCGCAGTTCCCGAGCGCGGCGTCGCTCGTGACCGACGGCAACACGCAGGGCACGTGCCCGACGTCGGGCGTGTTTATCGCCAGGTAACGGGGCACGGCGCGACGCGGGCGGGATCGCGCATGTCGCCGCCGGTCACGGCGCAGCGCGCGCAATTTCCGGTCGGTATCGACCTCATTCTGGCGGGGATCGGAACGGCCCGGTGAGCCGGCCTGCGGCGGGCGGTTCCCGGTGAGGCGCCGGTTTGTTACGCGAGCAGGTGCAACGCGTCGGCGAGCGACAGCACCATCGTGCGCGATTCGAACGCGGTGGCGAACAGATGCTCGTGAACCACCGGGTCCGGGTCGTAGCAGCAGTCCTTGACGGTATAGAGGCGGAAATCCGCGTCGCTCGCATGGGCGATCGACGACAGCATCACGCCGGTCGACGCGATGCCGACCAGGATCAGCGAGTCGATTCCTCGCGCGGCCAGCCGAGCCTGCAGATCCGTGCCGAAGAACACGCTGGCGCGGTGCGCGACGATCAGCGGTTCGTCGGCCTGCCGGCTCAATTCCGGGCAGACGTCGTCGTTGATGAACAGGCCAAGCTGCTTGATGCCCTGGCCGTTCTTGTTGAGCGGGCTGACTTCCGGATAGCCGGGGCGGAAGCGGAGATTCGCGAACCAGACGCCGACGCCGGCAGCCCGCGCCGCGTCGCACAACCGGCGCGTGTTGGCGAGCAGCTCGGGCGCGACCGACGGAAAGAGGCCGAGGATGTCGGTCTGGTAATGCATGACAAGCAGTGCGGTGCGAGACGGCACGATCGCGGGAATCGATGCGGAGGCGTCGGCGTTCGTGCAGGCTGTCGTGACGATTGCTGGTGCGTTGTCCGGATGCATGCTTGATGTTCTCCAGTAACCGCTGGGGGTGTCAGAAAATCGATCGTATCGTGCGAGTCGCCAACCCGTACAACGCCAACGTGCCGGGACTCCCGCAAGATAACCCGGCATGCCGTCCCGGCGCCCATCGTGCGGGCGGGCAGCCGTGGTGCCTGCGATGACCGGGTTCGCCCAAGAAGAGACGTAGCGCCGCGAGCCTCAGGTTCCTGTTCCATGGATCACCAGGCGAATTTCCGCCCATGCGAGCAGGGGGCGTCGACACTCGCGCGATGATATCGTGTTCGACGCCTCAGTTTTCCTGGCCCGCCACCGTTCCAGTCTCGGAGCTGTCGACCGGTAGCGTGATCGCTTCAACCCGTCTCATACGGGTTCGATTGATCATCAGGCGAGTAACGTCGGGGCGGGAATAATGCCCGGCGGGATCGGCGGCGCTCTTCGAAATGACGATGGCCGCAAGATCGATATCCGCGTACAGAATGCCCTCGCTGTCTTCCGGCAGCTTGGAGACAAGCGCGTTCCCGTCAGGCCCGTAAATGATCGCATGACCGCCGCCCACGTGGTTGAGTCCGTGCTTCTCCGGTGTGTCGCACAGGTCGTCGATCATCGCTTGTGTTACGACAGCGCAGGGTGCCAGTACGAAGCACGATCCCTCGACCGCATAGATTTTGCTCGCAGCATTGTTGACTTCCCACCCGAGTGCGTGAGCAAACGGCTCATAGTTGGAAAAGCTCGGCCATGCCGCAACGTGCACTTGCTCGTTTTGCGCGTACATCGCGTACTTCGACAGCGGCTGCAAATGCTCCCAACAGCACAACGCGCCCACACGTCCAAGGCCTTCAATCTGATACACGGTCAGATCCGATCCATCGCCTTCGCCGAACACGGCACGCTCCACATGAGTGGGGCGCAGCTTGCGGCGAACGGCGATGGTCTCGCCGTCGGCGCCAATGAGCCATTGCCCCATGTAGAGGCTGCCGCCGCTTCGCTCGGAAACGCCGATGACCGCCGTGATGCCGGCCTGCCTGACTGCGGCGCTGAGTCGTAGGGCCTCCGGGCTGTCGTAGCTTAGCGAATTGTCGAAGTATCGCTGAACGAAGCCACGGCTTACCTGCCAAGCATGCGCCCCCATCCAGATATGCCACGGATAGCCAGGCAGCCAGGTCTCCGGGAAGGCGACGAGCTTTGCGCCGTTCGCTGCCGCCTCTCGGATAAGGGCAATGGTCTTGTCGATGCCGGCTTCGAGGTTGAGCCAGATCGGGGCTGCCTGAACAACGGCGACCTTGTATTGCGGATGAGTGAGGGGCATGGTGAATCGCTTGAAGGTTTCGTGGTCCGGGCAACTTCCGATGTTTGCGAAGGGGTGCTCGAGAAGTCGAGAGTCCTAGTCGGCGATTTGCGTGAGCTTGCGCCGGGAACAGCCGCACCCGATCGCCTTCATGCCGTATCTGCGTCCGGGTCCAAGGACTTGCAGTGAGTGAGCATGTCGGCGCACTTCCTTGGCGGTCAGCGGACCGCCGTGCCCCATGTAGAAGCGTTGCATTCCCGCGTCGACCATGCCGATCAGTTCCGCGCTGACAGCTTTCGGGTCGTCCTCGAAGGGAGGGCGCATGGCGTGGGTCTTGCGGATGATTCCCCCGAGCAAGACGCCCGATGCGAGCAAATCGCCGACCAATGCGTCGCCACTGCTCAGTTCAACCGAGACAGAGCCCGCCGTGTGGCCAGGGGTATGCCTGGCCAGACCGTCAATTCCATGGCCGCTCAGATCGAAACTTGCGCTGTCCTGCAGCAGGATGTCGGGCGTGAAGGGCAGGTAGGGCTCACGAGGCACGCCGGAGCTCAAGAAGAGGGGGCCCCACCAATGGGCGACGCAGTATGTCATTTCCTCGCGCCGCTCGTAGTAGTCCAGATCTCCCGCATGGGCAAGGATCGGTGCACCCGTGAGTTCACGCAGTCGGGCAGCTGATCCGGCATGATCCGTATGAGCATGCGTGACGACAATCAAGGTGACATCGCGAAAACCGCGACCATGTTTTTTCAAGGCACGCTCGATCTTCCCTTGCGACCCCGGCGTGCCGGTGTCGACGAGGACGCAGCCCGTTTCACCGATGATCAGGTGGCAATGGACCATGCCAAACGGCAGGATCGGGACCGTAACGATTGACGGGGTAGTCAAGATGTTTTTCCTTCGGAGCAGTTGACGGCGCCGCGTCGCGCTGACGAATTCCACGTGCCGCGGGCCATCCGGTAGCGTCACGTTCAGAGTCGAGTCCGGCCATCGAAATCGTCCGCGTTCACCGCAGCGTCAAAAGCAGCTGCGACCTGGTCGGGTGCGCCGCACGCGGTGGCCTTGTCTTCGAGCGCCGCGACGAAATGTGCAATGACCCCCGCCACCTCGGCCGGCGCTTCAAGCGGCGACAGGTGTCCGGTTCCAGGCAGGATGTACATCGCGGCCTGTGGAATTCGGGGCAGCAGTTCGGCCTGCAGCGTGGCGACGCGATCCACCTGGTCCAGCTCTCCGGCAATGACCAGTGTCGGGGCGTCGATCAACGCCACTGCGGCGGTGATGTCTTCGGCCATGGCCACGTTCGGCCATGCCGCCTTCGCTTGCGGCGCGGCCTTCAGACTGTCCTCTATGACTTGCTCGCGGCAGTCGGCGTCCAGCGGCTTCGCGGTCAGCACCTGGTCGATGACGAATTCGACCGATTCGCGCGACAGATAGGCGGCAGCCAAGGTTGCGCGTTGCTCGTCGGAGACAAGCATCGGCGACGGCGGCGACGGTGCAACGAGCACGAGGCCTTCGAGCCCTCGCGGCCGCCGTGATGCGATGAGTTGCGCAACCTTGCCGCCCATCGAGTGACCGACGAGAACATAGCGCGGCAATCCCAGCGATTCGATGACGCCCTCGGCATCGGCAGCAAGATCGGCGATACGGTAGCCGTCTGCGGGTGCTTCGGATTCGCCCCAGCCTCGATGATCGGTGGCAATGATGCGATACCGGTCGGACAACTGGTTTGCCACCCGGTCCCAGGTTCGCGACGAGCCGCCGTAGTAATGCAGGAACACGAGCGCCAAATCCCCGCTGCCGCACTGTTTGATGTGAATCCGCGTGCCGTTCGTTTCGATTTCCATTGGGATGCCCCTTCTTCATGAGTTGTGTCGAGGTTAGATCCCTGTCTTGTATTTGATAATTGCTGCATCAGTAGCGGCAGTCGATAATGGTGTTATCGAATTGAGGAGGCGCAATGGATCGACTGACGAGTCTCGGGGTGTTCGTCGCCGCAGTGGAGGAAGGCAGCTTTGCTGCTGCGGCGCGGCGGTTCGGGCTATCGGCGGCGATGGCCGGCAAGCACGTGAGCGCAATCGAGTCCGAACTGAATGCGCGGTTGCTCCAACGAACCACGCGCCGCCTGAGTTTGACCGATACTGGCCAGGCCTACTATGAGCGATGCAAGCAGATCCTCGAAGCGTTCGACGATGCGAACCGGGAAGCGAGCGATTCGCAAGGTACGGCGCGCGGCGTTTTGCGCGTCGCGGCGCCCGTCACGTTCGGCGCGATGCATTTGGGCGACGTTCTTGCCCGTTATGTAGAGGACCATCCGCAAGTGAACGTGGACGTGCTTCTCGGAGACCGTTATGTCGACCTCATCGATGCGGGCGTTGACGTGGCGATCAGGATCGGGCGGCTGCGGGAGCCGGAACTCGTCACACGCCGGCTTGCGCCGTGTCGAATGGTCGTGTGCGCGTCACCCGCGTACCTCGAGCGGCATGGGATGCCACGCAAGCCTGGCGACTTGCTGCGGGCACCACGCCTCGCCTTCAGCGAGGCCGTGTCGGCCGGTGACTGGACCTTGTTCGATGCGAGAAACCGCGCGTATGTCATCGACGGACCTTGCCGGATCGCCGCCAACAACACGCAAATGCTTCTCGCCGCCGCACTCGCCGGCGCCGGCATCGCGTACGGTCCAACCTTCGTATTCGGCGAGCACCTGCGTCGGGGCGAACTTGTGCCGTTGCTGCCGGCCTACCGTGCCACTGAGTTGGCGATCCAGGCCGTTTATCCGAGCGCGCGACGCATACCGCTTAAAGTGCGCCGCTTTGTCGATTACCTCACGGAAGCGTTTGGTGATGACCCCCCTTGGGATCGAATGGCGAAGCTTTGAAAGAGCGGCGGATGGTCATGCGTTACCGGCGTGACTGCGTGCTCCCGGGAAGCCGTCCCTGTAGTTTCGTCTGCGCCGGGCTGTTCAGGATCGGCTACGGCCGACAGCCCCGAAGTAAAGTATGCGTCTCCGCTACGCCGGGACGACCGCGACATGCTTGCGATCTATCACGCGACGTTCGTTATACGGCGCTTGTCGGTCGCGTTCACGCACATTTTTGAGCGTGCGGAACTGTTGGACGCCGATCGGGCCACGATCGAGGAGATGCTCGCGCTGTATCGTGCCCGGCTCGACGCCGGCTTCTCTACGATCGAGCGCCATGGCGTTTTGTCCGACGTCGCGCGGGATTTGATCCACGAGGGGCGGGATTACGCGAAATCGCTGGCAGCTTGCTGACTGTTGCTTCGTCGGCCAATTCCGGGACTCGGAATTCCGGTGATTCTGATGCCGTTTAAGGGAATCGGCCGGGAAAGGCGTTTGTGCTCTGCGAGCGTAAACGCCTAATTCGGTGTATTGATCGATCGCTTCAAAAGAACCGGCAGCCTGCGGATTCGCCGGGGCTCTTCGCTATTGCAACGGATTGGACGACTGGGCAAGCCGTCAGACCCGGTTCGGCCGCTCGTCCGAGCCATGAAGCCCTCTCCCGAACGGCTGTTCCAACCTGAAACTCGCCAGATGTTCAGCGCGCACATCGTGCCGAAAGCGCTCCGAGCGGGCATCAGGGTCAACTTTGATTGCTCCAAAGATCGTCCACCGCACGGATCGACAGCAAGTAGCCGTTCGCGCCAGCCCCGCAGATGACGGCGGTAGCGGCCACCGAGATTGTCGAATGACGGTATTCCTCGGAGCGCCGGTGAATGTTCGTGATATGCACTTCCACCACCGGCCGGCGAACCAGCTTGACGGCATCGAGCACCGGAATGCGCCCGAACGAGAAACCGGCCGGGTTGATGATGAGCGCGGCGTCCTGCAGGAAGGCTTCCTGAATCCAGTCGATCAACTGGCTCTCGCTGTTGGTCTGGCGGAACACGCAATCGAACTTGAGATCCGCGGCCAGCGCGAGGCAGTTCCGTTCGATGTCCTTGAGCGTCGTATGGCCGTAGAGGTGCGGCTCGCGCGCGCCGAGCATGTTCAGGTTGGAGCCGTTGAGGATGTAGAGTTTGCGAGTCATGGCGTCAGTGGGTAGCGCTACGTTCGAGGGCCGTGTCTTTGGTTTCCCGCGACGTCGCGATCATGAGGAAGGAAAGCAGGTTCAGCGAGCCGCAGACCGCGACGATGGCCCACGGCGAACCATGAAAGGCGTTGAGCAACGCCACGGCGACGATCGGCATCGGCCCGCCGGTGAGCAGGTTGGCGCCCGAGTAGGACAGCGCGGAGCCGGTATAGCGCGCTTCCGTCGGGAAGGATTCGGCGAACCACACCGGCTGGATGCCGCTCTGGAACTGCGTGAAGCCGAGGAAGGCGCCCATCACGGCCATCGTCGTCGCGACCGAGTGCTGATTGAGGATCGGGAAGTAGATCAGGCAGCAGACCAGCGTGCAGAACGAGCCGATCAGCAGCGCGCCTTTACGTCCGATCCTGTCGCTCAGGTAGCCGCCCGCCAGTGCGCCCGCGATGGCGCAGACGTTCGCCACCATCAGCAGCATGAAGCCAGTCTGCTTGGGCACGCCGAGGTTCTTCGTGAGATAGCTGAGCGAGAAGACCACAATCAGGTAGAAGAGCGCCGCCGGACCGCAGAAGAACAGCGTCAGACGCAGCGCGGTGCGCCAGTGAAACCTGAAGACGATGCCGAGCGGATTGGCGGCGCGTGCGCCTTCGCCCTTTTTCCTGAGCGCCTCGAATGCCGGCGTCTCGCTGACCTTCATGCGGATATAGATGCCCAGCAGCACGAGCACGAAGCTCGCGAGGAACGGAATTCTCCATCCGTACGATTCGAAGTCCTGGGCCGAAAGCAGGCCGGACAGCGCGAAGAGGGCGAAGTTGGCGAGGATCTGGCTGAGCGGCGAGCAGATGCCGAGCAGGCCCGAGTACAGCCCGCGCTTTTTCGCGGATGCGTGTTCGACCGCCATCAGTTGCGCGCCCGTCGATTCGCCGCCGAGCGCGAACCCCTGAATGATGCGCAGCGAAACCAGCAAGGTTGGCGCAAGAATGCCGACTTGCTGATACGTGGGCAGCAGGCCCATCAGGAACGACGACGCGCCCATCACCGAAACCGTGACCAGCATCAGGTTGCGCCGCCCCCAGCGGTCGCCGAGCATGCCGCAGATCACCGCGCCGAGCGGACGGGCGGCGAGTCCCGCCCAGAAGCTCGCCAGCGATGCGAGCAGCGACGCGGTCGGATCGAGCGACGGGAAGAACAGCTTCGGAAAGATCGTGGCCGCGACCACACCGTACAACGCGAAGTCGAACCATTCCAGCGCCGTGCCGACGGTGGCGCCCGCCACCGCGCGACGGGCCATCAAGTGAGCCTGTGGGGACCCTTCGCCTGCGGCGATGTTCGGGTCAGCGATATCTGACATGGTGTCTCCTGGATTATCGGTATGGTGTAACCGCGTTTCTCGCGACCAACAGGTGCTATTGTTTGCGCTGCGGAAGCGGTGCGTTCCGCACCGGAACTGCATTTCATATTGCGGAATGTCGACGAACGATGTCGCTCAAGAACGGCCTGAGAGTGCTCGATTTCCTCGCGTCACAAGGCGAGGGCGCGGGGCTTGTCGAGATCGCGGATGCGCTGGGAATGCCGCGCAGTTCGTGCCATCGCGTTCTCGCGGAACTGGTCGAGAGCGGTTACGTGCGGCAATTGGCCGATCACAGCCGCTACATCCTGACCATGCGCATGACGTCGAACGGCCTGGAGTTCCTGAGCCTGACCGGCATCGCGGATATTGCCCAGCCGATCATCGAACGCGTCGCCGCGCGCACCGGCGAACTGGCGCGCCTGTCGCTGGTGGACGGTGAGACGATCATCTGGGTGGGAAAAGCGGATGGCCAGCGCACCGGTTTTCGTTACGATCCCGACATGGGGCAGGCGGCACGGCTCTCATGTACATCGACCGGACACGCATGGCTCATGACGATGTCCGACGAACAGGCGGCTGCGCTCGTCCTGAAGCAGGGCTTTGGTGAGCCGAACGAGTTCGGCCCCAACGCGCCGACCACGCTCAAGGCGCTGCTCGGTTTCCTGCACGCCGCGCGCGTGCGCGGCTACGCGATGATCGATGAGGTCTTTGCGCCGGGAATGGCGGCGGTCGCGACACCCGTGGTCAGCGGCTCGCGTTGCGTCGGCGTCATCAGCCTGGCCGGTCCGCGCAAGCGGCTGACGGCGGAAAAGATTCACGTGTATTCGGAATTGCTGCGCGAGGCCGCCAATGAACTCGCCCAGTTGAGCAACATGGCCGGCTTTCCAGGCCGGCCCCCTCTGGGCAAGGGGTGATCCGGAGCGAGCCCGGCGCTCTGCGCCGGCCCACACCATGCGCTTCGAACCGGCTTCTCCGATACATCGGCGTGGATGGCCGAGGCGCGCTGTTCGCAAGCACCGAATGCCCGACTTCGCGACCGGCTGAAGCGGGGCCATCGCGGCCGATACTCATCTGCCGCCGTTGCGCCGGGTGACGCACGCCTGACTCCGCCCCCTCAAAAAATCGACCTTCCCGTATAAGTCGTCAGCCACTCCAGCGCCAGCGTCCCTGCGCTACGAATATATAAACTCGCATGTGATTCCATCGGTACCGACGGACGGGCGAGTGCCGTGCTGCCTTCGACGACCGAGTTTGGCCAGTTTCTGCCTTCGCTAGACAGTTGCCGACTGTCGATAGTCACCGCAGACAGGCAACTTTCTTCGACCGGAACGGTAGACGGGCGCTGTTAAGCCTTAACCTTCGTAAGATAAAAAATACAGGCTTTGGCGTCAGCGGCGACTTCGCCGTGTGGGCTAACCACAAGTTGCCGGATCATGTGCATTTCGCTTGGGCAGCTGATTACCGCCGCAATTTGAATGGCGCGCCTGACCAAATCGGGCTGCTCGGATGCCAACGCCGTCCGCACTACAGCGCAAGCTCTCTCGCTGAAATCCGGGATGGTTTGCGAGAATTCTTCAACAATTCTCCGCAAGTGATCCACGCCCACATAGCCCGGCGGCTCTCGTCGAGTCTGTCCCCAAGTGAATGAGTTTCCGTGCGGCCCACGTGTCGCCAGCCAGCGCCAAACCTCGTCGGTTGGATCTCCACCGAGCCTAATTATCTCGTTGACGATTTTTCTATTCATAGGGACTGACCGCCCATAAGAACGACAAACTATCGATGGGACCAAATGTCCGATGCTGTAAGTGTGAGGGTGAGCGGCTGCTATCGGCAAGTTCAACGGTCTGTTATGGGTCGATTGCTACCGATGGCCGAATTCCCCATTGAGCGCTCTGCGCACGCCGATATGAATCTGCCGCCGTCGCGCCACATGAGGCACGCTTGACTTCGACGCTTCAAAAGATCGAGCGCCCCGAATAGGTCGTCAACCATTCAAGAGCCCTGGTCCCCGCCAGCGAGTTCCCGTTCGCATCCAGCCCCGGCGCCCACACGCACACGGCCATTTCACCCGGCAGCACCGCGACGATCCCCCCGCCGACACCACTCTTCGCCGGCAACCCGACCCGATACACGAAATCGCCGGCCGCGTCGTAAGTGCCGCAGGTCAGCATCAACGCCGACAGCCGTTTCGCGGAACTCGGATCGACGATCCGCTCGCCCGTCACCGGCGCGACGCCGCCGTTCGCAAGGAACAGCGCGGCGCTGGCAAGCTCGACGCAGTTCATCGTGATCGCGCACTGGCGGCAATACGCGTCGATCACCGTATCGGGCGGCATCTGCATGTTGCCGAAGCTCGCCATGAAATGCGCCATCGCGCGGTTGCGCTCCGCGTGCTGCAACTCCGACAGCGCGACGCGCGAATCGTAGTTGATGTCGTTCGCGCCGATCGTCCGCCGCACGAATTCGACCAGCGCCGTTTCGGCCTTGACGAAGCGGCGGCACAGCACGTCGGTGACGACCAGCGCCCCCGCGTTGATGAACGGATTGCGCGGCTTGCCGCGCTCGCTTTCGAGCTGCACCAGCGAATTGAACGCGTTGCCGGACGGCTCGCGGCCGACCCGTTCCCACAGTTCGTCGCCGAGCAACTGGAACGCGAGCGTGCAGGCGAACAGCTTCGAAATGCTCTGGATCGAGAAACGCTCGTGCGCGTCGCCGACCGTGTAAACGTTTCCGTCGAGTGTCACGACGGCCATCCCGAACTTGTCGGCAGGCACTTTCGCGAGTTCGGGAATGTAGTCGGCAACTCGTCCCTGGCCAATCCAGGGGGCGAGTTCGGTATGGATGCGTTCGAGGATCGGCTGGTAATTCATCAAGTCAGGCGGGTAGAGGCATGTCCCGGATTCCGGCGAGCCCGTATGGAACCGTCCCGGCGCCGATTCGTCAAGCGCAACCGACATCGCGCCCTTATTTTCAAGACCGCCAAACGGGCAAGCGGCGGTCGCAGTATCATGCGGTACGTTTCGGCCGATGGCCGGCGTCCGGCACCGGCCGGTGCCGCCGCGGCTTCCCTGATGATCCGACCGCTGCCCATGTCTTTTCGTATCCTGCTCGTCGAAGACGACACCCGCCTGTCCACGCTGATCGCCGGCTACCTGCGCAAGAACGACTACGAGGTCGACACTGTGCTGCATGGCGACGCCGCGGTGCCGGCGATCCTGTCCATTCGTCCCGATCTCGTGATCCTCGACGTGAACCTGCCGGGCAAGGACGGCTTCGAAATCTGCCGCGAGGCGCGCAAGCAATACGACGGCGTGATCATCATGGTGACGGCGCGCGACGAGCCGTTCGACGAGCTGCTCGGCCTCGAATTCGGCGCGGACGACTACGTGCACAAGCCCGTCGAGCCGCGCATCCTGCTCGCGCGGATCAAGGCCCAGTTGCGCCGCGCACCCGTGCGCGCGGCCGAAGGCACCGCGCCGCAGCCGGAGCGTTACGCGTTCGGCAAGTTCTCGATCGACCGTACCGACCGCACCGTCGTGCTGCCCGACGGCAGCACGCCCGACCTGACGTCGGCCGAGTTCGACCTGCTGTGGGCGCTGGTGTGCCATGCGGGCGAAGTCGTCAGCCGCGACGACCTGATGCTGCAGCTGCGCGGCGTCGAATTCGACGGCCTCGACCGCACGATCGACGGGCGCATCTCGAAGCTGCGCCGCAAGCTGCGCGACGACGCGAGCAACCCGCAGCGGATCAAGACGATCCGCAGCAAGGGTTATCAATTCAGCAAGCACGCGTGGGAATGACGCCGCCAGCGCGCGACGCCGTCACGTTCCGCGCGGGCATTGCGCCCGCCGGCCGGGAGCCGCGATGATCCGACGAACCCGTTCGCACCCCGATGCACCGCCGCTGCCGACGCTGCGCTACGTCAAATGGCGCTGGCTGCATTTCCGCCGCGCGTGGACCGACACGCGCGCCGACCGCATTCCGAGCTGGTCGCGCCTCTACGTGCGCACCTATCTGCATCTGCTCGGCCTCGTCCTGCTGACCGCGCTCGTGCCGGCGCTCGCGCTGTGCGTCGAATTGTCGCCGCAGGTCGTGTGGCATGCGTTCGACGCGCTGCCCGGCGACATCTATATCGTGCTCGCGTTCGTGTTCGCGGCGCCCGCCCTGGCGGCGTACCGGTGGATGCGGCCGGTGTGGTCGGATCTCGTGATGGTGCGCGAACGCGCGATCGACTTCACGGGCGGGCGGTTCAACACGCGCGCGCGCGAATCGCACAGCGTGATCATCGGCCCGCTCGCCCGCACGCTGAATGCGCTCGCGATGCGCATGGAGCGCCTGATCGCCGCGCAGCGCGATCTGACGAACGGCATTTCGCACGAGCTGCGCACGCCGCTCGCGCGCGTGCGTTTCGCGCTCGAAATGCTGCGCGAACCGGCTTCGGCGGCGGAATACCAGGGCGCGCTCGAGAGCATCGCGCAGGACGTGACCGAGCTCGAGGAATTGATCGACATGAGCCTGACGTTCGCGCGGCTCGAATACAGTTCGCTGCAGTCGAACCTCGAGATGACCGCGCCGGTCGCGTGGTTCGAACACCAGATCCACGACGCGCAACTGCTGTATCCGGAGCGCGCGATCGAGGCGCGCATCGCGATCGCGTCGGATCTGCGCGTGAAGATGGACCGGCGGCTGATGTCGTACGCGATGCGCAACCTGCTGCGCAACGCGAGCAAGTACGCGAAATCGCATATCGTCGTCGGCCTCTCGCTCGTGCACGGCAACATCGGGATCTTCGTCGAGGACGACGGCCCCGGCGTGCCGGAGAGCGAGCGCGAACGGATCTTCGACGCGTTCGTGCGCCTCGACCGCCGCACGGGCGGCTACGGGCTCGGCCTGTCGATCACGCGGCAGGTGCTCCACGCGCACAACGGCCGGATCGCGGTCGTCGATCCGGTCGAGCTCGGCGGCGCGCGCTTCGAGATCAGCTGGCCGGTCTAGCGATACGCCGCCGCGCGCTCAGTATGTGCGGCCGAGCTGCAGGTAGAAGTTGCGGCGGCCGCCGGGGGCGAGCGCCACGCCGATATAGACGGGCCCGAACGCGGTCGATAGGCTCGTGAAGAACGTATAGCTCTGCTTGAGCGCACCGCCGCCGATCTGCTGGCCGCTCGACCAGACGTTGCCGACTTCCGCGCTGGCGCCGACCGACAGCGCCTTGATCGGCGACGCGTTGAACGTCATCAACTGGTTCATGTAGGTGATCTGACCGTACGCGAGCTCGTTGCCGTTCAGCTGGTCGGCCGCATACGCGGACAGGTGCTGGAAGCCGCCGAGCGTGAAGTTGAACGCGTTGATCAGGTTGGTGCCGCCGATGCTCTTGCCGCCCTCGATCGTCGCGCTGACGCTGTGCCGCCCGAACTGCTGCGCGATCATCGCCTTGCCGTAGATCTCGGTGTACGGCGCGTTGTTGATCCCGTCGTCGAATGCCGATGCCGAGCGGCCGTTGCGCGACACCAGCGAGCGTTCGACGCGCAGTTCGCCGAAGTAGCCCTTGCGGGGGAACATCGGATCGTCGAGCTGATCGATGACGAACCGCGCGCGCGCGGTCAGCGCCTGGGACGTGAAGCTCGGCCACAGCAGGTTCTGGCCGCTGCCGTCGTCGAACGGCAGGTTGTAGGTCGGCGAGCCGTGCCCGGTCACGTAACCGATGCCGATCCGGAAATCGCCGAGCCGCGCGATCGGCAGGCCGAAATCGATCCCGGCGCGCGCCGTCTGCATCAGGTACTGCGTGATCTTCACGTCGCCGGTGTCGTCGTACAGGTTCGCGTAGCGGCGCTGATACTCCGCGTACGGCGACAGGTAGACGCCGTACGCCATCGACAGCGGCTGGCGGAATTCGACGCGCGCCGACTGCAGGTCGCTGCCGATCGTCGTATCGGCGCGGAATTCCAGCCCCGATTCGGTGAGCCACGGCCGCCGGTAGCCGACGTGCAGGCGGAAGCCGCCCTCGTCGGTCGAACTGCTCGACATGCCGAGCCCGAACAGCAGGAAATTCGGCCCCCAGTACTTCTCGCGCGCGTTGATCTCGAGCACGTTGTCGTCGCCGTGGCTCACGATCTGCTGCGTGACGCTCTCGAAATTGCCGCCCGTCGTGAGGCCGAGCAGGTCCTGGCTGACGGTCTGCGGATCGTAGGTGTCGCCGGGCTTCACGTGCAGCGCGTTGCTGACGACCCGCTTCGGCACGCCGCCGCTGGTCTGGATGTCGATGCGCGTGATCCGGATCGGCGGCGGCAGCGGCTGTGCGTGCGCGGACCGGTAGGCGGCGTACTGCTCCGGCGTGAGCGCGAAACGCCGCAGTTTCGGCAGCGCGGCGGTCGCGGCGGCCGCGCCGGCGGCGATCGCCTGCTTCGCGTTCTGGAAATCGGTAAACGCGAGCCCGCCGAGATCGGGCGTGAGCAGCACGTCGTGCGTGTCGAGCTGCTTGCGCTGCGCGGTCACGTTCTGGCGGATCAGGATGCCCACCATCTGCTGCATCACGTCGGCGGGCGACGCAAGCGCGTCGAGCGGGCGCAGTTGCGAGCCGATGTCGACGGCGATCACGACGTTCGCACCCATCTGCCGCGCCGTGTCGAC
The DNA here is from genome assembly GCF_055810675.1 of Burkholderia sp. YHN3-13. Classification (NCBI taxonomy): domain Bacteria; kingdom Pseudomonadati; phylum Pseudomonadota; class Betaproteobacteria; order Burkholderiales; family Burkholderiaceae; genus Burkholderia; species Burkholderia sp. YHN3-13. The sequence continues at coordinate 346,123 of NZ_JBVVNQ010000002.1, read as the reverse complement.
GGGCAGGTTGCTGACGAGCCCGCCGTCCACGAGCGCGCGCCCGTTGATCTCGGCCGGTGCGAACAGACCCGGCATCGCCATGCTCGCGCGGATCGCGAGCGGCAGCGAGCCGTGGTCGAGCACGACCATCTGGCCCGTCTGCAGGTCGGTGGCGACCGCGCGGTACGGGATCGGCAGGCGGTCGAACGGCTGGTTGGTCGGCACGGCGGCCGTCCAGTTCGCGAGCAGCGCCTGCAGCCGGTTGCCCTGCACGAGGCCGACCGGCGCCTTCACGCCTTTCTTGCCGAAGCCGAGCGTCAGCCCGTTGATGTACAGCCGTTCGTCTTCCCGGCTGGTTTGCGGCAGGTCCGCGCGGTCCGTCACGTCGAACGCGATGTCCGCGAGGTTGACCTCCGACAGCCGCTTCTGCATCTCGCCGGCCGCCATCCCGCTCGCATACAGGCCGCCGACCACGGCGCCCATGCTGGTGCCCGCGATGCAGTCGATCGGAATCCGGTTGTCTTCCAGCACCTTGAGCACGCCGAGGTGCGCGTAGCCGCGCGCGCCGCCGCCGGACAGCACGAGGCCGACCGACGGCCGGCCAGCCGGGCCGCCGTCGGCCGTGCAGGCGTTCGCGGGCGTAGCGGGCGCGGCGGGCAGCGCCGCCGGTGCGCCCGCGGCAGCGGTAACGGTCGGGGCGGCGGCGGGTTCGGTGGCCGGCAGCGGCTGCGCGGCGACCGTGCAGCACCAGAAGGCGACGAGCGTCGTGCAGAGCGGGCGCACCCGCGCCCAGCGGGAGGAAACGGTCGCTGTCATGGTGGAAATACCTGGCGTGATCGGGCGTCTGAGGCCTGCCGGGAGCAGGCAAGACCGAGAGATTACCGTGTTTTACAGGCGCAACGCGAGCGGCCGTTTCGGAGTCCGATGCCCGCGAAGTGTCATTTTCGGCAAATTCGCCGCGAAAAAATCATCGGAATTGCCTAAAGTATCGGAACGATTTGCCGCTAAGCTCGTGATGGGGCGGCACGCACGCGCCGCGACAATGCGGCGCGGCTGTCCCGGCCCGTTCGCTCACAAAGGTTTGATATGTCGACACCGCTGTTCGGAAAGTTGTTTGCGCAACCCGTTGCGATCGACCCTGGAACGGCGAGTACGCGGATTTATACGCACGAGCGCGGCGTGGTGCTGAACCAGCCGTCGGTCGTCTGCTTCCGCAAGGGCGGCGCGACCGACGCGCGGCCGACGCTCGAGGCCGTCGGCGAACTCGCGAAGGCGCTGCTCGGCCGCGAACCGGGGCATCTCGAAGCCGTGCGGCCGATGCGCCATGGCGTGATCGCCGACGCGCACGCGGCCGAACAGATGATCCGCAGCTTCATCGACATGTCGCGCACCCGGTCGCGCTTCGGCCGCCGTGTCGAGGTCACGCTGTGCGTGCCGTCCGACGCGACGGCCGTCGAGCGCCGCGCGATCCGCGAAGCCGCGTTCGCGGCCGGCGTATCGGACGTCGAACTGATCGAGGAGTCGCTCGCGGCCGGGCTCGGCGCCGGCCTGCCGGTCACCGAGCCGGTCGGCTCGATGGTCATCGACATCGGCGGCGGGACGACCGAAGTCGCGGTGATCGCGCTCGGCGGCATCGTCTACCGCGAGGCGATCCGCGTGGGCGGCAGCCAGTTCGACGCGGCGATCGTCAATCATGTCCGTAACCTGTATGGCGTGCTGCTCGGCGAGCAGACGGCCGAGCACGTGAAGAAGACGATCGGCTCGGCCACCAGCGCGGTGCCGCGCACGTCGACGCGCGCGGTCGGGCGCGGCATCGGCGACGGCCTGCCGCGCTCGGTCGAGCTGTCCAACCATGACGTCGCGGACGCGCTGGCCGCGCCGCTCAAGCAGGTGATCGGCGCGGTGAAGTCGGTGCTGGAAAACGCGCCGGCCGAACTCGTGACCGACATTGCCCATCGCGGCGTGGTGCTGACGGGCGGCGGCGCGTTGCTCGCCGACCTCGAACGCCTGCTGTACGACGAGACGGGGCTGGTCGCGCGGATTGCCGACGAACCGGCCACCTGCGCGGTGCGCGGCGCCGGCGAGGCGATGGGGCGGCTGTCGATGTGTCCGGTCGATTGAGCCGGGCCAGGGGCGCCCGGGCATCGTTGCGCGGTGCGGCCCGTCACATTCTTTCGATCTCCCTGTTGCCGGCGCGTATCGCCGGTCATCGTGCCGACCGGCCGCTGATCGTCCGGCATCGGTTCGCCGTGCGGCCATGCGCGAGCGTGTCGTGCCGGCGCGTTGCGCCCATCCAGGGCCGGGCTGTCCGAAACGGCCGATACACCTGACGACCCGAGAGACCGACCACCTTGAAATATCGAACCAGACGGAGCCTTGCGGCACGAGCGGGCCGCCTGCTGGCCGTGTTTGCGTGCCTCTGGGGCGCGGCGGCCATTGCGATCGTCGCGTACGGGATGCGCATGCCGGGCGAACCGGCCGATGTCGCCGTGATCTTCGGCAACGCACTCGACGAGACGGGCGCGCCGAAGCCCGTGCTCGCGGCCCGGCTCGATGTCGGCGTGCGCTGTTACCGCGCGGGGCAGTGCCCGGCGTTCCTGGTCAGCGGCGCGATCGACGGTCCCGGGCTGAACGAGGCGACGGCCATGCGCGACTATCTCGTCGCGCGCGGCGTGCCGGCCGACCGGATCGCCGTCGACGACCAGGGCGACAACACGCTCGCGACCGCGCAACACACGCTCGCTTACATGCAGGCGCACCACGTGTCGCGCGTGCTGATCGTCAGCCAGTACTATCACCTCGCGCGGGCGAGGCTCGCGTTCGAGCGCGTCGGCATCGCGCGCGCGAACATCTCCGCCGCGTATCCGCATCGCTTCCAGTGGCGCGATGTCTATTCGAGCTGGCGCGAGGTGCCGGCTTACGCGATGTATGCGGTGCGGTTGTGTGCGAATCCCGACGCGCAGCCGCGGTCGTTCCGGCCGATGCTTTATCTGATGAGCCTGTTTTCGTAACGCGCGCGCCGCGGGGCGAACGCTTCGGGTGCACGCGGTTCCGTTTTTTCTTCCGGTTTTCCTGTCCTTTTCTCTCCCCCCGGCACGGGATGTATTCGCCGCGTGGCAAGCGATAACGATTCGCATTGCAGTTTGAACGCAGGGGCGAAAATCGAAGCAATTTGGCCGGGTGCCTGAAAATCAGGGGTTTATTTGATTGTTAAGTAAGCGCTGATTTTCAGTTCTACAATTTCGATAATTAAAATACTGCGCTGCGGAATTCATATACCTTGAATCGAAGTTGCGCATCAGCGTTTTCACTGATGCGGTGATTCCGTTATTTTTGCGAAAAATCAAATCGGAAAGACGAAAAACATGCGTAACGTCGTCGCCGGACATCTTGCGGTGGGTAAAAAATACAGGCTCGCTATCCCTTGATCTGATGGGTAAACATCGACTGGAAAACGGTTTGAGTTTGATATAGCCTTGTCTGACAAAAGCAGGGTAGTAATCAAATAAACCAGAAAGTCGCTGCAGAAAAACAGGGGCCGCCATCATGTCATTCGACTAGTCTTGCGTCTGCAATCCCGAATTCGGGCTGATTGAAAATCAGCCATGAATAAACAGGCGTCGCATCGCGACCGCCGGGGCGGACGCTTTTGTCCGTGATTTTCTGCTGCGCGCCGTCCGGTGCGGCCGAAATACCGCAATACCCATATCAAAAACCAAAGCTAAAAACGAGGGAAAGCATGAACCTTGCGCGTTCGAAAAAAGCCGGTGAGCCGTTTCCGAGACTGCTGTTGCCCACGGGCGTTTTCCTGGCATTGTCCGGCGCGGGTATCGTGCCTGCCCATGCGGTCTGCAGCACGGCGGGCACGACGGTGACCTGCTCCGGCGTCGCGAATCCGCTGGCGCCCAGTTATGCGAACAGCGCGAACAACCTGCACGCGACGGTCAACCCGGGCGCGAGCGTGGGCGTGCTGCTCGGCGTCGGCGGTACCGCGTTGTCGCTGACGGGCAACAACAACACGCTGACCAACAACGGCACGATCGACCCGTCCGCGCTCGGTTCGGGGCTCGGCGTGCTGTCGAGCGGCGCGGTGGTCGGCAATGCGTCCGCGAGCAACACGACCGTCACCAACAACGGCACGATGAACGGCACGACCGGCGTGGCGATCAGCGGCGTGACGGGCATGGCGCTGTCGGTCCAGAACGGCACGGGCGGGACGTCGACCATCACGAACACCGGCACGATCGGGTCCAATCCGCTGGTCGGCGCGACCCTCTCCGGCGCGGATGCGCCCGTGGTCGCCGCGTACGGCGGCGGCACGGTCAACATGTCGAACAGCGGCACGATCAACGGCCGCGTGTCGCTTGGCACGAACGGCACTCCCGGGCAGGGCAACACGTTTACCAACTCGGGCACGATCAACGGCGGCGTGTCGATGGGCGCGAACAGCAACAATACGTTCAATGCCGTGACGGGCTCGTCGGTCAACACGGCGGGCGGCACCGGCGGCGCGTTCAACATCACCGTCGGCCCGGTCACGATCGGCGTCGCGGCGACGGGTGTCGTCGATGGCGGCGCGGGCGGCAACAACACGCTCAACCTGCAGCAGGGCACCAGCGCGAACGGCACGATCGCGGCCAACAACTACATCAACTTCAATCACCTGAACGTCCAGAACGGCAACTGGACGATCAACGGCGCGTCGACCGCGCAGGACGCGACGCTGGCGGGCGGCGTCGCGATCATCAACAACAATGGATCGCTCGGCACCGGTAACGTCACGGCCACCGGCGGCGCGCTGCAGGCAGGTGCGGCGGGGCTCGACGTCTCCAACAACGTGACGCTCGGTGCGGGCGGGCTGACGGTGCAGGGCGCGACCGGGCTCGCGCTGTCGGGCACGGTGTCGGGTGCCGGCGCGCTGACGAAGAACGATGGCGGCACGCTGACGCTGTCGGGCGCGAACACCTATGCGGGCGGCACGAACCTGAACGCCGGCGGCCTGGTGCTCGGCAACAACGCGGCGCTCGGCACGGGCGCGCTGAACGTCAACGCATCGGCGTCGCTCGACACGAGCGCGAACGTGACGCTCGGCAATACGGTGAATCTCGCCAACGGTGCGGCGCTGACGGTCGGCGGCAGCAACGATCTCGGGCTGGCCGGCGCGATCAACGGAAACGGCAGCCTCGTGAAGAACGGCGCGGCGACCACGACGCTGACCGGCGTGAACACGTACACGGGCGACACGACCATCAACGGCGGCACGCTTGCGCTGAGCGGCGCCGGCAGCCTGGCGTCGACCGGGACGGTCAACCTGACCGGGGCGGGCGCGGCGCTCGACGTGAGCGGCGCCTCGGGCGCGCGGACGATCGGCGCGCTGGCGGGGGCGGCCGGGACGAGCGTGAACCTCGGCGGCAATTCGCTGACGCTCAACGGCAGCATCAATGCAACCTATGCCGGCACGATCGGCGGTGCGGGCAGCGTGACGCTGTCGGGTACGGGCACGCAATCGCTGACGGGCACGAACGTGTACACGGGCGGCACCAACCTGAACGGCGGCAACGTTGTCGTCGGCAGCAATACGGCGCTCGGCAGCGGTGCGGTGAACGTGAACGGCTCGTCGTCGCTCGATGCGACCGCCAACGTGTCGCTGGCGAACGGCGTCAACATCGCGACGGGCACCACGCTGACGCTCGGCGGCAGCACGTCGCTCGGTCTGGGCGGCACGATTTCGGGCGGCGGCGGTCTCGTGAAGAACGGTGCGGCGACCACGACGCTTTCCGGCGCGAACACCTACACGGGCGGCACGACGCTGAACGCCGGCGGCCTGGTGCTCGGCAACAACACGGCGCTCGGCACGGGTGCGCTGAGCGTCGGCGGCGCGGCGACGCTCGACACGAATGCGAACCTGTCGGTGGCCAACGCGATCGATCTCGGCACGGGGGCGACGCTGACGCTCGGCGGCAGCAATGCGCTCGGGCTGAGCGGCGCGATTTCCGGCACGGGGGCGCTCGTGAAGGGCGGTGCGGCGACGACGACCCTGACCGGCGCGAATACCTATACGGGCGGCACGACGATCAACGCCGGCACGCTGGCGATCGGCGCGGGCGGCAGCCTGTCGTCGACGGGCGCGGTGAACCTGGTCAATCCGGGCGCCACGCTCGACATCAGCGCGGGCGGTGCACAGTCGATCGGCGCACTGTCGGGCGGCGTCGGCACGAGCGTGAGTCTCGGCAGCAGTGCGCTGACGCTGGGCGGCACCGCCAGCGGCACGTTCGGCGGCGTGATCGGCGGCACCGGCAGTCTGACGCTGTCGGGCACCGGCACGCAGACGCTGAACGGCGCGAATGCATACTCCGGCGGCACGAACCTGAACAGCGGCAGCCTCGTCCTCGGCAACAACGGGGCGCTCGGCTCCGGCACGCTGAATGTCGGCGGTGCGGCGACGCTCGACACGAACGCGAGCCTGTCGGTCGGCAACGCAGTCAACCTCGGCGCGGGCGCGGCACTCACGCTGGGCGGCAGCAACACCCTCACGCTGGGCGGCGCGATTTCCGGTGCGGGCAGCCTCGTGAAGAACGGCGCGGCGACCACGACGCTGACCGGCGCGAACACGTACACGGGCGGCACGACGATCAATGCCGGCACGCTGGCGGTCGGTGCGGGCGGCAGTCTCGCATCGACCGGCGCGATGAACCTCGCGAATGCCGGCGCGACGCTGGACTTGAGCGCCGCGACGGGCGGGCAGACGCTCGGCGCGCTGTCGGGTGTCACGGGAACGAACCTCAATCTCGGCGGCAACGCCCTGACGCTGGGCGGCACCGCGAGCGGCACGTTCAGCGGCGCGATCGGCGGCACCGGCAGCCTGACGCTCGCCGGCACCGGTACGCAGACGCTGAACGGCGCGAGCACCTATTCGGGCGGCACGAACCTCGACAGCGGCGGCCTGGTGCTCGGCAACAACACGGCGCTCGGCACGGGCGCGCTGAGCGTCGGCGGCGCGGCGACGCTCGACACGAATGCGAACCTGTCGGTGGCCAACACGATCGATCTCGGCACGGGTGCGACGCTGACGCTCGGCGGCAGCAATGCGCTCGGGCTGAGCGGCACGATTTCCGGCGCGGGTGCGCTCGTGAAGGACGGTGCGGCGACGACGATCCTGACCGGCGCGAATACCTATACGGGCGGCACGACGATCAACGCCGGCACGTTGGCGGTGGGCGCGGGCGGCAGCCTCGCGTCGGCCGGCGCGATGAACCTCGCGGGTGCCGGCGCGACGCTCGATCTGAGCGCCGCGACGGGCGCGCAAACGCTCGGCGCACTGTCGGGCGTCGCGGGGACCCACCTCAACCTCGGCGGTAACGCGCTGACGCTGGGCGGCACCGCCAGCGGCACGTTCGGCGGCGTGATCGGCGGCACGGGCGGCGTGACGCTGTCCGGCACCGGCACGCAGACGTTGACGGGCGCAAACACCTACACGGGCGGCACGACCATCAACGGCGGCAGCACACTCGCACTCGGGGCGGGCGGCAGCCTGGCGTCGACCGGCACGGTGAATCTGGCCAGCGCGGGCGCGACGTTCAACCTGGGCGGCGCGACGGGCGCGCAGACGATCGGCGCATTGACCGGTGCGGCCGGCACGAACGTGAACCTGGGCGGCAACGGGTTGACGCTGAGCGGGGCGGGCAACCACACGTTCGGCGGCGCGATCGGCGGCACCGGCGGCCTGACGCTGGCCGGCGCGGGCACGCAAACGCTGACGGGTGCGAATACCTACACGGGCGGCACGACGATCGGCGGCGGCAGCACGCTCGCACTCGGCGCGGGCGGCAGCCTCGCGGCGACGGGGGGCGTGAATCTTGCAGCCCCGGGTGCGACGTTCGATGTGAGCGGTGCGACGGGCGCGCAGACGATCGGCGCGCTGACCGGCGCGGCCGGCACGAACGTGAGCCTCGGCGGAAATGCGCTGACGCTGAACGGCAGCGGCAACAACACGTTCGGCGGTGCGATCGGCGGCACCGGCAGCGTGACCTTCGCCGGCTCCGGCACGCAAACGCTGACGGGGGCGAACACGTACACGGGCGGCACGACGATCGACGGCGGCAGCACGCTCGCACTCGGCGCGGGCGGCAGCCTCGCGGCGGGCAGCACGGTGAATCTCGCGGGCACGGGGGCCGCGTTCGACGTGAGCGGCACGACGGGCGCACAAACGCTCGGGGCGCTGATCGGCACGACCGGCACGAACGTGAATCTCGGCGGGAATGCGCTGACGCTGAACGGCAGCGGCAACAGCACGTTCGGCGGTGCGATCGGCGGCACGGGCGGCGTGACGCTCGCGGGCATCGGCACACAGACGCTGACGGGCGCGAACACGTACACGGGCGGCACGACCATCAACGGCGGCAGCACACTCGCACTCGGCGCAGGCGGCAGTCTCGCGGCAACGGGTGCCGTGAACCTCGCGGGCACGGGTGCGACGTTCAATCTGAGCGGCGCATCGGGCGCGCAGATGGTTGGTCCGCTCACCGGTGTGGCCGGCACCATCGTGAGTCTCGGCGCGAATGCGCTGACGCTGAACGGCAGCGGCAACAACACGTTTGGCGGCACGATCGGCGGGACGGGCGGCGTGACGTTCGCCGGTACCGGTACGCAGACGCTGACCGGGGCGAACACCTATACGGGCGGCACGACGATCAACGGCGGCAGCACGCTGGCGCTGGGGGCGGGCGGCAGTCTCGCATCGGGCAGTGCGGTGAATCTCGCGGGCACGGGGGCCACGTTCGACGTGAGCGGCGCGACGGGCGCACAAACGCTCGGGGCGCTGACCGGTACGACCGGCACGAACGTGACGCTCGGCGCGAATGCGCTGACGCTGAACGGCAGCGGCAACAACACGTTTGGCGGCACGATCGGCGGCACGGGCGGCGTGACGCTGGCCGGGACGGGCACGCAGACGCTGACGGGCGCGAACACGTACACCGGTGGCACGACGATCGACGGCGGCAGCACGCTGGCGCTGGGGGCGGGCGGCAGTCTCGCATCGACCGGCGCGGTCAACCTCGCCGGCACGGGCGCGACGTTCAACCTGAGCGGCGCATCGGGCGCGCAGACGATCGGCTCGCTGGCCGGTGCAACTGGCACGAACGTGAACCTCGGCGCGAACGCGCTGACGCTGAACGGCAGCGGCAACAGCACGTTCGGCGGCGCGATCGGCGGCACGGGCAGCGTGACGCTGGCCGGGACGGGCACGCAGACGCTGACGGGCGCGAACACGTACACCGGTGGCACGACGATCAACGGTGGCAGCACGCTGGCGCTCGGCACGGGCGGCAGCCTCGCATCGACCGGCTCGGTGAATCTGGCAGGCACGGGCGCGACGTTCAACCTGAGCGGCGCGTCGGGCGCGCAGACGATCGGCACGTTGACCGGCGCGGCCGGCACGAACGTGAGCCTCGGCGCGAACGCGCTGACGTTGAACGGCAGCGGCAACGGCACGTTCGGCGGCACGATCGGCGGCACGGGCGGCGTGACGCTCGCGGGCACCGGCACACAGACGTTGACGGGCGCGAACACCTACACGGGTGGCACGACGATCAACGGCGGCAGCACGTTGGCGCTGGGTGCGGGCGGCAGTCTCGCATCGGGCAGCACGGTGAATCTCGCGGGCGCAGGTGCAACGTTCAACCTGAGCGGCGCGTCGGGCGCGCAGACGATTGGCGCGCTGACCGGCGCGGCCGGCACGAACGTGACGCTCGGCGCGAATGCGCTGACGCTGAACGGCGGCGGCAACAACACGTTCGGCGGTGCGATCGGCGGCACGGGCGGCGTGACCTTCGCCGGCACCGGCACACAGACGCTGACGGGCGCCAACACCTACACGGGCGGCACGACGATCAACGGCGGCAGCACGCTGGCGCTCGGCGCGGGCGGCAGTCTCGCATCGACCGGTGCGGTGAATCTCGCCGGCGCGGGTGCGACGTTCGACGCGAGCGGCGCGACAGGCGCGCAGACGATCGGCAGGCTGACCGGCGCGGCCGGCACGAACGTGACGCTCGGCACGAATGCGCTGACACTGAACGGCGGCGCGAGCGGCACGTTCGGCGGGACCATCGGCGGCGCAGGCGGCGTGACGGTGGCCGGTGCGGGCACGCAAACGCTGACGGGCGCGAACACGTACACCGGTGGCACGACGATCAACGCAGGCAGCACACTCGCACTCGGTGCGGGCGGCAGCCTCGCATCGACGGGCGCGGTGAATCTCGCCGGCGCGGGTGCGACGTTCGACGCGAGCGGCGCATCGGGCGCGCAGACGGTCGGCGCGCTGTCGGGCGCGGCCGGCACGAACGTGAACCTCGGCAGCAACGCGCTGACGTTGAACGGCAGCGGCAACAGCACGTTCGGCGGCACGATCGGCGGCTCGGGCGGCGTGACGGTGGCGAGCGGCACGCAGGTGCTGACCGGCGGCAACACGTACACGGGCGGCACCACGATCGCGGCCGGCGGCACGCTGCAGCTCGGCAACGGCGGCACGTCGGGCAGCGTGGCCGGCAACGTCGTCGACAACGGGGCGCTGGTCGTCAATCAATCCGGCAACGTGACGATCGCGAGCGTGCTGTCCGGCACCGGTTCGCTGACGCAGGCCGGCAGCGGGCAACTGACGCTGACGGGCACGAACACGCTGAGCGGCCCGACCACGGTCAGCGCGGGCACGCTTGCCGTCAACGGTTCGCTCGGCCAGTCGAACGTCACCGTGCAGAGCGGCGCGACGCTGACGGGCACCGGCACGGTCGGCGGCCTCGTGGTGCAGGGCGGCGCGACGGCGGCCGCCTCGCAGCCGGGCGCGGCGCTGAACGTGGGCGGCAACGTCACGTTCCAGCCGGGTTCGACGTTCCAGGTCGCGGCGGCGCCGCAACAAAGCGGCAGTCTCGCGGCGGGCGGCACGGCGACGCTGAACGGCGGCACCGTGCAGGTGATCGCGAACCAGAGCGGCTACCAGCCGAGCACGACCTACACGATCCTCACGGCGGCGTCGGGCGTGCAGGGCACCTTCAGCCAGGTGAGCGCGAACTACGCGTTCCTGATGCCGACGCTCAGTTACGATCCGGGCCACGTGTACCTGCGGCTCGTCGAGAACGGCACGTCGCTGCCCGACGTCGCGACGACGCCGAACCAGCGTTCGGTCGCGGCCGCGCTCGGCGGGCTCGGGGCCGGCAACCCGCTGTACGACGCGGTGCTGACGACCGACGCGCCCACCGCGCGGCGCGCGTACGGGCTGCTCGACGGCGAACTGCAGGCGAGCCTGAAGAGCATGCTGCTGCTCGACAGCCGTTATGTGCGCGACGCGGTGACCGATCGTGTCCGCCAGGGCCTCGCGCCCGGGGCGGGGCCGCTTGCCGCGCTGTCGTCGGGCGGCGCCGCGCTGTGCGGCGACAACACGGCCGGCGCGGTCGACCCGATGCTGCCGCCGGAACGCCGGATCGGTTCACGCGAGGGCTGCTACGGCGGCACGCCTTATCAGCCGGTCGTCTGGGGGCAGGCATTCGGCGGCCGCAGCCGGCTCACCGGCGACGGCAACGCGTCGACGATCAACCGCAGCGTGACGGGCTTCATCGCCGGCGCCGACATGGCACTCAACGACAAGTGGCGTGCGGGCCTGGCGGCAGGCGTCACGCACAGCTCGCTCGACAACGACCAGAGCTCGTCGGCGGCCGTGAACAGCTACTACCTGTCGCTGTATGGCGGCGCGCAGTACGGCGCGCTCGGCGTGCGCGGCGGCGCGTCGTACACGTGGTACCGGATCAACAGCGACCGTTATCCCGGCTTCGCGGGTTTCTCGGATCACGACTCGGCCGGTTACAACGCGAATTCGGCGCAGGTGTTCGGCGAAGTCGGCTACGCGCTGCCGGTCGGGCACGTCGCGATCGAACCGTTCGCGGGCCTCGCGTATGTGAACCTGCATACCGACGGTTATACGGAAACCGGGGGCGCGTCCGCATTGCGCGCCGGCGGCGAGACGACCCACGTCGGCTTCTCGACGCTCGGCCTGCGCGCGGCGTCGCAACTCGGCGCGATCGGGAGCGGCACGTTCACCGCGCGCGGGACGGTCGGCTGGCGCCATGCGTTCGGCAACGTGCGGCCGTCGTCGGCGTTCACGTTCGCGAACGGCGGCACGTCGTTCCAGGTGTCGGGCGTGCCGATCGCGCGCGACAGCGCGGTGCTCGAAGCCGGCATCGACGCGAACATCACGAAGCGCCTGACGCTCGGCCTCACGTACAGCGGCCAGTATGGCAGCGGCGTGCGCGACAACGCGATCCTCGGCAACATCCTGTGGAAGTTCTGACCGGCAACTGACGTGCCCGCACGCGGCGCCCGCGACGACGGCAACGTCGCGGGCGCCGCGGCCGTTTCGTCGCTGCGCACGTGCCCCGTTCTGGCCTATCCTGTGCGAAACACGCGACGCGCGCCGCGCGTTGCGCCTCGACACAGGAGCATCGATGCCGAATCACGCCGAAGCCACGACGACGCAGGCGCCGCAAGTCGCGCCCGTCGCCCCGACCACCGCGTCGGGCCCCGCCTTCATCGCGCCCGAAGCCGATCCGCAGGCGCTCGCGCGCAACAACCAGTACGTGCTGAAATCCGGCGACGCGTTCGTGGTGAGCGACGCGCTCGGCGACATCGGCGGGCATGACGACGGCCTGTTCGTCGACGACATGCGCGTGCTGTCGACGTGGCGCCTGACGTTCGGCGGCCGCGCGCCGTCGCTGCTGTCGGGCGCGACGAGCGCCGACAACGCGTCGTTCACCGCGCACCTGACGAACCGCCCGCTGCCGCCGCTCGGCGGCCACGAGACGCCCGAGGGCGTGATCCATATCGAGCGGATGCGCGTGCTCGCGGGCGACGTGCTTTACGAAGCGCTGACGCTGACGAACTACGGCGCGAGCGAGGCCGAGGTGCCGCTGTCGCTGTCGTTCGCGGCCGATTTCAAGGACATGTTCGAGGTGCGGGGCACGCAGCGCCCGAAGCGCGGCACGGTCGTTGCTCCGCGCGTCGATGCCGGCGCGGTGCGGCTGCGCTACGACGGCCTCGACCGCGTCGAGCGCAACGTGACCGTGCATTTCTCGCCGGCGCCCGACGCGCTGTCGGTCGATCGTGCCGACTACACGCTGACGATCGCCGCGCAGGCCTGCGTGTCGATCTACCTGACCGTCGACGCGACGCTCGGCCCGGCGCACGGCGAAGGGCCCGGGTGCGGCCGCGTCGCGCTGCGCACCGCGCTCGTCGGCGTGCATCGCGAGATGCGTGCGCGGCGCGAGTCGATGGCGCGCGTGAACACCGGCAATCCGCTGTTCGACGCCTGGCTCGATCGTTCGCTCGCGGATCTCGGGCTGCTGACGACGCAGCTCGATACGGGGCCCTACCCGTATGCGGGCATTCCGTGGTTCTCGACGCCGTTCGGCCGCGACGCGGTGATCACGTCGTTGCAGATGCTGTGGCTGCAGCCGTCGCTCGCGCGCGGCGTGCTGCGTTTTCTTGCCGAGCACCAGGCGCGTGAAACCTCCGCCTTCCGCGACGCGGAGCCCGGCAAGATCATGCACGAGTTCCGCCGCAGCGAGATGGCCGCGACGGGCGAAGTGCCGTTCGCGCTGTACTACGGCGGTGTCGACACGACGCCGCTGTTCATCGTGCTGGCCGGCGCCTATGTCGAACGTACCGGCGACGATGCGCTGATCGACGAGCTGTGGCCCGCGCTCGAGCGCGCCGCGCAATGGGTGATCGACAAGTGCGACCGCAATCCCTACGGACTGCTCGATTACCAGCGCACGTCGGAGCGCGGCCTCGCGAACCAGGGCTGGAAGGACAGCCACGATTCGGTGTTCCATGCGGACGGCCGTTTTCCCGACGGGCCGATCGCGCTCGTCGAAGTGCAGGCCTATGCGTGCGCGGCGCTCGATGCGATGTCGGCGTGCTCGCACCGGCGCGGCCACGCGGCCGACGCGACGCGCTACGCGTTGCGCGCGAAGGCGCTGCGCGACCAGGTCGACGCGTTGTTCTGGATGCCCGAGGGCCATTTCTACGGGATCGCGCTCGACGGCCATGGCGACCTGTGCCGCGTGTTCGCGTCGAACGCGGGGCACCTGCTCGCGTTCGGGCTGCCCGATGCCGAGCGCGGCGCGGCGGTGGCCGGCGTGCTCGGCTCGACGCTGTTCCAGACGGGGTGGGGCATCCGCACGCTCGCGGCCGGGCAGCCGCGTTTCAACCCGATGGCCTATCACAACGGGTCGGTATGGCCGCACGACAATGCGCTCATCGCGCGCGGCCTGGCGCGCTACGGCGACAAGACGGCCGCGGTGAACCTGTTGCGCGCGCTGTTCGAGGCGGCAGTGAGCTTCGAGATGCGCTTGCCGGAGCTGTTCTGCGGGTTCCCGCGCCGGCGCGGCGAACCGCCGACCGCGTATCCGGTGGCCTGCCTGCCGCAGGCCTGGGCGGCCGGTGCGCCATTCATGATGCTGCAGGCGTGCCTCGGTGTGAGCATCGACGCGACGCGCCACGAGGTGCGCGTCGAGCGTCCGGCGCTGCCGGAGGGCGTCGACTGGCTGCGGATCGACGCACTGCGCGTCGGCGACGAAACCGTGTCGTTGACGTTCCGCCGTGTCGACGGCCAGGTCGTCGCGGCGGCGGAGCAGCCGGGGCGTGTGAAGGTGGTCGCGGTGCTGTAGCGCCGTGCTGCACGAACGTTGCGCGATGTCGCGCCACGTTCGTGCGCAGCGGCATAGAATCGTGACATGACCCTTGAACGATGGAGGAGGTAGACGATGACGACCGACAACCGGCCCGACGACGGCGAGCACAAGCTCGAAAACCTGGAGGCGGCGGTCGACCACCTGCACAAGTCGATCGAATCGCAGAGCATCGCGGTCGGCGCGGCGAAGGGCATCCTGTTCAGCCTGATCGAAACGCTCGGCGCGCTGATCGGCGATCCCGACCTGCCCGAGCATGCGCGTTCGGGTTACGAAGCGTTGCGCGACAAGGCCAGCGAATTGCGCGGCGGGCTCGACCGGCATTGATCCACGGCGTGCGCCGACGCGAGCCGCACGGGCCGCGCCGGCGCTGCCCGATTCTGCGGATGAAGCACAAAACCCCGTGCGCTCAATGAGTTAGGCGCCCGGTGCGCAGGATATCCACAAGCTTGCCAACACAATCTGTGGAGAACCGGCCGGCCTTCGGCCGCACGTGCGCTGCGCTTCCGATGTGTGCCCGGGGGCCGTTTGAATGATGGTGCGGTGCCACACCATTGACCGGTCAAGGTCCTGATATCGAATCCCCTTGTGTATCAAGATGTTACGCGCCGGATCCGGCGGATATCCACAGGCTTGCCAACAAATTCTGTGGACAACTTGCCATCGATTGTGTCGCATGGGTTGAGTATCGGGCCCGAATGCGGCATGCGCGCGAGGCGCGTGCACAAAGGCTGCCCGATGTGTGGGTCGGAACGCAAATTCGTGCGCGATCAAGGGCTTAGGTCCCGGGTGCCCAGGATATCCACATCCTTGCCAACACTTTCTGTGGACAAGGGCGGTTGCGTTACGCGTCCGGTGTCGTGTCGGCCGCCTCGGCCACGATCCAGTCGCGAAAGAGCGTCATTGCGGGCGTCAGCGGTTTCGATTTCAGCGACGTGAGCCAGTAACCGCCCGCGCACACGTCGATGTCGAGCGGTCGCGCGAGCAGGCCGAGCTGCAGTTCGCGTGCAAACATGCAGGCCGGCGCGAGTGCGATGCCCGCACCCTGCATCGCGGCCTCGACCATCAGCCGCGATGAATCGAACACGGGCCCGTTGACCGTCCACGGCTCGAGCTGCGCGGCGTCGAACCAGCCGTGCCATTCGTCGGTGCGGTACGAGCGCAGCAGCGTTTCGTTCGCGAGATCGGCCGGCCGCGCGAGGCGCCGCGCGATCTCCGGCGCGCACAACGCGGTGAGCGGTGCATCGAGCAGCCGTTCGTTGCGCGTCGCCGGCCAGTTGCCTTCGCCGAAGCGGATCGCGAAATCGAGGCCCTCGGCGGCGAGATCGACGACGTTGTTGTTGGTGCGCAGCCGCAGTTCGACGAACGGATGCGTGTCGCCGAACTGCTTCAGTCGCGGCATTAGCCAGCCTAGGGCAAAGGTGCCGACGACGCCGAGTGTCAGTACCTCGCGGAAGCGCCCGCCGTCGAACTGCTTGAGCACCGTCTCGATGCGGCTGAACGCATCGCTCAGCACGGGCAGCAACGCCCGCCCTTCATCGGTGAGCCCGAGGCCCCGCGGCAGCCGCGTGAACAGCGTGCAGCCGAGCCGCTCCTCGAGCGAGCGCACCTGCTGGCTGACCGCGGCCTGGGTCACGCTCAGCTCGAGGCCGGCGCGCGTGAAGTTCAGGTGGCGCGCCGACGATTCGAACGCGCGCAACGCATTGAGCGGAAGATGAGGGCGGAGCTTAGTCATAAGAATTTCTTTTGTCAGCGCTCAATTATCGTTGCTTGTCGGCTAACCGTAAAGTCTCGATAGTGCTGTCTCGGCGCCGCCGTTTCAACCTCGATTCGCCGCCATTCCACTCCGAGACAACCGACATGACCTACTCATCGAAACGTCGAACCCTGTTGCTGGCCGCCGCGACGGCGCCGCTCGTCCTCACCGTCACCGCGTGCGCGTCGCGGCAGGCCGCGAAGGCGGACGCGGCCGATCCGGCAGCGGTGGCCGCTGCCGCGGCGGCGCTGGCCGATCTCGAGCGCGACGCGGGCGGCCGTCTCGGCGTGTGCGCGATCGACACCGCGAGCGGCCGGGTCATCGCGCATCGCCCGGACGAGCGCTTCCCGTTCTGCAGCACCTTCAAGGCGATGCTGAGCGCGGCGGTGCTCGCGCAGAGCGTCGATCGCCCGGGTTGGCTGCAGCAGCGCGTGACGTACACGAAGGCCGATCTCGTCAACTATTCGCCGGTGTCTGGGAAGCATGTCGGTTCGGGCATGACGGTTGCCGCGCTGTGCGAGGCCGCGATCCAGTACAGCGACAACTCGGCCGCGAACCTGCTGATGAAGCTGATCGGCGGCCCGTCCGCCGTGACCGCGTTCGCGCGCTCGATCGGCGACGACACGTTCCGGCTCGATCGATGGGAGACCGAACTGAATACCGCGCTGCCGGGCGACCCGCGCGACACGACGACGCCCGCCGCGATGGCGGCGAGCATGCGCGTGCTCACGCTCGGCGACGCGCTGCCGGCCGCGCAGCGTGCGCAGCTCGTCGCGTGGCTGCGCGGCAACAAGGTCGGCGACAAGCGGATCCGCGCAGGCGTGCCGGCAGGGTGGACGGTCGGCGACAAGACGGGCACCGGCGACTACGGGACGACGAACGATGCCGGCGTCATCTGGCCGGCGTCGGGCGCGCCCATCGTGCTGGTCGTGTACTACACGCAGGCGCAAGCCGATGCGCGGGCGAAGGACGGCGTGATCGCGTCGGTCGCGCAAATCGTGGCGCGGACGTTCGGTTGAGTCGGGCGGCGCGGCGAGCGTGACGCGATCCGCATGCACGCCGTGCCGCAGTCGTGACCCGCGCGACCAAACGTTGTGCGATCAACGACTTAGGTCGCGCATGCTCAGGATATCCACATGCTTGCCAACAAAAACTGTGGACAAGCCCGCGTGCGGCCGCGTTCGGCGCGGCGTGCGCGGCCGTGCCCTGTTTGAGGCGGCGCGGACAAAGTCTTTCGGATCAAGCGCTTGGCTGCGGTATGCGCAGGCTGTCCACACGCTTGCCAACACAATCTGTGGACAAGCGCGCCGGCCGGCGCCGGTGGCGACGCGTCACGCCGCGCGAGGGCACGCAACCGGCGATATGCCGGCTGCGTGCCGCGTTTGAGGCGGCGCGGACAAAGTCTTTCGGATCAAGCGCTTGGTCGCGGTATGCGCAGGCTATCCACATGCTTGCCAACACAATCTGTGGACAAGCTCGCGGGCCGTCGCCGCGATAGTCAGCGCTGCCGATCGTCGACCGCGGGCCAGCGGGCGAACGCGAATACCCACAACATGATGAAGTTCAGGACCGGGACGAACATCGTCAGGATCCACCAGCCCGAATGTCCGGTGCGCCGGACGATGCGGACGTACGGATAGACGACGATGGCGACGAGCACGAGCGAGACGAGCAACTGCCACGCGGTGAAGTGTTCCATGGTCTTCCTCGGAGTGATGGTGATGCGTCGTGGTGCGGCTCGCATGATCTTGATGCGTGACCTGCGCGGGCGTCAAGGCGCGGGTTGAGCGTAGCCGTCGTGCCGGATCGTTCGTGCACGCTTGCGCCACGCGTTGCCGCAACGGTGACCCCGCGCACGAACCTCAGGCCGATCAACGGGTTAGCGCATGCGTGCTCAGGATATCCACAAGCTTGCCAACACAATCTGTGGGTAAGTGGCCGGCACGGCAGCCGGCCGGCGTGCATGCGGCGGTCGTTGCGTGCATCGTCGTGGCGTCGTGATGCGAACTGGGGCGAAGTGGCGAGCGCGACGGCCATCGCCCGGCCCTCGTCTGCATCACGCGTGCCAAAGTCCATCGGATCAAGGGTTTAGCGTCGCGGTGCGCAGGATATCCACAAGCTTGCCAACATTTTCTGTGGAGAAGTCCGCGTTCGCGATCGGCCGGTGCGATACCGGCGGATGCCACGCGTTGCCACGTGACGCACGCGCACTTACGCGGTGCAGATACCGGCGACACCGACTTTCTGGAACAGGTGCGGGCTGGCGACGGCGGACGACGGATAGGCCGACAGCTTGGCGACGAACGCCGGATGCGTGAAGGCCGCGCGAAACGTAGCGGTCGATGCCCAGATCGCGTAGTTCAGGTAGGTCGGACTGTCGCCGAGTGCGCGATGCAACTGGGTCGAGATGAACCCCGGCTGCTGCTTCATGAATGCCGCGTCGTCCTTCCATGCGGCGAGAAAGTCCGCTTCGTCGGCGGGTGCCAGGGTGAACACGTTGACGAGAACGACGGCTCCGCGTCGATCGCGATCTGTTGCTGGATCGGAAAGGCCGGATCCATCGGCTTGAAGTGGGGCATGGGAATTCCTGGTGAGGTGGCGGGCTGGCGGGGTTACGCGAGGCCGTCCTGGCCGTGCGCCCGGGACATCGCCGACAGCACGCGAATGGCGGCATCGAGGTCGGCCGCACTGAAGTCGCCGGCGATGTCGCGGACATGCTGCTGCCACTGCTCGGCCACGGCCCGATAGGCCGCTTCGCCGCGCGGCGTCAGCGCATACAGAGGGGAGCGCTTGTGCGCCGGGTTGGGCAATGACAGGACGAGCCCTTCTTCGGTCAGCACGTTGACCTGTTTCAGCACGGCTTGCCGCGTGATGCCCATTGCATCGGCAATCTGCGGGATGGTCGGCGCGTCCGGCGCCATCGAGATCGCGCCCAGCACCTGCCAGCGCGCACTGGTCAGGCCGTGCGGGCCGGAAAAGGTGTTGCCCCATTCGATCAGCAGCCCGTTCAAGCGGAATACGGACAGCGCGACGGTGGTCAATTTCTCGGATTTCGTCATTTCCCGATCGCATCATGAATTGACAACCACTTTACAAAATAGACAACTGGTTGTCAATCTGGGTGTGCGGATCAAACGAATCGTCCACGACGATCGACGGGCGCGCGGCTGCCCCGGGCTGGCGCATTTGCCGCGCATGCCCGACAAATCCTTTCCGATCAAGGGCTTGGTGTCGTTAATGGAAGGTTGTCCACAAGCTTGCCAACATAATCTGTGGACAAGCTTCCGGTCACGTGCGCATCAGACCGGTGCGGGAAACCGCACCGTGACGGTCAGCCCGCGCCGGCCCTGCGTGGTGCCGAGCGCGACCGTCGCGCGATGCTGTTCGGCGATTCGCTTGACGATCGACAGCCCGAGCCCGCTGCCCGACGACGTGACGGCCTGCGCGCCTTCGCCGCGATAGAAGCGTTCCCACACGTCCGTGCGTTCGGCTTCCGGAATACCGGGGCCGTCGTCGGCGACTTCGAGCACGGGCGTCGTGCCGTCGACGCGCGCGGACACGTCGACGCGCGCGCCTGCGCCCGCATAGCGGATCGCGTTGTCGACGAGGTTGTTGAGCAGCACGCGCAGCGTGTCGGCATTGCCCGCCGCGATCACGGGCGCGGCGACGATCGCGCCGAGATCGATCCGGTGCGCGTCGGCGACGCGCGCGCGGTCCGACACCACCGACCGGCACAGCGCGGCGAGATCGACGGGCTCCGACGTCGAGGCGGCCGCCTGCGCATCGGGTTCGAGGCGCGCGAGCGTCAGCAGCTGCTCGGCGAGGTGGCCGAGGCGCGTCGTGCCCGCCTGGATCTGCGCGAGAATGTGCTCGCGCTCCTCGGCGGTCGCCGCGCGCCGCAGCAACTGCGACTGGATCGACAGCCCCATGATCGGCGTGCGCAACTCGTGCGCGGCATCGGCGATGAAATGCCGCTGCAGCGTGAACGACCGGTCGAGCCGCGCAAGCAGGTCGTTGATCGCTTCGGCGAGCGGGCGGACCTCGTTCGGCATCGACGCGACGTCGACCGGCTCGAGGTTGTTCGCATTCCTGCGTTTCAGGCCCGATGCGATCGTGCGCAGCGGCCGCAACCCGGCGCCGATGCCGAACCACAGGCCGATCGCGAGCAGCGGCAGCATCGAGAACACCGGCCACAGCAGATGCACGGCGATCCCGGCGATCGCTTCCCAGCGGGCATGCCGCGCCTGCGCGAGCCGGATCGTCGTGCCGCCGCGTTCGGTCACGTAGGTGCGCCACGACTGGCCACCGACGTCGACGCTCGCGATACCCTTCTGCGCGGGTGCCGGCAACTTCGAATCGCGGTCGGTCGAATACACCAGCGTGCCGTTGCGCCACACCTGCAGCAGCACCGCATCGGGGTCGCTCGCCTCGAAACCGTGCTTGCCGTTTGCACGGTCGCTGAACGACAGCTCGCCGTTCGGGCCGACGACGATTTGCTTCGACATGCTGCGCATCTGGTCGTCGAGCAGGTCGTCGAGCTCGCGCAACGCACCCCAGTAGGTGCCCGCGCTCGCGACCAGGCCGATCACGCACGCGGCCGGCAGCAGCCAGGTCAGCAGGCGTCGCCGCAGCGACGCGTTGCGCCAGCGTGCGATCGCGCGTTGCACGTGCGTCATGTGCCGTCACCGATCCGGTAGCCGACGCCGCGCACCGTGCGGATCATGTCGTGGCCGAGCTTCTTGCGCAGGTTGTGGATATGCACCTGTACCGCGTTGCTCTCGATTTCCTCGCCCCAGCTGTACAGCCGCTCCTCGAACTGCTCGCGCGAAATCACCGCGCCCGGTTCGCGCATCAGCTCGTGCAGCAGCACGAACTCCTTCGGCGACAGCGGCACTTCCTCATCGTCCAGCCAGACGAGGTGCTTGACGGGATCGAGCCGCAGCGGGCCGATCGCGAGTGTCGTCTGCGCGCGGCCCGCGTGGCGGCGGTTGACCGCGCGGATGCGGGCGAGCAGTTCGTCGAGTTCGAACGGCTTGACGAGATAGTCGTCCGCGCCGCTGTCGAGGCCCGCGATGCGGTCGGGCACGCCGTCGCGCGCGGTGATGATGATCGCGGGCAGGTTTTCGTCGCGGCGGCGCAGCGCGGCGAGCACCGACAGGCCGTCGCGGTTCGGCAGCCCGAGATCGAGCAGCAGCAGGCCGTAGCCGGTCGAACGCAGCGCGAGCGACGCGGCATCGCCGTCCTTCACCCAGTCAACCGCGAAGCCTTCCTGTTTGAGGCCCTGTTCGAGCCCGCTGCCGATCAGCGGATCGTCCTCGACGAGCAGTACGCGCATGGATTCGTGTCTCTTCAGCAGGGCGCGGCAACGCCCGGGATTCCCATGATAAGCGCGCGCGTCTTAGGTCAAGCTTAAATGCGGAGGGCGCCGCCGCCATTTCGTACCTGTCCAATGCGGCACCGTGTCGCCTCGGCGCGCCCTTCAGGTTTGCTTAATCTTACGGTCCGTAATCTGGTGCCGTCGCGTTCAACGGAGCGCGGCGTCACATTCAAGCAGAGGACCGACATCATGAAACACCTGGCCAGAATCCTGGCGGTTGCACTCGCCACGCTGCCCGCCGCCGTCTATGCGCAATACACGGGGCCATCCGCGCTGACCACGACGACCGTGAAGGAACTGCTCGCCAACGGCAAGGACGATCAGCACGTGCAGTTGCAAGGGCGCATCGTCAAGCACGTCGGCGGCGAGGACTACGAGTTCGCCGACGCCACCGGCACGATCCGCGTCGAGATCGACCACAAGCTGTGGGCGGCCGGCCAGCCGGTCAGCGACAAGAACGAAGTGAAGGTGACCGGCGAATTCGAGCGCAAATGGTCGGGCAGCGTGAAGGTCGACGCCGATCACGTCGAAGTGCTGCGCTGACCGGTGCGCGCGGGGCCGGTGATACCATGAGCGACCGGTTCCCGTTCCCATCACGATGGCTGCCAATTTCGACGAACTCGCGTCCCGGATCCGGGCGCAATTTTCCGAGCTGAGCCCGCAATTCCAGGCGGGCGCCGCCTTCCTGCTCGACCATCCCGACGAAGTCGCCACGTCGTCGATGCGCAAGGTCGCGCAGCGCGCGCAGGTGCAGCCTGCGTCGCTCGTGCGGCTCGCGCAGCAATTCGGCTTTCCCGGCTGGAACGAGTTGCGCGATCTGTGCGTCGCGCGCGTGCGCGCGCGGCCCGAGCCGCTCACGCAGCGCGCGCGCTCGCTGGTGCGGCCCGACGCGAAGGCGTCGCTCGCGCATGACCTGCTCGCCGCGCAGCAGCACAACCTGTCGGCCACCGCCGCGCAGAACGAGCACGCGCTCGCGGACGCGGCCAGGCTGATCCGCAAGGCATCGCATGTTCACGTGGCGGGGTTCCGCTCGTGTTATCCGGTCGCGTTCGGGTTCGTGTACGGCTACCGGCTGTTCCGCCCGACCGTGTCGCTGCTCAACGGCGTCGCCGGTTCGCTCGAAATGGAGCTGCGGACGATCGCGAAGCAGAGCGTGACCGTGGTCGTCAGTTTCGCGCCGTACTCGGCGGAAGCAACACGCGTCGCGCAGGCCGCGAAGGAGCAGGGCAGCAAGATCGTCGCGATCACCGACAGCGCGGTGGCGCCGATCGCGCTGCACGCGGACGCGCAACTGATCTTCACGCACGACAGCCCGTCGTTCTTCCCGTCGCTGGTGGCCGCGCATGCGATGGCCGAGGCGCTGGTCGCGCAGTTGCTCGCGCTCGAAGGCAGCGATGCGATCGCGGCGCTCGAGCGTACCGAAGCGGCGCTGCACGCGAAGGGCGCCTACGTGGTCTGACGCGCGCGGTGCGTGCGGCTCCAGCCAATTCCCGTTCACGATTCAACCCGACGCAACCGATGACGTTCACCTACGAAGTGACCGACGCGGGCGACGCGGACGTACGCAAGCAGATCGTCGCGCCGCTCGTCCGGTTCAACGAAAGCCAGGCCGGTCCGGCCGAGTTCCGGCCGCTGGCCGTGGTCGTGACCGACGCCGCCGGCGCGGTGGTCGGCGGCCTGTGGGGCGGCACGGCGTTCGGCTGGCTGCACGTCGACCTGCTCGTGGTGCCGGAGGCCGTGCGCGGCCAGGGCGCCGGCACGCGCATCATGGATCTGGCCGAAGCGGAGGCGCTCGCGCGCGGCTGCCACAGCGCGTGGCTCGACACGTTCGATTTCCAGGCGCGACCGTTCTACGAAAAGCGCGGCTATGTCCGCTTCGGCGAGCTGCCGGACTATCCGGTCGGGCACACGCGCATTTTCCTGACGAAGCGGCTCGCGGGCTGAGCGGCGCAGCGTCGGCAGGTTGACGATGTCGCCGGCCGTCGCCTACGATACCGGGCAGCGATGCAGGTCGCTTCCGGGTCCGCGGAAAGGGTTGAACCCACCTGTGTCGCATCCACTCGAGGTTTCCCCATCCTTTGTGCTGGCGGTATTGCGGACCTTCGGCCATCCATGCACGAGGATCCGCATGAACACGCTGCCTCCCAACGCCCATCCCGATCATCTGAAAAAGCAGGCCAAGGCATTGTTGCGCCTGTACCGGCAAGGCGACACCGGTGCCGTCGCGCGCTTTGTCCGGTCGCTCCCCGCCGCCGCGAACCGCACGCACGACGAAACACGCGCGCTCGGGCTCCGCCTGCACGACGCGCAGTCCTGCATCGCGCGCGAGTACGGCTTCGCGTCGTGGGCCGATCTCGGCGCGTTCGTCGAAATGCGCGCGCTCGCGCGGCAACCGCGGTCGGCGCTGATCCGGCGCTGGCTCCACCTCGCCTACGGCGGTGAGGTGACCGGCGGCGTCGATGCGCCCCGGCCGCGTGTCGCCGCGCAATTGTTGCTCGACCATCCCGATCTCGTGTCGGCCGATCCGGCCATCGCATGCGCGGCGGGCGATCTCGACGCGGTGAAGGCGGCGCTGGCTGCCGATCCCGGCTGGATCGCGCGCGCCGGCGGTGCGTTCAAGCTGCCGCCGCTGGTCGCCGTCACGCATTCGCGGCTCGGGCAGATTTCGGCGTTCGCCATCGGGCTGCGCGACTGCGCGCGTCATCTGCTCGATGCAGGCGCGGATCCGAACCAGCGGATCGGCAACCGGTTTCCGCCGGCTTCGCTTGCCGAGCCCGACGAGTCGGCGCCACTGTCGGCGCTGTACGGCGCCGCGGGCGTCAATCGCGATCCGGCGCTCACGGCGATGTTGCTGGAAGCCGGCGCCGACCCGAACGACGGCGAATCGCTGTATCACTCGCTGGAGAATCCGGCCTGCACGCGCGTGCTGCTCGAGCACGGCGCGCAAGTGGGCGGCACGAATGCGTTGCGGCGCGCGTTCGACATGCGCGACGCGGCGGCGCTCGAACTGCTGCTCGCGCATGGCGGCGACGCGAACGAGCCGCCCGGCGCGGGCCTCGCGCGGACCTGGGGCGCGCCGTTGCTGCGCGCGATCGGCGTGCGCTGCTCGGCGCGCCATGTCGCCGCGCTGCTGGCGGCCGGCGCCGATCCGCGCGCGTGCACGCCGGCGGGCGTCAGTGCGTACCGGCTGGCGATGCAGGTCGGCTTGACCGACGTCGCGGCGCTGCTGCGCGCAGCCGGCGCGGAAGAGGCGCTCGGCCCGGACGACGCATTCGTGGCGGCCTGTGCGCGTGCCGACGCCGACACCGCGCGGCGTATCCGGGCGCGCCATCCGGAACTGCCCGGCGCGCTGACCGAGGACCGGCTGCGGCAACTGCCGGATGCTGCCGCATGGGGTTCGCGCGACGCGGTGAAGGTCATGGTCGAGCTGGGCTGGCCGATTGCCGTGCGCGGCGGCGACTGGGACGCGAGCGCGCTCAATCACGCGGTGTTCCGCGGCGATGCCGATCTGCTGGCGTTCCTGCTCGCGCACGGCGCAAGCTGGCGCGAGCCGCACGGATTCGGGAGCGACGCGCTCGGCACGTTGTCCTGGGCGTCCATCAACGAACCGGAGGGCGTCGACGTACCCGACTGGGAAGCGTGCGCACGCGTGCTGATCGCACATGGCGTGCCGCAGGCGGTGCGCGATCCGTCGCATCCGGACGCCGTGCTGATCGACGGCCGCACGATGCAGTTCTCCGAGGCCGTCGCCGACGTGTTGCTCGGCATCGACGGCGGGCCGGCTGCATCGACGTAAGCGCCGGCTGCCGGCGCGCGTCCCGCGCGTCGGTTTTTTTCCGGTCGCGCGACGACATTTCGGCCATCGCTGAAACGTCGCGCGCACGACCGGCGTAAGCTCACCCGTCATCACCATCCGGGAGTCCACGATGACCCGTTCCGACCTGCAGGCGCGCCACGCCGAAGTTTTCCGTTCGCTGCACACGCGCCCCGGCGCGTTCATCATCCCGAACCCGTGGGACGCCGGCACCGCGCGCCTGCTGGCGATGGCCGGTTTCGAGGCGCTCGCCACGACGAGCGCCGGCTACGCGTTTTCGAAAGGGCAGCCCGACAACGCGATCGACCG
The DNA here is from genome assembly GCF_055810675.1 of Burkholderia sp. YHN3-13. Taxonomy (NCBI): domain Bacteria; kingdom Pseudomonadati; phylum Pseudomonadota; class Betaproteobacteria; order Burkholderiales; family Burkholderiaceae; genus Burkholderia; species Burkholderia sp. YHN3-13. Next base: position 320,153 of record NZ_JBVVNQ010000002.1, on the reverse strand, counting down.
CGACGCGATGCTCGACCACATTGCCGATCTCGTCGCCGCGGGCGGCCTGCCGGTGAGCGCCGATCTCGAGAACGGCTTCGGCGATGCACCCGACACGGTGGCCGAAACGATCCGGCTGGCGGCCGAGGCCGGCGCGGTCGGCGGCTCGATCGAGGACGCGACGGGCCGCGCCGACGCGCCGATCTACCCGCGCGGCGCGGCGGTCGAGCGCATCGCGGCGGCCGTCGACGCGGCGCGCGCGCTGCCGTTTCCGTTCACCTTGACCGCGCGCTGCGAAAACTACCTGCACGACCGCCGCGATCTCGACGACACGATTGCCCGGCTCGTCGCCTATCGTGACGCGGGCGCCGACGTGCTGTATGCGCCGGGCATCACCGATGCCGATGAAATCGCGGCCGTGACGCGGGCGGTCGGCGCGCCGGTGAACGTCGTGATGGGGCTGCAGGGCGGCTTGCTGAGCCTGGACGAACTCGCTGCGCTCGGCGTGAAGCGCGTCAGCGTCGGCGGCGCGCTGGCGCGGGCCGCGCTCGGCGCGTTCCTGCGCGCCGCGACCGAGATGGCGCGCGACGGCACGTTTACGTTCGCACAGGCGGCCGTGTCGGGGCGCGACATCAACCGCTGGTTTGCGGCACCCGATAATTCGCCGGTTTTGTTCGGAGAATGACGGCCAATTAAACATGGGATCGTTTCCAGCGGAAACGTCGATTGACAATAATCAACCTATTTCGCGTCTTAATTAACCGTCGATGACGGCGCGAAAACCATCGTTTATTCTCCGCATTTCCCCCGGTTGCCCCGATCCGCCGTGCAGGCCGCGCCGGATCGGGCGATCGGCGGCCCGCCGCGCGTGTCGATGGCGCGTATCGTTGCATTTTCTCGATCAATGTATTTTCGTGTGCGGCAGTTGCCGGCCGTTTTTTTGATTGATAATCTGCGGCACATTCAAATGACCGGTTGGCGGGCCGCCGGGAATATCAATATATAAAATCCGAGAGAGCGATGACGATCCGAGAAAATCAGCGCGTCAGGTTTCGCGTCGGCGATGTCGTGACGCTGAAAACGGGCGGGCCGCGCATGACCGTCACCTATGCGGGGCCGGTCGTGTTCGACGACGGCGACTGGCTGATCTGCCAGTGGTTCGACGAAAACGGCGAATTCCGGCAGGAAATGTTCCATCACGACACGGTGCTGCCCGAGCCGCGCGCGATTTCGGCCGGGCGCGTCCGGATGCGCATGCAGTCGCACCGCGACCGGTCGGCCGCCTGACCGTTGCCTTGCGTTGCGAGGCCGCGGCGCGCGGCGCCCGTGCCGCGACATTTCACGTGAACCCGAAACATGCGGCGGTGCACGGCATCGATACTGAGCGCATGAACCCGACCGATCCCATTGCAGCGGTGACGCACCGCGATCCCTATCCCTACTATGCGACGCTCGTCGACGGGCCGCCGCTCGCGTTCGACGCCGCGCTCGGCCTGTGGGTCGCGAGCCGCGCGTCGACCGTGACGGCCGTGCTCGGCCATCCGGCCTGCCGCGTACGCCCGCTGGACATGCCGGTGCCGCCCGCGTTGCGCGGCACGACGGCCGGCGCGCTGTTCGGCGAGCTGGTGCGCATGAACGACGGCGCGTCGCGGCACGACGTGCCGAAGCAGGCGTTGCGCGCGGCGTTCGCGCCGATCGACACGGAGGCGCTGCGCGCTCGCGCGGCGCAGCTTGCCGCGCGACGGTTGCCGGCGCCGGGCGACGCCGACGCGCTGAATACGTGGTGCATGACCGTACCCGTGTGTGCGGTTGCCGATCTGCTCGGCTTCGACGAAGCGCAGCTGGACGACATCGCGGCGCGGGTCGTCGACTTCGTCGCCGCGCTGTCGCCGTTGTCGGATGCCGCGGCGCTGGCGCGCGCAAGCGAAGGCGCGCGGCAATTGCTCGACCGGATGACCGAGCGCGTCGCGCAGACGCGTGCGCACGACGGCACGCTCGTCGCCGCCGTGCAGCAGGCAGCCCGCGCGTCGGGCTGGCAGGCAAGCGGCGCGCTGGTGGCGAATCTCGTCGGGTTGTTGTCGCAGACCTGTGAAGCGACGGCCGCGTGGCTCGGCAACACGCTGGTGGCATGGCACGGGGAAGCCCACGCCGCGCGCGCCGTGCCGGACGACACGGCGCTCGACGCCTTCGTCGCCGAAGTCGGGCGCTTCGATTCACCGGTGCAGAACACGCGCCGCTTCGTCGCGGCGCGCACGACGATCGACGGCGCGACCGTCGAAGCCGGCGACGCGATCCTCGTCGTGCTCGCCGCGGCGAACCGCGACCCGGCCGTGCATCGCGAACCGCACCGGCTGATGCCCGGCCGCGCGGCGGGGCCGAATTTCGGCTTCGGCACGGGGCCGCACGCGTGCCCGGGCGAGCGGATCGCGCGGGCGGTGACGGCGGGGGCGTTCGGGGCGTGCTTGCGCGCAGACGGCTGGCCGCCGCACGAGGGACTGCACTGGACTTACCGCGCGTCGACCAACGTCAGGATGCCGAAGTTCGACGCGGCACGGTGAAAGGGAAAAAGGGACTTAACGGCAGCCTTGCTTCTCGGCCCATTGCTCCTGGGCCGCGACGCGGCGCTGCACGCGTTCGACGAGGCCGGACGAGAACGTCCGCATGCTGACGCCGCGGCGCTTCGCGAGGATCGTCTGCGCGACGTCGGTACGCGGGTTCGGCTGGCACGCCCAGTACAGCGTCATCAGCCAGCCGATGCCGGTCCATGCGAACAGCGCGTTGAACATCGCGATCGTCAGCTTGTCGTGCCGGCCGCGCCGGTCGGCAATGACGGCCGGCAGAAAATAGATCGCGATCGCGGCGACTGAACCGGCCACTTGAATCAGGACTGCATCATGCATGGTGCTGCTCCGTCCGAACTGCAATGTGGCTGATTGTCGCGCTTTTTTCGTTCGTGTGCTGGCAATTGATTGTTGCGTTTTTAATGACGATCAGTCGGCTTCGGCGCCGATCGGCTGCACTTCGTTGCTCAACGCGAAACCTTCGTCGCGCCAGCCCGTCACGCCGCCGATCATCAGCTTGACCGGCCGGCCGAGGCGCGCCAGCTGGATCGCCGCGCGTGCGGCGCCGTTGCAGTGCGGGCCCGCGCAGTAGACGACGAACAGCGTACCGGCCGGATAGCCGGCGAGCTTGCTCTCGATGATCTTGCGGCGCGGCAGGTTGCGTGCGCCGGGCACGTGGCCGGCGGCGAACTGGTCCGGGCCGCGCACGTCGAGCAGCACGAAGTCGGGTGCCCCGGACGCGAGCGCGTCGTGCACGTCCCAGCAATCGGTCTCGAATCGCAGCGACGCCTCGAAATGGGCGAGGGCGGCGGGGCTGTCGGCGGCGGGCACGTCGGTGACGTAGGACATGGGCAGGTTCTCCGGGTGGAAGGGGCGCGGAGCGCGCCGGGATGAGAGGCAGTATCGCGGTTCGGCCCCCTTTGCGGCAGTGGCGCAATCGACAAGTTCCGGTAACATTGCGCCATGCATGATCATCTCGTCGTCGCGCTCGCCTACGATCGCCTCTGCACATTCGAATTCGGCTGCGTGGTCGAACTGTTCGCGCTCGAGCGCCCGGAACTCGGCGTCGACTGGTATCGCTTCGCGGTATGCGCCAGCGAGCCGGGGCCGGTGCGCGCGGCGGGCGGCATCACGGTCGCCGCGCCGTACCGGCTCGCGATGCTCGATCGCGCGGACACCATCGTGATTCCCGGCTGGCGCGATCCGGACGAACGGCCGCCCGAGCCGTTGCTGAAGAAGCTGCGGGCCGCGCATCGGCGCGGCGCGCGGCTCTGCTCGATCTGTTCGGGCGTGTTCGTGCTCGCGGCGGCCGGCGTACTCGACGGGCTCACGGTGACCACCCACTGGCGTTACGCGGAACGCCTGCAGGCGCGCTATCCGGCGCTGCGCGTGAATCCCGATGCGCTGTACGTCGACGAAGGGCAGATCGTCACGTCGGCCGGTTCGGCGGCGGGGCTCGACATGCTGCTGCATCTGGTGCGCCGCGACCACGGCGGCGCGATCGCGAACCGGGTCGCGCAGCGCCTCGTGCTGCCGCCGCACCGCGATGGCGGGCAGGCGCAATTCGTGCCGCGCCCGGTCGCGCCGGGCGGCACCGACCGGCTCGCGAAGCTGATCGACTGGATGCGCGCCCATGCGGCCGAGCCGCACACGCTGGCATCGCTCGCCGCGCAGGCCGCGATGAGCACGCGCACGCTGCAGCGCCAGTTCGCGGATGCGACGGGGATGTCGCCGCTCACGTGGCTGATCCGCGAGCGCGTGAACGTCGCGAAGGACATGCTCGAGGCGCAGCCCGCGCTGCCGCTCGCGCAGGTCGCGGCGCGCGCGGGGTTCGGCTCGGAGGAATCGTTGCGCCGGCATTTCCGGCGCGTCGCGGCGACCAGCCCGGCCGCATACCGGCGCGGCATGGATCGCGGCGGCACGTAGCGCACGCGGCATCAGGCCGGTTGTGCGCGACGAGACGAGGAACAACCCGCGTGGCGACGACCATGCATGGCGAAAAAGGATTCCGATGACGACACTGCCTTCCCGTTTGCCGTTGATCCAGGCCCCGATGGTCGGTTCGCTGAGCCCGCTCGCGATCGCCGTGTGCGAAGCCGGCGGGCTCGGTTCGCTCGCGTGCGCGGCGCTCGGCCCGCAGCAGTTGCGCGACGAGATCGCGGCGATCCGCGCCCGCACGCCCGCGCCGTTCAACGTGAACTTCTTCTGCCACACGCCGCCCGCGCCCGACGCCGAGGTCGACGCGCGCTGGCGCGCGGCGCTCGCCGGCTACTACGCGGAAGCCGGAGTCGATCCGGCCGGCGTGAAGGGCGGCCCGGGCCGCGCGCCGTTCGACGATGCGACGTGCGCGGTCGTCGAGGAATGGCGGCCGGCCGTCGTGAGCTTCCATTTCGGGTTGCCGGACGACACGCTGCTCGAACGCGTGCGGCGTACGGGCGCGCGAGTCGTTTCTTCCGCGACGACCGTCGCGGAAGCGCGCTGGCTCGATGCGCGCGGCGTCGACGCGATCGTCGCGCAGGGCGCGGAGGCCGGCGGCCACCGCGGGATGTTCCTGACCGACGACATCCATGCGCAACCGGGCCTGTTCGCGTTGCTGCCGCAGATCGTCGACGCGGTGCGCGCGCCGGTGATCGCGGCCGGTGCGATCGCCGACGGGCGCGGCATCGCGGCCGCGTTCGCGCTCGGCGCGCGTGCGGTGCAGATCGGTACCGCCTACCTGCTGACGCCGCAGGCCGGCCGGTCGGCGCAGCATCGCGCGGCGGTGCGCGCGGCACGCGACGACGGCACGCGCATGACCAACCTGTATACCGGCCGCCCCGCGCGCGGGCTGCTGACGCGCTTCATGCGCGAACAGGGGCCGATGAGTGCCCTTGCGCCCGCGTTCCCGCTCGCGACGACCGCGGTCGATCCGCTGCGTAGCGCGTTCGAGCGGCAGGGCCGCGACGATTTCTCGCTGCTGTGGTCGGGCGAGGCCGCGGCGCTCGCGCGCGAGGCGGATGCCGGCACATTGACGCGACGCCTGTGGGACGACGCGCTGGCCTGCGCGGCAGGGCTGCGCGACGCGTTCCCGAAGGTCGTCTGAACGGCCAGGAGGGGGCGCCGGCGGGGGAGCATCGGCGTATGATCTGGGTTTTCGTCAGCCCGATCCAGGCACCCCCATCATGACTTCCGTCGACACGACCCCCGTCCTCGACCATGACAAGCTCGTTACCTTCGTCGAGCGCAAGTGGAACGATGAAATCCTCCATGCCCTGACCGACTACATCGCGATTCCCGCGAAGAGTCCCGCATTCGACCCCGACTGGGCGAAGCGCGGCTATCTCGAGCGCGTCGTCACGGACGCCGCGCAGTGGGCCGAACGGCAGCCCGTGAAGGGCCTGACGCTCGAAATCGTGCGCTTGCCGGGCCGCACGCCGGTGATCTTCTTCGAGACGCCCGCCACGCGCTCGGGCAGCACCGATACGATCCTGCTGTACGGCCACCTCGACAAGCAGCCCGAATTCGACGGCTGGCGCGCGGACCTCGGCCCGTGGACGCCGAAGCTCGAGAACGGCAAGCTGTACGGCCGCGGCGGCGCGGACGACGGCTACGCGATCTACGCGAGCCTCGCGGCGCTCGGCGCGCTCGACGAGCAGGGCATCGAGCGGCCGCGCTGCGTCGGCCTGATCGAGACCTGCGAGGAGTCGGGCAGCTACGACCTGCTGCCGTACGTCGATGCATTGCGCGACCGGCTCGGCCAGGTGTCGCTCGTCGTCTGTCTCGATTCGGGCGCCGGCAACTACGACCAGATGTGGCTCACCACGTCGCTGCGCGGCCTCGTGTCGGGCGACCTGCAGGTCGAGGTGCTGGAAGAAGGCATCCACTCGGGTGTCTACGGCGGCATCGCGCCATCGAGCTTCCGCGTGATGCGCCAGCTGTTCGAGCGCCTGGAAGATGCGAAGAACGGCAACCTGCTGCCGGGCGTGTTCCATTGCGAGATTCCGTCGAGCCGCGTGCGCGAGGCCGAAGCGGCCGCCGCGATTCTCGGCGACACCGTATGGAAGGGGCTGCCGTGGGCGTGCGGCGCGGACGGCAAGCCGGTGCTGCCGACCACGACCGATCCGCGCGAGGCGCTGCTGAATTCGACATGGCGTCCGTCGCTGTCGGTCACGGGTGCGGCCGGCATGCCGGCGCTCGCCGATGCCGGCAACGTGCTGCGTCCGCGCACCGCGTTCAAGCTGTCGCTGCGCCTGCCGCCGCTCGTCGATGCCGCCCAGGCCGTGCAGCAGCTGAAGGAACTGCTCGAACTCGATCCGCCGTACAACGCGAAGGTCACGTTCAAGCCGGACGCGGGCGCCGCGACGGGCTGGAGCGCGCCCGATCTCGCGCCGTGGCTCGCGTCGTCGCTCGACGCCGCGTCGCGCCGCCACTTCGGCGCCGACTGCGCGTACATGGGCCTCGGCGGCACGATCCCGCTGATGAACGTGCTGCAGGAAGGCTTCCCGTCCGCGCAGTTCATGGTGTGCGGCGTGCTCGGGCCGAAGTCGAACGCGCACGGCCCGAACGAGTTCCTGCATGTGCCGTACGCGAAGAAGCTGACCGCGGCCGTGGCCGACGTGATCGCGACCGCGCGCTGAGCGTCGCAGCGTCCGAAGCATCGATTGCCCGATCCGACTTGATGGAGTGTTGCCGATGACCGTCCTGCCGACGCCCGCTACCGAACCGCTGCGCATGCGCGCCGAACCGCTGCACGCATTCGTCGCGGCACTCTGGGAGCGGGCCGGCAGCAGTGCGCGCGAGGCAGCGCTCGTCGCCGATCACCTGGTCGGCGCGAATCTCGCGGGCCACGACTCGCACGGGATCGGGATGATCCCGAATTACGTCGCGTCGTGGCGGGAAGGGCAGTTGCAACTGAACGGGCACGCGTCGATCGTGCGCGACGGCGGCGCGGTGCTGACGATCGACGGCGGCCGCGGTTTCGGCCAGGTGATCGCGTTCGAGGCGATGGTCGAGGGAATCGAGCGTGCGCGGCGCATGGGGATCTGTGCGATCGGGCTGCGCGACGTCCATCACCTCGGCCGCATCGGGCACTGGGCCGAGCAGTGCGCGCGCTCGGGGCTCGTGTCGTTCCATTTCGTCAACGTGCCGGGCGACCTGCTGGTCGCGCCGTTGCACGGCACCGATCCGCGCTTCGGCACGAACCCGTTCTGCGCCGCGTATCCGCGGGCGGGCAAACCGCCGCTGCTGCTCGATTTCGCGACGAGCGCGATCGCGTACGGCAAGACGCGCGTCGCGTACAACCAGGGCAAGCATGTGCCGGCCGGGTCGCTGATCGACCATCGCGGCCAGCCGACCGACGATCCGGCCGTGATGCACGAGCAGCCGTTCGGCGCGCTGCTGCCGTTCGGGCTGCACAAGGGGTATGCGCTCGCGGCGATGTGCGAGATCTTCGGCGGCGCGCTGGTCGGCGGGCATACGACGTACGGCGATACGCTGCAGAAGACGAGCGCGATCGTCAACGGGATGCTGTCGGTGCTGATCGATCCGAACGCGTTCGACGCGGCCGACGCCGAGCGCGAGGCCGATGCGTTCGTCGCGTGGGCGAAGGCATCGCCGCAGGCCGGCAATGCGCCGGTGCGGATGCCCGGCGAGCCGGAGGATGCCAGCCGTGCCGCACGCGGGGCCGCCGGCATCCCGGTCGACCGCGCGACGTGGCGGCAGATCCGCGAGAGTGCGACGGCCGTCGGTTTCGACGACGCCGAGCTCGATGCGTGGACGCGGCGCTGCGAGGCCTGCGCATGAGCTGGCAAGCGGAGAAGGCGCACGGCGAGGAGATCGCTTATCAGCTCGCGCCGCTCGGCACGGTCGCGGTCGCCCGGTTCTTCAGCGGCGCGGCGTTGCGGCTCGACGGCGTGATGTTCGGCTTCATGTCGCGCGGGTCGCTGTTCCTGCGTGTCGACGACGTGAACCGTCCGGCGTTCGTCGCGGCGGGCATGGGGCCGTTCTCGTATACCAGGCCCACGCGCACGGTCGCGCTCGAGGGCTACTACGAAACGCCGGCCGACGTGCTCGAGGATGCGGGTGCGCTGTTCGACTGGTGCCGCGGCGCGTATCGTGCGGCGTTGCTGGCCGGGCCGCCGAAGCGCAAGGCGAGGGCGGTGCCGAAGCCGGCGTCGAAGGCGGGTGCCGGGACGGCAGTGAAATCGGCATCGAAAGCCGCGCCGAAAGCGGCACTGAAATCCGCGCCCAAGCCTGCGCCGAACCCGGCGCGGAAGACGGCATCCACGGTGGCGGCGAAATCCGCGCCGAAATCCACGGCCGAACCGCTCTCCGTGCCGAAAGCCGCGCGCGTATCGAAACCTGCGCCGAAACCGGCATCGAAACCGTCGGCGAAGCGCAAGCAGACGTAATACCGGCCGCGCGAAGCGACAGCCGCGCGATGTTCGCTTTCCTTTCTTCAGGCGTACCCATCACCGGGCGACCGGTGCGTCGTACGGCCGCAGGCCCGCACGACCGGACGTACGAACGCATCAAGCTTGACGCGCCGCACATCCTGCATGCTTCACAACGGCAGTCCCGGCGTTTATGATCGGCGCGGGTTGCGCCGCCGGGCGCGGCCCGCGCCGGCCTTGCCGCCGGCTCCGCGAACGGCGCATCGTACGTCGCGCGGAACGTATCCCCACTCATCATTCCAGACGGAGACAGTCGATGCTCGTCCTGATTCTCGGTTTAGCGATCTTCCTCGGTGTGCACTCGATCCGGATCGTCGCCGGCGGCTGGCGCTCCACGACGATCGAGCGGATCGGGGAGAAGGGCTGGAAGGCCGGTTATTCGATCGCGTCGGTCGTCGGCTTCGTGCTGATCGTCTGGGGGTACGGGATCGCCCGCTCGGGCGCGACGCTGCTGTGGGTGTCGCCGGTCGGCGTGCGCCACCTGACGGGCATGCTGACCGCGGTCGCGTTCGTGCTGATCGCCGCGTCGTACGTGCCGCGCAACCGGATCAAGACGCTCGTCGGACACCCGATGCTGGCCGGCGTGATGGTCTGGGCCGTGGCGCACCTGCTCGTGAACGGCACCGTGCATGCGGTCGTGCTGTTCGGTGCGTTCTTCGTGTGGTCGATCGTCGATTTCGTCGTGTCGCGTGCGCGCGATCGCCGCGACGGCGTCCGCTACCCGGCCGGCGCGCTGTCGGGCGACATCGTCGCCGTGCTGGGCGGGATCGTCGTCTGGGCCGTGTTCGCGCGGTTCCTGCACGGCCCGCTGATCGGCGTGCGGCCGTTCGGCTGAACGCGCACGCCGGCCGCCGGTCAACGCATCCTCGCCAGGAACGAGTTCATCACCGACATGAACGATTCGAACAGCACGGTTTTCATCGCGACGGCCGCACCCCTGAAGCCCGCCATGTTGAACAGCGACACTTGCGGCGATTTCTGGTTGGCCTTGTCGGTCCACGGCATGCACAGGATCAGGATCGACACCGAGCCGACGTAGCACACCATCACGCGCACGATCACGCCGCCAAGCGCGATCATCGTGATATGCCGTTGCTTGAGGCTTTGCCTCAACGCGTTGTCCGCCTCTCCTGCCTCTCGTTATCGTTGGGCGGGAAGCGCGTGCGTCAGATCGGCTTGACGAACAATCCGATGGTCAGCACGACGCCGATGCAGACGATCCCGATCCGCAGGATGCGTTCGTTCACGCGATGCAGCGCCCACGTGCCGAGCAGCCCGCCGACGATCGCGCCGCCGCCGAGCGCGAGTGCCGATCCCCAGTGCAGGTGCGGCGACGTCACGAACAGCACGACGGCCGATGCGTTCATCACGCCCGCGAGTGCGTTCTTCGTCGACATCGCGTGACGCGGCGACAGACCGGCCATCGTCAACACGGCCATCATCAGGAAGCCGAGTCCGCCGCCGAAGTAGCCGCCGTAGATCGCGATCATGAATTGCGAGATCGCGGCAGGGACGGTGCCGAGGTGCGCCGCGCCTTCGCGCGGCTTGCGGAAGAAGCTGCCCCACGCGAACACGATGGTTGCGAACAGCACGAGCCACGGCACGAGGCGCGAGAAGATCGACGAAGGCGTCTTCAGCAACAGCAGCCCGCCGAGTGCGCCGCCGATCACGCTGATCACGAACAGCGCGCGAAACGACAGCTTGCCCGCGCCGCGCACCATTTTTCGGCTGGCCCAGCCGGTCGTGACCTGCGCGGGAAACAGCGCGACCGTCGACGTGATGTTCGCCGCGAGCGGCGACATGCCCGACACGATCAGTGCGGGCAGCGTGACGAACGAGCCGCCGCCGGCGAGGGTGTTCTGCAGGCCGGCCCAGAGGCCGGCGAGGATGACGAGAGCGAGCATCGGAGCGCAACGAGGGAGGTGGCAGGCCCGCTTGCCGGATACGGGCAGGCGCGGTGGACGCCCGATGGTAATGCAGGATCGCGTTCGTCGGTGCTTCGCCGCCTCGTGGCGCGAGCGCGGTCCGGGTGCGCAGGCGCAGCCGTGCGCGTGGCGTTCGAGCCGGGAACACGCCCGATTTAACGCTTCATTACGATAGGCTTAACGGAATGGTGCTAAATTCCCGTCGATATCTCGAAAATCAGAAGGGCGGACAGATGCTGAAGAAACTGGGTGTGATGGCAGTGGTGGCCGGCGTGACGGCGATGGTGTCGTTACCTGCCGTGGCAGGCGATACGAATAACGCACTGGGCGGTGCGTTGGGCGGCGTCGCGGGCGCGGCGGTCGGCAATGCGATCGGCGGCAGCACGGGCACGGTCATCGGCGGTGCGGTAGGCGGCGGCGCGGGCGGTGCGGTCACGTCGAACAAGCGCGAGCGCACGGGCGCGGTCGTCGGCGGCGCACTGGGCGGCGGCGCGGGCGCCGCAGCGGGCAATGCGATGGGCGGTACGGCGGGCGGTCTCGTCGGCGCAGCCGTGGGCGGCGGCGCGGGCGCGGCGCTGGGCGGCCACGTGTCGCGCAACAACGCCCGTTCCAACGACCACTATCACGGCAACAAGCACAAGAAGAAGCGCAACAAGCACTACGACTGAGCGTCGGTTTCCCGGTGCGTGCCGGTCGTGCCGGGTGATCGACCGCGTATGAGCGGCGAGGGCGGCGGTCCGGCCGACGTCCGTCTTTCCGCCTTCGATGCGCCGTGCGTCGAGCATCCGATGCTGGAGGAGGCGTCAAGCCGCGTCGACTGCGTCGCTTGATCGCCTGCGCCGACCAAGCGCCCCGGTTGCACGACCGGTACTGGCGTATCGACAAGCTGACGTTCAGGCATCGTGGCCGTCTTGGTCATCGGTCCGGCAACGGATGACGTTGATGCAGTGATTGGCACAGGCAAGGCCCGGATAAGAAGTCGCAGAGAAGGCAAGAAAAATCTCCGTCGTAGCGTTGTTGACGACGAATATCGTCATGGCGCTTCAGCGTGCGGCGTCCAACGCTCGCCGTCGAGCGTCCCAATCGAAAATGCCAGCACTAGCCTCGACACACGCCAATCGGCCTGAGATTGCACGACCTGACGTCGCGCCGTTGCGAGGGTAGTTTGGGCGTTCAGAACATCGAGCAGGGGACCGACGCCGGCACTGTAGCGTTTGCTCGCCACGTCGTACGCTTCCTGCGCGCTTTCCTGCGTCGAAGAGGCGACCTGTAGATTGGCCGTCTTCGTTATCACGTCCTGATAGTTGCGCCATACTGCCGACGCGACTTCCAGTTCGGCTTTGTGCAGGCTTGCGCGGTCGATATCAACTTGAGCTTCCGATGCCTGACGGTGATACTCCTGACCAAACCCTGAAAAGATCGGGATGCTGATCTGAATTCCCACATATTTGCTGTACGTGCGCGTGTCGCGTGGAAATGCGCCTAATGACTTGTCGTTGCTCAACGAGCCGGACAAGGAAATCGTGGGCAGTTCCTCCCTGTGTGCAAGTTTCGCGTTCGCGTCGTCAGCTTCGATCAGGGCTTGCGCCTCGCGTACCTTCGGGTTGACAGCTTTTGCGAGCGCCAGCAGATCAGCAATCGAAGACGTGAAATTCACGTCCGGTTGAGCGCCCGCGCTCACATCGACTTCAATGGAGGTTTCGACGGGAATTCCCATGCGTAGACACAAGGTGCCCTGCGCTGCCTTGAGCGCACCTGTCGCGTTCACGCGTGTGTAAATTGCTTCCTGCCACGCGGCCTTTGCCTGCAATTCATCGTTCAGTGTACCAGCGCCTGCAAGGTGTTTATGCCGGGCAATCTGAAAGCTTCGTTCGGCATTCGCCTCGGCGTTGCCCGCAGCATCAAGTGTGCTTTGTGCAGTCCAGACTGAGTAAAACGCCGCTGCGGCCTGTTCGAACACAGATTGCAGTGCTTCGGTATGGCTCGCCTTGGAAAGCTCAAGAAGACCGTTATAGTAGGCCAGATTCGCGTCACGCCTTCCGAAATCGAAGAGCACCCACGAGAGCCGCAACTCGCCATAACGATCCGATGCGCGGCCCATCGCATCAGGCAGTGTCGGACCAGATAGGGTTTCGGTTTCAACTGTACGCGAACGTGTGCCACTGGCGTCTAGCGTCGGCAACCACGCAGATTTTGCGACACCCACCTGAGCCGCGTTCAAGACCATGTTCGCCCAGCTCTCGCGCACGGTCGGATCGCTGCACAGAGCCCGGCTGACTGCGTCATACAGGGAAACAGGCGAATGAAGGCTCGCGTCGCTACAGGCGCCTGTAGCGCGTGCCATCCGGTTCAAATAGGGCGACACGTCTTCCAGTCCTCTTCGCGTCGAAAAAGGATCGAGTTGCGCATGCGTCAGCGGAACGACGAGCATGGCGACCGCGAGGCAGGCAACAACGAGCGCACAACGGTATGAAAGCGTCTGAAGCGCGACATTCTTCTTTCTCATGCTGTTTCCCGAACCTGCCCAAGTTCGATGACGCGATCAGCTGTTGCGATGGTTTCAGGACGGTGCGCGACAATGATCCGCGTGATGTTCAGCTTGCGCATCGCCGCGTTCACGGCGCGCTCGTTGTTCACGTCAAGATGGCTCGTCGCCTCATCGAGCAGGAGCAGTTTCGGACGGCGGTAAAGGGCGCGTGCGAGCATCACGCGTTGCCGCTGACCTGCGGACAGGGCAGACCCCATGTCTCCGATATAGGTGTAGTAGCCCATCGGCATCGCACGAATATCAGCATTGACGGAAGCCATTTCCGCGCATTCCGTGATCCACGCGAAGTCGGGCGTTGGATCGAAGAAACTGATGTTCTCGGCAATCGATCCGGCGAACAGTCGATCCTCTTGCATCACGACGCCGATCAGGGAACGATAGTTCGCAAGCCCCATTTGCCGAATCGGTATTCCGCCCGCGATAATTTCCCCGGAATACGGTGCCAACAAGCCTGCGAGCAGTTTCAGCAACGTGGTTTTGCCTTGGCCAGATGGCCCGACAATTGCAACAGCTTCGCCGGCCTCAACACGCAGATCGAGGTTGTCGATGATCTTCGGTCCGTTCTTCGAATAGCTGTATGACAATTTCTTGACTTCGAGCGTCGGCACAAATTCATCCACGTCCGGCGCTCGCATCACTTCATCCGGCTCCCGTTTCGTGAGCACAATATCCGCCAGTCGCGCCGCGTGAAGTTTGAGAATTCGCAGCTCGTAAACTTTGTCGATCAACGCAGTAAAGCGTGCGGTGAACTGCCCACGATAGGACAGGAAGGCGAACAGCATCCCGAGCGAGAGCGACCGGTCAATGACGGCAAGCGCGCCGAAGTAGGTTACGAGAATCGCTTCGAGCCCGAAGATGAAATGATTGCTTGTGGTGGCGATCAGTTGAAGCCGTCGCGTTCGCAGATCGGCGTTCTTCTCGCTTACGATCACATTCAGCCAGCGGGCTAGCCGGTCCTCCGCCTTACCAAACAGGCGCACGCTCTGAATGCCTCGGACTGATTCCATGAGCAGACTTTTGCCTCGTGCGGCGAAAACAATCTGCTTCTGGTTCGACATGCGCAGTGCGCCATAAATACAGGCGCGCAAGATCGCGTAGAGCACCACGGCAACCACACTGATAAGCGATAGCCGGGCGTTGTAGACGATCATGATAATGATGGTGCCGATCGACATGAGACCATCGAGCACGGATTCAACGAAGCCGACCGTCAGCGCTTGCTGGATCGTGTTGACGCTATCGAAGCGGGAAACGATATCGCCGATGTGACGTTTGCCGAAATAGTCGAGCGGCAGATTCAGCAGATGTCTGAACACGTTCGCCAACCATTGCACATTCACGAGCGTGCTGAACGTCGTGACAGCCCACGATCGCATTGCCTCTGTCGCGATATGGATCACCAGCACCAACCCGAAACCCAGCGCCAAAATCAGAAGTAGGTGTCGATCGCCGGTCGTAATGGCTTGGTCCGTGACCCACTCGGGATAGAAAGGTGCAACGATGGTGAAGACTTCAAGCGCAAGGGCGAGCAGGAAGATTCTGAGCAGCCCGCGCCCGACACCACTTGCACGACCCATCAGGGAACGCAGACCGATTTCCTGCTTGTCCCGGCGAGGCTGAAAGGCCGGCGTCGGCAAGAGTTCCAATGCCATGCCGCTGAAATGCAGCGACAATTCCTTGAGCGGCATGCGCCGCGCGCCGAGCGCGGGGTCAACCAACATCACATGATCGCGGCCAACTCGTTCGAGGACGACAAAATGCCGAAAATCCCAATGCAGAATGCACGGCAGCCGCAGCAGGTGAAGCTCTTCCGGCTCCAGTCGAACCGCGCGCCCGGCAAGATCGAGGGATGCGCCGATCTTGACAAGATCGAGCAGCGTAAGCCCCTTGAGTGATGGCGAAAAGCGTCGCCGCAACGTTGGCAGATCGGTGTCGTAGCCATGAAACGTTGCGATCATGCTGATGCAGGCAAGTCCGCATTCCGTTGCTTCGGTTTGCAAATGCACGTCAACACTACGCCGAAATCCGAATTGAAGTTGGCGGTTCATGGTTGCTCTGGTTAGGGTAAAGCGTGAACTGCGGTCAGGGTGAGCGGCGGGTTAGCGTGTACAGCGGTTCCAGTACCCATTCGTACAGCTTGCGCGTATCGAGCACTACGTCTGCGTCGACGCGCATCCCGTCCTGCAAGGGAATCGACTCGCCGTAGGCGTTGATGGTCTGTGAATCGAGCGCAACCGTAATCTGATACAGGTTCTCGGACCTGTCGGCATCGCCCGTTTCGGTTGCGGTCTGCAATTGCGACGGGCTCAAGGCGGTGCGAGCGATCTGCGTGACCTTGCCCGCGTAGGCCCCAAATTTCTGATACGGGAACGCTTCGTATCGCAATTCGACGGGCGCGCCGATCTTGACGAAACCGACTGCCTTGCTCGGCGCAAACAGTTTCACGTCGAGGCTCCCGCCTTGCGGCAGTAGCGACATCAAAGGTGTTGATCCGTTGACCGACTGGCCGGGACGAGTGAGCAGAGCCGTTACGGTGCCTGCGATTTGCGCCGGTATCGTGATTTCTCGGTTGGATTCGTTGTCAGCGATTTCGCCGTCCACCTGTAGCATTTGCCGACGGATCGAGTCCAGTTGGTTTTGTTCATCAAGCGGTGCATTTCGAAGATCAGCCTTAACCTGCGCGAGTTCCACTTGAGAGGCCGTACGTTGCTTTCGCAGGTCTTCGAGTTGCGCCTGACTCATCAGCATGCTTTGCTCATGCTGCTCGAATTCGGATTGGGACACCACATCGTCACGCCGCAATTGTTCGAACCGCGCACTGTCGATTTCTGCCAGTTTTGATCGCGCCTCAAGGGTCGTGATTTCCGTCTCCAGATGCCGAATACCCGCGCTCAGTTCGATGGCCTTCGCCTTGAGCATCGCAATGTTCTGTTCGACGATGCTTTGTATATGCCGCGAGTCGCCTTCCAGGCTGGAACGCCGCGCATTCAGTTCAACACCGATCTGCTGCCGCGAGTTGCCGCCAGCGATAGTGCGTTCTGTTGACACGACGACCAAAGGCCGGCCGACATTAACCACGTCTCCTTCGTTGACGAGCACGCGGATAACCGTGCCGACCGTTGGCGCGAATATCTCCGCCGCGCCGTTGTCGATCATGACCCGGCCTTGTACTTCCTCCTTTCGCGTGTACTCGCCGAAGATCATGAACAACACGACGGCGGTCGCGATTGCGAAGAACACGATGCTGGTCGTGAGGCTGCGTGCCGAACCCGTCAGCACAACCTCACCGAGCCATTGATGCTGACGAAATTCGAGCGCAGCGGGGCGGAATAGCAATGCACGGTTACTTTGCCGTGGCTGTTTCTCTTCCGGCTGCTCTGCGTTGGGGACGGTCGATATCTCGCTCATGCTTATCTTATTGTCAGCGGATGATCACACGCGCTGAGCATCGATGGCGCTTGCGGCTTCTTTAGATACAAACCAGCCGTTCGTCTTCTTCAAAAACCAGTACATCAAAGCGAAAGGCAGGACACCTTTGAGCATGGCAAAGACAACCGCGTCAGCTACCAGGACTGGATTGTTTACGAATCCGGACGTTGAAATTTGCGCATGTTGCTGCGCGTGGGAGAACAGGATCGGCAGCATCATTGCGCAGATGTTCATCATCGTATGCGCCCCGATCGACAGTTCCAGTCGTTGATCGCGTAAACTCAATGCAGAAAACCCAAGCGAGCAAAAGAACAGTGTCGTTTTGATGGGCCAGTCGTAATGTGTGTGGTAGATCGCGAAGAGGGCGGCAACGATTGCGACGACGATGAGCGGGGAACGCACATATTGCCCGAGCGTTTGCGTCAACCACCCACGGAAAAACAATTCCTCGGCGAACGCGAGAACGAGAATGCCGAGCCACGCGCCAAGCATCCCTAGAATCCGACCAAAACTTAGAATGTCCTGCAGCGGTTGAAGATGCCCGAACGGAAGCGTCCATGCGCCAATTCGAATCGACGTATAGATGGACATGACTAAGGCTGCTATCACGAAGGCAGGAAGATAAAGGACCGCGCCGAACAGGCAACGCCGAAGTCGGAAACGCAGGTCGACGGAAATCAGGGAGAGGTACGGGCGTCGCAAGACGATCTTGCATGCAAGCCAGAAGCCTATGATGCCCGTGGTGCTAGCTGTATTGGTGTACAGCGAGATAGCTGCCCGAGCGGCATCAAAATTCTTGAAATACAGCGTCCATCCTGAAAACATCAGGACTCCAAGCGTGCCGATGATACTGACGATCGCGCTAAGAAGGATCGTCGATGCTGTTGCTCGCCAATCAGTTCGGCCAAGCTTGGCAAGATCAATAAACGCACGCGCTATATTGTCTTCAGTTTTCATGGAATTATGATCGAGTGAAACAACGGGTGCTTGCTTTTGGCGACGCAATTTTCGGTGCGCTGTGTGGTGCTATACCGATGAAGATAACGCGTCCAGTCGCGGGACCAGTAGCGCGCCGTCATTCATCGATCAGGCTTGGTTCATAGCCTGTACACCAGCGCGTTGCTTAGTGGTTGTGACCGCCGCCGCCGATACCGAGCCCGTGAGCGGCAGCGCCAACCGCGTATCCTGCGGCGAAACCGATCGGAGAAGATTGGAAGGAGCCGAGGTTGGCAGTTTCAGCCTGACCTAACGACAGACCCTGTTGCGCGGCGTCATATCCGGCAACGGCCGCACCGCCCCACGTGGACATTGATTCGTCCTGCAAGCCCTTCGTGGCTTCCGCGAGTTGACCGTCGTTTTCAGCCTGCCCGATGGCATCGTTGGCATCGGAGTTGAAGCCTGCGTCGGCCAACGACGTCGCGTCGCTGCCTACTGCCGAATCGGCTGCGGAATCACCGTCGCCGTCACCATCCCCGTCGCCATCGCCATCGCCATCGCCGTATCCGCCACCATCACCATCGCCGTCACCGCCGCCATCACCATCACCACCAGCCACGTAGCGCAGCAAATCCAGATCGTCGATCGTTTGCATGTGATTCACTCCTGAAGTATGCGGGTTTGACGTCTACATCCACAATGGCACCCGCGCAGCCATTGATTCACAATCGGTTGTCGAAACAGCTGACGCGAAAAGGTTGTGCGTCAGGATTCCGAGCGTTGCAGCACTTGCGACGGCGGTTGCGTGTGCGCCTGCTCGATGAATGCGCCGCGCACTGGTAGGGGATTTGCGTCGTCTGCTATCGCCCACGTCAGGCAAGGAGCGACTTCCCAGGTTGAGGCCGGAATATCCGGCAGCGCCGCGATGAACGACTCTTCGTCCGTCCATCGATGCAATGTCGATACAGGCAAGAAAGCTTGCGTCTGATTGCCATTTCGGCATATCAGTGCATCCTGATCCATGCGGAAGTGACCGCGACAGCGCGAGCGATCAACAGGACGGCCTCTGAATATCAGTGACAGGAACATGTGCGATGCACCGGCACCTTGGTCCGGCAGGGACTGTTGCAGATCACGCAAATTCGCCATCTTGGGTGCCGGCACAAGCTGCGTTGTGAACGCTGCATCCATGTACCGAGTGACGGCCAGAGCGGAAAGTCGATCTACCACGCCCGAGAGCGAATCTTCCAGCTCATCCTGCTTTCGCGGATCGAGCAACCACGACACGAAGCGCGTCAGTGTCGTCGCGTCGTATGGAAGCGGAACGCCATAGGCCGGCCACGACATATCATCGGTCTGTCGTTTAACGGTATGACGGTAAAGCGTGTGCCCTTCACTGGGCGTCAGTTTGGCGTTGCGCAGCGCGTGCAGATACTGGCCGTGTTCGTTGCAGTATTCAGGGGAGTTCGGCAGCCCACCGCCGAGCTTGCCGCCTGCCGTTGCGCGCACGAGTATTCCGAATTTCTCGTGATCCAACTGATCGACTGCGACTTGCTCAAGCGGTCCGAACAGACTTACGCCAATGGCGGTATCGCGAAGCGAATCGACGGCCAGGTTCGCGCACGCCTTCGTCACCGCCACGATGACCGACAATTCCGGTGATAGGTCGCTTGAGTCGAACGTCCATTGACCGCCGCGCCCGATGCGCTGCAAAGTCGCGCGATTTCGCAGGCTCACGAAGACACCACCTTGCGGGAGAGCGCCGGTCAATTTGTATCCTAGCGGATCAGGCAGAGCGGTGCGATTCGCAATTGCATCGACAGCACGCCGCGCAAGCTGTAATGCGGTCACGTCGACCGTCGACTGCCCGTCTTGTGCTGGTTCGCGCACGACTGGCGGCGTCACGGACACGCCGTACAGGCGATTGGCCGTCGTCGCAACCGTGAGCATCTGATTAACCGCGTCATATTCGACGGCGGTTGTCACGGCATCAGGAAGCTGAAACACACCGGCGAGCGCAAACGTTTGAGGATCGATTGCACGTACGCGCCCGTTCGTGCTTCCGAACCAAATCCATGGGCCGATGCGGGCAGGAGACGAAAAAATCTTGGAGTGCGCGCCGATCTTCGCGATGCCTTCGCCGGTCGCCAAATCGATCACGTACAGGTACTTGTCCGTAGAGCCGCAGTAGGCGCGAGCGCCGTCGATCAGCGGTGTTGTGTAGACGGCGTTGCCGGTCTGGATGCAGAACTTCAGTTCGCCGCTATCGAGGCTTACGCCGCGAATGCCGCCGTCGAACGATCCGAACACGACTTGCCGGCGATCGGGATCGAGTGCGGGCGCATGCTTGACCGCGCCGTTCGTCTGAAATTGCCAACGGAGTGCGCCAGTACGTGCGTCGAGCGCCAGCAGAGCACCGTCGTTCGTGCCGCAGAGCACAAGCGAATCATCAGCGGCATAGAGCGGGGAGCCGTGGACGTAGCAACGGACCGGACATTCCCAGACCTTGTGACCGGTTTCAGCGTCGATCGCGGCTATGCCGCCGCCTCGCGTTGGACTGGCGTATTCAACGCCGATAAAGACCAGATTCAGATCGGATGCGTAGGCCGGTGAAGAGCCAATCCAATCGGGTTCGACGTATCGCCAGATTTCCCGGCCGCTTTGGGCACACAACGCGTACAGGTTACCGTCGTAGCCGCCGAAGAAAACGCGTCCGGGCGTCACGTACGGCGTAGACCAAATCCCTTTTGAGCGCGCCGCCTCGATCTTGAAACTCCAGCGCGTTTCGCCGCTTGCGCCATCGATGCAGCGCATTTCGCCGCTGTCGGTTCCGAAATAGATCAAGCCGCCTTGCGCGCGCGGTGCGGATTTCGGTACGACATAGTGGTGATTCGCGGAGGTCGCTTTGCTGAGCCAGCGCACGAGGAACGAAAGCTGCGTCGAATGGCTCGTCGGAACCGACAGTTTCAGGCCGAAATCACCTAGAACGTATGCGGACTCTACTGTAACGCCATGTCGCTTTTGCCAGTCCTCACCCGTATTGGACTGGTAGTCGATCACGCTCCACACTTTCCAGATGGGGCGATCAATTTCCGCTAATACAACGCGTGATTGTTCAATGCTCGCGCCGCTGTTGAAAATATCATCCACGAGCAGAATAGGTGCATCCGAAACCTCGCCTTCGATCGCGTTCATCCGGCCATAACGCTTACGCTCTTTGTGAATGATGAAGCCGCCGAGATGGTGCCCTTTGCGTGCGCCGGCCATAAGAATCGCAGCCACGAGCGGGACGGCGGCCATTTCCATGCCGCCGACCTGAAACGGCAGTTGATCCGCATAGCGATTCCAGAATAAATCCGCAAGCGTATCGAGTCCTTCCGAAGAAAGAAGGAGTGGTCGCAAATCGATCAGCCATTTAAGGGACTTTCCGCTTGACGATGCAAGCTTGTATTTTGGTGCGCGAAATATGCATTTCGACTCAATTAAATTACGTAACGCGGCCCGCCTGTTCAGGTTGGAATCATTCATGGTTTTTTTGTCGGTCGATTATTTCACGTGTCCCCGCCGCGATTCGCCTGTACAGGCGGATTACATCAATCCCCATCGCACTATGTGGGATCTTGCGATCGCCAAGAATTTCAGTTATATTAACGAAAGATTGCGGATGCATTCCGCATTTGACGCTCGGAATCACCTGCGTGGAGTTCGAATTCTGCATTTCTCATACGAAGCAAAGTGAAGGTATTTTTAGAATATTTTCACGAATGAATTCATTGTGAATTTTTTATTGGTGGTATAGGTGAGATTATTCCGCGCGACAGAAGCTAAATATTAAATTTAGAGATAATAAAAAGCGCGGTCATCGAAATTAAATTCTCGTTGAAACCGATTTCAGTCGAGTGGGTGCTTTGGAGCGAACACGCCGGTGTTCGCAACCTGAGCGGCCTAAGAAGGCCCCTGACACGGTGTCTTTGTCTTATAAACGCGACAAAGTGCCGGATGCGTGATCGTCAACCTGGCATCAAATGAAAGGTCAGCGTGTCAGATTAATTTGACATAATTAACATGGCGCCGAAAAGTCTGTGGTAGCCATAGGGAATTCCGAGTTCTGTACGCGTGCACTCCTGGTCAGGTGTGTACCGCTGCATTGCACGAGCGGGCGGCGGAGTAAGGAAACGCCGGCTTGATGCAGTCAACAGTCGCCCATACGCGACTTCAGCGCGCAGCAGCCGGTGCATCGGTCGGTGGTCGATCACGCTGTAGCGCCGAGGGCGTGTGGCGACCTCTTCAAGCTATTGTTTTATTGAGAAACATTCGCGGGCGTTCGCAGCCGGCGTGGGTCCTTGCAAGTTCCGATTTGAAGGAAAAAAATCCAAGTTGGATGCATCTCGACAGCCATGCCGGTTCATCCGACCGGGTTTCCGCTCGCTTGCTTCCGTGAAATTGCCGTGCTAATTTTTCATGAAATTTATCGGCGTAATTTTCACGGGAGCGCGCATGTTCGTGCAGTCCGACCGTCACGTCGCAAGCTACTACGCCGGCACCTACCCGGCGCCGATCCCGCATCGTCCCGCACTGGACGAACGCATCGATGCCGACGTGCTCGTCGTCGGCGCGGGCTTCAGCGGGCTGCATACGGCGTTGCGCCTGGCGCTGGCCGGCAAGCGCGTGGCCGTACTCGAAGCGAGCCGCGTCGCGTGGGCGGCGTCGGGGCGCAACGGCGGGCAGGCGCTGCTGGGCTGGTCGTGCGACATGCAGCCGCTCGAGGATTCGCTCGGCCGCGACGGCGCGCGCCTGCTGTGGGACAGCATGCGCTGGGCGGCGGCCGAGGTGCGCGAACTGCCGGCGCGGCACGGTTTCGACATCGACTACCGGCCGGGCAGCCTGTGGGCGGCCGTACGGCCGCGTCGCGTCGCGATGCTTGCGCAGGCGCGCGACGAGGCGGCCGAGCGCTGGGGCTACGACCGGTTGCGGGTGATCGGCCGTGACGAGCTGCCCGAATGGATCGGCGGCAAGCGTTATCTCGCCGCGCTCCACGATCCCGAGGCCGGCCACCTGAATCCGCTGAAGCTCGCGCTCGGCCTCGCACAGACGATCGAGCGCGCGGGCGGCCGTATCTTCGAGCAGAGCCGCGTGCTCGACTGCCGCGAGACGGCCGGCGGCCACGTCGCGCGCACGTTACGCGGCGAAGTGCGTGCCGACGTACTCGTGCTGGCATGCAACGCCTACGTCGACCGCCTCGATCGCGAGCTTGCGCGCCGGCTGCTGCCGGTCGGCACGTACCAGGTCGCGACCGCGCCGCTCGCACCCGACGTCGCGCGTGCGCTGCTGCCGCAGAACAGTTGCGTGATCGACAACCAGTTCGTGCCCGACTACTTCCGCCTGAGCCCCGACAACCGGTTGCTGTTCGGTGGCGGCTGCACGTATCTCGGCGGAATTCCGGCCGATATCGCGGCGGCGACGCGGCCGCACTTCGAACGCGTGTTCCCGCAACTGGCCGGCGTGCCGCTCGACTACGCATGGGGCGGCCATATCGACATCAGCATGCGCCGCACGCCGGACATCGGCCGACACGGGCAGCGTTTCTGGCTGCAGGGCTTCTCGGGGCACGGCGTGCTGCCGACGCTGGCCGGCGCGCGCGCGGTGGCCGACGCCGTGCTCGGCGACGAACGCCTGCTCGCGCAGTACCAGCGCATCCGCAACCCGCGTTTTCCCGGCGGCGACCGGCTCGCCGCACCGCTGGAAGCGATCGGCAAGGCCTGGTACCGTTTGCGCGATACCGTCTGACCCACCGGAACCCGTCATGAACGAACAGGAAGAGATAGAAAGTCTGGCGATCCTGATCCGCGACCTGCGCAAGCACCGCAAGGTCACGCTCAACGATCTGGCCGAACGGATCGGCCGCTCGGTCGGCTTTCTGTCGCAGGTCGAGCGCGGGCTGTCGCGCCCGACGGTCGCGGATCTCACCGCGATCGGCGAGGCGCTCGGCGTGCCGACCACGTACTTCTACAGTCTGAGCAAGCCGCGCAGCGTGCCGTGGGTCACGCGGCCCGACGAACGGCGCACCGTGTATTACGCGGCCGGCATCACCGATATTCTCGTGTCGCCGAACATGCGCTCGCGCTTCTCGATCCTCGAGAGCCATCTCGCGCCGGGCGCGAGCAGCGGCGAGCGGCCGGTCGACGACAGCGACGAGCAGGGCGGTTTCGTGCTGGAAGGAGAGCTGACGATCTGGATCGACGGCGACGACACGCCGGTCACGCTCGGCCCGAACGACGCATTCCAGTTGCCCGCGCACAAGCGCTTCCGTTACGCCAACCTGACCGACGTGCCGACGCGCGTGATCTGGGTATTCACCTGAGTGGCCGGCGGGGCACGCGGTGTCACAGGCCGCCGCGCCACGCAGCCTGTTTGCAGTACTGATTGAAATGCGGCGTGCAGGATCACGCGTGCCGAGCGAATCCGGTTCGCCGCGTCGCGGCACCGCCATACCAGGACATGGAAAGGATGAGACATGGCTGACGTCGTTCCCGCGCTGGTCGATGAAGTCCGCGCGTTCCGGCAGGCGCACCCCGAAATCCGTTATGTCGACCTGATCTGCCTCGATCTGCCAGGGCACTTCTACGGCAAGCGTTACCCGATCGATGCGCTCGAAAAGGTCGCGGCCGGTTCGCTGCTTAAGCTGCCGCAGAACTGCGTGCTGCTCGGCACGCAGGGCGGCCTCTACAAGATCGGCGACTACTGCTTCAACGACGGCGATCCCGACGCGCCGCGCCGCTTGATTCCCGGCACGCTGAAGCCGGTGCGCTGGGAGCGGCAGCCGCTCGCGCAGATGCTGATCAGTTCCGACGGCACCGATGCGCCGATCGAGTTCGAGCCGCGCGAGGTGCTTGCGCGCGTGCTGCGGCGGTTCGCGGCGCGCGGCATCCGGCCTGTCGTCGCGTTCGAGCTCGAGTTCTACCTGTTCGCCGCGCAGCTGGCGGAAGGGATGCCGCAGTATCCGCGCGACCGGTTGAGCGACGACCGCGACGATCAGCCGAACATGCATATCGAGCGCCTGTCGCGCTTTTCCGACGTGCTGCACGAGATGGTCGATGCCGCGCGCGAGCAGGGTGTCGACGCGACCGTGATCACCGCCGAGCTCGGGCCCGGCCAGTTCGAGATCAATTTCGGCCACACCGACGACGCGCTGCGCGCGGCCGACTGGTCGGCGCTGTTCTGCCGCAGCACGCGCGGCGTCGCGTTGCAGCACGGCTATCGCGCGAGCTTCATGGGCAAGCCGTACCTGCATGCGCCGGGCAGCGGGATGCACGTGCACGTGAGCCTGTACGACGACGCGGGGCGCAACCTGCTCGCGGCGGACGGGCAGCGGCCGTTGCGGCATGCGGTGGCCGGCTGCCTCGCGCTGCTGCCGCACTGCATGCCCGTGTTCGCGCCGAATCACAACGCGTTCCGGCGCTACGGGTCGATGGTGAATGCGGCGAGCCGCGCAAGCTGGGGCTTCGAGGATCGCGATGCATGCATCCGGATTCCGGAGTCGGATGCCCGCAACCTGCGGATCGAACACCGGCTCGCGAGCGCGGATGCGAATCCGTATCTGGTGCTCGCGGCGATCCTGTCAGGGATGGAACACGGGCTCGACGCGCGGATCGAACCGATCGCGCCGCTCAACGAGGATCGCGGCAGCGGGATCGATTTCCCGAAGGAGATGCTGTCGGCCGTCGCCGCGATGCAGGATCATCCGGCCGTACGCGAAGGGCTCGGCAGCGAGTTCGTGATGGTGTATTGCGAAAACAAGCGGCAGGAAGAGCTGGATTTTCGCAATGAAATCGGCGCGCGGGAGTATCGGTGGTTTCTTTGACGGCCGTGCCGGCGGCTAGAGCCGGTCAGGGAAGCGCGCGCCAGTAGCGCACCTCCTCGATCGGCGTCCCGTCGATCTCGAACGTCTTGATGTCGTCTTCGGCGACGAAGCCTTCGCGTTCGTAGAATGCCCTGGCCCGGCGGTTCTTGATCAGTACCCACAGCGACACCCAGGCATGGCCGGCATCATGCAGCGACCGGCACGCATGATCGACCAGCGCCGCGCCGATGCCTTGCCCGCAATGCGACGGATGCAGATAGATCGCTTCGATTTCGCCCCACGCGCGATCCTTGTCGGTGTCGCGGGTCGGACCGTAGGCGATCCAGCCCGTCAACGCGTTTCCCGAGAGCGCAAGCGCGACGCACGGCCGTCCTGCGTCGAGTGCATAACGCCACCCGGCCGTGCGCTTTTCGATCGACAGGCCGGCGAGGAACGGAGCCGGCATGATGTCCGTGTAGGTCGCTTGCCAGGATGCGACGTGGATGCCGGCAATGGCGGGCGCATCGGCGGCGGTGGCGGCGCGGATGTCGATCGTCGTCGTGTTCGGTGCCATGCGTACCTCGCCTGATCGTGTGCCGTGCGCAGCGTTGCCCTGCACGGAATTCATTCCGCCGGATCCAGGCTGCTGTCGATGGCGAAACTGTAGCCGAGATCCACGTGTGACGCGTCGCTCGGCGTGTCGGTTTTCTTCAGCACGAACTCGAACGCGGGTTCGTACCAGCCGTTGCGCGGCACTTCGCCACCGAGGACTTCGACGTCGTACCAGCCGTTGTCGAGGTCGATCACGGGCCGGCCCGGTTCGCGATAACGCGCCAGCAGCGCGTTCACCGATTCGTCGTTGAAGCGTTCGAGAATGCGCCACGTGTAAAGCATCACCGAACGGTGTTCGACGCGTAGCACGTATCCGCCGCGCCGATGCTGCAGACGGCTTCCCGCCTTCAGCAGTTCGGGCGTGTCGTCGTCCAGCGTGAAGATGACCGTATACGGATGGTTCTCGATACCGGCCAGCGGAATGACGACGCCTTCGAGCACGGCGTTGTCGCCGCTGTCGCCGGTCGTGAACGCGAACGCGACGTCGTCCGGCAGCCGATGTGTTTCCTTGTAGCGCTTCAGCAGCAGAAGATCGCCGACGAGGAAACAGTCGATCAGGTCGTTGAGGACTTCGGAGAATTCATGCCGCATCGTCGTGTCTTCCAAAGGCGGCGTGCCGCGACCTGCACGGCGGCACACCGCGTCCGACGAGCTTACTCGCCGAGCTTCGACGTCACGCACCCCGTGCTCGAGCATTCGCGCTCACGCTCGCGCAGGAACGACAGCCGCGACTGCGTCATGTCGTTCGCGCACTGGATATCCACGAGGTAGCTGTTGTTGCGCGTTTCGCTGCACTGTGCATCGCGCTGCTTCAGCCACGCGAGCTGGCCGGCCTTCAGCGCGGCCTGCTGGTCGCCGCTCAGTTGCTTGCGCAGGCGACCGTACTCGTCGTTGAGATCGCGATCGGATTGCGAGAACTGCGTGCTGGTGCAGTACACCTGGTCGAACGCGCTGCGCGGCTTCCCGCAGCCAGCCGCCTGTGCGGCGAACGGAACGGCGAGCGCGAGCAGCGCGCAGGATGCGAACAGCGTCTTCTTTTTCATCGTGATGCTCCTGACTGGGTGAAAACCGTTGAACCCGACGGGCGAACCCGTCATTTATTGCAGCGTCGTGCACGCGTCGATCCCGCCCGCGATCGCGGCGGACAGGCGCTGGATCGTCTCGCGCCGCGCGAGCCGTGCCTCTTCGTCCGGATTGACGATCACGCCGGCTTCGACGAGCACGGCCGGAATCGGCGCGGTGCGCAGCACGACGAGATCGTCGAAGCGGTGGATGCCGAGTGACGGGTCGATCAGCGGGCGGTTTTCGCCGCGGATCGGCTGCGCGTGATACAGCGACGGCCGTTCGCCGGCCGCGACCAGGCGTTCGGCGATCGCCTTCGCGCAACGCAGGCTTTCCGCGTAGCGCGGATTGCGTTCCGACACGAACACCGAGAAGCCGCGGAATTCGCGCTGCCGGCCCGCGTCGATGAACTGCTGCTGCATCGAGTCGTGATGGATCGACACGAACAGGTTCGCATCCGGCGCCTGCGTCGAGCGCTGATCGAGCTTGATCTCGCGGCCGTCGGCCGACGTGCGCAGCACGCGGTCGCCGTGCGCGGCGAGCCTGTCGGCGACCGCGCCGGACAGGTCGAGGTTGTACAGGTATTCGACGCGGCCGCTCGCACCGGTGGAGCCGGGGTGCGCGGGCGTATGGCCGGTGTCGACGACGATGTAGCGCCCGGAGGCCGCCTCGGTGCCGGTGGTGCCTGCGGTGCCGGCCGCATGCAGCGCGGGCGGCGCGCCGAGCAGCGGGACGCACGCGAGCACGCGCGCGGCGGCGCGCACGAACGGGCGAAGGCGTCGATGGATTCGGTTCGTCATTGTTGTTGTCGCGGAGGGCATACGGTGCGTCGCACGGTGCGGCACCGTCGGCCTGCTCGATGCAGTCGGAATGTCGCGCGATTATAGCCTTTGGCGGCGGCGCCGCAATGACGAACGGCGGTGGTCAGGCGAGCATGCGCCGGGCCGCGAGCATGCCCCAGTACGACGCTTCCTCGAACAGCGACAGCCCGGACAGGTCGGCATGCGCGAACACGACGGGGCCGTCGGCGTCGCGCAGCGCGAGCAGGCCCGGCCGGCTCAGAAAGCCGACGTCGGGTATCGCCATCGCGTGGCCGCGCACGGTGATTTCCAGTGCCGTCGCATGCTTCCAGAGTTCGCGTCCGTAGACGGCCTGCAGGTCGATCGCGGCCTGTTCGCGCAACGCATCAGGCTTGGCCTCGGCAAGCCAGCGGCGCGTGTCGTCGGGCGTTTGCGAACTCAACGCCTGATAGGCGGAGAACACCGAACGCGTCGGCGGCGACATCCGGATCAGCTGGTGGGTCGACACGACATAGCCGAGCCCCGCGCCGTCGTAGACGACGTTGTCCCACGCGAGCGGCACACCGGCCGCTTCGGCCGGCATGCCGTCGAGCAGGAAGTTGGAGACGAGCCAGGGCGCGCGCGGCGGCAGGTCGCGCGCGGGTTCGAAGCCATACGCGGCAAGCTGCGGAAACACGCGCGCCGCGACGAACAGCGGCATCGCGCAGACGACGCGCCGCGCTTTCAGCGTGAACGTCGACAGCGTGCCGTGCTCGCCCAGACGCGCGCACAGCACGTCGACGCCGCCCGCGCGCTCGGTCGCGCGCACCGCGAACCCTTCCCGCGACCACGCGTTCGAGCCGGTGCGTGCGGTGATCGAATCGCCCAGCTTCGTCACCATCGTGTGCAGCCCGTCGGGCCAGGTCAGCACCGCGCCGTCGCCCGCATCGCCCGCATGGCCGCCGCGCGACGAGAAATAGTGGAGGCCGGCCCAGGCCGATACATGCTCGTAGCCCGCGCCGTAGTCGTCGCGACAGCAGTAGTTCAGGTACCAGTGCAGCGCCTTCGCGGTGTAGCCCTCGTCGAGCAGCCACTGGCGGAACGAACGCCGGTCGAGCGCGCGCCAGCGCGGGTCGCGCGACGATTCCGCGAGCGGGATGCAGAACACCTTGCGGCCGTCGGCGCCGCGCGCGGTGCGCAGGCCGTCCGTGTACGCGAAGAACTTCGCCTGCTGCGCGAGCGCGTCGGGGTCGAGGCCGGCGGTCGGCACGATGCCGTCCTGCCACTGGCCGGCGATGAAGAGCCGCTCGTCCGGCGCATGGACGAGCGCGCGTTCGTCGTACACCGGGCGGGCGGAGAACGGCGCGGATTCGATCACGCCGAGATCGGCGAGCATGTCGCGCAGATGCGTGGATTCGAGCGACGGCAACGGCAGGTAGTGCGCGCCTTTAGGATAGCCGAGTTCGCCGAAGCGCCCGCCGGCCGCATTGCCGCCGAATTCGGGCCCCGCGAGCACCGTGAAGCGCTTGTGGCCCGCGCGGGCGAGCTGCCATGCGCACGACAGTCCGGCCGCGCCGGCGCCGAGGATCGCGACATCCGTGTCGATCGTGCCCGACGGCGGCGGCAGCGCGGCATGATCGCGCAACGCGTGGCCTTCGCGCATGCCGGGGTAGCCGACGCGCGGCGTCGTCTCGATCCAGCCGGTGCGGCCGCATGCGGCGAGCGACGCGGCCGCCGACGCAAGGAGGAACGTGCGGCGGTCCATCAGCGCAGCACGTGTTTCCAGTCGTCGTCGAAGCGGCGCACGAGCGGCTGGTCGTTGAGTTCGTTCGGCGACATCGGCAGCGCCGGCATGTCGGCCGGGAAGTGGAACATCTCGGCGGCCGTCTGCGCATCGAGCCAGCGGGTCGGCACCGAGTAACGCGTCGGCACCGTGAAGTCGCGGCGCTTGCCGGCGATCACGAAGCCCCAGTCGCCGAACGACGGCACGTAGCAGTGGTACGGCCACGTGTTGAGCCCGGCTTCGTGCAGGGTCGCGATGATGGTCCAGTACGCGTGCGGCGCGAAGTACGGCGACGTCGACTGGATCACCGCATAGCCGTTCTCCGACAGGTGGCGCGCAAGCAGGCGGAACACCGGCACCGAATACAGGCGGCCGAGCCCGAAGTTGGTCGGATCGGGAAAGTCGACGACGATCGCGTCGTACACGTCGGCGTTCGATTCGAGCCAGCGTACCGCATCGTCGTTGATCACGCGCACGCGCGGATCCTTCAGCGAGCCCTGGTTCAGCCTGACGAGCGGCGCGGACGTCGAGAACAGTTTCGTCATCGCGGGGTCGAGATCGACGAGCGTGATCTGTTCGAGGTTGCGATGCTTGAGCAGTTCGCGCACGGCGAGCCCGTCGCCGCCGCCAAGCACGAGCACGCGCTTCGCCCACGGCAGCGCCTCGATCGCCGGATGGATCAGCGCTTCGTGATAGCGATGCTCGTCGCGCGACGAGAACTGCAGGTTGCCGTTCAGGTACAGCCGCAGGTCGTCGTGCCACTGCGTGAGCACGATGCGCTGGTACGGCGTCGTTTCCGAATAGATCGTCTCGTCGCCGTACACGCCGTGCTCGGCCCAGTGCGTGATGCGGTCCGACAGGGCGAAGCCGGCGACGAGCAGCCCGATCACGAGCGACGCGCGCATCAGCTTGCCGCGCACGTTGCGGATCTCGTCGCGGAACAGGTGTGTCGTCCACAGCGCGACGCATGCGTTCAGGAGGCCGAACAGGAAGCTCGTGCGCAGCAGGCCGAGGCGCGGCGCGAGCACGAGCGGAAAGATCAGCGACACGGCGAGCGAGCCGAGGTAGTCGAAGGTCAGCACTTCGCTGACGGTATGACGGAACGCCTGGCGCCGCTGCTGGAACGCACGCATCACGAGCGGGATCTCCATCCCGATCAGCAGGCCGAGCGCGAGCACGAGCGCGTAGAGCGCCGCGCGGAACGGCGCGGCGAGCCACGCGAATACCGCGAACAGCAGCGCGGCCGACACGCCGCCGAGCAGGCCGACGAGCAGCTCGATATCGACGAAGCGGTCGAGCACGTCGTCGTCCTCGACGAACTTCGCGAGCCACGAGCCGATCCCCATCGCGAACAGGTAGCAGCCGATCACCGACGAGAACTGCAGGATCGAATCGCCGAGCAGGTAGCTCGACAGCGCGCTGCTGATCAGTTCGTAGCCGAGCCCGCACGACGCGAGCACGAGAATCGACAGGACGAGCGCGCGCTTATGCAGCATGGCGCGTCCGTTGTGCAGCGATCGGCAATGTGGATATACTGGCGCGGAATTTTGACCGCTGGCCCCGCGCGGGCCGGCCGGCGACGGGGCGGCGAACCGAGCACAAAATCCGAGGGAAAGAATGAATAGTGCCTATCTCTATGCGGTTCATTTGCTGTCGGCGTTCGTGCTGCTTCTTGTGTTCGCGGCAGTGTACCTGAAGGTCACCCCGTTCGACGAACTGGCGCTGATCCGCGACGGCAACGCGGCCGCGACGCTGTCGTTCGGCGGCGCGCTGATCGGTTTCTGTCTGACGCTCGCATCCAGCATCGCGCACAACTCGACGCTTGGCGAAGTCGTGGTCTGGGCCGTTGGCGCGATGATCGTGCAACTGATCACCTATGCGGCGCTGACGCGCCTGATGCCCGGCATGAATCATGCGATCGAGGATCGCAACATCGCGATGGGCGGCCTGATGGGCACCGCGTCGCTCGTCGTCGGCATCATCAATGCCGCCTGCCTGACCTGACGCGCCACGCGTCCGAGGAGACCGACATGAGTCTGGGTTCATTCATCCGTAAGCAGTTCATCGACGTCCTGCAATGGACGGAAGACACCGACGGCGTGCTGGCCTGGCGCTACCCGATGGAAGACCAGGAGATCCAGTACGGCGGCAAGCTGACCGTGCGCGAAACGCAGGTCGCGATCTTCGTCAACGAAGGCAAGGTGGCCGACGTGTTCCAGCCGGGGTTGTACACGCTGGAAACGAATACGCTGCCGGTGCTGACGTACCTGAAGAACTGGGACAAGTTCTTTCAATCGCCTTTCAAGTCCGATGTCTACTTCTTCAGCACGCGCTTGCAGCTCGGCCGTCGCTGGGGCACCGCGCAGCCGGTGACGATCCGCGATCGCGAGTTCGGCTTCGTGCAACTGCGTGCGTTCGGGATCTACTCGTACCGGATCGTCGACGCGGCCGCGTTCCACCGCGAGGTGAGCGGCACGCGTGCGCAGTACACGGTCGACGATCTCGAGCAGCAGTTGCGCAACCTGGTCGTCACCGCGATGAGCACGACGTTCGGCTCGGCCGACGTGCCGTTCGTCGACATGGCCGCGAACCAGTCGCTGCTGTCGCAGCGCGTGGCCGAGGCGCTGGTGCCGGTGTTCACGCGCTACGGGCTCGCGCTCGACGCGTTCGCGGTGGAAAGCGTGTCGCTGCCGGCCGAGCTGCAGAAGGCGCTCGACCTGCGGATCGGCGCGGGGATGGCCGGCGATCTCGCACGCGCCACGCAATACCAGACGGCGCAGGCGATTCCGCTCGCCGCGCAGAACCCGGGCGGCATCGCCGGGGTCGGTGCGGGCCTGGCCGCCGGCGCGGCGATCGGGCAGGCGATGGCCGGCCAGATCGCGGGCGCCGCGCAACCGGCGCCGCCCGCACCGCCCGCGCCCGCCGCGGTGCCGGCGGGTGCCGCGCCGGCAGAGGGCACCGACTACGTGCAGCGGCTCGAGCAGCTGAAGGCGCTGTTCGACAAGGGCCTCGTGACCGAAGACGAATATTCGCGCGCGAAGGCCGAGATCCTCGCGAAGCTCACCCGGTAAGCATCGCGCATGTTCAGTACCTCGTGCCCCCAGTGCGGCGCGCCGGTCGAGTTTCGCTCGGCGGCGGCCGTGATGGCCGTCTGCGCGTTCTGCCGCAGCACGCTGCTCAAGCGCGGCGCCGACGTCGAGCGGATCGGCAAGCTGGCTACCGTGATCGACGATGCGTCGCCGATCCAGATCGGTACGGCCGGGCGCTACGGCAAGCGTGCGTTCACGGTGCTCGGCCGCATCCAGATGACCTACGACGCCGGCGCGTGGAGCGAGTGGTACGTCGTGTTCGACGACGGCGCGTTCGGCTGGCTGTCGGATGCGTCGGGCCAGTACGCGATCACGGTGCGCGAGCCCGACGATGCATCCGGCGGCGCGTGGCCCGCGTTCGGCACGCTCGAGCCGGGCATGCGGATCGACCACGGCGGCCGGGCGTATCTCGTGTCCGACGTGCGTACCGCGCGTTGCACGGGCGGCGACGGCGAATTGCCGTTTCGCGTCGACGCCGGCTGGGAGGCGCGCGTCGTCGACCTGCGGACCGGCAATGCATTCGCGACCTACGACTATTCCGACGCCGATTCGAACGGCGGCAGTCCGGCCGTCTATACGGGCGAAGCGCTGGAATTCGATGCGCTCGCATTCACCGGGCTGCGCGATACCGAACACGACACGCGCGAGAAGCGCGGCGCGGAGATGGTGCCGTTCGCGTGCCCGAGCTGCGGCGCGCCGCTGACGTATCTGCCGAACGTGGCCGACTACGTCGTGTGCGGCAGTTGCCACGCGGGCGTGCAATGCACGGCCGAGCAGCAGACCGTGTTCGCCGCGCAGCGCAAGCTCGATGCGGTGAAGGGCGCGCTGGAGCTCGGCGCGATCGGCACGTTCGACGGCGTGAAGTACACGGTGATCGGCATGATGCGGTGCCGCGTGCCGGGCGACGCCGAGACCTGGGACGAATACCTGCTGCTGAACCCGAAGCGCGGCTTCCTGTGGCTCGTGCAGAGCGAAGGGCGCTGGGAGCGCGTGCAGGTGCTCGACCAATGGCCGACGATCGGCGGCGAGTCCGACGTGATCGACGGCGGCAAGACCTACCGGCTGCGCGAGGCATACGACTCGGAGGTCGTCTACGTGGTCGGTGCGTTCAACTGGCGCGTGCAGGTGGGCGATCGCACGTCGATCGTCGACTATGGCTGGCAGAAGGACAAGCTGACGCGCGAGCGCAGCGACGCGGAAATCGTCTGGTCGCGCGCACGGCCGCTGTCGGGCAGCGCGCTTGCCGAACGTTTCGGTACGCCGGCGCTGGCGGCGGTGGCCGCTTCAGGCGCGGCCGCATCGACGGGCCTGTTCGGCGGAAAGGGTCCGCACAGTTTCGCGCCGCTGCCGTGGGTGTTCAGCGCGTTGCTCGTGATCTTCAACATGGGATCGCTGTTCGCGTTCAGCGGCCGTACCGTCTACGTGCTGATCGGCCTGCTGGTACTGTGGCTGCCGGAATGGCTGTGGAAGGGTTTTGCGTCGGACGGGGGCCAGTCGTGATCCGGTACATCCTCTACGGCATTTACGGCCTGATCGTCGTCACGCTGTTCAGCTGCGCATCGATCGGCGGCAGCGGGTCGGGCGGCAGCGGCTGGGGCAGTTCGTCGGCCCGCAGCGGCTACTCGTCGTACGGGTCGCACAAATGACCGCGCGCGACGGGATCGAGCCGCCACGCGCGACGCTCGGCTCGCACGTGCTGGCCGACCTGGCCGGCGCCGACGCGGCGTTGCTGCGCGACGCGGCACGGCTCGAAGCGATCCTCACCGACGCCGCGCAACGGGCCGGCGCGCGCGTGATCGGCGCGCATTTCCATCACTTCGGCGGCGCGCACGGCGTGACGGGGGTCGTGCTGCTCGCCGAATCGCACATCACGATCCATACGTGGCCCGAGCATCGCTTCGCGGCCGTCGACGCGTTCATGTGCGGCGCGGCGCGCGCGGCCGAAGCCGTCGACGCGATCGCCGCGGCGCTCGGCACGCACGCGCAGGTCCGTCAGCAGGTGGCGCGTGGCGGGGCGTTGACCTGAAAGGGCGTTGCCCAACCGTTATCGACATGCTCAAAAGAACCGGAATGACCGCATCGATCTGCCTGGCCTGCTTCGTTGGCAACGTTGCCGCACAAGTCGCCGCCAAAACCGCCCGGGCCGGTCGTGATGATCCACTTCGACTACGACGCGAGGGACGACGCGCGCCTTCACCGGCTCGAGCAACGGCTCGATCGCGCGGTGCGGCGGGCGGGGGCCGGTGAACTCGGCGAGACCGAGCTCCATCGCGACGGCAACGACGGTTACCTGTATTTCCATGGCGCCAGCGCCGACCGCCTGTACGCGATCGCGCGCCCGATCCTGAAATCGTCAGGATGGCTGACCGGAATGGAAGTGACGTTGCGCCGCGAATCGGGCACCGAAGCGTTCGTGACGCGCTAGCGGTCGAACCGGAACGTCGACACGCTGTACAGGGTCGCGGCCGGCGTGAGAACAACGCAAATGCCGAACACGATCATCTCCTCATCAGGTGGGCCGACGGCTGTCACGCAGCCGTCATGTGACGTTGCCGCACGCGGTTCGGGCTATCGGGCTCCCCGGATCGTGTTCGTGTCGATACCGTGACAGGGCGCGTGCGCGGCTCCCGCGGTCAGTGCGGCAGGGCTTCGGCTTCGGCCCAGCGCTTGAACGAATCGAGACGCCGGCGCGTCTGCACGAGATAGAACGCACCGATCAGCGGTTCGAGCAGCCAGCGCAGCCAGGACGGCTGCGCGCGGAAGTTGTACGTGAACTTCACCTCGGTCGACCCGGGCGTGTGTTCGGTGAAGTTCCAGCTGCCGCTGAAGCGTTCGAGCACCTTCGGCCCTTCGACCATTTCGACGGCGGCGACCTGCGGCGGACGGTACGAGATGTAGCGCGACACCATCGTCGCGCCCGACTGGCTGCGGCAGAATGCGTCGACGCCCACGTTGGCCGTGGTCCCGTCGAGCAGGTAGGCGTCGGTGAGGAAGCTGTCCCACACGAGCCGCCGCGCATAATCCTGCGACCACGTGAAGAGGCGCCTGCGATCGACGCCGACGGTCCGGCTGACTGAGATCCTCATGATGGCGGGCGCGAAGGCGTGGATTGGGATGCAATCGAGTGTACCCCGCCAATAACCTGCGTTTCGTCATACTTCGTCAAGTCGAGCATGCGCTCGACTGCGTGTGATTGACGCACCTCGGGATTTCCCCTAGGATTCATTCCAACCCTTCGGGACAGACCCGGAGCGTTTCAATCTCTTGAGGGAGCCTCATGAGTACGCAACAGAACCGGCGCTTCGACGCGCTCGTTTTCATTGGTCGTTTCCAGCCTCCGCATCGTGGTCACCTGAACGTGCTGAAGTCGGCACTGAGCCGGGCCGAGCGCGTGTGCGTGCTGATCGGGTCGACCGACAAGCCCCGCACCATCAAGGATCCGTTTTCGTTCGACGAGCGCCGGCAGATGCTGGCTTCGCTGCTCGACGCGTCCGAGCGCGACCGCGTGACGATCGCGCCGCTGCAGGATTCGACGTACAACGACGGCGACTGGGTGCGCTGGGTGCAGGAGGCCGTGGCCGTCACGCTCGGCGATGTCGCGCAGCGCAAGGTCGGGCTGATCGGCCACGAGAAGGACGCCACGTCGTATTACCTGCGGATGTTCCCGCAATGGGAGCTCGTCGACGTCGATGCGACGGAAGACATTTCCGCCACCGAGATCCGCGACCAGTATTTCGCCGAACGCACCAACAGCTTCGTGCAGTGGGCCGTGCCGGAACCCGTGTTCGGCTGGCTCGAGCGCTTTCGCACGCAGCCGGAATTCGCGCAGCTGAAGTCGGAAGCCGAATTCATCGCCGCGTATCGCAAGGCGTGGGCGGCCGCACCGTATCCCGTCACGTTCGTGACGGTCGACGCGGTGGTCGTGCACTCGGGCCACATCCTGCTGGTGCGTCGCCGCAGCGAGCCGGGGCGCGGCCTGTGGGCACTGCCGGGCGGGTTCGTGAACCAGGACGAGCGGCTCGACGCGGCCTGCATCCGCGAGCTGCGCGAGGAAACCGGCCTCAAACTGCCCGAGCCCGTGCTGCGCGGCTCGATCAAGGATCGCCAGGTATTCGATCATCCGACGCGCTCGCTGCGCGGCCGGACGATCACGCACGCATGCCTGTTCAACTTCCCGACCGGCGAGCTGCCGCGCGTGAAAGGCAGCGACGACGCCGACAAGGCGCGCTGGGTGCCGCTCAACGAGTTCGCGCAGATGCGCAACGTGATGTTCGAGGATCACTTCGACATCGCGTACCACTTCCTGGGGAAGCTGTGATCCGCTGATTCCCCGCATTCCGTCCGCCGCGACAGACGCGGCGGCACTTCAACGGCCTAGAGGAGCTCTAGCCATGCAAAACGATCCCGGCGGCTTTGCCGCGGTTCTCGCCAATCCGATTCTCAATACGGATTCCTACAAGGCTTCCCACTTCCTGCAGTATCCGCCCGATGCGTCGGCGATGTTTTCGTACGTCGAATCGCGCGGCGGCCGATACGACCGCACGGTGTTCTTCGGCCTGCAGATGCTGCTGAAGGAATATCTGTGCAAGCCGGTCACGCCCGCGATGATCGACGACGCACGCGATTTCTTCGCGGTACACGGCGAGCCGTTCAACGAAGCCGGGTGGCGTTACATCGTCGAACGCTACGACGGCTACCTGCCGGTGAAGATCCGCGCGGTGCCCGAGGGCGCGGTGGTGCCGGTGCACAACGTGCTGATGACCGTCGAATGCGACGATCCGCGGGTGTTCTGGCTCGCGTCGTATCTCGAGACGATGCTGCTGCGCATCTGGTATCCGGTGACGGTCGCGACGCGCAGCTGGCACCTGCGGCAGACGATTCGCCGCTTCCTCGAAAAGACCGACGACGATCTCGCGCAACTGCCGTTCAAGCTGCACGACTTCGGCGCGCGCGGTGTATCGAGCGCGGAATCGGCCGCGATCGGCGGCGCCGCACACCTCGTGAACTTCATGGGCTCGGACACGGTGCTCGGCGTGCTGGCCGCGAACCGCTTCTATCGCGAGCCGATGGCCGCGTACTCGGTGCCGGCCGCGGAGCACAGCACGATCACGTCGTGGGGCCGTGACGGCGAGGCCGATGCGTATCGCAACATGATCCGCCGCTTCGGGTTGCCCGGTGCAATCGTGTCGGTCGTGTCGGATTCCTACGATCTGTTCGCCGCGCTCGATCTGTGGGGCGGCGAACTGCGGCAGGCCGTGATCGATTCGGGGGCGACGCTCGTCGTGCGGCCGGATTCGGGCGATCCCGTGACGATCGTGCTGCAGACCGTGCGCGCGCTCGACGCGTCGTTCGGTTCGACCGTAAACGGCAAGGGGCGTCGCGTGCTGAATCGCGTGCGCGTGATTCAGGGCGACGGTGTCGACGAGGCGTCGATCGAAGCGATTCTGACGGCGCTCGACGACGCGGGCTATGCGGCCGGCAACGTCGTGTTCGGCATGGGCGGCGCGCTGTTGCAGCAGGTGAACCGCGATACGCAGCGCTTCGCGATGAAGTGCTCGGCGGTCCGGCGCGGCGGCGTGTGGCACGACGTTCGCAAGGATCCGGTCACCGACCGGGGCAAGCGTTCGAAGCAGGGGCGGCTCACGCTGCTGCGCAATCGGCGCACCGGCGAGTATCGGACCGTGACGCTGCCCGTCGCGTGGGACGACCGCATGCTGGAAGGCGAGTGGGACGACGCGCTCGAGACCGTGTTCGATACGGGGCGGCTGCTCGTCGATACGACGTTTGCCGAGGTGCGCGCGCGGGCGCATGCGGGCGAGGCGTAACTGACGGCGGGCGCGGCAAGGCCGCCGCGCCCGCCGGCGCTCCGTTTACGCTTCGCCGGCGCGGGCGACGAGCCGGCGCAGCACGGCGTCGGCGTCGATTTCGCCTCGAACGACATCCGCGCGCGCCGACTCGAAATCGATCCAGCCCTCGTTGAAGCCGTCGAGCATGCGCATGCGAGGTTCGGGGTAACGCATGTGCTGCGCATCGAACAGCGCCGCCCATGTGTCGCGCGGCACGGCTTCGGCGTGCACCGGGCGCCCGAGCACGCGGGCAAATGCGGCCGCGAGGTCGTTCGGGCTGACGCGGCGAGGCCCTTCGAGCTCGACGACGCGTGTGCCGGTCCATTCGTCCTGCAGCAGCGCGGCCGCGGTCCGGCCGACGTCGTCGGTCGCCACCATCGGCACCGGTTTGTCGAGCGGCTGGAGAAAACTGTGGACGACACCGGCGTCCCGGGCGGTCGTGACGTCCCAGGCGGCATTCTCGAGGAACCACGCGGGACGCAGGAACGCGACGGGCAACGGCAAATCGGCGAATGCCTGCTCGATCATCGTCAACTGCGTCAGCAGATTCACCTGTGTCGCCTGCGCGCCGATCGTCGACAGGCAGACGACCTTGCGCGGACGCGCCGCCCGCAACGCCGTGCCGACGGCATCGATGACGGCGCGCGTTTCGGGGAACCCCGGAGACGGATCGAAGCACGGCGGCAGCAGGACGAAGACGCCGTCCGTGTTCGCGAAGGCCGCCGTCAGCGCGGCGGCGTCGGTCATGTCGGCAACCGCGACCTCGCAACCGCGTTCGGCCCACGGTGCGGCGCGGTTTGCGGCGCGCGCGACCGCGCGTACGGTTTGGCCGGAGGCGAGCAGCGTTCGGGCGAGCGCGCCGCCGACCTGCCCGGTGATACCGGTAATGGCATACATGGTTCGACATCCTCATCGAGAAGGGAGCGGGCGCACCGATTCGGTCGGGCGCCGGGACTGCATCCGGCGTTCGGACTTGCCGTCGCGATGCATCGGGTTGCATGATAGGGATCGGCGATTCCTGATGGAATCGAATTCATGTCATTGGATTGGTGATCTTGAGTCATGAGTGAAATCATGGGTATCGACGGGCGAATTCTGGCGAACGTGAGCGTGTTGGCCGCGATCGTCGAAAGCGGCAGTTTCGCGCGCGCGGCCGACGCACTCGGCTTGTCGCCCTCCGGGGTCAGCCGGGCCGTGGGGCGGCTCGAGGCACGCGTCGGCGTGCGGCTGCTCGATCGCACGACGCGGTCGGTCACGCTGACGGACGAAGGGCGCCGGCTGTACGAAGAGATCGGCCCGCTGCTTGCCGGCATCGGCGATGCGCTCACGCTGGCCGCCGGTTCGGCCGCCGCCGTGCGCGGCAGGTTGCGCGTGAACGTCGATGCGTATTTCTCGCGGCGGATGCTGGCGCCGCATCTTCCGGCGTTCCTGGCGCGCCATCCCGATCTGTCGCTGGAACTGGCGGCGCGCGAGCAACTCGGCGATCTGGTCGCCGACGGATTCGACGTGGCGGTGCGGTTCGGCGAGCCGCCCTCGTCGTCGCTGGTGGCGCGCAAACTGCTGGAAACCCGTGCGCTGACGGTCGCTTCGCCCGCTTACGTGAAGCGGCACGGCCGTCCCGTGGTGCCGGCCGATCTTGCCGGCCATGCGTGCATCCAGATGCGCAATACGCTGACCGGTCAGCCGCTCGAATGGGTCTATCGGCTGGGGCGCAAGCGCGTGCCGGTCAAGACGGCGGGCCGGCTGCTCGTCAACGACGCCGGCACGATGCTCGGCGCGTGTCTGGCCGGTGTGGGTGTCGCGCGTTTCAAGGCGAGCGGGGTGGCGGGCCTGATCGAGCAGGGGCGGCTCGTCGAGCTGCTCGCGGATTGGCGCGGCGAGTCGTTTCC
Organism: Burkholderia sp. YHN3-13; assembly: GCF_055810675.1. Taxonomy (NCBI): domain Bacteria; kingdom Pseudomonadati; phylum Pseudomonadota; class Betaproteobacteria; order Burkholderiales; family Burkholderiaceae; genus Burkholderia; species Burkholderia sp. YHN3-13. Next base: position 279,444 of record NZ_JBVVNQ010000002.1, on the reverse strand, counting down.
GCTGTTTGCCTACTATCCGTCGCGTCACCTGCCGCCCGCAAAGGTGCGGGCGTTCGTCGATTTCGTCGCGGAGATCGTGGCGGCCGGCCCTTAGCGTGCCCGCCTGCCGTCAACGCGGGCCGGCAACCGGCCGTGCGATCGCGTGCGCCGCCGAACGCGTTGCGTCCATCGCCCGCGCAAGCGCATCGAACACGGCGGGCCCCTTGCAGCGCGATACGTTGAAGCGCAGGTACGACGTCGCGCCGTGCGACGGACTGAACACGTTGCCGGGCGCGAGCACCACGTCGTGATCCAGCGCGTGGCGCGCCACGCGCGCGCCATCGAGCCCGTCGGGCAGTTCCGCCCACACGAACAGGCCGCCGCGCGGCTCCGTCCAGATGCCGAGCCCGGCCCGTGTGAGGCGCCGGATCGTTTCGCCCATCGCATCCGCGAGACGCGCGTGCAGGCTGTCGAGATGGCGCCGGTACGTGCCGTCGATCAGCAGCCGGTGCACCACGTTCGCGCCGATCTGCGCGTTGCCGAACGACGTCGCGAGCTTCAGGTCGACGAGCGCGTCGATCCATTCCGGGCGCGCGGCGACGTAGCCGCAGCGGATCGCGGCCGACAGCGTCTTCGAGAAGCTGCCGATCGACACGACGCGCGACAGCCCGTCGAATGCCGCGAGGCGCGGCGCGGGCGTGCTTTCGAAATCCGCGAAGATGTCGTCCTCGACGATCAGCAGCCCGTGCTCGGCCGCGAGCGTCAGCAGCCGGTGCGCGACGGGCGGCGCGAGCGTCGCGCCGGTCGGATTGTGCAGCGCCGCGTTGGTGATGTACAGGCGCGGGCGATGCTCGGCGAGCACCTGCTCGAAGCGCCCGAGATCGGGACCGGTCGGCGTGTACGGGACGCTGACGATCCGTGCGCGGTGCGCGCGCAGCAGCGCCTGGAAATTGAAGTAGCACGGATCGTCGAGCACGACCGTGTCGCCGGGTTCCAGCAGCAGGCGGCACACGAGATCGAGCGCATGCGTGCCGCCGTCGGTCAGCATGATCTGCGTGGGCTCTGCATGGACACCGTGCTGCGCGAGCCGCCATGTGAGCTGCTGGCGCAGCGCGGGCAGGCCGAGCGGCGTCGCGTAGTCGGTCAGCGCGTCGGCGTCGTCGCGCGACACGGCGCGCAGCGCACGGCGCAGGCTCTCGTCCGGCAGCCACGACGACGGCAGCCAGCCGCAGCCGGGCTTCACCGAGGTCGGCGCCGCTTCGAGCGACTGGCGCGACAGCCACAGCGGATCGAGTTCGCGATCGAGGCGCGGGCCGAGATCGGCGAGCGCGAGCGGCGGCGCGTGGCCCGACACGTAGAAGCCCGAACCGCGCCGCGCAATCAGCACGCCTTCGCTCGCGAGCCGCTCGTACGCATCGACGACCGTCGATTTCGATACCCCCAGACTGTCGGCCATCATCCGGATCGACGGCACGCGTGCGCCGGGCATCAGCGCGCGGCTCGCGATGCGTGCGTGCAAGGTATCCATCACGGTTTCGACGCGTGTACGCGACGCCGCGGGCGGAACGGGAGACGGGGCGACCTGGCTCATGGCGAAAAATGAACTGTACGGCCGGTTGTCCAGTACAGTTCGTCCGGATTGTATTGGGCTGTAGCTTACGCGCTTTTCGCGGGCGGCGGATCATCGGTGATCTACTTTTCCCGTTCAGGATTTCCCGTGCAAAAGACGACCGACGGATGGCTCAGCGGCCTGCTGGGCGTGATCATCTTCAGTGGCTCGCTGCCTGCGACGCGTATCGCGGTGCAGGGGCTCGATCCGCTGTTTCTCACGTTCGCGCGGGCGACGATCGCCGGTGCGCTCGGCCTGCTGCTGCTCGCCGTGCTGAAGCAGCGGCGGCCGACGCGTGCCGAGATCGTGTCGCTGGCCGTCGTCGCGCTCGGCGTCGTGGTCGGTTTTCCGTTATTGACGGCGCTCGCGCTGAAGCATGTCACGTCGGCGCACGCGATCGTGTTCGTCGGCCTGCTGCCGCTGGCAACCGCGTTGTTCGGCGTATGGCGCGGCGGCGAGCGGCCGCGGTTGCCGTTCTGGATCTTCTCGATCGTCGGCAGCGGCGCGGTGGCCGCGTTTGCGCTGCGCAACGGCGGGCAGGCGTCGGTCGTCGGCGATGCGCTGATGCTGGCGGCGATCGTCGCGTGCGGGCTCGGCTACGCGGAAGGCGCGCGCCTGTCGCGCCAGCTCGGCGGCTGGCAGGTGATCTCGTGGGCGCTCGTGCTGTCGCTGCCGCTGATGGGGCCGCTCGCGTGGTTCACGTGGCCCGCGTCGTTCGACGCCGTCGATGCCGCCGCGTTGTGGGGGCTCGCGTACGTGTCGCTGTTCAGCATGCTGATCGGCTTCGTGTTCTGGTATCGCGGGCTCGCGCTCGGCGGGATCGCCGGTGTCGGCCAGCTGCAGTTGCTGCAGCCGTTCTTCGGTTTCCTGCTGGCGGCCGGCCTGCTGCACGAAACGGTGCCGCCGTCGATGATCGTCGTGACGGTGGTCGTGGTCGGCTGCGTGGCGGGCGCGAAGTATTTCTCGAAGATGGCGCCCGTGCGGCGCGCGGGGTGATCGAGGCGCGCGGGCGCGCGCCCCGTCCCGCGATGCGCGGCGTTATTCGAACGTCTCGAGTGCGAGCAGTTCCTCGATCGTTTGCCGGCGCCGGATCAGCCGCGGCGTGCCGTGATCGACGAGCACTTCCGGCGCGAGCGGCCGGCTGTTGTAGTTCGAGGACATCGACGCGCCGTATGCGCCCGCATCGTGCAGGAACAGCAGGTCGCCGATCTGCGGCTGCGGCAGCTTGCGGTGCGTGACCACGCCGCCCGCGTCCTGCGTGAACACGTCGCCGGATTCGCACAGCGGGCCCGCGATCGCCAGATCGACGGCCGGGCGGCCGGCCGGCGGCGTGCCGTCGTGCGCGTGCACGGACACCGCGTGATAGCTGCCGTACATCGACGGCCGCATCAGGTCGTTGAAGCCCGCGTCGATCAGCACGAAATCGTGCTTCGGCCGGCGGTTCACGGCCTGCACTTCGGTGACGAGCGTGCCGGCTTCCGCGACGAGGAAGCGGCCCGGTTCGATCTCGATGCGCACCGGGTGGCCGAGGTGCCGCTCGATCCGCTTGCGGGCGGCGTCCCACTGGCTGAAGTAGTGACCGACGTCGACGCGCGGTTCGCCGTCGCGATACGGGATCGACAGGCCGCCGCCGGCCGAGATCGCGTCGATGTCGTGGCCGAGCGACGTGACGAGATCGACCATCGCATCGCACACCTGCGACAGGTGGCCGTAGTCGACACCCGAGCCGATGTGCATGTGGATGCCGACGAGCTTCAGCCCGTACTGGCGCACGATCTCGATCGCGCGCGGCACGTCGTCGATCCAGATGCCGTGCTTGCTCTGCGGGCCGCCGGTGTTGGTCTTGTTGCTGTGGCCGTGGCCGAAGCCGGGATTGACGCGCAGCCACACGCGGTGGCCCGGCGCGTGCTCGCCGATGCGCGCGAGCATGTCGAGCGAGCCGGCGTTGACGGTTACGCCGTGCTTGAGCACGGCCGCGAGCGTCGGGCGGTCGATCAGGTCGGCCGTGAACACGACGCCTTCCGGTTCGCCGGCCGGGCTGAAGCCCGCCGCGAGGCTGCGTTCGATCTCGCCGAGCGACACGGCGTCGACGCACGCGCCTTCCTCGCGCATCAGCTTCAAGATATGGACGTTCGAGTTCGCCTTCTGCGCGTAGCGGATCACGTCGAACTGGCGCAGTTGGGCAATGCGGTCGCGGATGACGTCGGCGTCGTACACCCACAGCGGGGTGCCGTATTGCTGCGCGAGCGTCGCGAGCTGGCGGGAATCGAGTGACATATGGTGGATGAATCGGATCGAATGAACGGATAGTGTGGATGATGCACCCGATCGTCTATACAGTAAAATGCCTGTTTTTAGATGTTCGATTCATTTCTGATATAGATAGTCATGCTCACGCACCGTCACATCGAGGTATTCCGCGCGCTGATGGTCACCGGCAGCACGACGCGCGCGGCCGAGATGCTGTACACGTCGCAGCCGACGATCAGCCGCGAACTCGCGCGGATGGAGCAGGTCGTCGGCTTCGCGCTGTTCGAGCGCGCGCATGGCCGGCTGCGGCCGACGATGGCCGCGCTCACGCTGTTCGACGACGTGCGGCTCGCGTATGTGGGGCTCGAACGCGTCGCGGCGACGGCCGCGCGCCTGCGCGAGTTTCGCGACGGCCAGCTGTCGGTGATCGCGCTGCCGGCGTTTGCGCACGCGATCCTGCCCGGCGCGGCCCGCCGTTTTCACGGCGCGCATGCGGGTGTCAGCCTGTCGGTCGAAACGCAGGAATCGCCGATGCTCGAAGAGTGGCTGACCGCGCAGCGTTACGACCTGGGGCTGACCGAGCACGACGTCGCGCCGGCCGGCACCGTGCTCACGCCGCTGCTCGAAGTCGATGAAGTATGCGTGCTGCCCGACGGTCACCCGCTGCTCGCGCAGGACGCGATCGACCTGCTGGATCTCGCCGATCGACCGTTCGTGAGCCTGTCGCTGAACGATCCGTACCGCATCCTGATCGACGAGGCGTTCGCGCAACTCGGCGTCGCGCCGCGCTCGGTGGTCGACACGCCGTCGGCCGTATCGGTGTGCGCATTCGTGCGGCAGGGGCTCGGCGCCGCGATCGTCAATCCGCTGACCGCGCTCGATTTCGTCGGGCGCGACCTGCACGTGCGGCCGCTCACGCGATCGTTTCCGTACCGCGTCAGCATGATCGTGCCCGAGCACCGGCCGAAGAATCTGCTCGTCGATGCGTTCGCCGATGCGCTGCGCGGCGAGGCGAAGGCCATCCGCAGGCGGCTGGCCGCGCACCTCGGCTAGCGGCCCCGTATGATGGGCGTTTCGCCGCCATCGTCCTCGTTTCCAGGAATCTCGCCATGACCGCCGCATCGTCTTCCCTCGAACCACCGACACTCCGCGGCGAGCGCGTCGTCCTGCGGCCGCTCGATGCATCCGACCGGCAGGCGCTGCTCGATGCCGCCGCCGACGGCGAGTTGTGGAACCTGACGGTCACGGTCGTGCCGGGCGCGGGGACGATCGACGCGTATATCGATACCGCATTGCAGGGGCGCGCGGCCGGCACCGTGATGCCGTTCGTGATCGTCGATCGCGCATCGGGCCGCGTGATCGGCAGCACGCGCTTCTGGAAGATCGACCGCAAGAATCGCAAGCTCGAGATCGGTCATACGTGGTTGAGCGAATCGGCGCAGCGCACGCGTGCGAATACCGAGGCGAAGTGGCTGCTGCTGGCGTATGCGTTCGACACGCTGCACTGTGTGCGCGTGCAGTTCACGACCGACGAGCTGAACGAGAAATCGCGCGCGGCGATCCTGCGGATCGGCGCGAAACAGGAGGGCATCGTGCGTCACGAACGGATCATGCCGGATGGCCGCAAGCGCAATTCGGTGCGCTTCAGCATCATCGACGACGAATGGCCGGAAGTGAGCGCGCGGCTGGTGGCGAAGCTCGCGAGCTGACGCGTGACGTGCGTCGCGCCGCCGGCGGGAGCGGCGGCAGCGCGACGACGGGGGAAGCGGGGCGCCGCGCGCGAGGCGCGGCGCTGTATCGCGTTACTGCGCCGAAGCGAGGTGATGACGCTGCGCGAGCTTCTGCGCGTCCGCGTAGTGCGCCTGCAGAATCGGCAGCGACTGGCGTGCGACTTCCTTCAGCTTCGTGTCGCGGCCCGAGGCGATTTCGGCCTGGAATGCCGAGATCGCCTTCTGCTGGCCCGCGAGCGCGACCTGCTCGATGTATGCCTTGTCGAACTCGGCACCGCGCAGGTTCTTGATGCTGCTCAGCACGGCCGTGTCGGGGTCGTTGGCCGGCACGTCGACGCCGCGCGGGCTCGCCGCGCGCATCGCCTGGATGATCTTTTCATCGTCGGTCGACACGCGTTGCGCGAATGCCTTGACCTGGCTGTCCGACGTGCGCGAATCGGCGATGCGCGCCGCGTCGTGCTGCGTCGACACGGTCTTCGTGCCGTCGGTGATGAAGGCCTGGTCGGCTTCGTGGATGCGCGTCGCGGCGGCGGCCGGCGCAGCCGGTGCCGGTTGCGCGGTTTGCGCGGTCGCCGTCACGGCGACGAGAAGCAGGCCAGCGGCAGACAAAGCAAGGCGCGAGATGGGGGGGAAGCGGTTCATGAGGACCTCCTGTCAATCGGGGCTCTGGTTGAAAAACGGATCACGTGATCCGTCGCTGTGCGAGAGACCGGGCGCGCCCGGACCGGATTCGACCACCGCTCTGCCGCGGCGCCGGTCGAAGTGTTTCCCGGCCCGACTGATTCTAGGAGGGCGGTCGGGTAGCAGGTGCAACCGCGATGTGGCTTGTGTAACGGTTGGTAAGACGAAACGATGCGCGCGCCGGCGGACAGGTAGTGCGTACCTGATGCCCCTGCGGCGGCGGCAATTTTTGCGTGCGCGTGACGCATGCGATGCATGGGACGCACGCGCGTGTCATCGGTGGTTGAGCGTCGTGCTGTCGGGTCGCGCATGCGATGCGCGAGCAAGCGTCACACGCGATCGAGCAACGCATCGAGGCGCAGCAGCAGCGGTGTCGCGCAATGTGCCTGCAATGCATCGGGCGCGGTGTAGCCCCACGCGACACCCTGGAACGCGATGCGTGCGCGTCGCGCTGCGTCGGCGTCGCGGATTTCGTCGCCGACGTACAGCACTTCGTCGGCACGTACGCCGGCCTCGCGCACCAGCGCGCGCAGGCGACGCGCCTTGCCGAACAGCGGAATGCCGCATGCGAACGTGTCGACGTGGGCACTGGCACGCGGGCCGAGCCGGTCGCGCACGATGTCTTCGGTGTTGGACGTGGCGATCGCGATACGGATGCCGCGCGCGGCGAGCGCGTCGAACGTTGCGTCGACGCCGGGGAACAGCGTCACCTGCGCGACGCGCGGCCGCATCAGGCGGCGCATGTCGATCGTCACGCGCGGCACTTTCCACATCGGCACCTCGAGCGCGCGAATGATGTCGCGTGCCGACATGCCGCGCAGCGCGGGGCGCAGTTCGGGCGTCACGTCGCGGAAGCCGTGCAGGCGCGACGCTTCCGACAGCGCCGCGAGAAAGCTGTCGAGCGAATCGGCGAGGGTGCCGTCGAAGTCGAATGCGATGAGGCGGAAGGGCATGAGGCGACGTGACCGGTTCATGGGGCGGGTGACATTGTCGCCGATTCGGCCGCGGCGGATCGATGGTGTACCTTGTCCGCCGCTTCACGGCGCGGTATCGTCGATGCTCCGCCTTCCGACCTCGACCGGAGAACCGCCGTGCCCGCAGCCGCCCCCGCCACGCTGAGATTTTCCACCGACAAGCGCGAACTCGACATCGACGCGATCCACGACTTCCTGCATCGCGATGCGTACTGGTCGCAGGGCATTCCGCGCGACGTGGTCGAGAAGGCGATCGAGGGTTCGCTGTGCTTCGGTGCGTATGTCGGCGACCGGCTCGTCGGGTTCGCGCGGCTCGTTACCGATCATGCGACGTTCGCGTACCTGTGCGACGTGTTCGTGTTGCCGGCCGATCGCGGCAACGGCTACGGCCGTGCGCTGATCGATCACGTGTTCGCGCAGGAGATGGTGCAGCGGCTGCGCCGCATCATGCTCGTGACGACCGATGCGCACGAACTGTACCGGCCGGTCGGCTTCGGGCCGTCCGCGAATCCCGAGCGGCTGATGGAGATCCGCCGCCCCGACATCTACGCGAAACGCTGACGCGCGGCGCAGCGCATACAATACGCGCTTTCCGTTTTTTGCCGAAGAGAAGCCCATCATGACCGAACAGGAAGCCGAACAGCTCGCGACGCACCGTCACTACAAGGGCGGGCTGTACCGCTACATCGGCGTTGCACGCCACTCCGAAACCGAGGAATCGGTGGTCGTGTACGAGCATCTGTGGCCGCATGCGCGCGGGCTGTGGGTGCGCCCGGAAGCGATGTTCAACGGGAACCTCGAGGACGGTACGCCGCGCTTTCGCAAGCTGCGCGACTGATCCGTGCCGGCGGCGCGTGCGCCGCCGCCGCGCGAACCGGCCAATCCGTCACGCGCCGGCCAGCGCCTTCACCAGCTCGGGCGGCGCGTGTCTGACCGTCACCTCCGGCGTGCCGTGCCACGCCGCGAGTCTCTTCACGGCCTTCGCGACGTCGGCCGCGAGCCCCGCACCGACGCGCACGCCCGGCTCGACATGCACCGCCTTCAGCTCGAACGTACCCAGCGTGCGATGCGCTTTCGCATCGACGCGGCCGACCAGCCGGCCGCGATGCAGCACGGGCAGGCAGAAATAACCGTAGCGCCGCTTGTGCTCGGGCGTATAGCACTCGATCGTGTAGTCGAAGCCGAACAGCGTCGACGCGCGCCGCCGGTCCCAGACGACCGGATCGAACGGCGACAGCAGCGTCGTGACCGTCGAGCGCAGCGTGTCGGCCTCGGCGGCCGGCAGCCAGGCTTCGAGCGAGCGATGCACGTAGGCCGGTTCCTTCCAGTCGTCGATCCGCGCCGGAATCAGGTCGCCGGCTGCCGCGAGCCGCTCCAGTTCGTCGCGGTACGAGCGGCGCGGCAGCCGGTAGTAGTCGGCGACCCAGTCCGCGCGCACGACGCCGAGCGCACGGCACGTGTAGTCGAGCAGCGCCGGCAGCACGGCTTCGCGTGGCGGCAGGTCGCGTGAATCGTCCCAGCCGGGCAGCACGCGTTCGCGGACGTCGTACACGCGCTGGAAATTGCGGCGTTCCGACACCATCAGGTCACCCGTCGTGAACAGCACCTCCAGGTGCCGTTTCTCCGGCTTGCGATCCCACCATCCGTTGCCCTTCGCGCCATCCTCGCGCGCGAAATCGGCCGACCGCACCGGGCCCTCGTCGCGAATCCGCGCGAGCAGCCGCTCGATGTCGGGCCGGTTGCGCTCATGCCATTCGGCCGCGTATTTCCAGCCCATCCCCGACGGATCGAGCATCTTGTAGCGCATCAGCCCGAACTGCTCGACCGGCAGGAAGCATGCCTCGTGCGACCAGTACTCGAACAGGCGCGCTTCGGCGAGATGTTCGTCGAGCCACTGCGGCGCGAAATCGCCGAGGCGGCTGAACAACACGAGATACGGGCTGCGCGCGACGACGTGAATGGTGTCGATCTGCAACTGCGCCATGCGGCGGATCGTGTCGAGCACGTCGGTTTTGGTTGCCTTGCGGCGGGGCGGCGTCAGCAGGCCCTGCGCGGCGAGATGCAGCGCGCGGGCGGCGGCGGGCGAGAGCGTAAGCATCGGAATGGCGGTCGAGGGTGGTGATCGGGGACCACTTTAGCGCGAAAGCGGCGCACGCGTGCGATGCGCTGCCGCCGCGCGTCTGACAATGCTTGACAGATAGGTTTCGCAAGTTTCCCTATAGTGCAGTTCATGGCGCGGCGACAAATGCGCGCAACGATTCCGCTTCCGACGCACATATGTCCATGGCACGCAGGAAGCGAATCCTGGATTCTCAACCCCCATCGGGAATTCAGGAGCCCTGAGCGGACATCCATGCGGCTGTGCACCGGCCCCGAGTGGATGTCCGCTGATTTTTTTGTATTGCCGGATTTTCACGCGCCGCCGCCGTGCCTGTCACGCCGCGGCACTCGTTTCCCCGGGCCGCAGCGCGCGCGACAGGTCGTAGTGTCTGGCCGCACCGTAGCGTGGCGAACCGAAATGCCAGTCGTAGTTGCCGCGGATGTACGAGCGCGCGCCTTCGAGCAGGCGCAGCGACGTTCGATCGTCGGTGCGCGCCCGCACGCGGGCCTCCAGTTCCAGATAACGCATCAGATACCCGTTGTGGATCGCGGCCGCCGCGTCGAGCGCGGCTTGCGGCGCGAGGCCGCGCTCGTGCATCAGGACGCAGACGAGATTGCTGCTCGATTCGCCGGCTTCCTTCGGATACGAAAAGATGTCGTTGCAGAGGCACAGGATCAGGCCGGACAGCTTGCGCAGGCGCCGGACCTCTTCGTCCGCATAGAATGCGACGGGCGCTTCGTAACCCGCCGCGATGTCGATCAGTGCAAACGCGCCTTCGCCGCATCCGTTGTACGTGCGGCCGGAAAGGTATTCGGCCTCGCCCGGCACGACATCCGTCGCGTAGCGGCCGGCCTCCCACAGCGTCGAAAACAGGAACGTCATCATGCCGGCCGTCCAGCGTGCGTATTGCGCGGTCGTGGACGCGGCCGCGATGCGCGTGCAGATGTCCTGCGTCGCGCGTTGCAGCGCGGGCAGGAACGCGGCCATGTGCGGCAGGCGCGCGGCCAGCGCATCGCGCAGCGGCGCCGGATCGTGACCGGCCGGATCCGCGATCATCTCGTACAGCCACAGGTAGAGCGCCCCGAGATCGCCCGGCGAGCGGGCGACGCCATGCAGGCTGCACAGGCCGTCGTCGATCGAGAAAATCCAGCCGTACGCGCGGGTCGCCGAGCACAGGCCGTCGAAGGTCGAGTACGCATAGACCCGCGCGCAGTATTCGCCGATCTTGCCGTGACGGATGCCGCTGGCCCAGCGCGGATCCTCGAGCAGGCCATGACCGTTCATCCAGGCCTGCAGGTCGGCTTCGGCGCGGTCGGCGTCGGGGTGCACGGGCGTCCGGAACGGGTGAAACAGGTGCGGAAGCACCAGCGTGGGCGCGGCGGCAACGGTTTCGACGGCGGACATGGCGTACCTCGCGGATAGCGGGTGACAACGGGTGTCGTGAAGGGAGTCCGGCTTACTTGCCGAACCGGCGCGCGCGCTTGCCGTACGCATCGATGGCCTGATCGAAATCGTCGCGTCCGAAATCGGGCCAGCAGGTCGGCGTGAAATAGAACTCCGAGAAGGCGGTTTGCCAGAGCATGAAATTCGACAGGCGCTGCTCGCCGGACGTGCGGATCACGAGGTCCGGCTCGGGCTGGCCGGCCGTACAGAGCCGGCTCGCGATCATTTCCGGGCTGAGTTGCGCGAGCAACTGATCGACGGTGCCGGCCGCGACGTGCTCCTCGATCAGCGACCGGATCGCATTCAGCAGGTCGAGGCGGCCGCTGTACGCGACGGCGATGTTGACGTCGAGCCCGCGCGCATCGGCCGTGCGTCGTTGCGCGGCGCCGATCCGTTCGGCCGTGTCGGGCGGCAGCTTCGTCAGGTCGCCGATCACGTGCAGGCGCCAGCGGCCGCTGGCGGCGAGCTCGTCGAAAACGTCGGCGATCACCGCGAGCAGCCCGCGCAATTCCTCGGCGTCGCGGTTCAGGTTTTCGGTGGACAGCGGCCACAGCGTGACGAACGGGATGGCGGCTTCCTCGCACCACGACAGCAGCGCATGCACGTTGCGGCCGCCGGCCCGGTAGCCGTCGGCGGTCGGCAGGCCGAGCCGGTCGGCCCAGCGCCGGTTGCCGTCGAGGATGACGGCGAGATGCGTGGGCAGCGGCTGTGCCGCAACGCTCGGTACGGCGGGCGAATCGATGGCGAATGTTTCCGGCGCGCGCACAATCAGCTCTTGAGTCATGGCGACTCCTTCGAGGCGGGAAGCGATCGAAACGTCAAACAGCAGGGGGATTGTTATGCCAACTTCCGTATGTCGGCGTGGGGATGAATGTTCGCGCCGATGCGACCGCCCATTATTGGCCGATATATTCCGGATTTTCAAGTTAACGACGTGCGCGCAATCGCGGTGCGTCGGCCGTGCGGCCGGGCGGGCATTGCACCGCGGCGCATGGATCTCCGATCCGATTCGGTGCAGGCGATTTTCCAGCCTGATGTCTTGTCGAAGCCGTCATTCCGGCCCGCGTTTTTCGCGCGTTTCGATTTCTTGAATAAACCGGAAATTAAAAAATAAAAACGAGGCAACCGACAGGCGGCCGAGGGCGGCGGAAACGATTCCGATGCGCCGACCGCGTGTTGCCGCTCATTGCCGCTTGCCGCGCGCCACTTCGTCGCCGGCGCCGGGCGGCAGCCGCCGCGTGATCGGAATCGACGCGAACGAGCACAGCCCGACCACCAGGAACGCGGGCCAGAAATCCGACCACATCATCTTCTGGTGGCCCTGCAGCCAGTGCGACACGTGCAGCACGAGGCCGGCCACCGTCACGCCGAGGCCGAGCGACATCTGCTGCACGACGCTGCCGAGGCTCGTGGCACGGCCCGCGTCGCGCGGCGAGATGTCCGCGTAGATCATCGAGTTCAGGCTCGTGAACTGCAGCGCGGGGAAGATGCCGCCGACGAGCACGATCAGCCAGATCGCCCAGGTCGCCATGCCGGGATGGAACACGCCGTACGCGGCGATCGCGAGGCCCGCGAAGGCCGCGTTGTAGATCAGCACCGTGCGAAAGCCGAAGCGGCGCAGCGTATGCGTGGCCGTCGAGCGGCTCACCGCGCCGCCGAGCGCGGACGCGCACGTGATGAGCCCCGAATGGAACGCGCTCATGCCGAGTCCTTCCTGCAGCGCGAGCGGCAGCAGGAACGGCACCGCGCCGAGGCCGATGCGGAACAGCGACCCGCCGACGACGCTCGCGTGATACGTCGGGATCTTCAGGAAACTGAGATCGAGCACCGGCCGTTCCTTGCGGCGCGCATACGGCACGTAGAGCGCCAGCATCGCGGTGCCGGCCACGCACATGAGGAGCGCGTTCGAGCGCGACGTGAGCGCGCCGTCGATCAGCGTGAGCCCCATCAGCAGCAGGGCGGCGCCGCTCGCCGACAGCAGGAAGCCGAACCAGTCGAGCGGCCCGGGATCGGGCTCGTGCGTGTTCGCGATGTGCTTGCTCGCGAGATAGATCCCGTAGAGGCCGATCGGCACGTTGATGAAGAAGATCATCCGCCAGTGCAGGTAGGTCGTGATGAAGCCGCCGACGAGCGGTCCGACCGTGGGCCCGAACAGCGCGGGAATCGCGAGGTAGTTCATCGCGCGCACGAGATCGGAGCGCGGCACCGCGCGGAAGATGATGATGCGGCCGACCGGGACCATCATCGCGCCGCCGACGCCCTGGATGAAGCGCGCGAACGTGAGCACGCCGAGCGAGTTGGAGGCCGCGCACATCAGCGAGCCGACGACGAAGATGCCGATCGCGGTGCGGAACACGGAGCGTGCGCTGAAGCGGTCGGCGAGCCAGCCGCAGATCGGAATGAACACGCCGAGGCCGACCACGTAGGCCGTGATCGCGATGTTCAGTGTGACGGGGTTGTGCCCGAAGTCCCTCGCCATCGCGGGCAGGGCGGTGACGATGATGTTCGCGTCGACGCTTTCCATGAACAACGCACAGGCAACGATGAGCGGTGCTAGAAAGACGGGCGACATGGGCTGGGCGCGCGGTAAAGACGCCATTATGCCCACAATGTGACCGTTGCGTCACGCATGACAACAGTTGTTCCGCATGTTGCAACAGTCGTCCTTTTCGGCCGGATGCGCGGAAGGAACGACCGCGCATGCGTGCCGATTTCTTTTGACGGTGGGCACGTGCGTTTCTAGAATATGAGCGTTTGCTCATATTCGAAGCTCGCCTGCCCGCCATGTCCGGATCGTCCTCGCGTATCGCGCTGTCGCCCCGCAAGGCGCCGCGCCAGCGCCGCTCGGCGGCCACCGTCGACGCGATCGTCGAGGCCGCTGCCCGCATTCTGGAGCGCGACGGCTTCGACGGTTACACGACGAACGCCGTCGCCGCGCTGGCCGGCGTGAGCATCGGCTCGCTCTATCAATACTTCCCGAATCGCGACGCGCTGACGGCCGCGCTCGTCGAGCGCGAGAGTGCGCATCTGCTCGACGACGTCGACCGGGCGGCCGCGCTGTCGTCCTGCGACGACGTGCTGCGCGCCTTGGTGCGCGGAGCCGTCGCGCACCAGATGCGCCGGCCGGTGCTCGCGCGGCTGATCGATTTCGAGGAAGCGCGGCTGCCGCTCGGTGTGCGTGCGGCACGCGTCGCGGACCGCATCCACGCGACGCTGCTGCATGCGCTCGGCTTGCGCGATGCGCCGCGTGTCGCCGCGCCCGACGTCGTCGCGCACGATCTGCTGGCGATCGTGAAAGGGATTGTCGACGCGGCGGGCGCCCGCGGCGAGACCGATGCGGCGGCGCTCGAGGCGCGTGCATCGCGGGCCGTGCGCGGTTACCTGCGCGAGTCGCGCGAATCGAAACTTGCTTGATGTGCGCGTTTCGTGCGACAGTCGGACCGACTCGCACCACCACATGACGCGTATCGATCGAGGGCCATCGAGACGAACGCGCGCGCGAACGAGACCCCTTGCCGATCCATTCACCATCGAAAGGAGGGGACACGTCATGACGCCACGTCGTGCCGCACCGATTGCAACTCGCTTCCCGGTTCATCTCTCGTCACGCGCTGCGCCACCCGCGCCGCGTCTTCGCTGGGCGGCCACGCTGGCCGTCGCCTATCTCGCTGTCGCAGGCTGCGCCGCGCAGGCCGACAACGCGAACCAGGCCGCCGCGCAAGCGGCGGGCCAGTCTCCGGCCGCGGCCGCCACCGCCGCGGCACCCGCCGTATCGGGCACGCTGCTGCCGCCGCCGAGCCAGCTCTACGGCGACCTGTTCGTCGCGGTGCAGACCGCGCAGATCTACCCCGACCAGAAGACCTTCGTCGACGCGACGCCCGATACCGATCCCGCGACGATCGTGCAGTTGTATCAGCAACAGAAATCGCAACCGGGCTTTTCGCTGAAGACGTTCGTCGGCCAGCACTTCACGCCGCCGCCGGAAAGCGGCGTGACGCCGCCGCCGAACCAGACGCTGCGCCAGCACATCGACTGGCTGTGGCCGCAGCTCACGCGCACGAGCGTCACGGTGCCCCAATACGGTTCGCTGATCGCGATGCCGAAACCGTATGTCGTGCCGGGCGGCCGCTTTCGCGAAGGCTACTACTGGGATACCTATTTCACGATGCTCGGCCTGCAGGTGTCGGGACGCGAGGATCTCGTCGACAACATGCTCGACAACTTCGCATATCTGATCGATACGATCGGCCACATCCCGAACGGCAACCGGACGTATTACGCGAGCCGCTCGCAGCCGCCGTTCTTCGCGTACATGGTCACGCTCGCCGCGCAGGCCGAAGGCGACAGGGTCTACCAGAAATACCTGCCGGAGCTGCGCAAGGAACACGCGTACTGGATGCAGGGCGAAACCACGACGCCGCGCGGGCAGGCCGCGCGCCACGTGGTCGCGATGCCCGACGGCGCGGTACTGAACCGCTACTGGGACGCGAGCGACACGCCGCGCGACGAGTCGTATCTGGAGGACGTGACGACCGCGAAGTCGGCAACCGGCCGCCCGGCGAACGAGGTCTACCGCGACCTGCGTGCGGGCGCCGAAAGCGGCTGGGACTACAGCTCGCGCTGGTTCGGCGACGGCAAGACGCTCGCGACGATCCGCACGACGTCGATCGTGCCGGTCGACCTGAACAGCCTGATGTTCCATCTCGAGACGACGATCGTGAAGGGCTGCACGGTCGCGCGCGACATGGCATGCGTGATCGATTTCTCCGGGCGCGCGGCACGGCGTGCGGCCGCGATCAACCGTTACCTGTGGAATCGTCACGGCTATTACGGCGACTACGACTGGCAGTTGCGCAAGCCGCGCGACGGCGTGACGGCGGCCACGCTGTATCCGCTGTTCGCGGGCGTCGCATGGCCCGAGCGCGCGAAGGCGACCGCGCGCGAAGTGCGCAAGACGCTGCTGCAACCGGGCGGGCTCGCGACGACGACCGAGAACACGGGCCAGCAGTGGGATGCGCCGAACGGGTGGGCGCCGCTGCAGTGGATCGCGATCGACGGGCTGCGCCGTTATGGCGAACCGGCGCTCGCGAAGGACATCGGCACGCGCTTCCTGTCCGACGTGAAGCATGTGTATGCGACGGAAGGCAAGCTCGTCGAGAAGTACGTGGTCGAAGGCGCCGGCACGGGCGGTGGCGGAGGCGGTGAATATCCGCTGCAGGACGGGTTCGGCTGGACCAACGGCGTCACGCTGAAACTGCTCGGGCTGTACGGCGAGTAATTCGCGGCGCGGCACACGAGCAAACGGGCCGGACGGTCGCGCGAGCGGCCGACCGGCCCGTGTTTTCATGCGGCGCGCATCAGAACGTGATCGTCGTGCGTACGCCGACCACCGTTTCGTCGCCGATGCGCGCGCCGGCCGCGTTCGGGTTCGGGATGCCGCCGCCCGGGCGGAAGAAGTGCTGCAGGTCGGCCTGCAACTGCCACCACGGCGTGACCTGGTACTGGTAGGTCGCTTCGACGACCGTCTCCGCGCGACGCACCGGATAGCCGGGCGTCGTGTACACGCCGGTATCGCCGTCGAGGCCGCGCGCATGCGAGCCGATCTTCGCGTAGCCGATCGCGATGCCGGCGACGTCGTTATCGCGTCCGGCGAACGGCGCCTTCAGCGTCACGCCTGCGTTGGCCGCGAAGTCGACGACATTGCGGTCGCCGGGTGCGCCCGTCACGCGTGCGAACACGCCGAGCGCGCGCGGGCTGTTGGCCGACGGCCGCCACACCATCTGGTCCGCGACCGCATAGAACCCGTAGTTGCCGCGATGCGTGGCGGGCGTGCCGTGACTCGCCGGATCCGCGAGCGACAGGCCGTCGGTGCCGTAACGCGGGTCGTTCGCGTGCTGCGACTGATACCAGAAGCCGAGCTTGTACGTGCCGGGCAGGCCGACGGGCTGCGGCGCCTTCGGATCGGCCGGCGGCGCGTTCAGCGCGTACTGCACCTCGCCGATCACGAACGCACCGCTGCGCAGGTTGAAGTGGGTGCCGTGCGCGTTCAGCACCTGCGCGTCGCCGTCGGTGCGGCCGGCCGGGTTGCCGTCGAACACGCCGATCATCGCGGTCCACGCGTCGGCCGGCTTCACGCGCAGGCGCACGCCGAGCGACGACAGCGGATACGCGGGGCCGCCGGCCGGCAGGTCGGTCGACGGCAACACGGGCCAGCCGAACGTCGCGTTCATGAACGTCGACGCGTTCTGGCTCACCATGAATTCCTGGTCGACGCTCTGCTGGCCGACCTTCACGTCGACCTTGCCGTCGAGCAACGACTGCTGGTACCAGAGCTCCCACAGGCGCGTGGTCGAGTTCGCTTCGATGCCGGTCGCGGTCTGCAGTGTCTGCAGGTAGCGCTGCGTGAGGTTGGTGCCGTGGATCTGCAGCCCCGACACGTTGAACGTGCCGCCCGGCAGGCCGATCGCCTTGCCGGTATCGACGTTGAAACCGAATTGCGTGAGCCCCTGGTACGCGCCGCCGCGATGCGTGCCGCCGGACGTGTTGTACAGGTACTCGCTGGTTTCCTGCAGGCTCAGCGTGACGCCGTGATCGCCCAGCAGGTCGCGCAGGCCGCCCATGTCGCCGAGCAGGTTCGAACGCTCCCAGAAGCCGGTGGGGGCGGGCGCGGCGGTATCGGCGGCCTGTCGTGCGGGCGCGGCGGCGTCGCTGGCGCCGGCTGCCGGTTCGGCCGCGGCCGGTGACGACGCCTGCGCGAACGCGGGGGTGGCGGCAAGCGACAGCAGCAGCGTGGCGAGCGCATTGACGCGGCGCTTGCGCGGGACAGGTTCGAGGTGATTCTTCATGCGGATTCCGTTGATGATTTGATTAGCTAGACTGAATAAATGAAGGCGCGATGCGGGAAATGCGACGAGACGATCGCGCGGCGTTCCAGGGCGAGTGGTACCGCCGCGCGGCGACGGGATTACGGCAGCCAGCCGCCGACGCGCCACACCTGCGCGAAGCCGAGGCGCGAGGCGGCCGCGCACAGCAGCGCGGCGAGCGCGACCGCGGCCGCCATCGCGGCGACCAGCACGCAGTCGAGCGGGCGTGGTGCCGCGGGCACGTGGGCGAGCGCGATGCCGCGCCAGTTGCTGAACGCGTGGGCGAGCGGCGAGAGGCCGGAAACGAATGCACGGTCGCACGCGACGTGGGCGATGCGCTTGAGTCTGAGCGCGAAGGATGGAAAGAACATGACGCTGCCTCCGTCCGGTCCGGCAAACGCCGGACGACGTGATCGAGCGCGGGCGCATGACGCAACCTGCGATCGGAGGGTGGAACGTAACGGAGCGTGCGACTGGCGAGGCGGCGATGGCCGGCCCGGGAGGAAGCGCGCTAACCCGACGAATGCGAGCTAGCGGCGAAAGACATGCGTCTGGCTGCTATCTCGCGATGGCTTGGCCGGCCTGGACCGGCATCGAACTGCAACTAGAGCATGTGTCCACGGGGGGACTCCCTTGATGAATTGGGGCGGATTGTAGTCGCGACTTTTGCTGCGGCGCAAGCAAAAAACGCACGAAAGATGACGTCCGTGGCCTGCGCGTCGCAACGGACCGCGGTCGCGCGGCAGCGGCCTGGCGGGGGCCGGAAGCGCACGCGGCGGGATACTCTGTGCCGTTGCGCGCACGCATCGCCGCCGGAGTGCATCCTGACGCGCTGAAAGGTTTCGGTGCGCCATTTCAAGGGCAAATCTTTCAGCGGCGAAACGCGGGGAATTTATTTCGGGAAATGGGGTTGGGAGGGGTTGACTTCACTTTCGGGCCGTCCATAGAATCCGCCATCTTCACTCTTGGGGCCGCCGCCTTGGACGCCTGCAGTAGTCGATCTTCGAACGAAATTTCCGCCTGAGCGACCGACGTCCGCGCCTCATCGAAGCCGCCGTTTGTCTCCCGGGCAAACGGTGCGCGCAGCAGCATTCCGCAGCAAATTCCTACGTGCACCCTGATTCGCGCCGGTTAGCGTGATGCGTTTTCGCATGCGTTGGCCGGTTTCACCGCCGCCTGGCAGGCGGCCGCGTTCGCGCGTGCCTTTTCCCGGCTCGCGAATGGCGGCCCGCCGGCCTGACGGCGGTCAACCGTGTTTTCCGGAACACCGCACAGGAGCCGCCATGAACGACAGTGACAGTTGTCCCTTATGCCCGTTGCACGCACCGACCCTTTTGAACCCCGGTCGCAGGGACAATCCGGCCGACTAGCCTGACACGTCGTTCAGGCCCCGGACTGGCCCCGCGCCCACGACGCGGCCGGCACGCCTGCCGTCGCCGCACGGAGCCAGACCATGAACTTCGGCCTTCTGCTGTCGAACCTTCCGCACGTCACGGAATCGCGCAACCAGTACGACGCGATGCTGACGCTCGACGCCCGTCCGCGGGTGTTCTCCCGCCTGCTGAACCAGCTGAAATCGTTGATCCACTGAAGGAAGCGCCGAGCGCGCCTCGGCATGCGCACGCGTGGCCGCCTTCGGGCGGTCGCCCCGTGCGCATTCCAAGGTCACACGCTTATCGAATCGCATAACCCTTAGCCGTACGGAACACATCATGTCCACGCCATCCAACGTCTCTCCACCGATCGCCGCCGAACGCAGCGCCGTGCTCGACGACGCCCACCTCGGCGACATCCGCGGCGCACTCGGCACGATCCCGCACCACGACACCGGTGCGCGCGGCACGTGGTGGGCGCGCCTGCGCACGCTGCTCGCGATCATCGGCCCGGGCCTGATCGTGATGGTCGGCGACAACGACGCCGGCGCATTCGGCACCTACACGCAGGCCGGCCAGAACTACGGCACGACGCTGCTGTGGACGCTGCTGCTGCTCGTGCCCGTGCTGTACGTAAACCAGGAAATGGTGCTGCGCCTCGGCGCGGTCACCGGCGTCGGCCATGCACGCCTGATCTTCGAGCGTTTCGGCAAGTTCTGGGGCGCGTTCAGCGTGATCGACCTGTTCCTGCTCAATGCGCTCACGATCGTCACCGAGTTCATCGGCATCACGTTCGTGCTGGATTTCTTCGGATTGCCGAAGGTGGCCGGCGTGTGCGTGGCCGCCGCGCTGACGATGGCCGCGGTGAGTACCGGCGATTTCCGGCGCTTCGAGCGGTTCGCGATCGGGCTGTGCGTGATGAGCCTGCTGCTCGTGCCCGTGCTCGTGTCGATCCATCCGAGCGTCGCGCAGATGTCGCGCGATTTCTTCGTGCCGAACTGGCCCGCGCACGCGAAGCTGTCGGACGTGATGCTGCTCGTGATCGGCATCGTCGGCACGACGGTTGCGCCCTGGCAGCTGTTCTTCCAGCAGAGCTACGTGATCGACAAGCGCATCACGCCGCGCTTCATGAAGTACGAGAAGGCCGACCTGTGGATCGGTATCGCGTTCGTGCTGGTCGGCGCGGTGGCCATGATCGGCTTCAGCGCCGCGCTGTTCAGCGGCCATCCGGAAGCCGGCAACTTTACCGACGCGGGCGGCATCATCGCGGGCCTGGAGAAGTATGCGGGCCGCACGAGCGCGACGCTGTTCGCGATCGCGCTGCTCGACGCATGCATCATCGGCGCGGCGGCGGTGTCGTTGTCGACCGCGTATGCGATCGGCGACGTGTTCAAGATCCGCCACTCGCTGCATCGCGGCGTGACCGACGCAAAGGGCTTTTATCTCGTCTACTTCGGCATCGTCGCGGCGGCGGCCACGCTCGTGCTGATCCCGGGCAGCCCGCTCGGCCTGCTGACCGAAGCCGTGCAGACGCTGGCCGGCGTGCTGCTGCCGAGTGCCACGGTGTTCCTGCTGGTGCTGTGCAACGACCGCCAGGTGCTCGGCCCGTGGGTCAACTCGACGAAGCTCAACGTGTTCACGGGCGCGGTGATCTGGGTACTCGTGCTGCTGTCGATCATCCTGACCGCGTCGGTGATGTATCCGGATATCAGCGGCGAAGCGATCGTCGACGTGCTGGTGGGCGGTACCGTGCTTGCGATCGCGGGGTATCTCGCGACGGTCCTGATTCGCCGCAACAAGCGCGTGGTGGAGCCGGGTGTCGACCGGTCGCTGCGCGATACGTGGCGGATGCCGCCGCTCGACACGCTCGAGCCGCAGAACATGACGCTCGCGACGCGGATCTGGATGGCCGTGCTGCGCGGCTATCTCGTGATCGCGGTCGGGCTCGTGATCGTGAAGGTCGTGCAGATGACGCTGCTGACGTAACGTCGCACCGCAACCCGCGCATGCCGGCCCTCGAGGCCGGCATGCGCGTTTACGCGTTCGAATTCGCCAAGCGGCGGCGCCGCGCTCAGATCAATTCGAGCTTCGACGTCAGGTACGTGAGCTGGATCCGGTTCGCGACGCCGAAGCGCTTGCGCAGCTTGCGCAGGTGATAGTCGACGTTGTGCGCGCTGGTGTCGAGGCGCCGGCCGATCTCCTTGTCGGATGCGCCTTCGGCAATGCCGAGCAGCAGTTCCTGCTCGAACGGCGTGAGCCCGTTCACCGCGCGCTCGCGCGACGTCGAGATCAGTTGCGGCGAGGCGAACTTGTGCACCGACAACCCGATCGACAATGCCTGCTCGATCGTCGCCGGCGTGATCCACTCGCGCGTGCGGCGCGGCGCGGTGAAGCTCATGAACGCGTGCAGCCGCGTGCCGGGCACGGCCATCGAATACATGATGCCGCTGCACATCCCGTCGTCCTGCATCGTCTGCAGGAAGCCGTCGAGCGTGGCGGGGCTTTCGTTCGGGCCGTCGTCGCGCTCGCGGTGCTCGCGGCGCAGCTGCTGCAGGTCCCACACGATCGGCATGTTGCAGACGCGCGCGCCGAGCGTGCGCGGATCGACGTCGTGATGGTTGTGCCGCACGTAGTCGCCGCGATAGGTGGGCGGCGTGAACGCTTCGTGCAGATAGAGGCTTTCGACGCGCTCGCGCGAGAATTCGAGCGCGAAGTACGCGAACGTCGAGAAGCCTGTCAGATGCAGCAGGCTCGTGACGATCCGGTTGCGCTCGGCCGTGCTCTGCGCGTGCGCGAGCGTATCGGCGACGCCGAGCTTCGGCGCGTGCGGCTGCGTGACGTCGCCGCCCTTCACGTCGTCGCACCAGACGACCTGCACGGTGCGCTCCCGGCGCGCATCCGCGCAGGCGCCCGACGCGCGCGGAAAGGTTGGGGCGACCGCTTCTTCATGCAATGCAATATCGGACATGAGCCATCCCTCGGAATCGACGCGCATCGCCTGGCGGCGGCCGTATCGTGAACGGCATTCGCGGCGGTGCGATCGAGCATCGTTTTGATATGCGCCGATCGTCATCCCTGACGAAACGCGGGGGCATTGTACAAAAATGCCTGTGTATGCGTAATATGCCGTAATACTAATTGCGGCGAAAGGTTCATGTTCGCGCGCGTATATTGACTACCAGAAAATCATAAAGAAAAGACCAGATCGTGACGGGGCGCAGTTTCATATATTGGGAAAGGGGCGGGCTCCTCATGACACATGCTGACGGCGCACCACGCGTCGAATGGTTCTCACATGCCGATATCGCGGCAGCGGCCGCTTATTCGAGCGAATATCAGGCAATCGAGCGCGACGTTTTTACCGGCATTCAAATCGGATCCGGTAAAACCGACCTTGCGCCAATCGATTTCGCGCAATGCCATGCGCGATTGCGGCAAATCGGTTTCAGTACGCTCGGTTACGGCGCCTACGAAATGATCGGGCGGCGCATTCTGTGCGCCCATCTGCTGCGCGATCTCGCGCCGGCAACGTTCATGCAGCCGTTCATCGAAGGGATGCTCTACGAGAGCGACCCGCGTTTCGCGCAGGTGCGGCAGAGCGGCTTTCCGGTCGCATGGCGGCTCGACGAGATCGAGGCGGCCGCGCAGGGCAGCGGCGACCGCAAGGTGCTGGCGCTCGCCGGCCATCTGCGTGCGCACGCGATGAACAGCGGCGTGATCTTCAGCCTGTCGGCGCCGCGTCTCGACCTGCGCGTCGCGGTGAACGTGACGTCGGAGACGCACGGCACCGAATGGATCGACGATCGCGTGATCGGCGGCGCGCTGGCGGTGAGCCTCGCCGTGCATCGCGTCGCGCTGCCGTTCCTCGAGGCGCGTATCGCACGCATGCGCGGTTTCGCGCTCGGCGACGAGCAGCAGCAGGTGCTCGATCGCCTCGTGCACGGGCTGTCCGACCAGGAGATCGCGAGCGCGCTGCGCACGTCGCTGCACAAGGTCGGCCATCACATCCGGTCGCTCGAGAAACTCTTCAACGTGCAGAACCGCGCGCAGCTCGCGTACCTCGCCGCGCGGCGCCTGTAACCCCGAAGCGGCACACCGCCGGCGTGCGCGCCGGCGGCCCGGCCCGCAATGGAAGCGGTTCCGGCGGCGCGTGCCCGAGCGTGCCGCCGGGTTTCGTAGTCCGATTCGATCGTCGCCGGAAAACGCGCTTTCGCGCTACGAGGCGCATCCCTTTTTCCATCGTTTCCCGTCGCTACACTCGTCCCATTCAACGGTCCGCGCGGCACGGGCAGGATTGCCCGTGCCGGCCGGCGATAACGACAGGACGACGGCACGATGGCTGAACCGAAGGCGCTCCCCCGCGACTGGCAGCGGTTGTTTTCCGCCGGCCGCGGCGTGTCCGGACCGCGTCTCGGGGGCGCATCGCCGCGCGCCGACCTGTTCATCGCGGTGTTCATCGTCGCGGTCGTCGCGCTGTTCATCCTGCCGCTGCCGCAGGCCGCGCTCGACGGGATGATCTCGCTGAACCTCGCCGCGAGCGTCGTACTGCTGACGGTATCGACCTACGTGCCGTCGGCGGTGAGCTTCTCGTCGTTTCCCGCCTTGCTGCTGTTCACGACACTGTTCCGGCTCGCGCTGAACATCGCGTCGTGCAAGCTGATCCTGCTGCACGCGAACGCGGGCCACGTGATCGACGCGTTCGGGCGGCTCGTGGTCGGCAACAACGTCGTGGTGGGCGGCGTGGTGTTCCTCGTGATCGCCGTCGTGCAGTTCATCGTGATCGCGAAAGGGTCGGAGCGGGTGGCGGAAGTCGGTGCACGCTTCTCGCTCGACGCGATGCCCGGCAAGCAGATGAGCATCGACGCGGACTTGCGCGCGGGCATCATCAGCGCCGACGAAGCGCGCGAGCGACGCGAGAAGCTGGAGCAGGAATCGCAGATGCACGGCGCGATGGACGGCGCGATGAAGTTCGTGAAGGGCGACGCGATCGCGGGCCTCGTGATCGCGTTCATCAACATCGTCGCGGGGATCGCGGTCGGCACGCTGATGCACGGGATGGATATCGGCCAGGCGCTGCAGCGTTACGCGATCCTGACGGTCGGCGACGGGATGGCGTCGCAGATTCCGTCGCTGCTCGTGTCGATCGCCGCCGGCATCGTCACGACCCGCGTCGCGACGCGCGATGCGCGGCAGCGCCAGCTCGGCGAACAGCTCGGCGAGCAGCTGGGGGCGCATCCGCGCGCGCTGCTGATCGCGGCGGTCGTGCTGGCCGGCTTCCTCGTCGTGCCCGGTTTTCCGAAATGGTCGTTCGCGCTGATCGCGATCGGCCTCGGCGTGTTCGCGTTCTCGCAGCTCAAGCGCAAGACGGCCGCGCCGAGTTTCAACCTGATCCAGATCGCGGGGCGCGTCGGCGCGGCCGACGACGGCCAGCCCGCGAAGGTGTCGCATGCGGCCGGCGTCACGTCGCTGATCGCGGTGTCGCTGTCCGACGACCTGCGCGCGAGCCTGAACCTCGCGCAGTTGCAAGCCGCGCTGTCGAGCGCGAAAGCGCGCGTCGATGCGGACATCGGCACGGTGTTCCCGCGCATCACGCTGAACGACGACGAAGGCGCGGCGGCCGGCACGTACCGGATCTATCTGCAGGACGTGCTCGCCGCGCACGGCGCGCTGAAGCCGGGCTGGCTGCTGTGGGACGGCGTCGCGCCGCTGCCCGAGCGCGCGGAGCGCCAGCCGGCCGAGGCATTCGGCCCGTTCGCGACGGCGCTGTGGATCAAGCCCGACGGCCCCGCGCCGGACGGCAAGTGGCTGTCGAGCGAAAGCGCGCTCGCCGCGCATGTCGAGCAGATCGTGCGCCAGCATGCGGACGAACTGCTCGGAATCCAGGAAACGCAGGCGCTCGTGCATCTCGTGCGCCGCGAGCATCCGGAACTCGTGGGCGAGCTGACGCGGCTCGTGCCGCTGCAGCGCGTGACCGAGGTGCTGCGCCGACTGCTGGCCGAGCAGGTACCGATCCGCAATTTGCGCGTGATCTTCGAAAGCCTGATCACGTGGGCGCCGAACGAACCGGACGACGTGATCGCGCTGGTCGAGCTCGTGCGCGTCGACCTGCGCCGGATGATTACCGACCGCCACGCGGGCACGACGCGCCAGCTGCGGGTCGTGCTGTTCGAGCAGAACCTGCAGGAGCGGATCGAGAGCGCGGTGATGCGCACCAAGCAGGGCAATTTCCTCGCGCTGTCGAGCGCGGTCAAGCAGGACATCGGCGAGCAGGTGCGCGCGATCGTGCAGGCCGCGCAGGCGGGCGGCGGCGGGCACGGCAATGCGCAGGGCGCCGTGCGGCTCGCGGTGATGGTCGCGCTCGGCGCGCGCCGCTACGTGAAGACGATCCTGCAGCCGGTCCTGCCCGACCTCGCGGTGCTGTCGTACCAGGAGGTCGAGGAAGACGTGCAGCTGCATACGGTCGGCTGGGTCAAGAACCCGCCGGACGACGGCACGGTCGGCGCGGGTGCCGGCGTGCGTGCGCCGGGAGCCGTGCAATGACGAGCTCGACGATCCTCGACCTGACGCGCCAGGCGCTGATGCTCGTGCTGCTGCTGTCGCTGCCGATCGTGCTGATCGCCGCCGTCACGGGCCTCGTCGTCGCGATCCTGCAGGCCGTCACGCAGGTGCAGGACGCCAACATCGGCATCGCGGTGCGGCTGATCGCCGTGATGGTCGCGCTCGTGCTGTTGTCGGGCTGGCTCGGCGGCGAAGTGCTGCGCTTCGCGCAGCAGGCGCTGGAACGCATGTTCGTTTCTTCCACAGGAGTCCTTTGATGCGTCGACGCGTCGCCTCGATCCGGTTTCAACCGCGCAGCCTGCAACGGGCCGCGCTCGCCATGTGCGCGACCGCGCTGCTCACGGCGTCGCTGTGCATGGCGCCCGCGCAGCATGCGCGGGCCGCGGACCTGCGTTGGCGCAACAAGCCGTTCACGATCGTCGCGAACGGCAAGAAGATCGGCGACTTCATCCGCGAGCTCGCGTCGTCGCAGGGCGTGACGGCGGTGGTCGACCCGAAGGTCGACGGCGTGATCAGCGGCCGCTTCTCGGGCACGCCGCAACAGACGCTCGACACGATCTGCTCGACCTACGGGCTCACGTGGTACTACGACGGCTCGTTCCTGTACGTCGATCCGGCCGATCAGTCGCAGACGCAGATGATCCCGATCCCGCCGAACGCAGCCGGTGAAATCGGCCGCGCGCTGCAGGCGATGCAGATTCCCGACAAGCGCTACACGCTGGTGATCAACGACCGCGCGAACAGCGTGTACGTGGCTGGCCCGCGCCGCTACGTCGAGCTCGTGCGGCAGGCGGTCGGCTCGGTCGGCGATCCGTCGGCGAACGGCGCGCATGCGGATATCCGCGCGTTCCGGCTGAAGTACGGCTGGGCGTCGGATTTCACGATCAACCGCTCGGGCAAGGAGGTGACGGTGCCGGGCGTCGCGACGATCCTGAGCCGCCTGTTCGGCAAGGGCGGCGGCACGAACGCGCTGCCGTCGAGCACGCCGCTCGGACAGGCCGCGCGCCAGGTGAAGCTGGGCTCGGGGCTGACGATCGCCGTGCCGCGGCTCGACTTCCCCGATATCGCCGGCGGCCCGCGCGCGGGCGGTTACGCGGGCGACAGCAGCGCAGGCGGCGGGCTTGCACCGTTCGGGAACGCCGGCGGCGGCGACACGCTGCCGCAGATCGTCGCCGATCCGGCGATCAACGCGGTGATCGTGCGCGACCTGCCGGAGAACATGTACCGCTACCAGTCGCTGATCAACCAGCTCGACGAGCGGCCGCGCATCGTCGAGATCAACGTGACGATCATCGACATCAACGAGGATTCGCTCGACAGCCTCGGGATCGACTGGCGCCTGCACACGACGCACGGCGACGTGCAGATCGGCAACGGCGCGAATCCGCTGAACGGCAACACGCAGTACAACGGCTCGGGCAATCCGCCGCTCACGTTCGGCGTCGGCACGTCGGAAACCGGGCAGACGGGCACCTTCCTGCCGACCGGCATCGCGTTGACGGCATCGATCGGCGGCTCGCTGCGCAACTACCTGCTCACGCGCGTGAACGCGCTCGCGCAGAAGGGGCAGGCGCAGTTGCGTTCGAAACCGAAGGTGCTCGCGCTCGACAACACCGAGGCGATCCTCGAGAACCTCACGCAGTTCTACGTGCAGGTGCAGGGCTACCAGGATTCGTCGCTGTACAGCGTGACGACCGGCACGAGCATCAAGGTGACGCCGATGATCGTCGACGAGGCGATCCGCAACGCGGCGGCCGTGTCCGGCAATCCGCAGAGCGTGATGATGTCGATCGACATCCAGGACGGCAACGTCGTGCAAGGGCAGGCCGTGTCGAACATTCCGGTGATCCAGCAGCGCAACATCGTCACCAAGTCGATGATCGACGAGGGCAAGAGCCTGCTGATCGCGGGTTTCAACGACGACGAGGTGAAGCTGAACAAGAGCGGCGTGCCCTGGCTGTCCGACATTCCGCTGATCGGCAACCTGTTCAAGTACACCGACAAGTCGGGCAACCACATGGAGCGGTTCTACCTGCTGACGCCGCGCGTGGTGACGACCGCGTCGATGTATGCGCCGGACGGCTCGCCCGTGAACCCGGGTGTCGACGCGCCGGCCGGCCAGGAAGGACTGTCGATGTACCGCCCGCCGGACAACGACGTCGCGGTGCCGCTGACGCCGAAGCCGCTGCCCGGCACGAAGTTCGGTCCGCCCGCGCTGCCGCCGCCGCAGGATGCGGCGGCGCAGCCCGCGACGACCGCAGGAGCCACTCCCCATGTCGACGAGCATCATTGATCCGCACGGCGACGGCGCATTGCCCGGCGGCGCGGGGGGCGGCGCGGCCGCGCTCGCGTCGCCGTGGAACCTGTGCTTCCTGAGCGGGCCGATGTACGGCCGCACGATGTCGCTCGCGCGCGGCGCGAACTGGGTCGGCACCGCGGCCGATTGCGAAGTGATCCTGCCCGATCGCGAGATCGGCGCGAAGCAGGTGTGCCTGCAGGTCGGCGCGCTCGCGGTGACCGTGCAGAACCACGGCGGCGAGACCGGCGCGGCGGTGCTGTTCAACGACGAACCGCTCGGCGCGGGGCGCCGCTCGCTGACGCCGCACGACGTCGTGACGGTCGGCTCGATCCGGCTCGGCATCGCGCGGCATGCGCAGGCGAGCGTCGCGGTGCCGGACGAAGCCGATGCGCCGGACGCCGCGCGCGAGGCCGCGTGGCTCGGCTGGCTCACGGGCGGCCTGCGCCGCCTCGGCAGCCGCCGGCTCGTGATCGCGCTGGTCGCGTTGTGGATCGGCGTGCTGCTCGGCGCGCTCGGCTACGGCTTCGTCGCGTGGTCGGGGCGCCTGCCGTGGCAGCACGAATCGGTGCTCGCGCGCACGCACCGGCTGCAGCAGCTGCTGCATGCGTATCCGGAGCTGGCCGTCGCGCCGCGCGACGACGGCGTGATCGTGTCGGGCTACGTCAGCGATCCGGCCGCGCGCGAACGCGTCGCGCAGATCGTCGCGGAGGTCGACAACGCGGCGCTCGGCAACATCTACGTGGTCAGCGACCTGGTGGCGACCGCGCAGACCTATTTCAGCGATACGGCGCTGACGGTGACATATCTCGGCCGCGGCCGGATCGAACTGACGGGCGCGGCCGCGCGCGCGCAGATCGAGCCGCGCATCCGCAACTACATGAAGGATGCGCGACCGGCGCTCGAAGTCGTCGATCACGTGCGCGATGCCGATCCGGCCGCGCCGCGCACGGCGACGACGCTGGGCGGCACGGCAGGCATTCCGGAGATCACGACCGTGTTCGCGGGCGACGGCGACCAGCGCTACATCGAGACGGCCGACGGCAGCCGCTATTTCGAAGGCGCGCGGCTGAAGGAGGGGGCGACGGTCGTGTCGATCGGCCCGGACGAAGTCGTGTTCGAACGCGGCGGCCAGCGCATCACGATGCCGCTCGGCGGCCCGTCGGCGCGTGCGCCCGAACAGGCGCCGGCGCCGCCCGTGGCACCGCTCGCGAGCGGCGCGGCCGCCGGGGTCGCGCAGCCGGTGCCGGGGCCGACGCTGTTGCCGGAGGCGGCGGCAACCGCGGCGGCATCGAAGGAGAAGGCGCACTAGCGCCGCGACAGGTCATGCGCATCGCGCGGCGCGCGGTGCGCGCATTACGCGAGGCGTCGCAGCGGTGCGGCGGCTCACGTCGCCGGCGGGGCATGGGGCCGCCGCCGGGAGGTGGATGAACTTCACTTAAAGGAGCACAACATGGGTACGCAGGCAGCAGGTGGTGCAACCAACACGAACCAGGTCCAGCAGCAGGCCGACGACCTGACCAAGACGCAGCTCGAACTGACGAAGATCAACTTCCAGGTCCAGCAGTCGACGGCGACGTTCGAAACCAGCAACGCAGTGACCGCGCAAGAGGGGACGGCGAACGCCCAGGTTGCGCAGCACCTGAGCTCGGCCGGCCGCGCATGACGCCGGTCGCCGGCCGTGCCGCGCGTGGCCGCGCGCCGGGTCTGCCCGAGCAGGGCGTCCGGCGGCGGATGCGTGCGTGCCGGCCGGTTTGTTCCGGGCTGGCCCGACCGATCCGGTCCGGCGTCGGCCACTCGAGGAGGGCATGAACATGTCAGTGACAGGCGTAGGCGCGGCGCCGCCGGGCGCGGCCGCGCTCGCGAGCGCCGCGCAGCAGCAAACGGGTGCGGCGTCCGATCCGGCGCAGGTGCGCCAGTTCGATGCGCTGATGCAGCCGGGGGCATCGGCGGCGGCCCCGCCGTCCGCGTCGGGCGTCGCGATGTCGCGCGCGCCGGCGGATGCGGCGCCGGCCGTGCAGATGACGCCCGCGCAGGCGAACCAGTCGTCGCTCGTCGAGCGGTTGCGCACCTACGGCAACGATCTCGATTCGCGGTACGCGAACATCGACAAGCATCGCAGCGAGATGCTGACGTCGATGGCGGACAGCCGTAGCGACCCGCTGATGACGATGGTGAAGGCGATGGACTTCCAGTGGACGGCGACCACCACGATTTCGGAATACCAGTTGAGCCTGTCGGTCGCGCAGGCGGCGAACGGCTTCACGCACACGGTGCTGAAGACGCAGGAGTGATGGCGCGCGTGGGCCGGATCCGGTCTCGCGCGCCCTGAAGCGGACAAACGATGACGACGATCGATTCGACGCCGCGCGTGCATGCGTGGCGCAGCCGGGCGGCGCGCGCGCTGCTCGCGGGGCTGCTCGTGCTGTTGGCCGGGTGCCAGAAGGAGCTGTACTCGGGCCTGTCGGAGCGCGACGCGAACCAGATGGTCGCCGTGCTCGGCGACGCGGGCATCAGCGCGTCGAAGGACAACGACGCGCGCGACACGTCGGACCGCAACGCGTGGCTCGTGAGCGTCGCGGACGGCGACATGCAGTCGGCACTCACGGTGCTGCAGGCGAACGGGCTGCCGAAGCCGAGCTATGCGAGCCTCGGCGAGCTGTTCCAGAAGCAGGGCCTCGTGTCGACGCCCGCCGAGGAGCGCGTGCGCTACCTGTACGGCGTGTCGCAGGATCTGTCGCGCACGCTGCAGGACATCGAGGGCGTCGTGGTCGCGCGCGTGCAGGTCGTGATTCCCGAGAACGATCCGTTGGCGGACAAGATCAAGCCGTCGTCGGCGGCCGTATACATCCGCTACCGGCCCGGCGTCGACCTGCGCGCGATGGCGCCGATGGTCAAGGATCTCGTCGCGCACAGCATCGAAGGGCTGCAGTACGACAACGTGTCGCTGTTCCTGCAGCCGGCCGCCGCGCGCGCGACACGCGTGGACGGGATCGGCAGCGCGGTGTCGGACGTCCTGCGGCTGCGTTCGCCACTCGGCTGGCTCGTGTTCGCGCTGATCCTGCTGACCTGCGCGGTCATCGCGCTGTCGGCCGCGCGGCGCGGGATGTTCGGCGCGCGGCTCGCGGGCCTGCTCGGTGCGCCGCGCGGGGCGAACGGTGCCGGCGGCGCGTCGCAGCCGGGCGGCGGCCTGCGCGCGGCGGACGGGGCGCGCGACGGCGCATGAGCGATCCGCACGCGCCGCCGCCGGGCGACGGGCTCAACCCGGCCGACGCCGCGCCGCTGCCGTGGCTGCAGCCGCTCGCGGCACCGCCCGCGCCGCGCCGCGCGGCGTTTCATGCGCTCGTCTGCGACTTCAACCTGCGGCCCGACCGCTACCTGCACGTGACGCGCGTGCCGGCCGACTGGCCCGCGCGCTACCGCTCGCCGGACGCGTTCGGCGCGGCCGGCCGCAAGCTGCTCGCGCGGCACCTGCTCGCAGTGAACGACGTAGACGGCCGGCACGACTTCGACGTCGCGAACCCGTGCGCGCGGCTCGCGCTGCTGCCGGGCGCGGCGCTCGAGCAACTGGCCGCGTATGCGGGACTGCTGCTGCATCGCGCGTGGCTGCGCGACGCGCTGGCCGGGCGCCGCATCCGCGCTGAAGTCGCGGCGCGGCTCGGCGGCGACGCGCTGGATCTCGCGCTCGAACGCGCGCCGGAATTCGGCGCGCTGGCCGAAACGCTCGAGCCGTGGCGGGCCGATCCCGCCGCGTTGCCGGTCGTGATCCGCGCGCGCGGCGGCCGGCTGCTCGCGGATTTCATCGGCGCGGCCGGCGAGGCGGTCGCGCGGCGCGTGCGCCTGAAATTCAACCGCGCGATCGACGACGAGGCGCCTTACTGGCTGAACCGCGCCCAGCGCGACCAGTTCGGCGAACTGATGTTCCTGTTTCTGATTCCCGAGAGGCTTGCGTCATGGGACTGGCTTTTCTGATCACGAGCGACAACCTGCAGCTGCTGTCGGAGCGCAAGGTGCTCAAGGAGCGCGAGTACGCGGCGCTGCTCGATGCGTCCGCGGTGATCGCGACCGCGCATGAAGAGGCCGCGCGCATCGTCGCCGACGCGCAGCGCGAATTCGACAAGCGCCAGGCGGCCGGCTACGACGAAGGGATGCGCCGCGCGCAGCGCGAGCAGGCCGCGCAGGCCTATGCGCAGGCGCTTGCGGCCACGCGCACGATGGAGACGATGAAGGATGCGATGGCCGATATCGTCGTGAAAGCCGTACGCGCGATCGTCGGCGAGATGAGCACGCAGAAGCTGTACGAGGCCGCGCTCGCGCGGATCGCGCCGCTCGTGCGCGACGAGGCGTTTCTGGTCGTGCATGTCGCGCCCGGCCGCCAGGACGAGATGCGCGACGCGCTCGACGGCGCGTTCGCCGGACAGTCGAACCGGCAGAAGATCCGCATCGTCGAGGACGCGCGGCTCGAGCGCCACGCGTGCACGGTCGAGACACCGTCCGGGCGCATCGACGCGAGTCTCGACCTGCAGATCGACGCGCTGCGCCAGGCGATCCGCCGCGATGCGCTGAAGGGCGCCGCGCGATGAACGCGCCGCTCGACGATCCGCAACCGTTCGGCGGCGACGACGACGGCGCGCCGTTCGATCGCGGCCGCCTCGTCGGCGAACTCGACGCGGGGCTCGCGTTCTTCTCGCCGGTATCGGTGCAGGGTCGCGTCAATCACGCGGTCGGGCAGATCCTGAACGCGACGGGCATCCGCGCGCGGCTCGGCGAGATCTGCGAGCTGCGCACGCCGAACCAGCCGACGCTGCTCGCGGAGGTGGTCGGTTTCTCGCGGCAGACGACGTTGCTCACGCCGCTCGGCGACGTGGCGGGGCTGTCGCCGGAGACGACCGTCGTGCCGTCCGGGCGCGAGCATGTGTTTCCGGTGGGGGACGGGCTGTTCGGCCGGGTGCTCGACGGGCTCGGCCGGCCGCTCGACGATCGCGGGCCCGTGACGGGCGCCGCGTGGGTGTCGACGCAGCAGGACCCGCCGAATCCGCTCGCGCGCAAGATGATCGACACGCCGTTTCCGACCGGCGTGCGCGTGATCGACGGCCTGATGACGCTCGGCGTCGGGCAGCGCGTGGGCATCTTCGCGCCGTCCGGCGTCGGCAAGAGCACGCTGCTCGGGATGATCGCGCGCGGCGCGCAGGCCGATGTGAACGTGATCGCGCTCGTCGGCGAACGCGGTCGCGAGGTGCGCGAATTCATCGAGCACAGCCTGTCGCCGGAGGTGCGCGCGCGGTCGATCGTCGTCGTATCGACCTCCGATCGCCCCGCGATGGAGCGCGTGAAATCCGCGCTGGTCGCGACCGCGATCGCCGAGCACTTCCGCGACGCGGGCAAGCGCGTGCTGCTGCTGGTCGATTCGCTGACGCGTTTTGCCCGCGCGCAGCGCGAGGTCGGCCTCGCGAGCGGCGAGCCGCCGACGCGGCGCAGCTTCCCGCCGTCGACGTTCGCGGTGCTGCCGCGCCTGCTCGAGCGTGCGGGGCAGGGTGCGCACGGGTCGATCACCGCGCTCTATACGGTGCTCGTCGAAGGGGACGAGGAATCGGACCCGATCGCCGAGGAAGTGCGGTCGATCCTCGACGGCCATATCGTGCTGTCGCGCAAGATCGCGCTCGCGAACCGCTATCCGGCGATCGACGTGCTCGCGAGCCTGTCGCGCGTGATGCCGCTCGTCGCGAGCCGCGCGCACCAGCAGGCGGCCGCGCGCGTGCGCGAGCTGATCGCGAAGTACCAGGAGATCGAGCTGCTCGTGCAGATCGGCGAGTATCGCGAAGGCAGCGACCGGCTCGGCGATCTCGCGCTGCGCGCGCGCGACGCGATCGGCGCGTTCTGCGCGCAGGCGTCGAACGAGGACGTGCGTTTCGATGCGCAGCTCGCGAAGCTGATGAAGCTGGCGAACGATCATGTCTGAAACCGACGACCGCCTCGTGCTCGCGACGCTCGCGCGCCTGAAGCGCGTGCGCGAGATGCGCAGCCAGATCGCCCGCGTCGCGGCCGCGCGCCAGCAGGGCGTCGCCGCGCAGAGCCGTCGCGCGCTCGATGCCGCGCAAGCGCAGCTTGCGCAACAGGTTGCCGCGAAGGCCGCGATCCAGGTGCGGCTCGCCGACGATCTGCGCGAGGCGCGCGCGCTGCAGGAGGCCGCGGCCGATACACGCACGTTCGACCGCCACATCGGCACCGCGAACGCATCGGTGAACCAGGCCGCGCACCTGCATCGCGGCCACGAGGCGACGCTCGCCGACCTGCAGCGCGCCGCGCGCAAGGCGAAGGCCGCCGAGGACAAGCTCGAGAAGGCCGGCGAGAAGGCGCTGCAGGCGCGCGCCGCCCGGATCGAGCGCGACGCCGACGAAGTCGCGGACGGTTACGCGGTGCGGCGTTTCTCGACGGCCGGCGCATGGGTGGCCGGGGTGGCCGGGGCGGGCGATACGGCCGGTCATGCGTCCACGCCGCCTGAAGCGGCCGCCGCGTTCGATGCGGAGATGTCCGGCCCGGCTGGCGAGGCCGCGGCCGACGATGCCGCGCCACCCGCGGCCGCGGAGCGCCGATGCTAGATCAGGCCGCGGGTTTCAACGACGTCGCGGGCACGCTGCGGCCGCTGCTCTACGTGATGCCGCGCCTGTTGCCGGTCATGTTCGTTGTGCCGGTGTTCAACGAGCAGATCATCACGGGCCTCGTGCGCAACGGGATCGCCGTCGTGATCGCCGCATTCGTCGCGCCCGCGATCGATTCCGCGCAGGTGGCCGCGCTGCCGTTCCTGATGTGGTGCCTGCTCGTCGCGAAGGAGGCGGTGGTCGGCATGCTGCTCGCGGGTGCGTTCAGCGCGGTGCTGTTCGCGATCCAGGGCGTCGGTTACCTGATCGACTTCCAGACCGGCAGCGGCAGCGCCGCGTTCTTCGATCCGATGGGCGGGCACGAGGGCGGTCCGACGTCGGGATTCCTGAATTTCGTCGCGATCACGCTGTTCGTCACGGCGGGCGGCCTGCAGGTGCTGGTGCAGCTGTTCGCGCAGTCGTACGCGTGGTGGCCGATTGGTTCGCTCGGCCCCGATTTCTCGTCGATGCTGCAGACCTTCATCGTGCGACAGACCGACACGATCTTCGAATGGATGGTGAAGCTCGCGGCGCCGGTGACGATCGTGCTGGTCCTTGTCGAGCTCGGCATCGGCCTCGTCGGGCGCGCGGTGCCGCAGCTGAACATCTTCGTGTTCTCGCAGCCGCTGAAGAGCGCGCTGGCCCTGCTGATGATGATGCTGTTCCTGCCGGTGGTGTACGCGTCGCTGCATTCGCTGCTGAGCCCCGACAGCGGGCTGATGGCGCTGCTGCGCGCGCTGTTCGCCGCGCACGGCGGCGGCTGAGCGCGGCGGCACCGACATGGCCGAAAAGGACCAGAAGCCGACCGCGAAGCGCCTGCGCGAGGCGCGCGAGAAAGGCGACGTGCCGAAGAGCGCGGAGACGGTTTCGTCGGCGTTCTTCGTCGGCGTGTGCGTCGCGCTCGCGGTGGGCATCGGTTCGCTGTTCGCGCGGCTGCAGGCGCTGTTCCGGCTCGTGTTCGACGCGGTGGGCGCGGCGGACCCGGCCGCGCGGCTCGCGGTGCTGATCGACGGCGCCGCGCGCGACTGGGCGACGCTGTCCGCGCAGATCGTCGCGGCCGGGTTGCTGGCCGGGCTGCTCGCGGGCTTCGTGCAGGTGGGCGGCGTGATGGCGTGGAGCCGTCTCGTGCCGCAGCTGTCGCGGCTCAATCCGGCCGAGGGCATGAAGAACCTGTGGTCGCTGCGCAACCTCGTCAATCTCGCGAAGATGCTGCTGAAGACGGCGCTGCTGGTCGCGACGCTCGGCTGGCTGATCGTCGAGTCGCTCGACCCGGCGGTGCAGTCGGGTTTCACGCGGCCGGTCTCGATCCTCGCGCTGATCGTGAAGCTGCTGATGCTGCTGTTCGGCTGGGCCGCGCTGATCTACATCGTGATGGCGCTGATCGACATCGTGCACCAGCGGCACGAGTTCAACCAGAAGATGAAGATGTCGATCGACGAAGTGCGGCGCGAGCACAAGGAGGACGAAGGCGATCCGCACATCGAGGCGAAGCGCCGGCAGCTCGCGCGCGAAGCGCAGTTCGCGTCGCTGCCCGACCGTATCGGCTACGCGTCGGTGGTCGTGTATTCGCCGCGCGTCGCGGTGGCGCTCTATTACGGCGGGATCGGCACGCTGCCGTGGGTGCTCGCTCGCGGCGAGGGCGACGCGGCCGAGCGGATCGTGCGGCTCGCCCGCGACGTGTTGCGCCCGACGCTCGCGAACGTCGGGCTCGCCCAGGCGCTGTACGAGACGACGCCCGAGAACGGCACGATTCAGCCGCAGCATTTCCGCGAGGTCGCGCAGTTGCTGAAATGGGCGACCGGCGGGGGGTGACGCGGCGTGGCGCGGTGGCGGTGAGCGTTTGTGCATGCCGCCCTTATTTCCTGCGCGCGTCGCGCATCGGCCGTCCATTCCCATTCGATATGGCCCCTTGGCGGGGCGATCCGCCCCCGGGGCTTGACGCGGGTTTTTTTCCGGATTTCGTCTGCGTTCACCAGTGAATTATTGCTGATTTATTTCTTCGTAATATGGCCCGACCGTCACGCCCGACGGCGGCCGCGAGTTTGCGCGGTACATGACGGAACAGGTCAACAGGGGCAGACAAATCAAATGTGCGGAATCGACGGCTTTCTGAATAGCGTCGCCTTCGATGAGGAGACAGCGCGCGGCACGCTCGCGCGAATGACGACGAGCCTCGCGCATCGCGGGCCGGACGGGCAGGGGATCTGGGTCGACCCGGAAGCCGGCATCGCGCTCGGCCACCGGCGACTTGCGATCCTCGACCTGTCGGTGCATGGCCGGCAGCCGATGGCATCCGCGTGCGGCCGCTACGTCATGGTCTTCAACGGCGAAATCTACAACCATCGCGAACTGCGCGCGGAGCTCGAGCGCGCGGGTCGCGCACCGGCGTGGCGCGGCCACTCCGACAGCGAGGTGCTGATCGCGGCGATCGTCGCGTGGGGTATCGAGGCAACGTTGCGCCGCGCGACCGGCATGTTCGCGTTCGCGCTGTGGAATCGCGCGTCGCGCGTGCTGACGCTCGCACGCGACCGGATCGGCGAGAAGCCGCTCTACTACGGCCGGATCGGCGACGCGCTGGTGTTCGCGTCCGAGCTGAAGGCGCTGCGCGGTTATCCGGGTTTCGACGGCGCGATCGATCGCGACGCGCTGTGCCTGTACCTGCGTCAGTCGAGCGTGCCTGCGCCTTACACGATCTATCGCGGCATCCACAAGCTGCCGCCCGGCACCTACATCCAGTTCGAGCATGCGCGCGACACGCCGCGCGTGCGGGCGTACTGGACGCTCGAGCAGACGATCGAGGCGGGCCGTGCGCAGCCGTTCGAGGGCAATGCCGACGAAGCCGTCGACCAGCTCGACGCGATCCTGCGCCGGGCCGTCGCGCGGCAGATGGAAGCGGACGTGCCGCTCGGCGCGTTCCTGTCGGGCGGCATCGATTCGTCGACGATCGTCGCGCTGATGCAGGCGCAATCGTCGACGCCGGTCGACACGTTTACGATCGGCTTCCACGAGGCCGGCTACGACGAAGCCGGTTACGCGAAGGCCGTCGCGCGCCACCTCGGCACACGCCATACCGAACTCTACGTGACGGCCGACCATGCGCTCGGCGTCGTCCCGAAGCTGCCGTCGATCTACGACGAGCCGTTCGCCGATGCGTCGCAAATCCCGACCTTCCTCGTGTCGGAACTGACGCGCCGGCACGTGAAGGTGAGCCTGTCCGGCGACGGCGGCGACGAGCTGTTCGGCGGCTATACGCGCTACTTCCTGACGCCGCGCCTGTGGCGCAAGCTGCACCGCGTGCCGGCGGCCGTGCGGGCGCGCATCGCGGCCGCGCTGCATGCGCTGCGGCCCGATCACGCGGACCAGCTCGCGGCCGTCGCGCAGGGCGCGTGGGGCGGCGTGGAGGCGCGCGACACGGCGACGCGCATCGGCGATCGCCTGCACAAGCTCGGCCACGTGATGACGGCCGAGAGCCGGATCGGGCTGTACCGGCTGCTGATGTCGTCGGTGCATCATCCCGAGCGCATCGCGCTGTCGGGGCAGGAGCCGCCGACGCCGCTCGACACGGTGTCGGCGTGGCCCGCGCACCTGAGCTTCGCCGAGCAGGCGATGGCGATCGACACGCTCACCTACCTGCCGACCGACATTCTCGCGAAAGTCGATCGCGCGGCGATGGCCGTGAGCCTCGAGACGCGCATGCCGTTCCTCGATCATCACGTCGTCGAATTCGCGTGGCGCGTGCCGGCGTCCGTGCGCTTGCCGGAAGGGCAGTCGAAGGCGCTGCTGCGCCGGCTGCTCGACCGGTACGTGCCGTCCGCGCTGATCGACCGGCCGAAGCAGGGCTTCTGCGCGCCCGTCGATCACTGGCTGCGCGGCGCGCTGCGCGACTGGGCCGAGGCGCTGCTGCGCCCGTCGCGGCTACGCGAAGAAGGCTTCTTCGACGCGACCGCGGTCGAGCGGCTGTGGCGGCAGCACCAGACCGGCCGGATGAACTGGCAGCACCCGTTGTGGACGGTGCTGATGTTCCAGGCGTGGCTGGAACATCAGCGGGCGGCGTGATGCGGCGTGATATCGGCGCCCCGCGGACGGCGCGCCGATATCAGCCCACGATCAGCGGCGTGCCGACCGACAACTGGTTCGGATCGCGTGAAACCGACGGATTGAGCTGCAGGATCTCGTTGAGTGCGAGCATATCCTGCTTGCCGCGCGGCATCGCCTGCCGGTCGGCGCGCGACACGTGCGCGGCGTCGAGCAGCGACTGGCGATGCCGGTCGGCGATCACCCACAGCGAATCGCCGGCCACGACGATATAGGGCTGCGGCGACCCGGACGGTTGCGCGGTCGACGGCGTGGCGCTGGCCGACGGCGAAGCCGGCGCGGCAGGCGAGGTACCGGGCGACGCGGTTGTCGAAGCGCTCGGCGCGGCGCTGGCCGAAGGATGGGCCGAAGCGCTCGGCGACGCGCCGGGCGCGAGATGCGATTGCGACGAATTCGACTGATTCGACGCGCCGGACCCCGAGCCGAAGAACGTCGTCCACAGACCTTCGATCAGCTTGTACGCGAACGCGCCGACCGGAATCAGCACGACGGCCGTGGGGATCTTCTTGATCAGCGGCGTCGCGTTCGGGAAATGCGTGTTCAGACGCCCGCCGAGCAGCAGCGCGGTGGACACGCCGGTCGCGATGGCGAGATCGTAATGGCCGCCGCTCCACTGCACGCCGGTGCCGAGACCGCCGTACGCGACGGCCATGAAGTCGCTCGCCGAATCGGTGAAGCGCACGATGCGGCTGCGCTTGTCGGCATTCACGCGGTGCGCGCCGATCGTATAGACGAGCCCCGCGTACGTGGCACCCAACGCACCGCTCGCGATGGCGGCCGAGCCGTAGGCGAGATCGAACGCGCCGTGCGCGTGCACGACGCCGCTGATGCCGACCGCGAGCGTCGCGGTCGACGTGATCGCGGCGCCCGCGCGACCCGCGATGCCGAACAGGTGGCGCGGGTTGCCGGTATGGAGCTGCTGCAGCGACGTGCCGCCGACGGTGCCCTGCATCTGCGCGAGCACGTCCGCGGCGAGCGCCTTGATGTGGGTGGTCGCGTCGTCGAAACTCATCAGCCCGACGCGATTCAGTTCGACGTACTGCGCGGCCAGCGTCCGCGCTTCGTTCGAGATTTGCTCCAGCTGGGCGCGCCGGTTCTGGCCGTAATCGTGCGCGCCCGAGCGCAACTGCCGCGACAGCGTCACTTCGAGCCGCGTGAGGACCGCCTGCGCGGCCTTCGGATCGCCGGCCTGCAGGCTGCGCACCGCGCCCTGGTGCATGACCTGGAACACGCGGCCGAGACGCGAGCCCAGCAGGAACGACGACGTCGCGCTGCTCAGCATGTCGTGCCGCAGCACGTGCGTCGCACCGAGCGTATCGGCGATCACGAGCGCGCCCGCCCCGGTGACGAGCGAGCTGAAGCCGATCGACTTCCACAGCTCCGCCTTGCGGAACGACGGCCGGTGCACGCGCAGCGCGTTGATCTGCGCGAGCGCCTGCAGTTCCTCGATCATCTTGGCCTGTTTCGGGTTCGCCGCGATCTGCCGGCCGACGCTGATCGGCTTCGACGGGTCGTTCTTCAGCGCTTCACGCTCGACCACCGACTGCCAGTAGGCGCGACTGTCGGCCAGCGGCCCGGCGGGATCGGCGCTCGTCACGACGGTGCCGCGTGCGGGCGCGCGGCCGCCGGCTTCCGCGAGCCAGCGTTCGCCGAAGCGGCGGGCGAGTTTTTCGGTGCGCGTGGCGGGCGGATGGTCGGCCGACGCCCACTGCGTCATCGCATGCTCGATCGTCGCCTTGCGGGCCTGGTTGACGAGCGCGGTCGTGTTGCGTTCGTACATTTCGCTGCGCAGCGTCGCGAGCGCGTCGTCGGACAGGCCTTTCGACTTGCCGATGCGCGCGATTTCCGCGAACAGCACCTGCTGCTGGTTCGCGAACGCCTCGGGGCTCACCGGTTCGAAGACGCGCGTGAGCGCGTCGGCGCCGTGCAGCCGGGCGAACTTGCCGTGACGGTCGGTCTGGTAATAGTCGACGATCCGTTCCGCCAGCGCCCGCGTCAGGTCCTGGTTCGCGATGAAGTCGGTCCCGTGCGTGCCGTACGACAGCCCGACGTGCAGCCAGTCGATCGCCTTGCGGTCGAGCAGCGCATCGAGCAGCTCGACGTGGCCGGCGCCCGGCACCGGTTCGAGCACGGCGTCCCACCCGTGAAAGCTCAGCATCACGTTCGGCGCGGGTGCGCCGGGGTGATCGTGCGACCAGCGCTCGAACGACGTCATGAGCCGCGTGTATTCGGCGTAGCTGTCGTTGGTGCCGGCGATCGTGCGGCGGTCGTCCGCGGACACGAGCGGGCGGCCGGCCGCCGCTTCGAGACGAAGCTGGAAACCGTAGCGCGACGCCGCGGTGAGCCATTGGTGCAGATGCGCGATGTCGTCGAGCTCGAGCGTGCGCGTGGTGCCGTCCGGCGTCTCGCGCGTGATCGTCGCGTCGGCCTCGTTGTAGCGCGCGCCGATCGGGGACCCGAACTGGCGGGCGCGCCGGATGAACGCCGGGTCGTGCTTGCCGCCGCGCGCGGCCGCGAGCGTGTGCGGATCGACCGGAATCGACACCACCGGCATCGCGCCGCCATATTGGTCGATGTAGCGCACCGCGAGCGCCGGATCGTCGCGCAGGTTGAACGCACGTGCCATCGGTGCGACGCGGTCCTGGATCTCGGCCGGCGCGCGCACGAACGCCTGGATCGCGCGCTTGTCGATCATGCGTGCCGCGCTGTGGCGCGTGGCGTACGCCTGCATCCACTTCACGAACCGGTTGTGATCGCCGTGTGGATCGGCGACCGGCCCGCGCGACGGCATGCTCGACACCTCGCGCGCGAGACCAAGGGGGATGCCGAGCGCTTTCAGCATCGGTGCGTCGGCCAGGATCGTCTGCGGTTCGTCGGTCAGCGCGAGGCCGCCGGCATCGGGCTGGTTCCGGCGTGTGGCGACCGCCTTCACGCGGTCGACCGTCGGGAACCAGTCGGCCACCTTGGCGGCGCCGTAGCGCATCACCCATTCCGCGACCGTGCTCGACCCCAGGCTCGGCTGGTATGGCCGCAGCGTCAGCGGCTTGGCGGCCGGCGTTTTCGGCGGCTTCGGCGCGGCCGGCACGTTCGACGCATTCGACGCATTCGCGGCGCGGCGGCTGCGCCGGCCGCCCTTGCCGCGCAGCGCGTTGCGCACCCGGCCGGCGGGGCGGGTCGTGCCGCCGCCCGCCGGCTGCGCGGCCTGCTGGGCGGCGGCGAGGTCGGCTTGCGCGGCTTTCACGCGATCGATCTGGCTGGCGATCTGCGTGCGGATCCAGCGCGTCGCGAGGTCGAACTTCGCCGGCAGCGCATCGAAATTCGATTTCTCGTCGAGCAACTGCGTGAGCCGTTGCGCAAGCGCGGCTTTCTGCGTGGCGGTCGCGCGCGGATCGAACGCATCGGGCGCGAGCGTCGACAGCAGGAAGTGCTGATTCGCGCCGAACGGGCCGCGCCCGAGCGGCATCTCGTCGAGCGGGCGGCCCGCGTCCGGCCGGTCGCGCAATTGCTCGGCGTCGTCGTACCAGCGCGCGTTGCCATCGCGGATCGCGATGATGCCGCGGCGCGCATGCAGCGATTCGGCGACCGGATGATCGGTCTCGTACACGTACACGTAGTGATCGCCGCGGATGGCCTTCAGCTCCAGCGCGCGCATCAGATGCAGCGTGTTCGCGCCGCTGAAGTCGATCGCGAGCTGTTCGTTGTCCGGGACGAGCTTCGGCGGCAGCAACGGACTGTCGGCGCCGTCGATCTCGGCGATCTTGCGGCGCACGCCGGGATCGACCTTCGCGAGGCCGCGCTGCACGCGCGTGCCGAGTTTCTGCATCGGCGGCTTCTCGTCGCCGAGCGCCTTGCGCATCGCGGCCGGCGCGAAGCCGCCGTAGCGCTCGACCGTGTCGTGCGCGACGTCCGTCACGACGAATCGCACGCCGCGCCGGCCGCCGGACAGATTGCGCGCGCGCCGGCGGAACGCGGCGCCGAGATCGCGCGGTGCGATCGTCGCGTCGCCGAGCGAGGTCGACTCGTGATAGGTCCAGTCGTGCGCGGCGTTGCGCGTCGCGTAGCCGAGCACCTTGCCGGTTTCCTTGTCGATCGCGTAAAGCGTCGCGCCGTCGCCGGCCGCCTTCGCCGCCTGCTTCGGCCGGCGAAAACGCGGCGCGTCGGCGAGCGATTTCAGCGTCGTGACGACGCTCGCGTCGGGCGTCGCCGCCGCCTGTTCGGCTTCCCAGGTGCGGCCGTCGCTGCGCGCGGTGATCCGCGCGGCGCCGCCGTACTCGCGCAATTGCGCGAGCGACACGGGCGACACGTAGAAATCGACGTCCGCCCGTTGCGCGCCACCGTTGTCCTTCAGCGCGCGATAGACCGCGTCCGGGATCGGCGCGGCCGGATCGGCGGACGCCTTGTCGACGAACGTACCGTTGCCGTCGGTGCGCATGCTCGCGATGAACTTCGGCTGTGCATGGCGCGCCTCGACGGAGGCGTCCGGCCGCGGTTCATGCTCGGCGATCAGCACGTGCGCGTTCGTGCCGAACGCTTCCTTCATCTGCTGGAGCGACGCGAGTTGCGAACCGTCGATGCGGACCAGGTCGCGTTTGCCATGCGACGCGAGGTGATCGAGCGCATGCCGACGGCTCGCGGCGTCCGCCGTCGCGGCGGCGGCCGGCACGTTCGACGCCGGCTGCGGTGCGGGCGCCGGCATCTCGCGCGGCACGCCGCGCGCATGCATCGCGTCGGCCTGGTTCGCGTAGTACGCGCGATAGTTCATGTGGCCGGGCACGGACGGCGCGGCATCGCCGAAGGCGGCCGCGAGCCGGCGCAGCCCGGCTTCGTCGCCGGGCATCACGTGGTCGGCTTCCCGTGCGATCGCGTTGGGCAGGCGGGCGTCCCGGGCGATGTCGATGCCGCCGTCGTCGAGGATTTCGCGGCGCACCGCGAACGCGTTCGCCTGCGCGCGCGCTTCGGCCATCAGCGCACTGTCGGTCAGCGCCTCCGGCGACGAGCGATCGAGCGCGAGGCGGCGCGTGATCGTCTCGACCGCGTGCTGCGCTTCGTGGGCGAGCGTATAGACGAGCGTGCCGGTGCCGTGGAACTGCCCGTCGAGCACGATCCGCTGCTTCGCGGTATCGATCCGGCTGCCGCGCCCGGGCCGGCCCACCACGATTTGCCAGCCGGCCTCGCCGGCCAGCGCGACCTGCTGGCGCAACAGGCTCGAGCGGTCGATCAGCGCATGAGCGGCCTTCGGCAGCG
Source organism: Burkholderia sp. YHN3-13 (assembly GCF_055810675.1). NCBI lineage: Bacteria > Pseudomonadati > Pseudomonadota > Betaproteobacteria > Burkholderiales > Burkholderiaceae > Burkholderia > Burkholderia sp. YHN3-13. The sequence continues at coordinate 235,610 of NZ_JBVVNQ010000002.1, read as the reverse complement.
GCGCGCCGCCGAAACGCATGCGGATGCGCGTGACGACGGACGGCTTCTGCACGAATGCGTCGGGCGGCAGGTGTTCGGCGATGCCCGGATGCGCGAGCTCGATCGCGCCGCGCGCGATGCCGTCTTCGAGCGTCACGCGCAGCGCGCCGATCTCGCGGACGATGCCTTCGACGTTCAGCTTCGGCGCATCGGTCATGACCGTCGACGGGTCGCTCAGGTAGAAGTCGCCGTGCGCGTCGAACACGCCTTCGAAGTCGTAGTACAGGCGGTGCCGCGCGGTGATGTCGCGCGCACGGTCGAGCTGCGCGAATGCGTCGCGGGTGACGCGCGCCGGCAGCACGCCGGCCATCACGTCGTGGCTGCTCAGCGACGCGAACGGCGCGTACATCACGGCCACGCGATCGAAGGCCGCGAACGGGCCGCCGACCGTGAGCGTGCGCAGCCCGTGCGCGCGCAGCGCCGCGAGGCCTTCCTGTTCGAGGCGGATCGATTCGATGTGACCGAGGATCGCGCGATTGTCGGTGCCCTGGTAGAGGCCGATCGCATTGCGGCGGCCGAGTTCGAACACGGTCTTCTCGATGCCGGCGCCGGTTGCCGCGCCGGTGAAGCGCTCGACCGGCACGCGGGCGGTCGGATCGCCGCTGACGTGGACGCCGTTGCCGTCCACCTCGAGCGCGCCGAGGTCCGGGCGCAGGTGCGGCGCCGGATCGTAACGCAGCCACGCGTTCGTATGGCCGAGCCGTGCCTCGGCACCGAGCCCGACCGCGATCGTCGGCGGGGCGTAGACGGGGCGCTGCCAGACGTTCGCGAGCCACGCGGCGGCGTCGCGGCCGTTGCGTGCCGAGAGGATCACCGACGAGCCGGGCAGGCCGAGCACCGAGCGGTGCGCGAGCGTGACCTCGACCGGCGTGTATGGCCGGCCGTCCGGATCGACGAGGCGGCCTTGCGCGTCGGTGACGCCATGCACGATCACGATGCGGCCGTCGCGGTCGTAGGACAGCGGGCCCGAGCGGTCGAGCGTCAGTGCGTCGACGCCGGCTACCGGCTTGCCGTCGAACGGCGACGCCTTCACCGGGCGGGCGCGCGACCATGCCGTTTCCTCGGCGAGCGTGGCGGCCGTGTCGCGCGGCGCCGGCATCGTGACCCCGGTACGCCGCGCGGCCTGCGCGTGGCGCCGATACAGCTCGCCGTAGGTCACGCCGCCGTCGAGCGACGTCGGGCTGTGCTCGAACGCGTCGGCGAGGCGCGCGAGCGAGGCGGCGTCGCCGGGCCGCGCGCGGCCGTATTCGTTGGCGATCGCCTCGGGCAGCGCGACGTGGCGGCCGATGTCGACGCCGAGGTTCGCCCGGATCTCGTCGCGCACCGCGAACGCGTTGACCTGCGCACGCGCCTCGGCGAGCAGCGCGCTACGCACGTAACCCTGCGTCGAGCCGTAGTCGAGCCCGAGCGTGCCGGTCGCGGCCTCGAGCGCGTGGCGGGCTTCATGCGCGAGCACGTAGACCATCGATCCGGTCGACCGCAGGCCGCCGTCGATCGTGACGCGCCGCCGCCGCGTATCGATCTTGCTGCCGCCGCCGGGCTTGCCGCGCACGACTTTCCAGCCGGCGTCGGTGCCGAGCCGAAGCTGCTGAGACAGCAGGCTCGACGCGTCGATCAGCCGGTACGCTTCCTTCGGCAGCGGGGCGCCGCCGAAGCGCATCCGCACGCGCGTGATGACCGACGGTTTTTGCACGAACGCATCGGGCGGCGGCGTTTCGGCGAGCCGCGGATGCGCGAGTTCGATGTTGCCGCGCTCGAGGCCTTGCGTCAGCGCGCGCTCGATTACCGCGAGCCGCTGCAGCGCGGTGAAGTGCTCGCCCGCGCCCGTGCCGATCGGGCCGGGGTCGCTCAGCAGGAAATCGCCGCCGCGCGTGAAGAGGCCTTGCAGGTCGAAGCCGATGCCCGTGCGTTCGACGACTTCGCGAATCTGCCGGATATGCTCGAGCGCCGCGCGCGACACCACGCGCGGCAGCGCGCCCGTCTCGAAGCCGTAGCTGTGGAACACGCCCAGCGGCCGGTACAGCACGGCGACGCGGTTCAGCGCGGAGAACGGACCGTGCATCGTCACGGTCTTCAGGTCGTACGCGGCGAGATCGTCGAGTGCGATGCTCTCGTCGATCGCCGCTTCGATCTGGCGGGCTTCCGACGTATGCGGGCCGTGGTCGTAAACCGCGAGCGCGGCATCGTGGCCGAGCGCGAACACGGTTTTCTCGCCGCCGGCGCCGAGCAGTTCGCCGACGTGACGCTCGACGTCGATCCGCGCGGCCGGATTGCCCTCGACGTGCACGCCTTCGGCGTCGGCCGCCAGCGGCCCGAGATCGTGCGGTGCCGCGGGCGCCGGGTCGTAGCGGCGGAACACGCCGGTGTCGAGCAGCGCCGCGCGTTCGCCGACCGCGTGTGGGGGCGGCGCATACACCGGCCGCTGCCACAGGTTCGCGAGCTGCGCGGCAGCCGCATCGCCGCCGTGCTTCGCCGACAGCACGATCGAATAGCCGTCCTTGATCAGGAACGACGGCGCCTGGTCGAGCGCGTATTCATGCACGCTGGCCGGTTGTCCATCCGCGAGCAGCGTGCCGTCCGGCAACGTGTCGGCATGCAGCATCAGCACGCCTTCGTCCTGCAGCATCGTGAAGTGGCGGCTGCGCGCTGCTTGGAGGTCGGCCGCGGCAGGCACGGGCCCGTCGCCGAACGGCGACGCATAGTCGGCATGCGCGCGGCTCCAGGCGACGCGTTCGTCGAAGCTGCGCACGCCGCGCGGCGCGTCGGCGGTCTCGTGCGTTTGCGGCGCGGGCATTCGGCGCGGGATGCCGCCGCGGCGCTTCTGGCGCGACCATACGTCGTCGTAGAAGTCGCGGTAGGTCTCGCCGTCGCGGCCCGACACGGGCGCATCCGCGAATGCGTCGACGAGGCGTCCGACCGTGCCCGCATAGTCGTGCGACGGCGCGCGCCACGCGGCGCCTTCGCGCTCGATCGCATCGGGCAGGCGCACATGCGCGGCAATGTCGCCGCCACCCGCGAGCTTGATTTCGTAGCGTGCCTCGAACGCGTTGATCTGCGCGCGCGCCTCGGCTTCGAGCGCCTTGCGCGTGAAGCGGCTGCGGTTGCCGTAGTCGAGATTCAGCACACCGGCCATCGCCTCGACCGCATGGCGCGCTTCGTGCGCGAGCGTATATGTGATGCTGCCCGGATGCTGGAGCGCGCCGTCGATCGTCACGCGACGCTTGCGCGGGTCGATGCGGCTGCCGCCGCCGCGCTTGCCGAGCGTCACGCGCCAGCCGGCGTCCTGCAGCATGCGCAGTTGGGTGGCGAGCGTGCCCGACTGCATCGCGAGCGCCTGTGCGGCTTCGGGCAGCGCCGCGCCGCCGAAGCGCATCTGCATCCGCGTGACCCAGCCCGGCTTCGATGCGCCGGGGTCGGGCGGGGCGGTCTCGGTCGTTTCGGGGTGCGCGGCGGCGAGGCCGATGTCGTCGTTCGCCGCGGCGCGACGTTCGCCGCCGGTCGGTGCGGGAGCGGTCGGGTCGCCCGCGTCGTCGATCGCGCGCGTGCCGCGGTCGGCCGCGGCCGTTTCCCGCTCCGCGTTCCGCTCGGGCGCACCGGGGCGTTCCGGCTTGACGAGCACGAGCACGCGGTTCGGCGCGCTGAACACGCCGTCGAGCGCCTTGACCGGCTCGGGCGGCGCGGCCGTACGGGGCATCGCCGGTTCGTTCGGGCCGCGCTTGCCGGCCAGCACGATCACCGTGTCGTCGCCGGCAGCCGGGCGGGGCGATGCCGGCGGCGTTTCGTCGGCCGCGGCCGCGCCCGGCAAGCCGGTTTCGGCTGCCGGGGTTTCCGGCGCGGGATCGAAACGCAGCACGCGTGCGTCGGCGCGCAGCTGGCCGTCGGCGCCGAACGCGTCGGGTGCGGCGGCGTAGACGGGCTTCTGCCAGCGGTTCGCGAGTTCGGGCGCCAGTGCCGCGTCATGTTCGCCCGCGACGACGATCACCGGCTCGTCGAGATCCTGCGGGCGCAACGCGGACGGCCGTGCGCCAGGCGCGTCCTGCGCCGCGCGGTCGCGCACGACATAGACGGTGCGGTCGCCGACCTCCAGCGGTTCGGCGCTCGGCCCGCGCGGGACCGCGACGCCGGCCGGATCGCGCGCGGCCGGTCGGGCGGCCGGCGCTTCGTCCGTCAGGTCGACGATTTTCACGTTGACGCGCGGCGGCGAGCCATCCGTCTTCGTTCGCGTGCCGCCGCCGGCGGGTTCCTCGAGGTCGGCGGGCCGCGTCCGCAGCGCCTGCGCATCCTCGCTGCGCCGGTCGTTGCGCGCGGCCGACGTGCGGTCCAGTTCGGTTTCGTCGTGCTGCTGATCGACGCGCGCGCGTTCCTGGCTCGCGCGCTGCGTGCTGCGGGCGTTGTTCGCCGTGCTGGCCGTTTCGCTTTCGGCGGCCGTCTGCGCGAGGCTGCGCGGCGCCTGCGCGTCGGCGCCGCTTGCCTGCCGGATCGCTTCGCTCGTCTGCGCAAGGGTGTGATCGAGCAGTTCGAGCCGCGTCTTCGGGACGACGTTCGGCGTCGTGGTCATCTCGCCGTCCGGGCCGAACGACAGGCGCTCGCCGGTTCCCGTCACGTCGTCGATGCGCGTGCCGTTGGTCCATTCCTTCGGCGAGGCCGACACGACGGACAGCGTGCCGTCCTCGCCGAGCACCACCGATTTGCCGGGCGGCATCTGCTTGCTCGACGTCTTGTCGAGCACGCGGATCGGTTGGTTGTCGTAGGTCAGGATCTTGTCGCCGACCATCAGCATGCCGTCGGGCGACACCTTCACGGCTTCCCCGTCGAGCGTCGCCCGGGTGCGGCCGTAGGCGAGCGACGACACGTCGCCCTTGTTCAGGATCTGGCCGAGCATCTGGCTGTCGACCGTGACGGTGTCGCCGTCGGCCCCGCGGATCGGCACCGGCCGGCCGGTGTGCGTGCGCACCGACGTCACCGCGCGTTCCTTGAGGCCACCGGCGGCCATCAGCGCGACGTTGGTGATCCCGGACTTGAGCTGCTCGCCGGCCGCCTTCGTGTCGCCCTTGACGAAATAGTCGTAGCCCGCTTCGCCGAACGCCTCGACCGCGCCGCCCACGCCCGTCACGACCGCGGTGGCGCGCGCGCCGGTGGTAAGCACCGACGCGACCTTCGGCGTGCGCGTGAGCGCCGTGACCGCGCGCGTGAACAGCTTGCTGCCGGCGAGCTTCGCGGCGCCCGCCGCGCCCATCGGCACGAGGTTGATGAAGTCGGCCCGCGCGCCCGCGTCGGTAAACGGATTGAGACTGCGCCCGTGGTCGGCGCGGTTGGCCAGATCGAGGCCCGCGCTCGTCATCGTCGCGCCGATCGCCGTGTACATCATCCCCGCGCCGAGGATGTTCAGCGGCACGCCGACGATCGCGCCGATGCCGGTGCCGTCGAGCAGCGTGCCGAGACCTTCGAGCGCCATCCCGCCGACCATCATGCCGATGTTCAGGCCCGTGCTGGTCAGCGTGTTCAGGAAACTGTCGAAGCCGCTTTCGTGATGCGCGGCCTTCGACACGAGCTGCAGCGAGCCGTCCGCGTTGTGACCGGTCGCGATGTCGACGGTGCCGTCCTTCGACAGCTCGTTGTTGTCGATGTAGTCGTTGATGTCGTTGTAGGTGCTCGCCGTCTCGTCGACGTACTGCGTGCCGTCCTTGCCGCTGACCTTGAACAGCGCGCTGGTGGTCATGCCGGCATCCTTGGCGGCATAGACCATCGGCAGCACGTTGACCTGCGTCGTCGCGCCGCCGCCGATCGACAGCAGCTTGTCGCGCACGCTGTTGATCGTCGACAGCTTGTCCTTGTCGGTGTAGCGCGCGACATCGTCCTTCGTCGGCGATACGGGATCCGAACCATCGCTCGACGATGCCGTGTTCGGCACGTCGGGCTGCATGCCGAGCGCGACGCCGATCAGGTTGCGCTGCTCGTTGTCGGTCAGCTTGCCGAACGCGATCGTATCGCCGTTCTGCGTGCTCGCGCTCGCCGCGTCGAGTAGCGAGTTCGACAGCTCGCCGCGGTGCGCCTCGTAGAAGTCGTGCAGCGCCTTCTTGTAGTCGTTGCCGGCGTCAGAGTCGGGCGCCGCGTAGCGCAGCCGCTCGTCGAGTCCCGCGTCGAATTGATCCATCAATACCTGCTGATGCGACGTCTCGCTCAGCAGTTGCAGACGTTGCACCGCATTGTCGGCCTGCGTGACGGCCGCCTTCGCCTTGTCGAGCGGGTCCTGGTACAGGTTGGGCCGCGGCATCGACGGCGCCGGGATCATGTCGTCGCCCGCGACGGTGCGAAAACGCATCGGCGGCGGATTCGCGGCTGCCCAGTCGTCGTACTGCTTCTGCACCGACGCGAGCGTGCTCTTCGCCTGCGTCTGCTGGATGCGCGCCTGCGACAGCGCGAGCTGGGTCGCGCGCTCGTTTACCGAATCCGACATCCGGCCGTCGGCCGCGCGGATCGCGCCCGCGACGGTCTGCATGCGCTTCACGTCGAGCATCGTCGGGCCGGCCTGCGCGGCGGACGGGCCCGACGACTGCGGCAGCAGGAACGGGCTGTCGAGCAGCGGCGACGCGGGCAGCGACGCTGCGCCGTTGGACCCGGGCAACGTCGGCGGGGCCAGCGGCGACGCGCTCGGCAGCGGCGGCGTGCCGGAGGGGGCGGCCGACGTCGCCGTCGACAACGACGATGCGGGCAGCCCCGGCAGGCCGTTCGCGGTCGACAGCGACGGCGTCAGCAGCGGCGGTTGAAGCCCCGGCTTCGTGAATATCGATTGCGCGTTCACCTGCGCCTTGATCTGCGATGCCTGATCGTCGTACTGCTGCGCGAGCGTCGCACCGTACGCGACGACGAAACCGTCGTGCGCGATGCTTGCCTGCTGCTTCGCCTGATCGAGCTTCGCATACGCATCGCCGAGGTCCATATCGACCTGCGGATCCTTGATCATCGCGTGCGGATTGTCCTTGTGCCACGCGTTGGATGCGTCCAGCTTCTTCGTATAGTCGGCCTGCAGCGCGTCGACCTGCCGCTGCGCGGACAGCATCTGCAGATAACCGCCGCTCGTGTTCGCGGCCGTCTGCGCGCGGGCGAGCGCGGTCTTCGCGTCCGACACCGCATTCGCGACGACCACCGTCGGTCCTTCCTTGCCGCTGGCCGAATCGTAGTGCTGCTGCGCGTTCGTGAGCGCCAGGCTGTCGTTGGCCGCGCCGTACGCGGCGTTCGCGTAGTTCGCATCCTTCGCGGCGGACGTGACCGCCTGCTGCGCGGCATCCTGTGAAGCGGGGGCATCGGGCATCGTGACCTGCAGTTCCAGCGGCTGCAGCGCATCGTTCAGCCGCCCGACGCCCGCATCGAGCGCGGCCTTGTAGTCCGGATCGGCGAGGTACGACTGGAACTGCGTATACGCGAGGTTGGAATTCGCGACGTCCGCGAAGTATTTCGACGCGCCCACGGCCGCCTTCGCGCTGGCGGTCTGCCAGTCGTCGTAGAGCCGGATCTGCAGCGGATTCTTGCAGTCGCCCGGCTGCGGTACCCAGTTCGGATCGTTCGCATGATCGGGGAAGGCGGCCAGCAGCGTCTTGAACTGCTGGTCGGCCGCGTGCTGCGCGTCGCCGGCGTCCGTCACCTTGCCGGAATCGTCGATCTTCATCCCGGCCGGCATGTCGGCGTTCGCCTGTTCGCCGTACAGGATCATGTAGCCGGCGTCGGTGGTCACGTTCAGCTCGCGCTGCGCGGTGTCGGCCGCCGTGCGCGCCTTCGCGTAGTCGGCCTGCGCGGTCTTGCGGTCGTCGGCCGTCGACTCGGGATCGCGGTTGACCAGGTGCAGCACGTTCTGCGCGCCCTGCAGCGTCTGCGATGCGTTGTCGTAGTTCGTCTGCGCGTCCTGGATCGCTTTCTGCACCGCGCGCGTCTTGTCGTTCTCGACGGTGATGTCGGGCGGCGGCGCCGTATATTGCGCGGCCATGTTCTGGATCAGCGACGTCGCGGACTGGATCTCGGCGTTGGTCGGCTTCGACGGATCGGTGGCCAGCGATGCGGTGACGGGAATCGGCGGGGCGACGCTCGGGCTCGCGGGCCCGGCGGCCGGATCGTCCTTTTTCGGCGGCGGAGGCGGCGGAGGCGGCGGTGCGACGACCGGATTCAGCGTTTCCGACAGGAAGCGCTGCCAGTTGACACCCAGTCCCACTCCGTCGATCAACAGCATGCTCGTCTCCGTTGAACCGCCCAATGCGCGGCACGCGCGGCGCCCTGCGCGCCGCAACGTGATCGTTCGAGTGTACGGACGCCCCCGGCGACGGGAACACCGCTGTTTCGTAGCGGCAGGAAGGGGCCGGCGCCCGGGCGCCGCGCGGGCTACGAGACGGGCGCCGCGTGCGGCAGCCGTGCCGCGCGGCGTGGTTCGGACCCCTGAAAGCGACGCGCGTGCAGGGCGCCGCGTGCGCTCATGCGGTCACTGATCGAGACACCGCACGCACAGCCGCTTCGTCTGGCTCGCCGACAAGCCGTGGCACATCATCACGACCGGGCGCGCATGGCACGACGGCGGGTCGGCGGAGGCAGCCGGCAACGGCAGCCTGCGCGCGCGATCGGGCGGCGTGGTCGCGGCCGCGTCCATGCGTCGCTGCCGCGCCAGCGGCGGCACGTCACGCACCACCGGGATCGGTTCGACGCCGCCTTCGCGCGCGTTGCGCTGCGCGCTCGCGACGACGCGGCTCACGTAGCCGCTCGAGAAGCCGGTCGTGAAGTTGCCGCTGTAGTAGCACGACAGCGCCGCGCGCAGTGCGGCCTGCGTGGCGCGGCCGGTGCCCGACGAGCGCGCGAAGCATTCGGTCAGGATCGCGCCGCCGGCCTGCAGGTTGCGGCATGGCTCGAACATCGTCGTTTCGTCGAGCCCGTATTTCGCGAAGTTGCGCGCGTTCACCTGCGCGAGGCCGACGCTGTAGCTGTAACCGCGCGACGACAGTTCGCGCGCGGTCGCGCGCGCTTCGTCGAGCGACGCGGGCTGGCGCGTCAGGTGGCCGCCGACCACGCCGATCGCATACGGATTGAAGCCCGACTCGGTGCGCACCAGCGCGGCGAGCGTGTCGGGATCGACGTTCGGCGCGCAGGCGCGCGCGAGTCGAGCGAAACCCGCGGCGGCGCCGGCCGCCCGCGCGTCACGCGGCTGCAGGCCCGCCAGCGCGAGCACGGCCAGCGCGCACAGGCACGCCGCCGCGATTCGTAGGCCGCGCGCGTTCATCCCGCACCCGCCACGCGGTACGACATCACGAGCCCGTGCACGAGCAGCGACCAGCCGTCGAGCGCGACGAACAGCAGCAGCTTGAACGGCACCGAGATCGTCGTCGGCGAGATCATCTGCATCCCGAGCGCGAGCAGGATGTTCGCGACCAGCAGGTCGACGACGATGAACACGATGTAGATCACGAAACCGATCTGGAACGCCTTCGTCAGCTCGGCGAGCGTGAAGCTCGGCACCAGCACGAGCAGGTCGTCGTCCTTGATGCCGTCGGCGCGGTGCTTCGGCCAGACCGACGTCGCGGTGCGCACGAAGAACTCGCGGTCGCGCTGCCGCGTGTGCGACACGAGGAATTCCTTGATCGGCGGCAGCGCGGCATCGGCGAGCGCGCCGACGTCGGCCGTCGACAGCTGTCCCGACGCGTCGAAGTGGCGCGCCTGCAGCGCATCGCGGATCGACATCCCGACGGGCGCCATGATGAACAGCGACAGGATCAGCGCGATGCCGTTCAGCACGAGGTTCGGCGGCACCTGCTGGATGCCGAGCGCGGAGCGCAGCAGGCCGAGCACGACCACGAGCTTCGTGTAGCTCGTCACCATCAGCGCCGCGAACGGCGCGATGCCGAGCGCGGCGATCACCGCGATCAGCGCGACCGGGTTCGGCAGGTTGCCCATCGTTCAGCGCTCGCGCGGCGCGGGTTGCGTCAGCGTGACGACGCGCACGCCGAGTTTCTGGCCGACCGCGATCAGGTGGCCGGTGCCGATCAGCATCCCGTTCGCGACGAGATGGATCACGCTCTGGTTGATCCCTTGCTGCAGCTCGATCACGGCGCCCGGCTGCAGCGCGCTCAGCTCGCCGAGCGGCATCGACGCGGGCGGCAGCTCGAAGCGCAGGTCGACCGCGAGGCCGTCGAGCGTGCGCGGCGCATCGGCGGATGGCGCATCGTGTGTCGTGACGGGCGCGTGGTCGGTGCGGGTCGGTTCCAAAGGCATCTCCCTGATTCGTTCGACGGTCAGCCGGTTGCCCGACGGCCGTCCGGTGATTTCCCACGCCGGCGCGGCCGGCAGTCGCGCGACGCACAGCAGGTTCTGCTCGTGCGCCTGCCAGCGTTCGATCGCGATGATGTCGCCGCCGACGACGTCGGCCAGTTCGGCCGTCGTCAGCTCGGTGCGGCCGATCTCGAACACGAGCGGCACGGGCAGGTTCGCGTAGGCCGCGCGCGCATCGGCGAGCGCGGCCGGCGCGGTCGCGAAGAACACGGCCAGTGCATCGGGCACGTCGAACAGCAGCGCGCCATGGCAACGCCACGCGGCATCGGCGCGCCGCAGCTCGAAGCGCAGCGCGGCCGGCGCCGCACGCCAGGCCGGCACGCGCTCGGGCGGCGGCAGCAGCTCCACGCGCTGCCGCGTCGCGGCCTGCAGCACGGCCGCGAGCGGCGCGCCCAGGTCGGCGAGCAGCGCCGCGCGGATCACGGCCGGCACGGCCGGATCGGCTGCGTCGCCGAGCCATTCCGTTTCCGCGACCGGATCGATCCACAGCGTGCCGGTGGCCGGGCCGATGACGAAGCGGTACGCGTGCGCATCGGCGGCCGGCTCCGCGTCGACGCGCCAGCGCACCTCGTACGCGTGCTCGCCGAGCGTGACCGGGACGGCGCCCGTCGCGCCGTACGCGTGCGACAGCCCGCGCGCGGCGGCGGCGGACAGGCGCGGCAGGTACGGCGACGCGTCGAGTGCGACCGCCGCCGGCGCAGCGGCGGGGGGCGCGGAAGCGGCGGGCATCGCCCGGCTCGCGGCGTCGCCGGCGTCGGCATTCGTCAGGAACTGCGCAGGCACGGCGGGATCGGGGCGGATTCGGCGTTGATTCGACGGGTTGTTCCGGGGCCGGCGGCGCCGTAGGGCGCGCGGCTGCTGCGTCGATTGTAGGGACGGCCATGGCCGCGTGCCGGGCCGGAATCCGTAGTCGCACGCATCGTGCGGCGATCGAGCAAGCGGGGTGCTACGAAGCGTGATGAAGCCGGGCAGGCGGCGGCCGGCGCCCAAAAGCAACCGCCGCCCGGAGGCGGCGGTCGGGTCGCGACTGGCTGGCGGGCCGGAGGGCGTGCAGGCCGGATCCGGCTGGCAGGCCGCGAGGCGCTGCGGCTGGGCGCAGCGCGGTGGGGGGGACGTGGCCGCTGCGCCGCGAGCAGGCGGCGCGCGGGGGCAGCGTCACGCGTAGTCGGCGGCCATCGCCGGTTGCGGCGCGGCACGCAGGACCGGCGCGGCATCGTGGCGCTCGACGTGCGTCATGGCCGCACCGAACAGCACCAGGCGATAGCCGACCGCGTAGATCGGGATGATCCGCAGGTTCTTGTCGTGTTCGAGCTGCAGCTTCGAACGGATCCGCGAGATATGGGTGTCGAGCGTGCGCGACGACACGCCGAGCTCGCGGCCCCACACGGCTTCCTGGATTGCCTGCCGCGGCACGATCTTGTTCATGTTGTCGAGCAGGAATTCGACGACGTCGAATTCGCGCGGCGTCACGTCAACGACCTTGTTGTCGATTTCGATCGTGCGGCGCACGAAGTTGATTTTTATGTTGTCGATGTACAGGTATTTGCAATCCATGGTGGCCCTCACATGTCCATTAAGGAGTGTTTGCGGGTCCTGTGCTGCAACTTTCGGGCCAGGCAGAGGATTATCGAGCGCCGACCGGCGGCGGCACGGCTGCGCGCGGCCCGGCAGCCTTGAATTTAAAAGAATTTTTAACGGGAGAGGCGCGGCGGACACTGAAGGGGTCCGAGCATCATTGAAGGATTGTTACGTAGCATCGGGTGGGGATGTTACGGGTGACGGGCGTTACGTCTGACGTAACGCGAGGGGCGGCTGGATGGAGACCGGCCACGGAGGCGTTTCGCCCCGTGGCCGGTGCGCCTGGACATCAGGCCTTCGCGCCCTCCGCCGCATCGAACGGCAGCACGTAGTGCCGCTTGCCCGTCGCCGCGAAGATCGCGTTCGCAACGGCCGGGCCGACCGGCGCGACGCCCGGCTCGCCGACGCCGGTCGGCGCTTCGGCCGACGGCACGATATGCACTTCGACCTTCGGCATCTCGGCCATCCGCAGCACCTGGTAGCCGTCGAAGTTGCGCTGCTCGACCTGGCCGTCCTTCAGCGTGATCGCGCTGTGCATCGCCGCGCCGAGCCCGAAGCCGATGCCGCCCTCCATCTGCGCGGCGACGATGTCGGGATTGATCGCGATCCCGCAATCGACCGCGCACACCACGCGCTCGACCTTCACCTTGCCGTCCGCGTCGACCGACACCTCGGCGACCTGCGCGACATAGCTCTTGAACGCCTCGGCGACCGCGATCCCGCGCCCGCGGCCCTTCGGCAGCGGCTTGGCCGGATCCCAGCCGGCCTTCTGCGCGGCGAGGTCCAGTACCGCGCGCATCCGCGGTTCCTTCTCGAGCAGGTCGCGGCGGAACGCGTACGGATCCTTGCCCGCCGTGTGCGCGGCTTCGTCGATGAACGCCTCCACCGCGTAGGCCGTGTGCGAGCTGCCGACCACGCGCCACCACAGCACCGGCACGCCGGTCTTCGCGGTGGTGAGCTCGACCGACACGTTCGGCACCGCGTACGGCAGGTTCGCCGCACCCTCGACCGACGTCGCGTCGACGCCGTTCTTGACCATGAACGCTTCGAACGGCGTGCCGGCGAGGATCGACTGGCCGACGATCCGGTGGCGCCAGCCGACCAGCTTGCCGTCCGCGGTCAGGCCCGCGTCGAGCTTGTGGAAGTACATCGGGCGGTACAAGCCGCCCTGGATGTCGTCCTCGCGCGTCCACTGCAGCTTGACGGGCTTGCCGTCCGCGCCGAGCGCCTTCGCGATCGACACGGCCTCGACCACGTAGTCCGACCACGCGTTCGCGCGCCGGCCGAAGCTGCCGCCCGCATACAGCGTGTGGATCTGCACCTGTTCGGGTTTCAGCCCCGCCGTCCTGGCCGCGTTGGCCTGGTCGACGGTCTGGAACTGGTCGCCGGCCCAGATTTCGCAGCTGTTCGCCGTCAGCTTGACGACCGCGTCGAGCGGCTCCATCGGCGCGTGCGCGAGATACGGGAATTCGTACGACGCGCTGATCTTGCGCGCCGCGCCCGCGATCGCCGCGTCGGCGTCGCCGTTCTTGCGCGCCGACGTGCCGGGCTTGTCGGCGAGCTGCCGGTATTCGCGCATGATCTCGCCGGACCCGCGTTTTTCCGCGTGCGCGTCGTCCCACTCGACCTTCAGCGCGTCACGGCCCTGTTTCGCGGCCCAGAAGCCGTTCGCGACGACTGCCACGCCGCCCGGCACCTGCACGACCGACACGACGCCCGGCACGGCCTTCGCGGCCGTCGCGTCGAACGATTTCACCGTGGCGCCGAAGCGCGGCGGGCGCTGCAGCAGCGCGACGCGCATGCCGGGGAAGGTCGTATCGAGCGTGAAATGCGCGGTGCCGTTCGATTTCGCCGACGCGTCGACGCGCGGGATCCGGTGCCCGATCAGCTTGAAATCGGCGGGCTGCTTCAACGTGACCTTGTCGGGCACGGGCAGCTTCGACGCATCGGCGACGAGCGTGCCGTACGGCGCCGTCTTGCCGCTCTTCGCGTGCGTGACGACGCCATTGGCGGTCGTCAGCTCGCTGGCCGGCACCTTCCAGCGGGCCGCGGCGGCCGACACCAGCATCGCGCGCGCCTTGCCGCCCGCTTCGCGCAGCTGCTGCCACGAGTTCGCCATCGCCGAACTGCCGCCGGTGCCCTGCATCGTGCCGAACGCGAGGTTCGCGTAGCGCTTCGCATCGGCCGGTGCGCTTTCGACGCGCACGTTCGACCAGTTCGCGTCGAGCTCCTCGGCGACGATCGTCGCGATGCCCGTATACGCGCCCTGGCCCATTTCGACGTGCTTCGCGATGACCGTGACGGTGCCGTCGGGCGTGATGCGCAGGAATGCGTTCGGCGCGAAACCGGCTTCGGGCGCGGTCGCGGCGAGCGCGCGGCGGCCGAAGCCGGTGAAGTCGAAGCCGATGGTCAGGCTGACCGCGGCCGCGGCCCCCGCGGTCTTCAGGAACGTGCGGCGCGACGGACGCACGGAGCCGGTGTTGTCGAGTTCGATCGTCATGGTCAGGCTCCCAGCGTCGCGGCTGCGTCGTGGATCGCGGCCCGGATGCGGGCGTAGGTCGCGCAGCGGCACAGGTTGCCGTTCATCGCGGCATCGATGTCCGCGTCGGTCGGCTTCGGGTTCTGTTCCAGCAGCGCGGTGGCCGACATGATCTGGCCGGACTGGCAGTAGCCGCATTGCGGCACCTGCAGCTTGACCCAGGCGGCCTGCACGGCGTGCGCGGGCTTGCTCTGCAGGCCCTCGATCGTCGTGATGTGCTTGCCCGCGATGCCGGCGAGCGGCAGCACGCACGAGCGGACGGCCTGGCCTTCGAGATGCACGGTGCACGCGCCGCACTGCGCCATGCCGCAGCCGAACTTCGTGCCGGTCAGTCCCGCGTGTTCGCGAATCGCCCAGAGGACGGGCATCGACGGATCGGCGTCGAGCGTGACGTTCTTGCCGTTCAGGACAAACGAGGTAGGCATTTTTATGTCTCCATGGGGAAAACCCGCCATACGGGCAGGTTAGCCGGGAGTGTGCGCGAGCCGCCGCTTTTTGCGTCTACCCAATCCTGCAAATTTATTGAACAATCCTGCAAATCCCCGGCACGCGGCGGGCCGTTTCGCTATGCTCCCGCGACACGGGAAATCATTCGAGGATGCGTCATGGACATGACCGATATCGTGGCGTCGCGCGAATCCGGGCGGCGCGAGCTGGCATCGCTGATTGGCCGTTTCGCACCGGCCGACGGCTCGCATTCGACGGCCGTGCCGGGCTTGATGCTGCATCGGCACACGCGTCCGGTCGATCTCGGCTGCGGCGTGTCGCGGGCCGCGCTGGTGATCGCCGCGCAGGGCGCGAAGCGCGTGATCGTGGCCGGTCACGCTTACGAATACGACACGCACAATTGCCTGATTACGTCGATCGACTTGCCGATCCTCTCGCGCGTGACGCGCGCGTCGCCGGAGGCGCCGTACCTGTGCCTGTCGCTGACGCTCGATCCGCAGCGCATCGTCGAGCTGGCGGCCGAGATGCGGCTGCCCGAGCCCGATGCGGGTCCGGAAGGCGAGGGGATCGCGCTCGCCGAACTGACGCCGCCGCTGCTCGACGCCGCGCTGCGACTGTTGCGCCTGCTCGATACGCCTGCCGACATTCCGGTCGTCGCACCGTTGATCGAAAAGGAAGTGCTGTACCGGCTGATGACGAGCGGGCAGGGCACGCGGCTGCGACACATGGCCATCGCGGGCAGCCAGACGCACCGGATCGCGCGCGCGATCGAATGGATCCGCGATCACTTCGCGGAGCCGATGCGCGTCGAGTCGCTCGCGCAGGCGGTCAACATGAGCGTGTCGTCGCTGCACCATCATTTCAAGCACGTGACGACGCTGAGCCCGCTGCAGTACCAGAAGCAGTTGCGGCTGCACGAAGCGCGGCGGCTGTTGCTGCGGCAGGGCGGCGACGTCGGGTCGGTCGCCGCCGTCGTCGGCTACGAAAGCGCATCGCAGTTCAGCCGCGAATACAGCCGGCTGTTCGGCGCGCCGCCGATGCGCGACGTCGTGCACCTGCGGAAGAAGGAATTGCTCGGCTGAGGTGCCGCCGGCACCGGCCGGCACGCGTCTCGGGCGGTGCGCGGTCATTCATCGCCGTCTCCTTCGTCGAGCATCTCGAGGAACCACAGGTCGATCTGTCCGACGGCGTCGCGCACGCGCTCCATCCCGCTGCACGGGTGCCGTTTCGGCAAGCGCCGGTCCGCCTGTTCCGATGTCGACGAAGCGCCACGACAGGCGCTCCGGTTTCGCTGACAACCCCGTTGATGCTTGAATGGCGCAAGCGCCGATCGATCGGTGGTGATCTTCATCGCCGTTTCCCCGACACGCAGGTTGCGAGCGGGCCGCCGCCGGTGCTCCGTGTGCCGTGGCGTGCCGCTCGGTGAGAGCCGGACATCAGGCAATCGGCATGCCACGGACGACACGCCGCCGCCCGGCGCGGGCACGGCCATGCCTTCGCCGATCGACAGGCGCGCAGGCGTTTCACGCGTGAATCGTGGGGACAGGCGAATGAGCCGGGCGAGCGCCGGATCCATGCGATTCGATACGATGAAACGCTCGATAAATCAGGCTTTTACGAGATTGTTAACGTAAGGCGCGCGTTGAATCGGCATGTTTCATCGATGAGAATCGAGCGGATAAATGCTTGAAAACGTTTCTCGAATGTGTCGCATCCTCGGGGTGTATTCGGCGTGAAAGGTGGGTTGAGCCGGAATGAAAAATGGTGCTTGTGCTTTTGCCGGCATTCCATGTTTACATTTGTTTTAATTATTACGCCGGTAACGGTCGCGATGGCGACATTTTTCGTCGCGCGATCGTGTCGGTATTTTCACGAATGAATCAAATTCGTTTTGCCGAACCGGGGATAAGCAAGCCGCAGACGCATCGCAGGCCGTTGCGTCTGGCGCCGGGGCCGCACGCAGGGTGGATCGATTCTCGTTCGTTTTCGCACGGTAGCCGGGCCGCATACGCATCGAAGCGTCGTTCGTCAGTGGAAACACGGATGCCGCCCGGCGGGCGCCGCGGCGCGCTTCTCAAGTTTGAAACACCCGTTCAACCTGCCGTCCGACAACGCGCCGCGGGCCGGATTCGTCCGTCTAATCACGGGATTGCGTCATGAAGCGCAGCGATCGCGACGTGTGCCAAACCTTTGCCGCGATACATTCCTGAAACAAAAAACGACGTTTCCGGCGAAAAGCCGCGGCCTGGCGGCGGTTCGGCGCGCGCAACGAACGATGGCGCAACGCGTGGCACGCTGCTTGCGGTATTGGACGCATCGGCGGGCGGTCGACACGATGCAACAAAGATGTGGGGGCGACCAACTCGTCAGTAAGCAGTCGGGGAAACGGCGATGAAGACCATAAGCAGTAGTGTGATCCGCGCGTATTTTGCGCACCAATGGGGTAGTCGGAGAAATCGGGGTGTTGCTCACGACGCAGTGCCAGCGTCGCGGGTATTCCATCGCTTTCCCGGCGTCCGCGCCGGCCGCGTGCCGCGGCGGTTGTCGCGCCTCGTGACGAGCGGGCGACAGGGGTGCCCCCTTTCATTCAGTTCACCCGGATGGGTCAGGCTGTTCGTGCCGGACAGCGTGACGCCGTTTCGTCTTCAACCGTGCAGGGCGGTTTCGATCGCGCCGGGCCAGTACCGGCGCCGGCCGGATTAGATCGAACGCACGTCGGCCGGATTGTCCGGACGCCCTTTCTTCACCAGCTCAGGGAGCAAACATGCCATCTGTCTGCAATGCGGCACCGTCGTCGCTCGGCTGACGAGCGCCATTTGAACGGCTGTCGTATTTTGCGGTGGTATATATTCGCGCATTTTTGATTTCGAAAACGAATGCCAATGCCGGTATCCGTTTTCGACGGGGTATCGAAAATCGTGAGCCGGAGGATGCGTGCGTCATTCCGGTTGCGAAATTGGAGGTGTTTTTTAAAAATATTCAATTGTCGTAAAAATAATAGAAAACACCTACGCATAAATTTTGGACAAGCTGAAAACATAAAACTAGACTTCGGCTGTCAAAAATGGACAAAAAATTAAAATTAAGAGTCGGCACGAATTTCTTGATTTGATAGTAATCCTTATTTTTTTAAGGATTGCTCGAGGCAGGAAGGTTGATGGCGTGCAGTCTTCCTTGCTCATTCTCTCCACGCCGTTATGGAGTCGACCATGAAGAAGCTTCTGATTGCAGCAGCAGTTCTGGCGGTTTCGGGTGCAGCGTTTGCAGGCAGCGGCACGGTGTCGAGCAGCAATTCGACGAGCGGTGGCCAGACGATGGCCGGAGTTGCCGGGTTCGGCCACTTCTCCGCGACCGATTCGGGCGCAGCACTCGGTGCCGCCGGTGCACTTGCCGGTGGCCCGGGCAGCGCTTCGGTCTCGTACACGAGCCACACGCAAACGTCGACGGTCGGCGGCTTCGGCTTCGGCGGCGCACAGGCTGGCGGCAGCAGCGGTGCGAATGCCGGCTCGACTGGCTGGACGTATCACCACTAAGCCGCGGCGCGTAGCGTTCGTCATTGGCTGGCGGTACGGATGCCGGGCTTCGCCCCATCAGGGCTGGCCTGGCTCCGCCACCGCCGAACTTCCTCACAGCAAGGAATTGCTATGAAAGCCAAAGTCATATTAGCGACAGCGCTCACCGTCCTATCGTCGGCCGCATTGGCAGCAGGTTCGTTCACGAACAACCAGACGCAATCCGTCGCAGCGGGTGTGTCCGGTTCGGTACTGGTCGGATCCGGCAGCTATACGAGCAATTCGACATCGACGGCTGGTGCAAGCGCCGGCAGTACCGTGACACCCGCTGGTTCCGTCGGCACGGCGTCCGCCAACCACAACTCGACTTCGACGGCCAGCGGTTCGGGCATGAACGGAGGCGCGTTCGCGGCAGGCGGCGGTATCGGTGCCGCAGGCTCGTTCGGTGGAAACAGCAAAACGAACGAGAACGCGAATGCGCTGTCGGGAGGGGTGACCGCCACGATCGTACTCGGCGCGAACCACTACACGGCCACGGGTGCGAACGACAACGGCAACGCCAACGCGGGTGCCGCCGGGCTGACGGGCAGTGGTGGGTCTGCTGCGATCACGGGTTCGACTCACTACAACTCGTCGACCGCGTGGAGTACCGGTCCGGCCGGTTCGCCGTCCGCATCGGGTGGAAGCCAGGGCAGTTCGAGCGCGACCGGGAGCAGTCATTAGTCAGGTGTGGGGGGGACCAGTTTCCCAGCGACGCTGGTCTCTTTTCCGCATTGTTGTCACGTAAGGAGTTGGCATGAAGCAGAACCTGATTGCCGCCGCTCTGATGCTCGCGTCTCTGACGGCGTATGGCGCTGACCGTGCTGCCGATGGTGGGCAATCGACTATGCAGACGTCAAACAATCCTGACCAGACAACCAAACCGTCAGAACAACAAACGCTTTCGTCGGGCAGTGCCATCGGCGGACCGGATGCCCAGCAGTGGCAGGGCGTGTCGGCCGGCTCGTGGTCCCAGCTGGGCAGCGGCTGGAAGCAGTTCGGGGAAGCAGCGAAAACTGAAGGCATTCAGGGGAATTAGTACGGTTGCCTGGGTCGGAGGTCAAACCTCGTCCGGAGAGTGAAATGAACAGCAACAGGATCAAGGTGGCATGCGCGGCGATGTTCGCGATGACCACGATCGGTGCCCACGCGCAAACTGCCGACTCGACGTCGAGCGCGCAGTCCTCGACGTCGTCGACGGCCGTCAGCCAGGGTGGCGGTTCGAGCATGAACACGAACACCACGAGCTCGCGCGGCGGCAATGCCACCAGTTCCAGCGGGGTGCGCGGCAGCGGCAATTCGAGCGTGAACTTCAACGTGACGATGCCGTCCAGCACCAGCGGCGGCACGAGCGTGACGCCGCAGTCGCTGCAGTCGTCGGGCGCGCCCGGCACCAACCCGTACAACACCCAGACTTCGGAAAACGTCAACTACTCCGGAACGCAGACGATCAAGACCAACCCGGCGATCCAGGCGCCTGGCCTCACGACCACGCTGTCCGATACCTGCATGGGTTCGGTGAGCGTCGGTGTGTCGTTCCCGGGCTTCGGCGCGACGGGCGGCACGACGCTGGTCGACCAGGCCTGCGTCCGGCGTCTCGATGCGCGTGAATTCCGTGCGATGGGCCTGACCGACGTGGCGCTCGCGCTGCTGTGCCAGAGCGATGCGAACCGGCGCGCGGTGGAAGCGACCGGCCACCTGTGCCCGGGCACGACCACGCCGCTCGCGCGTTCGAACGTGGCGCCGAGCGTGGAAGCGACCGTCGCGGACGACGTGAAGTATCGCGACCCGATCGTGCGCGACCGCATGGGCCTGCCGCCGCTCGGCTCGGCCGCGCCGGCATCCGCGCCGACGCGTCCGATCCAGACGACGTCGGTGCAGGCAGCGCCTGTTTCGGTGCCGGTTCCGATTCCGGTGCCGGCGGTCGCGCCGGTCGCCGCCGCCCCGGCCGTCGCCGCGCCGGCAGTCGCCGCTGCCGCACCGGCGGTCGCGTCGCCCGCTGTTGCCGCCGCGGCGCCGGCAGTGGCTGCACCGGCGGCAGCGGCGCCCGCGGTTGCTGCGGCACCTGCCGTCGCCGCCGCGCCTGCCGCCGCGGTCGTACCGGCAGCCGCGATGGCGGCCGTGCCGGCTGCGGCCGTCATTGCCGCGCCGGCGGTAGCCGACAAGGCATCGCAAGCGCCTGCCACGCCGGTCGCCGACACGAAGGCGCCGGAGCCCGCCCAGCCCGTGGCCGACACGAAGGCCCCCGAGCCTGCGCAGCCGGTTGCCGACACGAAGGCTCCCGAGCCCGCACAGCCGGTTGCCGACACGAAGGCCGCCGAGCCCGCGCAGCCGGTTGCCGACACGAAGGCGCCCGAACCCGTGCAGCCCGTCGCCGACAAGGCACCGGAGCCGATGCCGGCCGCCACCGACAACGCAGCGCAGGCCGCAGGCGAACCGGTTGCCGAACCGATGCCGGCCGCTGCCGTCGTCACGGCGCCGGCAGCCGATGCAAAGGCTGCCGAGCAGGTGCCGCAAGCGACTGCCGAAGCGCTCGCTCCGCAAGCCGCGCTGCCTGCGGCAGCAGCGCCGGCCGACATGCCGACTGCCGACGCGAAGGTGCCCGAAGCGGCCGAATCCGCTGCCGCACCGGCTGCGCCCGCCGCCGACATGCCGGCGTTGAGCGACCCGGCCCAGGCGTTGCCGCCGGCCACGGTCGACCAGCAGGCCGCACCAGCCGCACCGGTTGCGCCGGCGCCGGCCGTCATCTCGACGAGCACGTCGTCGTAAGCACACGGGGCCGTCTGCCGCGCGGCCGAATGCCGGTCGCCCGGCCCCGATGCCCGATGGACGTTTCCGGTTGGACGGGTGTTGGTCCCATCCCCGAGATCAACACCTCTTTTTGCCTGACGAGGATGCAAGGAGGCCTCAATCATGAGGATCTTTTTGGTCGCTTTGCTGCTGGTCAGCGTGCAAGCCGCTGCGCAGACGGTTTTCCAGAATCCCGCGGTGTTCGTGATCCTGAGCGAGCAGACCGCCGCGAATGCCGTGAGCGTTCAGCAGGCGCTGACGACGCTGGGCCGCGCCGACAACACCGCATGCGCGCCGATGGTGATGATCGGCGATCCGCAGATGGTCTACATGATGCCGGAGCAAGGTCATGCGCCGTCGTGGAAGTCGCCGGTATACGGTCGCGGCGCGCCGTTCGAAGCGCAGAACGGCCCGACGTCGACGGGCAAGACGGTCGGCGCGATGCAGCATGCCGAGGACATGCAGACGCAGCCGTGGAGCGACGGCAGCGCGATCACGCAGAAAATCGCCGGCGAGTCGAGCGTGACGGCGGCGGACCGCGTGAGCGGGTGGCAGCACAGCGGGCTCGACAGGATCGAGACGGCCCGGGCCGAGGACGTGACGGTGAATGGCAAGACCTACCATGCCTATCGCGACGATCTCAACACGTCGGTGAAGCCGGCCATCGAGCCGCAGATCTACACGCAGCGCGTCGTGTTCTGCCGATAACGAAACATCGATTCGAGGACGGGGCGGCGCCGCGCCGCGGGACCACGGGCCCCGCCGCATGCGATCCGGCAATGGCCGTTCCGACAACCAACCCTACGCGGCGAGGCCATCGTGAACTATTGCTGCCAGCTGAGAGTGTCGGGCCCGCAGGATGTCGAAAGGGAGGCCGGCGCGATGTCGTTCGTCGCCGCCCGGCGCAATCATGCGGTGCCGTCGCGGCCGCTCGTCTACCTGTCGCAGCGGCACGACGCCGCGCTCGCCGACTGCCTGGCGTCGCGCGGTTGGGACGTGTGGCGCGCGAAAACCGTTGCGGACGCACTGAATCTCGTCAAGGCGAACCGCCCGCATGCCGGCATCGTCGATTTCGGCAGTTTTGGTTCGCCCGACGTCGCGTCGTTCGAGGCGCTGCTGCGCGACTCGCGCGTCGGCTGGGTCGCGCTCGCTGACGGCGAGCGGCTGCGCGACCTCTCGATCGCGCGCCTGATCCGTCGTTGCTGTTTCGACTACGTGCGCAACGCGACGGCCTATACGACGATCGGCTATCTGGTCGGCCATGCGTACGGGATGCTGAAGCTCGCGGACGGCGACCCGGCTGCCGATGGCGTGCCGCCCGCCGGCGCGATGATCGGCTCGTGCGACGCGATGCGCCGGCTGTTCGCGACGATCCGCAAGGTCGCGAACACGGACGCCACCGTGTTCATCGCCGGCGAATCCGGCACCGGCAAGGAGCTGACCGCGGCGGCGATCCATCAGCAGTCGCTGCGGGCCGATGCGCCGTTCGTCGCCGTGAACTGCGCGGCCATCCCGTCCACGCTGCTGCAGGCCGAACTGTTCGGCCATGAGCGCGGCGCCTTCACGGGCGCGCACCAGCGCAAGATCGGCCGTATCGAGGCCGCGCACGGCGGCACGCTGTTTCTCGACGAGATCGGCGACATGCCGTTCGAGAGCCAGGCGAGCCTGCTGCGATTCCTGCAGGAGGGCAAGATCGAGCGGCTCGGCGGGCACCAGTCGATCGCGGTCGACGTACGGATCGTATCGGCGACCCACGTCGATCTCGAGGCCGCGATGCGAACAGGGCGGTTCCGCGCCGATCTGTACTACCGCTTGTGCGTGCTGCGCATCGACGAGCCGCCGTTGCGCGCACGCGGCCGCGACATCATGCTGCTTGCCGATTACGTGCTGCGGCGTTATCGCGGCGACGGTTCGCACCGGATTCGCGGCTTCACGCCCTGCGCGGTCGAGGCGATCCACAACTATCCCTGGCCGGGCAACGTGCGCGAGCTGATCAACCGGATCCGGTTCGCGGTCGTGATGACGAACGGCCCGCTGATCTCGGCGGCCGATCTCGAACTGCATGCGTACACGTCGCGGCGGCCGCCGACGCTGGCGGAAACGCGCCGGCAGGCCGAGCGGCGCGCGATCGAGGAAACGCTGCTGCGCAACCGCCACCAGCATGCGGACGTCGCGGCCGAACTGGGCATTTCGCGCGCGACGCTGTACCGCCTGATGACCGCGCACGGCCTGCACGGCTGATGGGCGCCGGTGCGCGGCGCTCAAGAGTGCGCGACAGCGGCCGTTAAGACGGGAAATGACCCGTGCGGACCGCCGGCGCATCGCCGCGCTGGCGGCCGACACGCGGCGCATCACGCTTATCCGAGGGTTATCGTGACAGAGTGCAGTCACTGCGGCAGGACGTTCCTGGTCGGCGGCCGGTCGATCGACGGCCGCCGCTATTGCAGCCGGGTGTGCGCCCGCGCGCATCCGATCATCGTCGAGGCCGAACGGGTGCCCGACGCGAAAGTCCGGCAGTATGTCGACGACTGGCGCTACGGGCCGTGCCCGATCTGCCTGCGCGAAGGGCGGCCGGTCGACGTCCATGCGTCGCATCGCGTCGTGTCGCTCGTGTTCGTCACCCGCTGGGCGACGCGGCGCCACGTGTGTTGCCGCCGCTGCGGACGCCGGAAGCAGGTGCTCGCGCTGCTCGCGTCGGCCGCGCTCGGTTGGTGGGGGCTGCCGTGGGGCATCGTGCTGACGCCGATCCAGCTCGTGCGCAACGCGCTCGGGCTGGCCGCGCGCGATCCGGAGGTCGCGACGCAGCAGTTCGAGCAGTTCGTGCGGCGCAAGCTGGCGGCGCGCCGGCTCGCGCGTGCGGAGCAGGGCGCCGGCACCTGATCGCGCGCGCCGGCGCGTCGCGCCCGCTCAGGCCGGCCGCTCGAAGCCCGATGCGACCCAGCGTTCCGCGCTGGCCTTGTTGAGCTTGAACCCGGCCGACACCTTCGCTTCGGCCAGCAGCTCGCCATACGAATCGAATGCCTTCAGTTGCGCGTACGGCTCGAACTCGTCCGGCACGATGTCGAGCGTCACCGATACCTCCTGCCCGTCGTCGCCCTGGACCGTCACTTCCTTGTGCAGCATCGCGCGCCGCTGCTGCTCGTGCCGCATCAGCACCTCGGTCGCGGTTTTCACGAGCGTGCGGAACGCGTTCGCGTCCATCGGTTTCGGATTCTTCTTGTCGCGGCCCATCGTCCAAGGCCCGACGAGCGCGGGCTCGGACTCACCGTCCTTGATCATCTCGACGGCCCAGCCGTCGTCGTCTTCGTTCTTGATGATGCGGGCCGTCCAGCCGTTGTCGCGCCAGAGGCCGTCTTCGTGGATGGAGGTGTCGTCGGATTGCAGATCGGAGTCGGTCATGAGGAAAGGGGCGAGTGCGGGCAGCCGGCAAAAGGGCGGTGGCGCGCGGCCGGCAGCGGCGCATCGCTCGCCGCCGGCGAGCCCGGAGTGGCATGCAAAGGCCGTAATTTTACCTGCTGGCGACCGCATGGCGCGCAACCTTGGCCATCGGGCCGATGCCGCGACCGTCGCCGCTGGCCGCCGGCCGCCTGAACCCGCGCAAATATCAAACTTGTATTACCTCCCCGGCGGCCGATCCACGTGCCGTCCGATATCCCGCCCGCGCACGGCTTCCTAGAATCGGGTGGCAGGCTAAAAATAGCCTGCTCATCCTTTCAACGCTTGGCCGGCCGCCCGCGTTCCGCGCCGCGCGGCCGGCGAACCACCAGGAATTGCGCATGAGGAAATTCAATGTTCGCATCGTCGTCGCTTACGACTGGCCGCTGACGCTGGCTGGCATCGAGCAGGTCGCCGGCAGCGCCTGCGCGATCGAGCTCGCCGCGGTCTGCCGGAGCACGGCCGAACTGGTTGCGTCGCTCGGCACGGTCGACTGCGATGTCGTGCTGGTCGACTATGCGATCCGCGGCGACGCGCGGATGGACGGCCTCGCGCTGTTCGACTGGCTGCGCCGCACGCGGCCGAACGTCGGGATCGTCGCGCTGGTCGCGAACGAGAATCCGCTGATTTTCCGGTCGATCATCGCGACCGGCGGCGTGAGCGTCGTCAGCAAGTTCGACGAGGTCGGCCACATCGTCACGGCGATCCATTCGAGCTACAGCGGTGGCGCGTACCTGTCGCCGGTCGTCAGGCGCGCGCTCGACACGCTCGGCGAGCGCGGCGAGGCGCCGGTGAAGCTGACGGCCCGCGAGATCGAGGTGATTCGCCTGTACCTGTCGGGCGTGCCGATCAAGACGATCGCGCAGCGCCTGAGCAAGGGCAAGCAGACGGTCAGCGCGCAGAAGATGAGCGCGATGAAGAAGCTCGGCGCGAGCAACGACGTCGAACTGATCCAGCGGGCGGCCGGACTGGGGCTCGGCGGCGGGGCGGGCGCGCTGCCGGCTGGCGGCGCCGCTTGAGCATGCCCGCGCCCGCCGGGCGTCTTCAGGCCGGCAACGCGAACCGCGTGACGGCGTCGCGCAGTGCCTCGGCCTGATCGCGCAGCGAATGCGCGGCTGCCGCCGCCTGTTCGACGAGCGCCGCGTTCTGCTGCGTGACCTGGTCCATCTCGCCCACCGCGCGATTGACCTGTTCGATCCCGGCGCTCTGCTCGCGCGACGCATGGCTGATTTCGTCGAGGATCTCGTTCACGCGCCGCACCGACTGCACGAGCTCGGACATCGTCTCGCCCGCGTTGGAAACGAGCGCCGCGCCGTGTTCGACCGTCTCGTTCGACGACACGATCAGCGACTTGATTTCCTTCGCCGCCGTCGCCGAGCGTTGCGCGAGCGAGCGCACTTCGGCCGCGACCACCGCGAAGCCGCGGCCCTGTTCGCCCGCGCGCGCCGCCTCGACGGCCGCGTTCAGCGCGAGGATGTTGGTCTGGAACGCGATGCCGTCGATCACGCCGATGATGTCGCCGATCTTGTGCGAGCGGTCGGTGATCTCGTTCATCGTCCGCACGACGTCGTCGACCACCGCGCTGCCGCGCGTCGCGACCTGCGCGGCCTGGCCGGCGAGTGCCGCGGCCTGCGCGGCGCTGTCCGCGTTCTGTTTCACGTTCGCGGTCATCTGGTCCATGCTCGACGCGGTCTGCACGAGCGCGGCCGCTTGTTCCTCGGTGCGCTGCGACAGGTCCGTGTTGCCGGACGCGATCTCGCTCGCGCCGACGTTGATGTTCTCGGTGCCGGTCCGTACGCGCGACACCATGTCGATCAGCCCGCCCTGCATCGTGTGCAGCGCATGCAGCAGGCTGCCTCGATCGTCCTGCTTCACGGTCACGCGCGCGGTCAGGTCGCCTTGCGCGATGCGCTGCGCGGCGTCGAGCGCGACTTCGAGCTCGCCGCCCAGGTTCGCGCGCACGCTCTTCAGCACCATCACCATCACGGCAGTCGCGATCGCGCCGAGCACGGCCGTCATCGCGAACCAGCGGCCGATGCTCGCGAGCACCGCCGTGCGCACGTCGTTCATGTACATGCCCGTCACCAGATACCAGTCCCACGGCGCGAAGCGCTGCACGGCGCTGGTCTTCTCCTGCGGCTTGTCGGCGCCCGGTTTCGGCCACAGATATTCGACGAAACCCTTGCCGCCCTCGGCGTTGCCGGCCTTCACGATCTCGACGAAGAGGTGCTTGCCGTCCGGGTCGGTGAAGTTCGACACGTCCTTGCCGTTGAGATCGGTCTTGATCGGATGCATCACGATCACCGGCTTCGAATCGTTGATCGAGATGTAGCCGTCGGCGCCGTGACGCATCGCCGCGATCGCCTCGAGCGCCTTCTGCTTCGCATCCGCTTCCGGCAGCGCGTTCTGCTGCGACAGCTTGTAGTAATGGTCGGTCACGCTCGCGGCCTGCGCGACCAGCGAGGCCAACTGGTCGCGGCGGTCCGCGATCATCGACGCGCGCGTCTGCCATGCGCCGAGCCCGGCGATCACGAGCAGGCCGAGCCACAGGATGACGATCATCGAGGCGAGTTTCTGATTCAGCGAAAGGTTGCGCATGGTGTGTGGTCGGTCAGTCGAGGAGGCTCGCCGGGGCGGCGTGACGGGATAAGTATCTTGACGGCGCTCGATGCGCGTTACCGTAGACGGGTTATCCCTAGGAATCGGTGCCGCCGCCCATCCCTTCGTTGCCGGTAAGGGTATCTATGCATATGCATAAAGGGTATCGCTATACTGTCGGGCGTGGTGTACGCGCTGCGCGCCCGGGCTGGCGCCGGCGCGGGCGCTGAACGAAACCGAAAGGAGGCAACGATGCGAATTCTGGTGGTAGGGGCCGGCGCGGTCGGCGGGTACTTCGGCGGCCGGCTGGCCGCGGCAGGGCGTGACGTGACGTTCCTGGTGCGCGACGGCCGGGCCGCGGCACTGGCACGCGACGGGTTGCTGATCCGCAGCCCGCGCGGCGACCTGACGCTGGCGAACGTGCAGACGGTGCGCGCGGCCGACGCGAACGCGGGCATTGCGCCGTTCGACCTCGTGCTGCTGAGCTGCAAGGCATACAGCCTCGACGACGCGATTGCGTCGTTCGCGCCGTTCGTCGGGCCGCGGACGCTGATCCTGCCGATGCTCAACGGGATGCGCCACCTCGACGTGCTGCGCGAGCGCTTCGGCGCCGCGCAGGTGCTCGGCGGGCTGTGCGTGATCGCGGCCACGCTCGATCGCGAGCAGCGCATCGTGCACCTGAACGATACGCACGGCGTGACGTTCGGCGAGCTCGCCGGCGGCGAATCGCCGCGCGTGCGGGCGGTTGCCGACGTGCTCGGCGGCGCGGGCTTCGACGCGACGCTCAGCGACGACGTCGCCGCACGGATGTGGGAAAAATGGGTGTTCCTCGCCACGCTCGCCGCGAGCACGTCGCTGTTTCGCGGCTCGGTCGGCGACATTCTGGCCGCGCCGGATGGCCGCCGCCTGCTCGAGACGATGCTCGCCGAATGCAGCGCGATCGCCGAATACAATGGCCACCGGCCCGATCCGGTCGCCATCGAACGGATGCAGCGGATGGTGCTGACGCCGTCGCCGCTCACCGCGTCGATGCTCCGCGACGTCGAGAACCATGCGCGTGTCGAAGCCGATCACGTGATCGGCGACCTGCTCGCGCGGCGCGACCCGCAGGCGGCCGACGCGTTGTCGCTGCTGCGGATCGCGTACAACCACCTGAAAGCGTACGAGGTGCGCACCGCGCGCGAGCACGCGAGCGCGTAGGCGCCGGCGCGGGCGGCCGCACGGCCGTTCCGCACTGCACAAATTTGCCGTCCGGCGCCGTTTGCGGCCGGATCGCGCAAAAAAGTATCGGAAATCAGGCGTAAAGTTGGTGGAGCCGCGTACGCGATCGACCTACATTGCTTCCCATGCGACCGGTCGCGTCGCCGCGCGGAACGCGGCAACACGCGGCGCGCCGCCGAACAGGTCGGCCAGCGATACATGGGAATGGAGACGCCAACATGATGCACCCCGATCTCGAAGTGGTCGACGTGCGACGCGACGAGTCGTTCAAGGTCTGGTCGCACGGCTATCCGTATCGCACGATCCGTTGGCATTTCCATCCCGAATTCGAGCTGCACCTGATCGTCGCGACGCACGGCAAGTATTTCGTCGGCGATCACGTCGGCTCGTTCGGCCCTGGCCATCTCGTGCTGCTCGGCCCGAACCTGCCGCACAACTGGGTCAGCGACATGGCCGAAGGCGAAACCGTCGAGCGCCGCAATCTCGTGATCCAGTTCGACCCGGCGTTCGTCCGGCGCTGCATGGACGCGTTTCCCGAATGCCGCGACGCGCAGGCGCTGCTCGACGATGCGCGCCGCGGAGTCGGTTTCGACGCCGCGACGAGTGCCGCGATCGCGCCGCTGTTCGACGCATTGCTGGCGGCGCGCGGCATGCGCCGCATCGCGCTGTTCATGACGATCCTCGAACGCCTGTGCGGCGCGGCCGAACGCACGCTGCTCGCGAGTCCCGCGTACGACCAGACCGACGTCACGCCGACGCGGTTGAGCCACGCGCTGTCGTATATCGGCAAGAACCTCGCGTCCGAGCTGCGCGAATCCGATCTCGCGCAGTTGACCGGGCAGAGCGTCAGCGCGTTCTCGCGCGCGTTCCATCGCCAGACGGGCCTGCCGTTCGTCCAGTACGTGAATCGTCTGCGGATCGAATCCGCGTGCCAGATGCTGCTCGCCGACGACGCGAACATCACCGACATCTGCTTCCAGGCCGGCTTCAACAACGTGTCGAACTTCAACCGCCAGTTCCGCGCGGTGAAGGGGATGGCGCCGTCCGAATTCCGTGCGCTGCAGCGCCTGAACGCACGCAGCCGCGACCTGGCGCTGCATGCGGCGCCGACCGGCAACCCGATGCCGCCGCGCGTGCTGACGCCCGGCGCGCCCGAACTCGCCCCGCAGCCCGGATGATCGCCGGGCCGTTGCCCGCCTGAGTTTCCCCTCCGTTTCACCCAGCCGATCGCGCCGTTCACGTCGCGAGGGGCGTATTCACCCACGAAAAAGCCGCACACAATTCTGGAGACACCGTCATGACGCACGCATCGCCCGCCTCATCCCCCCGTCGCGCCGCCCGCATGGCGGCCGTTGCCGCGCTCGCCGCCGCGGCCTGGCTGCCCGTCACGGCCGCGCAGGCCGCGCCGCTGCGGATCGGCATGACGTTCCAGGAGCTGAACAACCCGTATTTCGTGACGATGCAGAAGGCGCTGAACGACGCGGCCGCGTCGATCGGCGCGCAGGTCGTCGTCACCGATGCGCATCACGACGTCAGCAAGCAGGTGAGCGACGTCGAGGACATGCTGCAGAAGAAGATCGACATCCTGCTCGTGAACCCGACCGATTCGACCGGCATCCAGTCGGCGATCACGCAGGCGAAGAAGGCCGGCGCGGTGGTGGTGGCCGTCGACGCGAACGCGAACGGCCCGGTCGACTCGTTCGTCGGCTCGAAGAACTACGACGCCGGCGTGATGTCGTGCGAATACCTCGCGAAGGCGATCGGCGGCAGCGGCGAGGTCGCGATCCTCGACGGCATCCCGGTCGTGCCGATCCTCGAACGCGTGCGCGGCTGCAAGGCCGGGCTCGCGAAATTCCCGAACGTGAAGCTGGTCGACACGCAGAACGGCAAGCAGGAGCGCGCGACCGCGCTGTCGGTCACCGAAAACATGATCTCCGCGCATCCGAACCTGAAGGGCATCTTCAGCGTGAACGACGGCGGCTCGATGGGCGCGCTCGCGGCCATCGAAGGGTCGGGCAAGGACATCAAGCTGACGAGCGTCGACGGCGCGCCCGAGGCGATCGCCGCGATCCAGAAGCCGAACTCGAAGTTCATCGAGACGACCGCGCAGTTCCCGGCCGACCAGGTGCGCATCGCGCTCGGCATCGCGATGGCGCGCAAGTGGGGCGCGACGGTGCCGAAGGCGATCCCGGTCGACGTGAAGGTGGTCGATCGCGGCAACGCGAAGGGCTTCAGCTGGTGAACGACGTGCGACGCGACGCGAAGGGCGGCGGCACGGCCGAGGCCCTTCGCACGGAGAAGCCGATGGACACGATACTCAGGCTCAGCCACATCACGAAAAGCTTTCCGGGCGTGAAGGCGCTGTCCGACATTCATCTGGACATCGCGCGCGGCGAGATTCATGCGCTGCTCGGCGAGAACGGCGCGGGCAAGTCGACGCTGATGAAGATCCTGTGCGGCATTCATCAGCCGGATGCCGGCGCGATCGAGATCGACGGCACCGCGCGCCATTTCGCGGACTATCACGACGCGGTCGCGGCGGGCGTCGGCATCGTGTTCCAGGAATTCAGCCTGATTCCGCACCTCGATGCCGTCGACAACCTGTTCCTCGGCCGCGAGCTGCGCAACCGCTGGGGCGCGCGCGACCGCAAGCGGATGCGCCACGCGGCCGCCGCGATCTTCGCGCGCCTGGGCGTCGCGATCGATCTCGATGCGCCGATCCGCGCGCTGTCGGTCGCGCAGCAGCAGTTCGTCGAGATCGGCAAGGCGCTGTCGCTCGACGCGCGCATCCTGATCCTCGACGAGCCGACCGCCACGCTCACACCGGCCGAGGCCGGGCACCTGTTCGCGATCATGCGCGAGCTGAAGCGCCAGGGCGTTGCGATGATCTTCATCTCGCACCATCTCGACGAGATCTTCGCGGTGTGCGACCGCATCACGGTGCTGCGCGACGGCCAGTACGTGGCGACGACCGACGTCGCGCGCACCGACGTCGAGCAACTGGTGCGGATGATGGTCGGCCGCCGGATCGAGAGCAGCTTTCCGCCGAAGCCCAGGTTGCCGAGCGACGCGCCGGCCGTGCTCGAAGTCGACGCGCTGCAGATCGAGCGCGACGGCCCCGTGAACCGCTTCACGTTGCGAGCCGGCGAGATTCTCGGTTTCGCCGGGCTGGTCGGCTCGGGCCGCACCGAGACCGCGCTCGCGGTGATCGGCGCGACGCGTGCGCACCGCAAGGACGTGCGTGTACGCGGCACGGCGGCGAAGCTCGCCGATCCGGCCGATGCGTTGCGCGCCGGTATCGGCATCCTGCCGGAGAGCCGCAAGACGGAAGGGCTCGTCACGTCGTTCTCGATCCGCGACAACATCTCGCTGAACAATCTCGGCAAGTACCGGTCGATGCGCTGGCTGATCGACCGCGGCAGCGAGGCGCGCACGACGCACGACGTGATGCGGCGCGTCGGCGTGAAGGCGCCGTCGATCCACACGGAAGTCGCGACGCTGTCCGGCGGCAACCAGCAGAAGGTCGTGATCGCGCGCTGGCTGAACCATCACACGTCGGTGCTGATCTTCGACGAGCCGACGCGCGGCATCGACGTCGGCGCGAAAGCCGAAATCTACGGGCTGATGCGCGAACTCACCGCGCGCGGCTACGCCATCATCATGATCTCGTCCGAGCTGCCGGAAATCGTCGGCATGTGCGATCGCGTCGCCGTATTCCGGCAAGGACGCATCGAGGCGACGCTCGCCGGCGACGAGATCGATCCCGACACGGTCATGACCTATGCCACGGCCGGCACGCGAGGAGCGACCCATGAACCTGCCTGATTCTTCTTCCACGCCTTCCACGACGCTCGCGGCGACGGCCGGCGACGCGCCGCCGCCACGCGCGCCGTGGACGCAGCTGCGGCGCTCGACGCTGTTCTATCCGCTCGTCGGCCTGATCGTCGTATGCATCGCGATGATGATCGCGAGCCCGAGCTTCCTGTCCGCCGCGAACCTCGAGAACGTGCTGCGCCAGGTGTCGATCAACGCGATCATCGCGGTCGGCATGACCTGCGTGATCCTGACCGGCGGGATCGACCTGTCGGTCGGCTCGGTGATGGCGCTGTCGGGCACGCTCGCGGCCGGGTTGATGGTCGCGGGCGTCAATGCGGTCGCCGCGCTCGCGATCGGCATCGCGGTCGGCCTCGGCTTCGGCTTCCTGAACGGCGTGTTCGTCGCGTTCGCGGGGATGCCGCCGATCATCGTCACGCTCGCCACGATGGGCATCGCGCGCGGCCTCGCGCTGATCTATACGGGCGGCTATCCGATCGACGGCTTGCCCGACTGGGTCGCGTTCTTCGGCAGCGGCAAGGTGCTCGGCATCCAGGCGCCCGTGCTGATCATGCTGGTGGTGTACGCGATCGCGTGGCTGCTGCTCGACCGCATGCCGTTCGGCCGCTACGTGTATGCGATCGGCGGCAACGAGCAGGCGACGCGACTCACCGGCGTGCGCGTCGCGCGCGTGAAGCTGATCGTCTACACGCTGGCCGGCGTCACGTCGGCGCTGGCCGCGATCGTGCTGACGGGCCGGCTGATGAGCGGGCAGCCGAACGCGGGCGTCGGCTTCGAGCTCGACGCGATCGCGGCCGTCGTGATGGGCGGCACGTCGATCTCCGGCGGGCGCGGCGCGATCCTCGGCACGCTGGTCGGCGCGCTGCTGCTCGGCGTGCTCAACAACGGGCTGAACATGATCGGCGTGAACCCGTATGTGCAGAACGTGATCAAGGGCGGAATCATCCTGCTCGCGATCTACATCAGCCGCGAACGGTCGCGGTAACGATCGATTCATCGGTCTTCCGAATCATCAACGAAAGAGACAACTCATGACGACACCCGAAGCCCAGCCGCGGATGACCGCGGTCGTCTGCCACGGCCCCGAGGATTACCGCGTCGAGCAGGTCGCGAAGCCGCGCCCCGGCGCGAACGAGCTCGTGATCCGCATCGCCGCGTGCGGGATCTGCGCGAGCGACTGCAAGTGCTATACCGGCGCGAAGATGTTCTGGGGCGGCCCGAGCCCGTGGGTGAAGGCGCCCGTGATTCCCGGCCATGAATTCTTCGGTTACGTCGAAGCGCTCGGCGAAGGCGCGGCCGAGCATTTCGGCGTGGCGCCGGGCGATCGCGTGATCGCCGAGCAGATCGTGCCGTGCGGCAAGTGCCGCTATTGCAAGTCGGGCCAGTACTGGATGTGCGAAGTGCACAACATCTTCGGCTTCCAGCGCGAGGTCGCCGACGGCGGGATGGCCGACTACATGCGCATCCCGCCGACCGCGATCGTCCACAAGATCCCGCTCGGCGTATCGCTCGAGGATGCGGCGATCATCGAGCCGCTGTCGTGCGCGATCCACACGGTGAACCGCGGCGACGTCCAGCTCGACGACGTCGTCGTGATTGCCGGCGCGGGCCCGCTGGGGCTGATGATGACGCAGGTCGCGCACCTGAAGACGCCGAAGCAGCTCGTCGTGATCGACCTGATCGACGAACGGCTCGAACTCGCGCGGCAGTACGGCGCCGACGTGACGATCAACCCGACGCGCGACGATGCGCGCGAGATCGTCCGCGCGCTGACCGACGGCTACGGCTGCGACGTGTACATCGAGACGACCGGTGCGCCGGTCGGCGTGAACCAGGGGCTCGACCTGATCCGCAAGCTGGGCCGCTTCGTCGAATTCAGCGTGTTCGGCGAGGATGCGACGGTCGACTGGTCGATCATCGGCGACCGCAAGGAGCTCGACGTCCGCGGCGCGCACCTGGGGCCATACTGCTATCCGGTCGCGATCGACCTGCTCGCGCGCGGGCTCGTCACGTCGAAAGGCATCGTCACGCACGATTTCGCGCTCGAGGACTGGGACGACGCGATCCGCGTCGCGAAATCGCCCGAATCGATCAAGGTGCTGCTGAAGCCGGCCCGCTGATGCGGCCGGCGTGCGCGTTACCGGAGACATCATGGAATACGTGATTGGCGTCGACATCGGCACGCAGAGCACCAAGGCGCTGCTGGTCGACCGGCATGGCGCGATCGTCGCGCGGCACGCGGCCGGCTACCAGCCCGATACGCCGCGCCCGCTGTGGGCCGAGCAGTGGCCGCAGGTCTGGTTCGAC
Organism: Burkholderia sp. YHN3-13; assembly: GCF_055810675.1. Taxonomy (NCBI): domain Bacteria; kingdom Pseudomonadati; phylum Pseudomonadota; class Betaproteobacteria; order Burkholderiales; family Burkholderiaceae; genus Burkholderia; species Burkholderia sp. YHN3-13. Next base: position 200,969 of record NZ_JBVVNQ010000002.1, on the reverse strand, counting down.
GCGGTGCTCGAGTGCATCGCGGGCTGCGTGCGCGACGCGCGTGCGCAGGGCGTGCCGGCCGCTGCGATCCGCGCGGTGTGCGTGAGCAGCCTGTACGGCGGCTCGGGCATTCCGGTCGACATCGACATGCGGCCGCTGCATCCGTGCCTGATCTGGATGGACCGGCGCGCGACCGCGGAAGTCGACTGGGTCAACGAACACGTGAACGTCGAGCGGCTGCGCGTGATCACGGGCAATGGCGTCGACAGCTACTACGGCTTCACGAAGATGCTGTGGCTGCGCGGCCAGCGGCCGGACGTGTGGGCGAACGTGCGCTATTTCCTGCCGCCGAACGCGTACGTGATCTACCTGCTGACCGGCGAAGTGGCGGTCGATCACAGTTCGGCCGGCAACATCGGCGGCGTGTACGACGTCGCGCGCCGCGAGTGGTCCGACGACGCGCTCGACATGCTCGGCATTCCGGCGACGATGATGCCCGAGCGGCTCGTCGATTCGACGGAGATCGTCGGCGGGCTGCTGTCGCAGTGGACGGAGCAGCTCGGCCTGCCGGCCGGCACGCCTGTCGTCGCGGGCGGTGTCGACGCGGCCGTCGCGACCTTCGCGGCCGGCGCGACGCGCGCCGGGCAGCATGTCGCGATGATCGGCACCAGCATGTGCTGGGGCTACGTGAGCCGGCATGTCGATGCGCGGCACGGGCTCGTCAGCATGCCGCACGTGTTCGACGGGCAGCGCGACCTGTACGTGTTCGGCGGCGCGATCACGGCCGGCGCGTCGGTTGCGTGGTTCCGCGACCAGTTCTGCCAGGCGGAAATCGATGCGGCGCGCCTGCTGCCGCACGGCGATCCGCACGTGCTGCTCGAGGCGGCGGCCGAACGCGTGCCGGCCGGCGCCGACGGCGTGCTGTTCCTGCCGTACCTGATGGGCGAGCGCAGCCCGGTGTGGGATGCGAAGGCCAGCGGCGCATTCGTCGGGCTGAGTCTCGCGCATACGCGCGCGCACCTGTATCGCGCGGTGCTCGAAGGCGTCGCGTTCGCGTTGCGCCACAACATCGAGGCCGGCCGGCGCGGCGCGGTCGCGCTGGACGACCGGTTAATCGTCGTCGGCGGCGCCGCGCATTCGGCGCTGTGGATGCAGATCATCGCCGACGTGACGGGTTTTCCGGTGTGGACGATCGAGCAGGACGTCGAAGCCGCGATGGGCGCCGCGCTGCTCGCGGGGGTCGGGGCGGGGCTCGTGTCGCACGACGAGGCGCAAGGGGGCTGGGTCACGCTCGTCGAGCGTGCGCGGCCCGACGCCGGCCGCGCCGCGACGTACGACGCGCGTTTCTCGCTCTACACGGCGCTGTATCCGGCACTCAAGCCGATCATGCACAGGCTGGGCACATCATGAACACACGATTCGATTTCAGCGGTGCGCGGGTGCTCGTCACGGGGGCATCGAGCGGGATCGGGCGCGCGTGCGCGGTCGCGCTGGCGCAGGCCGGTGCGCAGGTCGTCGCGGCGGCGCGCGACATGGCCGCGCTCGAGGCGCTGGCCGGCGAGACCGCGTGCGAGACATTGCGCATCGACGTCGGCGGCGACGAGCGTGCGATCGACGCGGCGCTCGCCGCGCACGATGCGTTCGACGGCCTCGTCAATTGCGCGGGGATCGCGTCGCTCGAACCGGCGCTCGAGGTCGGCGCCGAACAGTTCGATCGCGTGATGGCCGTCAATGCGCGCGGTGCGGCGCTCGTCGCGCGCGCCGTCGCGCGGAAGATGATCGAACGCGACGCGCGCGGCGCGGCCCGTGCACGGGGCAGCATCGTAAACGTGTCGAGCCAGGCCGCGCTGGTCGGCCTGCCCGCGCATTTGAGCTACTGCGCGTCGAAGGCGGCGATGGACGCGATCACGCGCGTGCTGTGCATCGAACTCGGGCCGCACGGCATTCGTGTGAACAGCGTGAACCCGACCGTCACGCTCACGCCGATGGCGCAGTTCGCGTGGAGCGAGCCGGAGAAGCGCGCGCCGATGCTGGCCGCGATTCCGCTCGGGCGCTTTGCGGAACCCGACGAAGTCGTCGAGCCGATCCTGTTTTTGCTGAGCGACGCGGCGTCGATGATCAGCGGCGTGTCGCTGCCGGTCGACGGCGGGTATACGGCGCGCTAGGCCGCGTCACGCGGCGATCGCGCATGACGGAAACACGGCCATGAAGGCGCGCGGCAGCCGATGCGCGGCTAAACCGGGTCCTTGCTCGGCGGTCCGTCCGGTTGTTGCGGGTTGTCGTGATGACCGGGCGGCGACGACAGCGGGTCGTCTTCCGGATCGCGGTTCGGGTCGGCCGGTGGCTCGGGCGTCGGGGTCGTGTGGTCGGTCATGGAGAACTCGCGCAGTGCGTGACGGCGGCGCGGCGGGTGCGCCTCGTCTCCGTTATAGCCAATCGGGCGCACGTTTGCAGCGGGATTGTTGCCGCCGGTCGGCGAGCGTCGGGGAAGTTCGCGCGTGGGCGGTTTGCGTGCGGGATCGTGCCGGGCGCGGGCTCCCGCGCGATCGCGGTCAGCGTAAATCCGCAGGCGTATCGACGTCGCGCAGGATGCCGGGATCGTCGACCTCGAGCAGTTTCACCGGCGCACTGGCGAACAGCGCGCGGGCGCCCGTGTCGCCGTCGAGGGCGGCGAGCGCATCGAAATGGTGCGCGGCGAAACCGACCGGATGGCCGCGTACGCCGCGATAGGCGGGCGCCACGATCGAGGCGTCGTCGGCTTCGAGCGCGCGTGTGACCGTTTCGTAGGTGGCCGCGGCGATCCACGGCATGTCGGCGAGCGCGACGAGCCAGCCGCTTGCGTCGGGCGCCGTGCGGACGCCGGCCGCGAGGCTGGCGCCCATGCCGCGCAACGCGTCGGGCGCATAGACGACATGACAGCCGGCTTCGTTCAGCAGAATCGCGAGTTTCTCGGCGCCGGGACGGACGACCGCGATCACGTCGGCCGTGGCCACCGCGAGACGGCGGGCGGCGGCGACCGCCACCGGCGTACCGTCGGGAAGCACCGCGAGCAGCTTGCTGTGCAGGCCGCTCGGGTCGAAGCGTTGACCAAGGCCGCCCGCGAGCAGGACGCCGGTGGCAAGTGATGCATAGGACATCGGCGCGGGGGGAGTGAGGCAGGTGCTGCGATTGTGCGGGAGCGGGCGGGGATCGGCAAGTGAGGATGTTACCGAGGCGCGCCCGTCAGGCCGGCAAGACTGTCATCGCGATGTCTCGTCGAGCATGCTTTCCTCGACAGGACCGTAAATGGCGTGCGATTCGTTCTTGATGAGGGCCCAATAGCGATCGCCGAACGACCAGTGCCACCATTCGGACGGGTAATTCGTGAAGCCGGCGCTGGCCAGCGCGGCGCTCAATATCTGGCGGTTGCGTGCGGCCGGGCGGCTGATGAACGCGTTGTGCGTGTAGCACGCACCGGACGATTCCTGGTCGGTGGCGTTCATGATGCTGCCCATGTCGGCTTCGACGCCGTCTGCCGAAATCAGCGTGAGGTCGACGGCGGCACCGGTCGGGTGAGCGGCGACCTCGGGCGGCGCGACATAGTGGCTCGCGAGTTCGACCAGCACGTCATCGGCCGGCAGCGGATTCAGCGTCGCGCGCAGCGCCGCGAGGTGGCTGGCGAAGTATTCGCGCTGAAGGGCGAGCGGGCGATAGCCTTCCTTCACATACAGGCGCAGGCCGGCCGGGAGCGCGTGCGCGGCGGCGGTCAGCCTTTGCGCGACACCGCGGCGAACCTTCAGGAAATGCGGACTCGTGTTCGCCACGACGCTGCGCGAGTGGTCGACGGCGATGCGTTCATCGAAGGAAGCGAGATCGACGAACCCTTCGTGCGACTCCATCAGGGGGATCGACCGGACGGCGGGATCGGAGAGCGATATCACGGTAGCGGGCAAGTGGCGCGACGACGGGGGCAGGCCACGAACCGATGGGGTGAGGCGGCCGTGGTCGTTCTGGTCAGACGAATCGTCAATATGCCAGAGTCCGGCCGGGGACGCGCGACGATTGGGCCCGCAGGCGGGCGATGCTTACCAGAGTGTCTTCACGTGCGCGTACGCGCGGATTTTTTCGTCTCGGGTGACGAGCTGCGCGCCGAGCCGCCGTGCGGTTGCAACGATCATGCGGTCGGCCGGATCCTTGTGGAACGTGCGGGGCAGGTCGGTGGATTTCGCGGCGATGTCGGCGTCGACGGGCACGAACCGCATGCCGTCGATCTGCGCGACGGTGGCGAGCCACGCGTCGACATCCATCGTCAGGGCGAGGCGATCGTTGCGCACCAGCATGGCGATCTCCCAAGCGGAGATCGCCGACGCGGCGAGCCCGCCTTCGCTGCGTGCGCGATCGATCGCGCTGCGCGCTTTCTTGCTGAGCGATGCGTCGCCCGCCGCCCACCACACCAATGCATGCGTATCCAGCACGATCACCGCGACGCCTCCCAATCATCTTCCGCAATCGGATCGAGAGGATTGTCGTAGCGCATGACCGAGCCGCGCAATATGTCCAACGGCTGAGCCTCGCGTGCGTGATACGGCCGGATTTCGAGCGTCGGCTTGCCGTGATCGGTGACGATCAGGCTTTCGCCAGACGACTCGACGAGCCGGAAGTATTCGAGTGCGCGAGCCTTGAATTCGGATTTCGATACGGGAGCGAGAGGCATCACGATATGAGCATGGTCATTTGACGATGGTCATTTTAGGCCCGCATTTCGACCCGACGCAAGCGCCGGGCGTCACGCGTGCGCAACGCGTGGCGCCGGAAAGGGCGGCGTTACCGGTTCGCGCTACGCATCGGCCCACTTCCTCAACAGGTTGTGATAAATCCCCGTCAACGCAATGACCATCGGATCCTTCGCGCCTTTTTCCGCGGACAGCGCCTGAATCTGCGTATCGAGCTGGAACAGCAGCGTGCGGTCGCCGTCGTCGCGCACCATGCTCTGGATCCAGAAGAACGACGCGACGCGCTCGCCGCGCGTCACCGGCGTCACGTGATGCAGGCTCGACGCGGGATACAGCACGAGATCGCCCGCCGGCAGCTTCGCGCGATGCACGCCGTACGTATCCTCGACGCACAGCTCGCCGCCGTCGTACGCGTCGGGTTCCGCGAGAAACAGCGTCGCCGACAGATCGCTGCGCACGCGGAAATCGGTGCCGCGCAGCAGCCGGATCGCGTTGTCGACGTGCGTGTCGAACGTCTCGCCGCCGGCATAGCGATTGAACAGCGGCGGGAATACCTTCAACGGCAGCGCCGCCGAAAAGAACAGCGGATGGCGCGCGAGCGCATCCTGGATCGCGTCGCCGACGGCACGCGCGACGGGCGAGCCTTCCGGCAACTGCCGGTTGCGTTTCGCGAGCGCCGACTGCGCGCCGGACGTCGCGTTGCCGTCGACCCATTCGGCGGCATCGAGCAGGTCGCGGCATTGCGCGACCTGCGCCTGGGTCAGTACACCGGGGACATGAAGCATCATGATGCGGATTCCATGGGGTGCGGCGCCAGTTGCATGGCTGCCGAGCGAAAGGCGTCGATCGGCGACGACGCGAGATACGCGCGCATCTTCGCGACGAACGCGGGCGTCGCGGTGGCCGGCACGCGCGCGAGCCAGTCGAGCGCTTCGTCGATGTGCCCGCGCTCGGCGAGCAGCCGCGCATAGTTGAACTGGCCGCGGAAGTCGCCGGCTTCGGCCGCGCGGCGATAGTGGTCGAACGCGGCGCCGGTGTCGACCGGTACGACCCAGCCATCCTCGTAGAAGCCGCCGATCAGGTTGATCGACTTCGCATGGCCGAGCGCGGCCGCACGGCAGAACCAGTCGAGCGCGTCGGGGCGGTTCTCGTCGACGCCGTTGCCGAGCGCGAGCGCCGTCGCGTAGTTGTACATGCCCCAGTCGAGCCCCGCCTGCGCGGCGAGCCGGTACCAGTACACGGCGACCGGCGCGCAGGCGGCCGTGCCCCAGCCGAACTCGTAGCAGCGGCCGAGCATGTTCATCGCCATCGGATGGCCGGCTCGGGCCGCATGCCGGAACCAGTCGAACGCGGCCGCCGGATCGCGCGCGACGCCGTGCCCGTCGAGCAGGTACTGCCCGTAGACAGCCTGCGCATCGACGATGCCGTGGCCGGCGGCCGCCGCGACCCACGCGGCGGCGCGCTCGGGCGGCCCGGCCAGGATGTCGGCGAACTCGCGCGGCGATACCGACGCGAGCGCCTTCAGCGACACGGCCTCCATCGATCAGTAGCGCGCGTTCAGCGTGACGAACGCCGAGCGGCCCGGCGCGATCGACGCATAGTGCGCCGGATACGCCTGATCGAAGTACGTGCGGTTGAACAGGTTGTTCACGTTCAGCTGCAGATCCAGCTTCTTGTTGATCCGGTACTGCGCCATCGCGTCGAAGCGCCAGTACGACGGCACGGCGCGCAGGTTCGCGGGATCGCCGAACACTTCCGACATGTAGAACGCGCCGCCGCCGACCGTGAACTTCGGCGTCACGTCGTAGTTCGACCACATCGTGAGGCTGTGTTTCGGCGTGTTCGGGAAGCGGTTGCCGTTGTTCGCGCGGTCCTTGCCGTTGTCGCGCAGCTCGCTCTTCATGTAGGTGTAACCGCCGAACACCTGCCACTGCTTCGTGATCTGGCCGGCGAGGCCGAGTTCGAGGCCTTGCACGCGCTTGTTGCCGACCATCGCGTACTGGTTGTTCGGCAGCGTCACGCGCGCGTTCGTCGTGTCGATCTGGAACAGTGCGGCCGTCAGCGACAGCTTGTCGTTCAGCACGTTCCACTTCGTGCCGAGCTCGATGCTGCGGTTCTTTTCCGGCGACAGCTGATCGGCGTTCGCACCGACGCCGCCGCGGCCCGGCGTGAGCGACTGCGTTTCGCTGCCTTCGCCGAGCATCATGCCGGCCGGCGTCGACGACGTCGCATACGACGCATAGATGCTGCCGTTCCGTGCGGGCTTGAACACGAGGCCGGCTTGCCAGTTGAACAGCGTGTCGTCGCGGGTGGTGGTCTTGCCGCCGTTGGCCTTGGTGTCGGTGAAGCGGGTCGAGTAGTCGTCGACACGCACGCCGGCGTTCACCTGCCAGCGCGGCGTGATCTCGATCGTGTCGAAACCGTAGATCGACTTCGTCGTGGTGCGCGCATGCGCGTAGTCGTTGTTGCGCGTGATCGAACCGGCCCACGGGTCGTTCGGGTTCGGCGACCACAGGCTCGTGCAGTTGTAGCCCGACGCGGCGCCGATGCCTTTCTGGCAGATCTTGCCGGTGTCGGTCGCGACCGTGTACGAATCGCGCTTGCCCCATTCGCGCGACAGCTCGATGCCGGTACTGAAGCTGTGCTTGAACGGGCCCGTGCGGAATTCGCCGAACAGTTCGGTCTGGTTCGCGAGGCTGTTGATCGAGCTGTTGCGGTTGTTGTTGCGGCGCCAGACCTTGCCGTTCACCACGTTGCCCTGACTGTCGTCCGGCTGCGTCCAGATGTAGTCCTGCGTCGATTCCGTGTAGCGCGTGGTGTTGCGGATCGTCAGCGACGACGTGATGTCGTGCTCGATCCTGATCGTGCTGATGTCCGACGTGGTCTTGCGGAAGTCGCGGTCGATCAGGCCGTAGAAGTTGTGGCGGTCGACGGGCGCCGGATAGATCGTGTCGACGTTCGCGGGCTTGTTCGACGTCGTGTAGAAGTACGGGATGCCGCCGTCGGGCATGTCGTCCGTCGACAGGTGGTAGTAGCTCGCGGTCACGCGCGTCGGCGTGCCGAGGCCGAACGCGATCGACGGCGCGACGCCCCAGCGCTCGTTGTTGACGGCATCGCGGCCGGCGACGTCGTTGTTGTGGCTCATCAGGTTCAGGCGGAACGCGGCGTGATCGGCGAACTGCCAGTTGCCGTCGGCCGTGAAGCGGCGGTAGCGGTCGGTGCCGAGGCCCGCGCTCGCGGCGGCCGTCGTGCCGAGGTGCGGGGCCTTCGTGATCAGGTTGATGCTGCCGCCTGCGCCGCCGCGGCCGCCGTAGGCGCCGTCGGAACCCTTGGTGATCTCGACGCGCTCGGTGTTGAAGATCTCGCGCGTGGTCGCGCCCGTGTCGCGCATGCCGTCGACGAACAGGCTGCCCTGCGTGTCGTAGCCGCGGATGAACGGACGGTCGCCGAGCGGGTTGCCGCCTTCGCCGGCGCCGAACGTGATGCCGGGTACGGTGCGCAGCGCTTCGGTCAGCGTCGACGCGCCGCTGCTGCGGATCAGTTCCTGCGGGATCACGGTGACGGATTTCGGCGTGTCGACGAGCGGCGCGGTGAATTTCGCGGAAGCGGAAAAGTCGGCCTTGTAGCTGGGCTCGGTCTTGCCCTGGATCTCGATCGGCGCGAGATGGCCTTCGGTGCTGGCGGGGGCCGCGGGCGGCGTGCCGTCGGCGAATGCCGGGCTCGCGGCGAGCACGCCGCAGAGGGTGGTGAATGTACCGAGCTTCAGCTCGTCGGGACGGGACTTCATGATGCGCTTCGACCTCGCGAGGTGGCCCCGGAGACGGTGTGGTGCAGGAATGTGCATGCCGCCGGGAATTATTACGATTTGTTTTCAGGCGGCATTCTATGTAATTTCATGTTGAATGAGAAGCGTTCTTGTTTGTATTTGTGACGGAATCGTCAACGAATGTGTCGGAGGGCTGCGGGCCGGCGATGCGCGGAGAGATGGCCGATCGGCCGAGTATGGCGCGGGTATCGGGCGGACTAGAGTGGTTGCGACTCGACTCGGTCCGTGTGACTGCAAGATGATAAAATGACTGCATTGAAAGCAATCTTGGTGGAACGCGTCATGCCAGTGCTCACCGTTCGAAATTTGCCCGACGAAGTGCATCGCGCACTTCGGATTCGTGCTGCCCGGCATGGTCGCAGTACCGAAGCCGAGGTGCGCGACATCCTCGAACAAGCCGTTCTGCCCGAGGGGCGGCTCAAGCTGGGAACATTGCTGGCGGAATTCGGGCGGGAGGCAGGCGATGGCGATTTCGGCATCCAGCGCGACAAGGCGCCAGCCGCTCCGATGAGCTTCGAATGATCCTGGTCGACACGAACGTCATTTCGGAGCCGTTGCGGCGCGAGCCGAGCGCGGCAGTCGTCGAGTGGCTCGATGCGCAGCACGTCGAGACGCTGTTCCTGTCGGCGGTCAGTCTTGCGGAATTGCGGTTCGGCGTCGCCGCGTTGCCGGAGGGGCGCAGGCGGGACTGGCTGCATCAAGGCATCGAGCAGCGCGTCGTCCCGCTGTTTCGAGGTCGGATCCTGCCGTTCGACGATGCGGCGAGCAAAGCGTATGCGAGCCTTTGCGCGCGGGCTCGTGCCGCAGGCAACGCGGTCGCCGTCGCCGACGGTTACATTGCCGCCACGGCCGAGGCGAACGGGCTGATCGTGGCCGCGCGCGACGTCGCGCCGTTCAAGGCGCTCGGGCTTCGCGTCATCGACCCTTGGGCGCGATAGTTCGCGATTTTCTGCCTCTTTCCTTGCGCCGAAATTGAAAACGCGCCGTGCAAGACGGCGCGTTCCGCGTCAGGCCAATCCGGTGCGCTCCCGCAGCGATGGCGGGTGGGCGCGACATGTCCGGTGCGATGTCAGTCCACCCCGTGAAACACCGCGTCTTCCGGCCCGAGGTAGGCAGGCGGGCGCCACGTCGCGTCGCGCATCGAATGCTGAACGAGATTCTCGACGCCGAGCAGCACCGCGAAGATCGCCATCCGCACCGGAATGCCGTTGTCGGTCTGCCGGAAGATGGCTAGACGCGGGTCGCGGTTCAGGTCGACCGACAGGTCGTTCGCGCCGGGCCGGCTGTCGCGCGGCAGCGGGTGCATGATCAGTGTGTCGGGCTTGCACGCCGAATCGACGAGCGCCTGGTTGATCTGGAAATCCGGTGTGTAGCCTTCGAACGATTCGTCGGTGAAGCGCTCCTTCTGGATCCGCGTCGCGTACACGACGTCCGCACCGCGCAATCCGGCCGCGAGGTCGGTCGTCTGCTCGATCACATGGCCGTTCGTCGCGATCTGGTCGACGATGTACGCCGGCATCTCGAGCGTCGGCGGCGACACGAGCGTGAACTTCAGCCCGCGGTACAACGCGAGCAGCTTGACGAGCGAGTGCACGGTACGGCCGTACTTCAGGTCGCCGACCAACGCGATGTGCGCGCCGTCGACGATCTTGCCGAGCCGCGAGAACTCGCGCTGGATCGTATAGAGATCGAGCAGCGCCTGGCTCGGATGTTCGCCGGGGCCGTCGCCGCCGTTGATCACGGGCAGGTTGGTGGCACGCGCGAACTCGGCCACCGAGCCTTTCTCCGGATGGCGGATCACGAGCGCGTCGACGTAGCCGGCCATCACGCGGCTCGTGTCGTAGATCGATTCGCCCTTGGCCATCGACGAGAACGTGAAGCCCGTCGTGTCGCATACCGAGCCGCCGAGCCGGCAGAAGGCCGCGCCGAACGATACGCGGGTGCGCGTGCTGGCCTCGAAGAACAGGTTGCCGAGCACCGCGCCTTCCAGCACGCGCGAGATCTTGTGGCGGCGCGCGATCGGCTGCATCACGTCGGCCACGCGGAACAGCGCCTCGACCGAGTCCCGCGAGAACTGGTCGACCGAGATCAGCTGCGGCTTGCCTTCGAACAGGAACTGCTTCGAGAGTCCTTGTTTGTCTACGCTTTGCGTATAGTCCCCGCCATCCGGTGCCGAGCGCTCGACGATTTCCGACACGAAGCGCTCGACGATCTCGGGCATCCCGCGCGATTCCTGCGAGTCGTCGGGCAGCAGCCACGTATCGAGCGCGCGCCGGCTGACGCCGATACGATTGGCGAACGCTTCGCGGGTCATGTTGAGGCGGCGCATCGCGTCGCGGAGGAAGGCTTGCTGGGGAACGGTCATCGGCGGCTCCTGACGGAAAATATACGCGGTGCGTATATTAGTTCGTGGCGCAATGAAGTCAAGGAAAATCTGCGCGACCGGCTGTGTGGCGCGGGTAACACGCGGCGGGTTGGTGCTGGCGCGCCGCTTCCGTCTCCGTATAATCAGGTCAGGCCCCGTGTCCGGCATCCTGTCGTGCGCCGGGCCACACACGATTCGCCCGGTCGGGCTTGTTGATTCGAAGGAGAATGAGAATGACGCGTACGATTGCTGCAATGCTGCTGGTGGTGACCGCCGCGCTCGCCGGATGCAATACGGTCGCCGGCGTGGGCCAGGACATTTCGAAGGGTGGTCAGGCGATCAGCGATACGGCCGAAAAGGCCAAGTAAGGCGACCGGTTCCGGAATGCAGAAGGCGCCGGGCCGTCCCGCGATTGCGGGGCGGCCCGGCGCCTTTTTTGTGTCTGGCGTCGGCGCGGGTGCGGCGTCAGGCGTGTTCGACGAACGCGTAGCGGCCTTCGACCTTGCGCGACGTGAACCAGCCGTAGTCGGGGAACATCCGGTTGCGCACGTACCACACATAGCCCACCAGCAGAGCCGTGATCAAGAGGCTGGGCAGCGCGGTCGACGGGTCGCGTCCGAGCTCGGCGACGGTCTTCGGCAACTGCAGCAGCGACAGCAGGATGAACGCGTGATAGGCGCCGACGCGATTCGTCGCAAAACCCCAGATGAACAGCAGCGACAGCGGCACGGTCAACGCGAGGAACACGAGCACGAGGACATTGCCGGCGCCGCTTGCGAAGAAGTAATACGCGAGCATGAGGCTGATCGCCAGCTGGGCGATACCGAGCGCGACCAGGATCCGGATGTGCACCTTGTTCTTGCGGCAGCGCTCGGGGTCGGGGCGCGACGCGATCAGGTGCGCGAGCACGCGATCCTTGAGCCCCTGTCCTGACAGTTCGGCCAGTGCGTCGGCCTTCCTCGTTCCCGCGGAGAGCAGCACCGCGATTCTTGTTTTGGCTTCCTTCCTGTTCATTGCTGGGCGGATTGTCGTTCGGTGGTTGTCAAAGGTTCCGGCCACGCGAATATTGCATCTTGCGAGGTGGCGCGCAATCGATTTGCGGCCCGCGGACACATTCCTACAGTTGCCGGAGCGTGCGGGAGATGGGCCATATGACGACGGGAAGCGGCCGCCGTTGCCGTCATCCCGCGATGGGCGCGGGTCAGTCGGCGGCGGCTTGCGCGGTGGTGGGCGCGGGGCTCGCGGGCTTCGCATCGCGTGTGTCTGCGCGGCGCTCGCGCCGCCGAGTCGCACCGACGAGCATGCCCGCGACGACGAGCGCGATGCCGGCGACTCGCGTGCCGGTCAGCGTTTCACCGAACAGCGCGACCGCGAACAGCACGGCCGAGACCGGCGCGACCGCCGTGAAGAGCGCGGCCTCCGTGCCGCTGGTGCGGGCCGAGCCGGCGTACCAGCACAGGTAGCCGAGCACGGTCGGTACCAGCGCGTAGTAGGCGATCGCCGATACCGCGCCGACGGTCCAGCCATGCGCGACCGCGCGCCATTCGAATGCCGCCGGCACGAGCGCGAGCACGAAGCCGAGGCCCGACATCGCGGTGGACAGCGCGAGCGGCGTCAGCGGTGCGGCCAGCCGCCGGTTGAGCAGGATGAAGACGGCTTCGCACGCGACGGCGGCCAGCACCAGCGCGTCGCCGGCAAGCGTCTGGAACGACGGCATCGCGTGGCCCGGTGCGAACGTGACGAACAGCACGCCGGCCGTGGCGAGCGCGGCGGCCACCCAGTCGCGCGGCGTCTGCCGCTCGCGCAGCACGACGGCCGCGATCAGCGTGGACATGGCCGGCAGCGTACCGAGCATCACGCCCGCGTCGAGCGGCGACGACAACTTCGTGCCGCTGATCAGCAGCACCGTATAGCCGACGCCGCCCGCCGCGGCCTGAATGACGAGCAGGACGGCGTCGCGCGCGGAAAGGCGGGGCCAGCGCATGCGCTGCGCGCGCATCAGCGCGAACAGCAGCGGCGTCGCGATCAGGAAACGCAGTGCCGTGGCCGCGAACGGCGGCAGGCCGCCGGCCGCGAGACGGCTCGCGATGACGGTGCTGCCGACGCCCGCCATCGCGGCGGCGAGATAGAGATAGCCGATCAGTCGTGTTTTCATGCGCCGCATCGTCGCGTACGGCGGCTATGTGCGTCTTGAATGAAATTGCAGCGACGGAGGCCTGATTGCGGTGTGCTGCTTGCGTGCGCCGGCGATCCGCGGACCACCGGTGACCGTCGTGCGGGCGACTGCCTTCAAATGCGGTGCGACTGGGCCCGGCGCATCAAGAGGGCGCTCGCGTCAAACCGCCTGTGCGAACCGCCCGGGCGTGATTCCGAACTGGCGCGCGAATGCGCGCGTCAGGTGGCTCTGGTCGGCAAAACCGGCTTCGGCCGCGGCATCGGCGATCGGCATTCCGCTGGCGAGCAGCGCGCGCGCCAGCCGGGCGCGCGACTGGATCAGGTAGGCATGTGGCGTGATGCCGAGCTCGCGCGCAAAGCCGCGCAGCAGCTGGAAGCGGCTCACCCCGCTCAGGCCGGCCAGTTCGGCGAGCGAAACGGGCGCGGCCGGCGCCGCGTCGAGCCGCTCACGGGCCACGCGGACCGCCGGTGCGACGCCGGCCGCCAGCAGCGTGCGGTTCGCATGCCGGGCGAGCAGCCCGGCGACGAGCATCACGAGCGCCTCGTCGCGGGCGATCGACTCGGATGCGCCGGCGACGATGCGAGCATGCAGCCGGCCGACGGCGGCCGCGAGCCGCGCGTCGCGCACGGCCGGATGCGCCAGCTCGACGCCGCCAAGGCCTTCTTCCGCCGCGACGCCCGCCACCAGCGCGGGTGCGAGGTACAGCATCCGCCAGCGCCGGCCCGTGCCGGCATCGATCGGCGATCCGTCGTGCATTTCGCCCGGGTTGACCATGATCGCATCGCCGGCCAGCGCGTCGACCTGCCCGCGGCCGCTCCACGACCGGTGCGCGCCGCTGACGATCACGCCGACTCCGAATTCGTCGTGCGCGTGACGCGGAAACGCGCGGTCGGATTCGAGGCTGAGCGCCTCGATGCCTTCGCCGGTGCGTCGGTAGTGGGTGACACGGTGCATGTGCGCTCCTCGCGCCGGTCGCGGCGCGGATCACGTGCACTTTAGCGCGTTCCGGCGCCGCGCGCCCTTCATCCTTTTGGCGGATACCGCGCGGCATGCGCAGCCCGCACCATGTGCATATCGGCAGCGTACACGGCCCGTCGGGCCTGAAGCTGCGCGGGAGACGGCAGGTGGAACGACAGGATCCGGTATTCATTCAGGTTGGCGCGCTCGCGGACGGCTTCGCGCCGGAAGCGAACATCCTCGCGTCCGTCGACGCGCTCGCCGGGCGCACGCTGGTGCTCGGTGATGCAGCGGGCGCATGGCGCGTCTATTCGTTCGAGCCGGGCGCGCTGCAGTGGCGCGACGCGGCGACCGACACGGGCGGCCGCGAGCCGTGCCGCGTGACGCGGCTGCGCGACGGGCTGTACTTCGTCGACTACATCGACACGGCTGCCCGCGCGACGTCGGTCAGTCTCGTGATCGATCTCAACCATGGTGTATGGACGTCGGTCGTCGGCGTGCTGCCGACCGAAGCCGACACGCGCATCGACGCATTCACGCGCGTCGCGCGCGGGCTGCCGCTGACGGGCGTCGACGCGGCATTCCGGCACGGCACGCTCGGCGGCCACGCGCAGCCGGGGCCGTTGCATGCACCCACGCGCGAGTTGATCGGCAAGCGCACGATGTACCGTTACAGCCCGACCGAATGCTACGAGCACATCTACCTGAACGAGAACTTCTACGCGTGGCAGTGCCTGCAGGGCGTCGAAGGCGGGCTGGCCGATGTCGACCGCTGTCACTACTTCAGGATCGCCGACGAGCTGTATCTGTTCGTGTGGCGCGAAAAGGTGGTGCCGACGCTTGGCGTCGTCCTGATCGATCTCGCGCAGCGCAAGACCGACGGCAAGATCTTCGGCTATCAGGGCGGCGATTTCGGGTCGCTGTCGAACTTCCAGATCGGCGCGTACGCGCAGGTGTTGAACGAAACCGTGCACCCGCTCGGCGGCGAGGCGCAGCGATGAATGCGGTGCCGGGCAGCGGCCGCCTGCGCGCGGATTTCAGCGGGCGCGTCGTGCTCGTCACGGGCGCCGCGCAGGGGATCGGCGCGGCGATCGCACGCCGTTTCGCGGAGTCCGATGCGTTCGTCGCCGTCGCCGACCTGAACGGCGACGCGGCTGCCGCGCAGGCCGAAGCGCTGGCCCGCGCGGGCGGCGACGCGCGGGCGTACCGGGTCGACGCAGCCAGCCGGGACGAACTGGGCGCGCTCGTCGCGGCAGTCGAGCGCGACGGCGGCCGGCTCGATGTCGTCGTTCACAACGCCGCGTATTTTCCGCTGACGCCGTTCACGCACATCGACGAGCCGACGCTCGCGCGCACGCTGTCGGTCAACCTGTCGGCGCTGTTCTGGCTCGCGCAGGCCGCGTTGCCGGCGTTCGAGCGCGCGGGGGCCGGCCGGCTGCTCGTCACGTCGTCGGTGACGGGGCCGCGCGTCGTCTATCCGGGGCTCGCGCATTACGCGGCGTCGAAGGCCGGCGTGAACGGCTTCATTCGCGCGGCGGCGCTGGAGCTTGCGCGTCGCAACGTGACGGTGAACGGCGTCGAGCCGGGAATGATCCGTACCCCGGCGGCCGGCAATCTCGGCGACGCGTCGGTCACGGCGCAGATCGCACGCGATATCCCGCTCGCGCGGATGGGCGAGCCGGAGGACATCGCGAACGCGATGCTGTTTCTCGCATCGGCCGACGCGGCGTACATCACGGGGCAGACGATCGTCGTCGACGGCGGGGCGACCTTGCCGGAAAGCGGTGCGGTGCTGGGAGACGCCTGACGGCGGGCGCGAACCGCCGCAAGCCGCCACGGCGGGAAGGCCGCGGCCGGCAGGCGTGGCGGGCGTGGCGGGCGGCGTCACCGCTGGCCGGCCCGTCGCCGTGACTACAGCCAGCCGTTGCGGATGAATTCGACGATCGAATACCGGCGGTTCTCGAGATCATGTTGCCGGACGGCTTCGACGATGCGCGATACGCCGTCCGCGTAAGGGGTCGCGCCGTACACACGCGATTCGAGCCGCAGGCTGCATGCACCGTCGTCGATGTGTATCCGGTGCACCGCATGGCGGCCGAGTTGATCGTCGGGGATGCCGAATTCGCCGCGCTGCACGTCCGAGTCGCGCACGGAGCGGATGTCCTCCGCCGGCACGCCGAGCGACTGGGCGATGCCGACGGCCGTGCCGGGGACGGACGTCTTGGCGGCCTGATGCGACTCGGTCAGGCTGATCTCGCAACCGCGAAACAGGTGGCCGCTGGTTTCCAGCATGCTCATGAACTTGAGCATCAGGATGTTCGTGTTCGGACAGAGCACGACCGGAAAATCGTGCGACGCGGTTTCGAGGTCGGAGCCGGTGGACAACTCGATGAGCGGCGACGCGGTGGCCCGGCAAAACGCGATCGCGGCGGGGAGTTCGCGGCCGGAACCGGCGTGCACGACGATCGATCGGGCGTCGGTACGTCGGGCGTCGGTACCTCGGGTGTCGGTTCGCGTGCTGTCCGCCCAGGGCAGCACGCGACAGATTGCCGGGTCGAGCGTGTGCGCATCGAGCAGTTCGTGGGCCAGCTTGCCGGTTCCTACGACGATTACTTGCATGGACTTGACGGGTTGGGATTCGGGATTCGGGATTCGGGCCGCGGTCGACGCGGGCCGGCGGGTGGCCCGGTACGGCGGCGCGGCGCGCTGGCCTCGCGCATTATGCCCGGCCGTCCGCCTCCGTGCCGGCCGGGCCGTGCGCGAGACGTCGCGGCGCGTCAGCTTGCCGACGTGGTCGGCAGCCATGCATTCGCCGCATTCTGCGCGGCGAATTGCTTCGCGATCGAACGCGCGAGGCGGTCCGTATCGGAAGCCACCGTGTCGTGCTTTGCTTCCGACGCGCCATGCAGGCCGGCGCCGACTGCCGCCGACGTCGCGAGACGGCCGGCCACCGCGCCCACCCCGGCGGTTTCGACCATGCCGGGCAGGTGGCCGCTGTTCGCGCTGGCCGAGAACGTGCCGAGCGGCTGCGCGATGCCGTGCGCCGGCTGAAACAGCACGGTGACCGATGCGCCCACTTCGCTCTTGCCCGCGCCGAGCCCGATCAGGATGCGGCGGCGACGGTTGCCGGCGTCGATCGTGTCGAACCGGCCTTCGATCACCAGCGCTGCGCGGCCGTCGGGTACCGGGCCGCGCAGCGCGGGCATGCCTTGCGCCCGGAGTTCACGCACGAGCGCATCGGCGAGTTGATCGCGGGTCTTCAGCGCGCGCTGCTGGCGCTGTGCGTCGGCGGACGAACCGGTGGCGAGCGTCGCGAGCGTGTGGATCATTCCTCCGTCGACCTGGACGTCGGTGGTGCCCACGTCGAACGCGGAGACGTAGACGACCTCGGCATGAACCCGCGGCAGCGTGCGGGCTGCCGGCGCGGCGGCCGTGGTCGTGGTTGCGGTCGATGCGCAACCGGTCATCGCGAGCGTGCCGGCAATCAGCGCGACGCGGGTCAGATGTTTGGCATGGGCGGCAAATGCGCGAAGGGAAGGGAACATGTCGATCTCCGTGGTCTGGATGAAGGTGCCGATACCATCGCGGCATTCAGGAACGCGAACGATCGGAAGCGGGGCGTGATCGCTGGCGAGGGAGAGGGTTCATGCCGCTGCGCAACACGCAGGCGCAAGTATGCTCAGGTCGGGTGTCGCGCGCCACGCAGGAATTATGTCGGCGCATGTCACGCGCCGGCGCGCGACATGCGCCGCGCAGTCGGGCTGTCAGGCCGTCACGCCGACAGCGGCGGCCGGGCCGGCGCAGGCGGATCGAGCGGCAGCGCGACGACGGCCTCCAGGCCGCCGCCATCGCGGTTGCGAAACGTCAGCGAACCGCCGTGCAGGCGGGCGATCCGTTCGACGATCGCAAGGCCGAGCCCCGTGCCGCCCGCATGGCCGCGCGCGTTCGCGCCGCGGCTGAACGGTGCCTTCAGCCGTTCGAGTTCGGCGGCGCAGACGCCGTTGCCGCGATCGCTGACGACCGCATACGCGATGCCGTGCTCGGTCCAGGTCCGTACGCCGAGGCCCGTGCGACCGTAGACGACCGCGTTCTGCATCAGGTTCATCAGCAGCCGCATCAGGCCGATCGGGCGGAACGCAAACGCGGGCACGTCGCCGTCGTCGAATTCGAATGCGTGTCCGAGCCCCGCGAAATCCGCGACGAGCTGGCCGATCAGCGCATTCAGGTCGCCGGTTTGCGGGGTCTCGCGCTCGCCGCTGCCGGCGTAATCCATGAATTGTTGCAGGATCGTATCGATCTGGTCGAGGTAGTGCTCGGTCGATGCGGTGAGCGTGTCGTGCGTGCCGCGCGGCAGCGCCATCGCGATCGCCAGGCGCAATTTCGTGAGCGGCGTGCGGATGTCGTGCGACACGCCGGCCAGCATCAGTGAGCGGGTTGCGTCCGCCTGTTGCAGCGCATCGGCCATCCTGTTGAACGCACGGCTCACGTCGGCGATTTCGGTCGGGCCGTCGGTGGGCAGCGGCGGTGGGCGTTCGCCCGCGCTGACTCGCTGCGCCGCGCGCGCCAGCGCATCGAGCGGCCGGTTCAGGTGGAGCTGGATCAGGTAGCCGGTCAGCGCCGCGAGCAGCGCCAGCGCGACCGACAGCACGAGGGCCGTCGTGATGCCGCTCGCCTGCGCGTCGGCGGCCATTGGCAGCGGCACCCACACCGGCGAGCCGGCGGCATGGAGCCGGATCCACAGGCGTTCGTCGTCGCCCGACTGCCAGCGCGCCGGCAGGTCGGACGGCAGGTGGCGTTCGAGCGCCTGCATGAACACGTCGCGCTGCCAGGTGCGGAAGAAGGCCGCGAGGTCCGGCGCATGCGGCGGTGCCGCAGGCGGCGGCGAGGCCCGCCCGCCGAGCTGCACGACGAGCGCGCGGCCCGCATCGGGCGGCATGCCGGCGAGTGCCCGGTCGAGCAACTGCACGTAGTCGGAAAAGATGATCGACGCGCGCTCGATACGCGGACGCTGCACGTAGTGCAGCAGCACGCCGAGCGAACAGACGAGCGACAGCGCGACGAGCGCGACCAGCAGCGCGATGTTGCGCGCGAGCAGCGAGCGCGGCAGCGGGATGCGCATCACGATTCGACGCCGGCCACCAGCATGTAGCCGATGCCCCAGACCGTCTTGATGAAGCGCGGCTTGCCGGGATCGTCCTCGACGATCTGGCGCAGCCTCAGGATCTGCACGTCGACGCTGCGGTCGAGTGCGGCGTGGTCGCGGCCGCGCGCGCGGGCGAGCAGGTTTTCGCGGCTCACCGCGCGGTTCGGCGACGAACCGAGCGCATGCAACAGCAGCATCTGCGCCGAATGGATCTCGACGGGCACGCCGTCGCGCATCAGGGTTTGCTGGCCGACGTCGAACGTGAACGCGCCGAAACGCAAGCGCTGCGACGTGACCGTCGGTTCGCCGGCCGCCATTCTCTGCCGTCGCAACAGCGCACGGATGCGGGCCACGAGTTCGTCGGGGAGAAACGGCTTGGCCAGGTAATCGTCGGCACCCGTCTCCAGGCCGACGACCTTGTCCGCGGCGTCGCCTTTCGCGGTGAGCATCAGGATCGGCAGCGTCTGGCCTTCGGCGCGCAGGCGCCGGCACACGCTCAGGCCGTCCTCGGGTTCCATCATCAGGTCGAGCACGAGCAGGTCGTACGGTTCGCGCTGCAGCAGGCGGTCGAGCCGCTTGCCGTCGGCCACCGCGCGCACCTGGAAGCCGTGGCCGGTCAGGAAGCGTTGCAGCATGTTGCGCAACTCGGCTTCGTCGTCGAGCACGACGATCCTGCAAGGCTGTTCCATTGGCTGCCTCCCGGTGCGTACTGCGGGGCCGGACGCGCGCCGCGATCAGCGGGCCGCCATGCGCTGGCGCATGAAGCCGGCGAGCTGCGCGAGCGTGACGTAGCCGTTGTGCTGCACGTCGATCTCGTCGAAATGCTGCGCGACCATCGGCATGCCCGCGGCGGCCTGCTCGCGGGTGAGCTTGCCGTCGTGCGTCGTGTTCGCGCTGGCGAAACGGGTCTGCAACTGCATCAGCGCATGTTCGGCGCGCAGGCCGCCAGCCGCCGCACCCGGCGGCACCTGCTGGGCCGACGCTGCTGCAGAAACGATACACAAAACGACGGCGGCAATCATCTTCTTGATGGACTTCATGGGGTTTCTCCTTGCGTGGCCGACGGGTCTGCGCCGGCCGGGTGGTTGATGAAACGGAATCGGGTGGAATGCGAAACGGGCTTCGGCGGAATTACGCCCAGTGCGCGGGGACCCAGACGCGGCCGGCCCAGTGAGCGGGCACCCAGATGACGGCGCGCGGCGGGTGAGCGACATAGACGGCGCGCGGGGCGGCGTACACGGCCCGGCGCAGCGGCGGCGCGAGGTACAGGACCTTCGGCGGCGGCGGTGCGACGTAGACGACGCGTGGCGCGGCGGCGACCACGACGGCCTTCGGTGGCGCGACATGCACGACTTTCGGTGGGGGCGGCGGCGTGACGATGACGGCAGCCGGTGCGGGCGGCGGTGCCGCGGCCACGGCTGCGGCAGGTGCCGGCGCAGGCGCGGCAACGGCGACCGTGGCGGCTGCCGGTGGCGCGGCCACGATCACGGCGGCCGGCGGGGGCGGCGCGACAGGCACCGGTACCGGCGCCGTCCCGCCTGCCACGACGACCGTACCGCCTGCCGCCGTGCCGCCGTGGATCACCGTCGTGCCGCCGGTCGACACCGTGCCGCCGTGGACGATCGTCGAGCCGCCCGACGTCGTTACGACACCCGGCGCCACGCGCGTCGCGCTGCCGGAACGGGTGACGCTCCCGCCGTCGGTGCCGGTCACGGTGCCCGAGCGCGAGCAGGTCGAACCCGCGCAGTTCGTCGATGCGGCGTGGCTGGCCGTGTTGCCGCCCGAACCCGTGATCGTGCCGCTCGACGTGTACTGCCCCGGGCCGTTGCGCGTCACGCTGCCGGACGTCGACGCGCTGCGGCCGTCCGAACCCGTCAGCGAACCGGTGTGCGAGCAGGTGCCGTCCGCGCAGCTTGTGTCGCCGCCGTGCTCGACCGAGCGCCCGTTCGGGCCGACGGCCGTGCCGCTGTTCGAGAACTGGCCGGGCGCGGTGCGCGTGACGGTGCCCGTATTGGTGGCGAGGCCGCCGCCGGGGCCGATCACGCCGCCGGCATGCGAGCAGCTGCCGCCGCCGCACGAGCCGGCATGCGCGCCGCTGTAGGTGCCGCGCGGCGTGTAGGCGGTGCCGTGGCCGGACCAGCCGGCGAAGGCCGGCGCGCTGGCGAGTGTGACGAGGGCGGCGGCGGTGACGAGGAAGCGGTTTTTCATCGGGTGTCCTTGCGGTTCGTTGCGGTGCACGCGGTGGCGTGGCGACGGGACGAACTTTAGGACGGCGACGTGCATCCGTCGCGTCATGAAAGATGTCGCGGTGTTACACGCGGCGCGGTGTTTTTCGGTACGACGAATGCGTGCGCCGGCCGCGTCGATCGCGGGCGTGCCGCGCCAGGCAACGGATCACGGCGATGCAGTCACGAGCGGGGAGGTTTGACGGCAGGGGGCGGCGCATCCAGTTCACGGCGCGCAAACGTGTCGCGGTGACATGCGGCGACATATTTGCCGACCGGTTCATGCATGCACCGCGCCGATCCACATATGTCGTCCAGTCGCTGCCGATTCCATCGAACACCTGTTGCACACGCCGCCGGCCGGCTCAACCGCGACATACCACGACATACCGCGACATATTTTTCGCCGGACACGCACGCGTTCGCCTTCCGCCGGCCCGATCTCCAGTCCACACGCGTCCGCGACCGCCGCCGGCCGCGCGAACCCACTTCATCGCGACATACGGCGACATATTTCCTGCGTGGCCTTTCCGTTCCTTGCCCCCTACAGTGCGTTCCATTCGACGCGACAGCGGCATGTGCTGCCCATGACGCGTCCGACTCAACCGAAGGAAAGGCCCATCATGCTCACCACCACCGGAAAGCTCGTGTACATCGTCACGCTCTTCATCGTTGCCGTCTCGCTCGTCGAGGCGGCCGTGCTCACCTGGCGCCGCAGCCGCCAGCCCGAACCGTTCGACTGGAACGAGGTGTGGCTGTCGCTTGCCGATCTCGCGGGCCGCAAGCTGCTCGCGCTCGTGCCGCTGTCGCTCGCCACGCCCGTGTTCGATCTGGCATGGGCGTACCGGCTCTTCACGATCCCGCTCCACAGCGTCGCGCTCGCGCTGCTCGTGTTCGTCGGCCAGGAATTCTGCTACTACTGGTATCACCGCGCGTCGCACCGCGTGCGCTTCTTCTGGTCGACGCATGCGGTGCATCATTCGCCGAACCAGTTGACGCTGTCGTCCGCGTTCCGCCTCGGCTGGACCGGCAAGATCGCCGGCGCCGCGATGTTCTTCACGCCACTCGTGTGGCTCGGCGTGCGTCCCGAAGCGGTGCTCGCGATCCTGTCGTTCAACCTGATGTACCAGTTCTGGCTGCACAACACGTGGATGCCGAAGCTCGGCTGGCTTGAATACGTGTTCAACACGCCGTCCGCGCATCGCGTGCACCATGCGTCGAACCTCGATTACCTCGATGCGAACTACGGCGGCGTGCTGATCGTGTTCGACCGGCTGTTCGGCACCTATGTCGCCGAGCGCGACGACGAACCGTGCCGCTACGGCCTCGTCACGCCGACGCGTTCGCGCAATCCGTTCGTCGTCGAGCTCGAGCACTGGGCGAGCCTGGCACGCGACGTCGCGACGGCCCGCGACGTGTGGACCGCACTCCGTTTCGTGGTGCTGCCGCCGGGCTGGCGGCCGGGCAACCAGGGCGAAACGACGGAGGAGCTGCGCCGCCGCAGCCTCGTCGCCGTGCGCACGGATGCGTGAACGGCGCTACGCTGTCGGATCTTCGTCAATCACCCTCGATCCAGGAGAACGCATCGATGGAACACGACCTGAAAGGCAAGGCAGTCGCGATCACCGGCGGATTCGGCCATCTGGGCGTCGCGACAGCCGCATGGCTCGGCGCGCGCGGCGCACGCGTCGCGCTGATCGGCCGCGGCGCGGCCCCCGGTGCACCGGCGCTGCCCGGCGTGCCGGCCGATGCATTGCGCATCGGCGGCATCGATCTCGTCGATCCACAGGCGGCCGCGCGGGCACTCGAGTCGGTCAACCGCGAATTCGGCCGGGTCGACGCGCTGCTGAACATCGCGGGCGCATTCGTGTGGCAGACGATCGCCGACGGCGATGCCGCCACGTGGGACCGCATGTACGAACTGAACGTGAAGACGGCGCTGAACGCATCGAAAGCCGCGCTGCCGTACCTGCTGGCGAGTCCGGCCGGCCGTGTCGTCAACATCGGCGCGGGCGCGGCCTTCAAGGCGGGCGCGGGCATGGGTCCGTATGCGGCCGCGAAGGCCGGCGTCGCGCGCCTCACCGAGGCGCTGGCGGCCGAGCTGCTCGACCGCGGCGTGACGGTGAACGCCCTCCTGCCGAGCATCATCGATACGCCGCCGAACCGCGCGGACATGCCCGACGCGGATTTCACGCGCTGGGTGCGGCCGGAACAGATCGCGGCGACGATCGGGTTCCTGCTGTCGGCCGACGCGCAGGCGATCACCGGCGCATCGATTCCGGTGAGCGGCCGCGTGGCGTAGCGCACCGGCCGGGAAGGGGCTCGCGCGGCCGGTCGTGCGTACAATGTCGCACCGGATTGCGCGACCCAGACCCGAGACCATGAATCAGCCCAATATCCTGATCGTCGAAGACGAAACGGCGATCGCGGACACGATCGTCTACGCCCTCGGCACCGACGGCATGCAGACCGTCCACTGCACGCTCGGACAGGCGGCGCTCGACCATCTGCGCGACACGCGCTTCGATCTCGTGGTGCTCGATGTCGGCCTGCCGGACCTCAGCGGCTTCGAAGTGTGCCGGCGGCTGCGCACGTTTACCGACATTCCGGTGATTTTCCTGACCGCGCGGCACGACGAGATCGACCGGATCGTCGGGCTCGAGATCGGCGCCGACGATTACGTGATCAAGCCGTTCTCGCCGCGCGAGCTGGCGGCGCGGGTACGTGTGATCCTGCGCCGCTTCCATCGGACGGCCGCGCCGGAACCGGCGCCCGGGCCCGCGGCGGCGCCGGCGGAACCGACCGCGCCGGGTTTCACGCTCGACACCGACGGCGCGCGCGTATCGTGGCTCGGCCACGCGCTGGACCTCACGCGTTATGAATTCGGCCTGCTGGCGCTGCTGGTCCGGCATCCAGGGCGCATCTACTCGCGGGAACAGCTGATGGACCTCGTGTGGCACGAGGCATTCGACTCCGCCGATCGCACGGTCGACACGCACATCAAGACACTGCGCGCCAAGCTGCGCGCGATCGATCCCGAGCGCGACCCGATCCGCACGCATCGCGGCATGGGTTATTCGCTGCAACCGTAACGACCGGCACCGCCCATGCATATCGGCCTGCGCATCTTCTTCGGTTTTTTCCTGATCGTCGGTCTCGCCGCGCTGATCACGCTGCGCGTGTTCGTGCAGGAGGTGAAGCCCGGCGTGCGCGAGGCGATGGAGGACACGCTCGTCGATACCGCGCAGGTACTCGCGGCGCTGGCCGCCGACGACCTGGCGAACGGGCACATCGCCGACGGCGCGTTCGCGCGTCAGCTCGGCAAGCTGCACGAGCGTCCGGTCAGCGCGAACGTGTGGGGCATCCAGAAGAACGCGATCGGCTACCGCCTCTACGTCACCGACGCGCACGGCATCGTGCGCTACGACTCGTCCGGCAGCGCGGTCGGCCAGGACTATTCGCGCTGGAACGACGTGTACCGGACGCTGCGCGGCGAATACGGCGCGCGCAGCACGCGCAGCGATCCGAACGACGACGGCAGCACCGTGATGCACGTCGCGGCGCCGATCCGGCGCGGGAACGAGATCATCGGCGTGCTGACGATCGCGAAGCCGAACCAGACGGTCGCGCCGTTCATCGCGCGCAGCCAGCGCAAGATCATGCTGTACGGCGCGTTGCTGATGGGCGGCGCGATCCTGATCGGCGTGGCGTGCACGTGGTGGCTGGTGCTCGGGCTGCGGCGCCTGCAGCGCTATGCGCGCGCGATCGCGGCCGGCGAGCGCGCGGCGATGCCGCTGCAGGGCGCGAACGAGCTGGCCGAGCTGGGGCGCGCGGTGGAAAGCATGCATCGGCGGCTGGAGGACCGGCAGTACGTCGAAACCTACATCCACACACTCACGCACGAGATGAAAAGCCCGCTGGCCGCGATCAGCGGCGCGGCCGAACTGCTGCAGGAAGACATGCCGGTCGCGAACCGCCGGCGCTTCACCGAGAACATCCGCCGCCAGGCCGGTCGCCTCGAACAGATGATCCGCAAGCTGCTCGCGCTGGCCGAGGTCGAGCAGCAGCAGCGCCTGTCGGTGCGCGAACCGGTTGCGCTGCGGCCGGTGCTCGACCAGCTCGTCGACGATATCGAGCCGCGCGCGCGGCAGCGCGGCGTGAGCCTGCGGATCGACGCGAACGAGGCGGCCGATCCGGCGGTCGTCGAAGGCGATCCGTTCCTGCTGCGGCAGGCGCTCGGCAACCTGCTCGACAATGCACTGGATTTCGCGCCACGGGGCAGCACGATCCGGATCGCGCTCGAACGGCGGGCGGCGGGCAGGGCGCACGTCGCGGTCGTGCGCGTCGACGACGACGGCCCCGGCGTGCCCGACTACGCGCTGTCGCGCGTGTTCGAGCGCTTCTATTCGCTGCCGCGCCCCGACGGGCAGGATCGCAGCACGGGCCTCGGGCTGTGTTTCGTCCGCGAGGTCGCGATGCTGCACCGCGGCCAGGTTGCGCTCGCGAACCGCGACGAAGGCGGCGCGTGCGCGACGCTCACGCTGCCGTCGCCCGGCTGAGCGCACTTCACGTTCGCCACACATTCGCTTCACACCGGCTTCAATCGCCCTTCACCGGGGCCGCTCATGCTGACCGCATCTTCCACTACGGTGTCGGTCGGCAATGAATCGAGTCCTGTTGTTCAAATCCATGATCACCGCGTTGCTCGCGCTGGCGATCCTGATCCCGCTGCAGATGGTCCAGAGCATCGTGCGGGAACGCGCCGAGTATCGCGAGAGCGCCTTGCAGAGCATCTGGGCGAGCTATGCGGGCCCGCAGACGGTGACGGGGCCGGTGCTCGTCGTGCGTTACACGGAAGTCACGCGCGTGCGCGACAGCGCGCCGCCCCGCGGCGCGCCGAAGACGAGCCTCCGAAGCGAGACGAAACGCATGCTCGTGTTTCCGAAGACGCTGAACGTCGACGGTGCGCTCGACATCAAGGTCCGTTATCGCGGCATCCACAAGGCGCTCGTGTACGACCTGGCGAGCCGGATGACGGGCACGCTCGCGCTGCCGGACCTGAAGAAGCTGCCGCAGGCGGACGGCCACGTGAGCTTCGCGATCGACGACGCGTATGTCGCGCTCGGCATCGGGGACATTCGCGGGCTGAAGGCGCAGCCCGACCTGCGCATCGGCGGCGAGCGGCTCGAGATCGAGCAGGGCACGCGGCTGGAGAGCCTGCACCAGGGCGTGCATGCGAGCGTCGATCTCGCGGCGCTCGCGAAAGCGGGCGCGGTCGTGCCGTTCAGCATCGACCTGCCGCTGGTCGGCGCGGAATCGGTCGCGTTCGCGCCGGTGGCCGACCAGAACGATTTCTCGCTGAAGTCGAAGTGGCCGCATCCGAGCTTCGGCGGCGCGTTCCTGCCGGGCGAGCGCACGATCGATGCAAACGGCTTCACCAGCAACTGGCACGTGACGTCGTTCAACACGAAGGCGCGCGAGCAGGTCGCGTCGGGCAACGGCAACGGCGAGGGCGCGATCGAGATGGCGTCGGTGTCGGTGATCGAGCCCGTGAACGTCTATCTGCAGGCCGAACGCGCGACGAAGTACGGTGCGCTGTTCGTGTTGCTCACGTTCGCGAGCTTCTTCATGTACGAGCTCGTGAAGCGGTTGCGCATTCACCCGATCCAGTACACGCTGGTCGGCTTGTCGCTCGCGCTGTTCTTCCTGCTGCTGTTGAGCCTGTCCGAGCACATCGCGTTCGGCTATGCGTATCTCGCGGCGAGCAGCGCATGCATCGGGCTGCTCGGCTTCTACCTGTCGTTCGTGCTGCACAGCGCGAAGCGTGGCGCGCTGTTCGCGGTGCTGCTCGCGATGCTGTACGCGGCGCTCTACGGGCTGCTGTTGTCGGAAGACAATGCGCTGATGCTCGGTTCGCTGCTGCTGTTCGCGATCCTCGCCGGCATCATGACGCTCACGCGCCGCGTCGACTGGTATTCGCTCGGTGCCGCGTGGCAGCCGCTGGCCGACAAGCCGGGGGCCGCGAAGACCGGCGGGCCGGCGAAGTAAGCGGGCGGGTGGCGAGCAGGCGCGCGCCGGGCGGGAATGCCGCGCCGGCGCGCGATCCCACGCGGGCCGATGCCCGTCACACGGCCGTCTCCGGGCGACGAAACCGCGCCGCCGGAATCTCGGCGATGGCCGCGATCTCGATCAGCAGGTCGGGATGGTAGAGACGCTCGACCTGGACGGTCGTCGTCACCGGATAAGGTGCGGCGAAGTACGTGTTGCGGATGTCGCCGGCCTGCATGAATGCCTCGATGTCGGTGGCGTAATGGACGAGCGAGATCACGTCGCGCATTTGCCCGCCCAGCGCGGCCAGCACATCGCGGACGTTGTCGAGTGTCCGGCGAACCTGGGCGCGCATGTCGCCGGCACCGACTACCTGCCCGTCGCGGTCGAGCGCGACTTGCCCTTTCAGATGCACGATCCGGCCGTCGCCCTGGATCACGGCCATCGAGAACGCGCCGAACGGCGCCCAGACTTCCGGTGGATTCACGGCTTCGGCCATCGCGCGGCTCCTGTTGGGGGAAATGGGGCGAACGCAGCGGAGTGCCGCGGTCGGCAGTCGCGCCGTGACGGATGCGTTGATCGTCGATCCGCCAGGCTTGCCGAAAGCGGCGGCGGCCCGGATCGCCCTATACTGACCGTTCCACATCACCGGAACACGCCGTGCCGAATCAAGCTTCAGAGGATCCGTCCGTCGACGATCCCCGTCCGACCCCGCCCATCCAGCCCGAACTGGAAGACTGCTGCAACAGCGGCTGCTCGCCGTGCGTCTTCGACCTGTATGACGAGGCGCTTGCGCAGTATCGCATTGAGCTGGCCGAATGGGAGGCGCGGCAAGCGCAGCGCAAGCAACCGCATTGAACCGGGGGCGCCGGGGGGGGCTGCTCCCGGCCCGGTCGGCCTGCGGGCGAGTCCGTCTCGCTCCCGTTCACGCGCCGGCGTGCAGCCGGCGATGCAGCGGCCCGAGCGCCGTCGACAAGGCGATGCACGCCAGCAACACGACCGTCAGCGTGAACATCGACGTCCTGAATCCCTGCACGTAATCGACCGCGGCCGGATGGCTGCCGAGCCGGGCGAAGAACACGCCGCCGATCGTCGCGGCACCAACGGCCGCGCCGATCTGCAGCATCGCGCTGACCATCCCGGACGCGACGCCCGCGCGGGCCGCGTCGACTTCCGCGAGCACGATCCGTACGACCGACGGCAACACGAGCCCTTGTCCGATCCCGATCGCCGCGATGCCGGCATAGAAGCCGGGCCCCGGCGCGCCTTCGCTCGCGAGCGCGGCAGCGGTCGTGACGCCGGCCGCGAGCATCACGAAGCCGAGCGTGAGGACGCGATGGCCGCCGAACCTGCCGACGAGGCGCGGCATCAGCAGCGGACTGGCGAGGAAGCCGAGCCCGAGCGGCAGGATCGCGAACCCGGACGCGAGCGGCGACCAGTTCAGGCAGCCCTGCAGATAGATCCCGTAACTCAGGAAAAACGCGCTCAGCATGTAGAACAGGAACGCGAGCAGGAGCCCGAGCGCGACGACCGGGTTGCGGAACAGGCGCACGTCGAGCAGCGGATCGCGGCCGCTGGCGAGCCGGCGCGATTCGACGGCCAGCAGCGCGCCGAGCATCGGCAGCGCGCCGACGAGGCACGCGACCATCCACAGCGGCCAGCCGGCCTCGCGGCCGTGCGTGAGCGGGTACACGAGCATCAGCAGGAACAGCGACATCAGCACCGTGCCGGGCACGTCGATGCGCTGGCCGCGCGGCGGCCGGTTCTCCGGAATGAAGCGCCAGCTGCCGATCAGCGCAAGGATGCCGATCGGCAGATTGACGAGGAAGATCGCGCGCCAGCCGAGCCCGAACGGATGCAGGCTGATCAACGCGCCGCCGCCGAGCTGGCCGATCACGGCCGCGAGGCCGAACGCGAACCCGTAGAAGCCCATCACGCGCACCTGTTCCTGCGGGCTGAACACGCTGCGGATCGTCGCGAGCACCTGCGGCGCGAGGATCGCGGCAAACAGGCCCTGCAGCACGCGGCCGCCGACGAGCACGGTGCCGTTGCCGGCGAGCCCGCACAGCGTCGACGCGAGCACGAAGCCGGCCATGCCGGTCATGAACATGCGCTTGCGGCCGTACAGGTCGCCGAGGCGGCCGCCCGTGATCTGGACGACCGCGCTCGCGCATGCATACGCGGACACGACGAGCTGCAGTTCGGCGGGGCGCGCGCCGATGCCGTCGCGGATGGCCGGTAACGCAAGATTCACGATGAAGTAGTCAAGCGGCGGCAGAATGGCGCCGACCAGCAGGACCACGAGCGCCCAGCCGTGATGGCTGCGCGGCGTCGCCGCGGCGGCCGCGCCGGCCGGCGCGCAAGGAGCAAGGGTGGGGTTCGTCATGGCAGCAGGGTCTAAAAAATGAGGGCCGTATGTGCAGGCGACGCACGCAGGCCGTTGACCCCGTATTCTGGCGATCGCCTATGGTTCGGAAAAGCGGGAAAGAGTGGTAGCATCCATCGGGTTATTCGATGGATGGAGAGGGCGATGCGCGGTTTCGACCTGGATCAGTTGCGCACTTTCGCGGCGGTCGCGGACGCCGGCAGCCTGTCGGCCGCCGCGCCGCTGCTGCACCTGTCGCAGTCGACGGTCAGCGAGCAGGTGCGCAAGCTCGAATCGCGCGCCGGCGTGCCGTTGTTCGTGCGCAGCAAGCGCGGCGTCGAGCCGACGCCGGCCGGCACGCGGCTGCTGCAGCACGCCCGGCGCATCGTCGCGTTGAACGAGGCCGCGTTCGACGAGCTGCGCGGGCAGGCGATCAAGGGCGAGCTGCGCGTCGCGATCACCGACTACTACCGTACGAATGAAGTGGCGGGGATGCTGGCACGGCTGCGCGAGTGCTATCCGCAGTTGAGCCTGCACGTGAGCGCGATGAAGAGCGTGGACATCGAGGCCGCGCACGCGCGCGGGCAGATCGATCTCGGCGTCGTGATGAACCTGTCGAGCGGGCCGTTCCGGCCGGCGTCGGCCGATGCGCGCTGGGTGTTGCGGCGCGAGCCGCTGTCGTGGGTCGCGTCGCCCGCGCTCGCCGAGCAGTTGCCCGAGCCCCTGCCGCTCGTGCTGCTGCCGGACGACTGCATGATGCATCAGGTCGCCGTGCGCTCGCTCGACGAGCAGCACACGCCGTACGTGCTGGTGCACAGCGCATCGGGGGTCGCGGGGCTGCAGTCGATGCTCGCGGCCGGGCTCGGGGTCGGCTGCCTGTGCGCGTCGGCGATCGGCGACGGCCTGATGCGGCTCGGCACGAAATTCCGCTTGCCGCCGCTGCCCGACGCGGTGTTTTCGCTGACGCCGCCGATGCCGGGCGAACGCGAGACCGTCACCCAGGCGCGCGAAGTGCTGTCGCGCCAGCTGCTGATGTAAAACCTTGCCGCGCGACACGCGGCGGCGCGTATCCGAGAGGCGCGCCAGGGGACGACAGGCATGAACGACGATCTGAAGAACCAGATGGCCGAAAGGCTGCAGGACGCGCTGGAGCGCGTGGTCGACGAGCGCTCGCTGATCCACTTCCTGCGCGTGCTCGGCCATGACTGGCACAAGGAGCGGCAGCTCGAGGCCGACATGCCGCCGTCACCGTACGCGCATGCCGCGCTCGGCTGGGAAAACCGCTCGATCGGCGAGTACCTGGAGGCGATGGTCGACTGGGCCGAGGCGTCGGAGGAAGGGCTGCGGTTCTACGACGTGCCCGAGAACCCGTGGCGCCGTCTCGCGGACATCCTGTTCGCCGGAAAAAGCTACGAATAGCGCGGCCCGCGCGATTCACGCCAGCCGCCGTCTACTCGGCGGTTTCGCCATCGACATAAGCACGCAACCCGTTGGCGAGCGCGTCGAACACGGCACGGCAGCGCGGGCTCGTCCGCAGGTCCTCGTGCATCACGACCCAGGTTTCCAGCCGCATCGCGAGTGCGTCCGGCAGCACGCGCACGATCCGGGCGTCGCGTTTCGCGAGCGCCGACTGGCAGAAGCCGATTCCGTAGCCGGCGCGGATCATCGCGAGTTGCGCGAGGTTGCTGTCGGTGCGCAGCGCGAACGCGTCGCGTTTCCATGACGGCATCCCGCGCCCCGCCGAACGGATGAACGGCGTGACCGTATCGAAGCCGATCAGCGCATGATGCGCGAGTGCATCGATCGTCGCGGGTGTCCCGTTGTGCGCGAGGTAGTCGTCGCGTGCATACAGCCCGACCTCGATTTCGCCGATGCGCCGCGCGACGAGCGCCTCCTGCGCGGGCGGCGCCATCCGCACCGCGATGTCGGCCTCGCGCTTCAGCACGTCCTGGATGCGGTCGGTCGGCACCAGTTCGATCACGAGCCCCGGATGCTCGCGCCGCAACCGCGCGAGCATCGGCGGCAGCACCTCGACGGCGATCACGTCGCTGGCCGAGATCCGCACGATGCCGCGCACGCCCGCGCCGTGGCTCGCGGCCGCGCGCTCGAACGCGGCCGCCGCGCTGCGCAGCGCTTCGGCGTGGCCGCGCAGCGCAAGCGCCGCCTCGGTCGGCAGCAGGCCCGACGGCGAGCGCGTGAACAGCGTCTGGCCGAACGCGGCTTCGAGCGCCGCGACGTGGCGGCCGGCCGTCGGCTGCGTGATGCCGAGCGCGCGCGCCGCGCCGGAAAGCGAGCCCTCCGTCAGCACGGTGAGAAAGGTCCGGTAGCGTTCCCAGTTCAGATCGATGGTCATACATAAATGTATAGCCGATCTTCGAGGTTAGGCAATTTATTGTTAGTCGCCGGCACGCCAGAATGCGTCTCACGATGGTTCATTCAAGGAGAGCGGCGATGACGACGGATACAGGCATGGCGCACCGGCAGGTACTGGTGCTCGGTGCGAGCGGCGGGATTGGCGGGGAAGTCGCGCGGCAGTTGCGCGATGCAGGCTGGCAGGTGCGTGCGCTCAAGCGCGGGCTCGATGCCGAGGTCGTGGAGCGCGACGGCATCGTGTGGATGCGCGGCGATGCGCTGGATCGCGACGCGGTGGTCCGTGCCGCACGCGGCTGCAGCGTGATCGTGCATGCGGTGAATCCGCCCGGATACCGGAACTGGCCGACCCAGGTGCTGCCGATGATCGACAACACGATCGCGGCGGCGACGGGGGCGCAGGCGACCATCGTGCTGCCCGGGACCGTCTACAACTATGGCGCGGATGCGTTCCCGCTGCTGCGGGAGGATGCCCCGCAGCATCCGGCGACCCGCAAGGGCGCGATCCGCGTCGAGATGGAGCGGCGGCTGCAGGACGCGACCGCGCGGGGCGTGCGCACGATCATCGTGCGGGCGGGCGATTTCTTCGGGGCGAGCGCCCGCAACAACTGGTTCTCGCAGGGGCTGATCAAGCCCGGACGGCCCGTCGCGACCGTCAATGTACCGGGGCGGCCGGGCGTCGGCCATCAGTGGTCGTACCTGCCGGACGCCGCCCGCGCGATGGTCGAACTGATCGAACGGCGCGACGCGCTGGAGCCGTTCGCGCGTTTTCATCTGGGCGGGCACTGGGATGCGGACGGCACGCAGATGGCGCAGGCCGTGCAGCGCATCGCGCAGCGGCACGGGGCGCGGCCGGTGGTGCGGCGCTTTCCGTGGTGGCTCGTGTGGGCGGCGGCGCCGTTCGTCACGACGCTGCGCGAGATGCTGGAGATGCGTTACCTGTGGCGCGAGCCGCTGCGGATGGACAACGCGCGCGTCACCGCGGTGCTCGGCCGCGAGCCGGTGACGCCGCTCGATACGGCGGTGGAGGCGACGCTGGCGGGGCTGGGGTGTCTCAAGTGAGCCTGGGCCCTTGCGACGGGCTTCGCCCGGGCACGGGAAAGCGCCGTCGCGCATTGAAGCACCCGCGGGACAACAATTCTCCACATACCCGCGCACGTCCGATGCGCATCATGTCGGTGATACCGATCATGAGAAAACGGGGGCGCGATGTGGCAATTCGGATGGAAAGCGTCGGTTGCGGGAGCAATCGTGTTCACATTGAGCGGGTGTACCAACCTGGCAGGTGTGCTGTACTGCGACAACTCGCAGTTCAACTTTCCGGACTACCGCTGCTTTGAATCGTACAGGTAGGAACGGGCGCGCCGGCCGAGCGCCGCCGCGCGCGTCCCGTGCGGTTTTCCGCTGCCGTTACGCCACGACCGGCAACACCTCGACCGCATACCGGTGCCGCAGGCTGCGCCCGAGCACCGGATCGTGCAGTTCCATCTCGAACGCATCGCCGTCGCCCATCGCCGCGATCGCGCCATGCACGGCGACCGTCCCGCCATACATCGCGCAGCGCGCGGGCATCGTGCGGCGGTCGTCGAAACGCCGCCACAGCACGTCCGGCGCGAGCAGGCCGCTCACCGCGCCGTGCTGGTACGCGACCCGTTCGCCATCGCGCGCAATCAGCCACGCACGCATCTCGATCGCGTCCCAGTGACCGGCGACGTCCGCATACCGCCATGCATCGCGGCCGAGCGGTTTCGCGCATACCTGCTTCGACACCGCGACGCCGTACGCCTCGACCTCGCGATCCGTGTGATCGGACCCGACCGTCACCAGCGTGCCGGCCGGGCTGTCGACGAGCACGCACTCGATCTCGCCGCCCGAGCGCGTACCGAGCACGCCGATCGACGGCGCCTGCGTGAGCAGCGCGGACGATACGCGATAGAAGCACGGCGTGGTCGACGGCGGCGCGACGCCGAGCGCCGCGAGTTCGTCGATATGCGCCTGGATCGCGGCCGGGTCGCGGCCGGCCCAGCCGGCAATCACGACGCGCTCGATGTCGACGTCGACGGCGGCCGGTGCATCTTGCAGGGAAATCACGTTGAACGACAGGGCTTGCATGCGGATATCCATTTGAAGTGCGAAGCAATGAATCGGCTGGCGGCGGCGCTCAATCCTCGAGAGCCCGGTGTGCGGTCTCGCGCGCGGCGAGCAGCGCGATCGACGTGACGACGAGCGCGGCGGTGACGTACAGCGACACGGCGGTCGTCGTGCCCGTCTGCCGGAACAGCGTGGCGATCACGAGCGGCGCGAAGCCGCCGCCGACGATGCCCGCGAGCGTGTAGGCGAGCGACGAGCCCGCATAGCGCACGCGGGTGGGGAACTGTTCGGTCACGAACGCGCCCTGCGGGCCATACATCACCGCATGGATCACGAGACCGACCGCAACCGCCGCGACGATCGCGCCGGGGCGCGCCGAATCGAGCATCGCGAAGAACACGAACGCCCACACGATGCCGGCCAGCGCGCCGGCGAGATAAACGGGCCGGCGGCCGAAGCGGTCCGACAGCGCGCCGAAGAACGGCACCGCGAGTGCGTTGCACGCGGTGCCGATCATCACGGCCGTCAGCGCGACGGGGCGCGACAGGTGCAGCACGGTCGTCACATAGGTCAGCGTGAACACGACGATCAGCGCATACAGCACGTCCGAGCCGATCCGCGAGCCGCCCGCGATCAGCAGACGCTTCCAGTGATACTTCAGCACGTCGGCGACGGGCACGTCGGCGGTCGCGTGCGATTCGGCGAGTTGCTCGAACTGCGGCGTTTCGTCGACGCCGCGTCGCAGCCAGAAACCGAACACGACGAGCAGCGCGCTGGCCGCGAACGGCACGCGCCAGCCCCACGACAGGAAGGCGTCGGACGTGGTCGACAGCGTCACGAGCGCGATGCAGCCGGTGCCGAGCAGCGTGCCGAACGACGGGCCGATCTGCGTCCACGACGCGGACAGCCCGCGCCGCTTCTGGTCGCCGTGCTCGACCGACAGCAGCACCGCGCCGGCCCATTCGCCGCCGAGCGCGACGCCCTGCACGAAGCGCAGCGCGACGAGCAGGACCGGGCTCAGGATACCGGCCTGCGCGTAGGTCGGCAGCGCACCCATCAGCGCGGTCGTCACGCCCATCAGCACGAGCGTGAGCATCAGCACCGCGCGGCGGCCGATGCGGTCGCCGAGGTTGCCGAACACGAAACCGCCGAGCGGGCGCGACACGTAGCCTACCGCATAGGTCGAGAACGCGAGGATCGTGCCGGCCAGCGGATCGACCGACGGGAAGAACAGGTGATTGAAAACGAGCGCGGCGAGCGTGTTGTAGATCGTGAAGTCGTACCACTCGAGCGACGTACCGATCATGCTCGCGGTCGCGAGTCGGCGGGTGCGGACGCGGCGGGGCGCGTGGGCGGCGGGCTGGGCGAGAGTGCTCATGGTATCGGGCGGGTCGTGACGGATGACGGGAGAGGGACCGGCGTGCGGACCGCGTGCGGTGCGGCGAGCGCCGGTGTCGGCGTTCAGGCAGGCAATGCGGCCGCGGCGGCCGGTTCGGCTTCGGCGTCACGGTGCGCAACCCGCGGCGGCGCGGCGGCGCGCCACAGCAGGTCGAACGTGCGGACGTCGTCGTGCCCGGCGAGCGCGGCGGCCACGCGGCGCGTGACGGCTGCGTCGCTGCCTTCGATCAGTACGAGTGCATCGGGGGCCGGGCGGGCGGCCGCATCCGCGCCGATCGGCGCGGACAGGTCGGGCGCGGTGCGGAAGAGTCGTGCGGCGTGGATGCCCGGTTCGTGCAGCGCGTCGTCGAAGCGCGCGCGCAGTGGCGGCACGTCGATGTGCTGCGGCGGCAGCACGAACAGCGCGAGATGCGCGCCTTCGCCGTCGCCGGCCTCGATCGTCAGCTCGCCGACGCGCCGCTGCGTGCCCGTCATGCGTTCGAAGTTCGCGAGCGACCAGGCGGTCTGCTGCGTGAACGCGCGGCGGTACGCGTCGCCGCGGAACACGTCGAGCGCCTCCGTCACGTACAGCGCGAGGTATTTGCGCGGGCCGCCGTCGGTCGCGCGAAAGCGCCGTGCATGCGTGAAGCCGGGAATCGCGACACGTTCCTGCATGTGCTCGCGGTCGTACCACGCGTTGAAGTCGGCTTCGTGCGCGGGGTCGATATCCGTCCAGACGCAAAGCTGGCCGTGCGGGAGGGAAAGGCGGGTCATCGCGGGGTTCCTTGTGACGGGGGTGTCAGGAACCGCAGTGTCCCGAAGACGGGCCGCGCCCGTCCAACAAGAAAACAAATTCGCGGTGAACAGGTTTTCTTATGAGCGGCGCGGGCGGCGTGTCGCGGCGGGGGACGCCGGTGCGGCTCGCGTCGTGCGTTTCGTTTTTGTCGGCGTTGCTGTTGTCGTCCGGCTTGCCTTGCGTGCCGCCGCCGTGTCGATGCGATCGGGCGCGGCCGGGGCGGCAGGCTTTGCGAAGCTCGTAGCCGGGGCCGTTGCACGCGCGACTTCGCTCGCGAGTTCGGCGATGCGCGCGGCCACCGGCAGCCCCTGGCTGCGGTACGTCGCGACGAGCGGCAGCGCGGGGAATTCCGGTTCGACGTCGAGCAGTTCGAGCGCGCCTTCCTGCAGCTCGCGCCCGATGATCGCGGGCGGCAGCGCGGCGACGCCGAAGCCGTCGGCGACGAGGCGGATCATCGCGGCGACCGACGTGATGCAGTTGATGCTGGCCGGCCGCTCGACGGCCGCGAACAGGCGCTCGATCGTCGCATGCGGACCCGAGTGGCGCGAGAAGCTGATGATCGGAAACCCGGCCAGGCGCGCGACGTCGAGCGGCTGGCCGCCGAGCCCGAGGCGCGGGCTCGCGGCCCAGCGTACGGGGAACTCGCACAGCGGCAGGTTCGTGAAGTCGGGGCCCGGCACCGGGTCGGTCTGAAGGATCAGGTCGACGCCGTCGGTGCTGAGCAGACGGGTCAGGTGCAGCGTCGTGTCGCTCGTGATCTCGACGTCGAGGCGCGGATAGCGCTCGCGCAGTTGCGCCATCAGCGCCGGGAACCAGCTGTGCACGATCGACTCGATCACGCCGATCCGGATCAGGCCCGCGTCGCTCGCCGCATCGATGTCGCGGCGCATTTCGCCGTCGAGCCGCACGATCCGCTCCGCATAGGCCAGCATGCGCCGCCCCGCCGGCGTGAGGGTGGCCGAGCGCGTGTTGCGGTCGAACAGGCGCACGTCGAACGCCTCCTCGAGCGACGCGATGCGGCTCGACACGGCGGCCTGCGTCGTGTGCAGCTTTTCGGCCGTGAGCCGGAAGTTTTCCAGCTTCGCGAGCCAGACGAAGGTTTCAAGAAACCGGATGTTCATCGATGTCCGAACGCAGAGGCCGGCCGGGAGCGGCGGCGGGATCGGTCGATGGTAGCGGATTTCCGGGGTGGGAAACGGACGGGCGCCGCGTGTGTCGTCGCGGGTACGGGCGGCCGGCGGCCGACTCGCCGGCTGCCACCCGGTGTCACGCGGGCGGTGTGCCGGCTTGCATCAAAGCCGGTCGAACGCGAGCGTCGGCACGTCGACGGCCATCGCGCCGCCGTCGGCGACGAGCGTCGCGCCGGTGACGAACGACGCATCCGGCGACGCGAGGAACGCGCAGATGGCCGCGATTTCGTCCGGATCGGCCGCCCGCCGCAGCGGCACGTCAGCGCTGACGCGGGCGTACGCGCCGTCGAGCGAATCGCCGTGCGCGGCCATCAGCGGCTCCATTTCCGCGTCGGCCATCGGCGTGCGGACCCAGCCCGGGCAGACGGCGTTCGCGCGCACGCCTTGCGGGCCATAGTCGCGCGCGAGCGAGCGCGCGAGCCCGAGCAGCGCATGCTTGCCGACCGTGTAGCCGCATACGCCGGGCCCGGCCGCGAGCGCCGCGATCGACGCGACCAGCACGATGCTGCCGCGCTGCGCGATCAGGTCGGGGAGGCACGCGCGTGCACTGACGAATGCGGTGTCCAGGTTCGCGTGCATCGCGTCGCGCCACCGCGCATCGTCGGTTTCGTCCGCGCGGCCGACGCCGTGGCCGCCCGCGCATGCGACGAGCGCGTCGATGCGACCGAAGCGTTCGGCGATCCGCGGCAGGAAGCCGGCCCAGTCGGCCGTGCTCGCGGCGTCGCCCGCGAGCGCGAGACCGCCCGTTTCGGCGGCCAGCGCGTCGAGCGGCGCCTGACGGCGCCCGATCAGCACGACGCGGTCGCCGCGGCTGGCGAAGCGGCGCGCGCACGCGGCGCCGATGCCGGTGCCCGCGCCGGTGATCGCGATCGTGCGGGAGGGCGGGTGCGTCATGTCGTTCTCCGGAAAGGTGTCGTGAGCGGCCACTTTAGGCGGCGCCGGCACGCGGCGGTATCCGCCGAAAGGATGAATGAAGGCCGTCCGGACGGCCGGTTCGGTCCTGCCCATTTTGCAAAGGCTGACGATGTCCGGCGCCGAATCGCTCTATCCTCCACATTTTTGGGATAAGTCGCGAAAGCCCGGCAAAATAGCGCGGGCGTACGCGCGCATCGACGCGCGGCGCGTCGGCCGGCCGATTCCGTCGTGCGAGCGGCGCGGCGGGCCGGCAGGAACGGCGCGAGCGTGCATCCGCTGCGCGGGTATCGCGTCCGCCGCTGGATCGAGTCGTCGCGACGTATCGCCCGGTTGCGCGCTGGCGCGGCCGGACCATCGACAAGGACAGGGAGGGGCCGGCAATGAGGCTGGACGACGAAAGAGAAAGCATGAACGTCGAGGATCGCCGCGGCGCCGGCGGTTTCGGCGGCGGGCGTGGTGCGACGATCGGCATCGGCACGATCGTGGTCGCGCTGGCCGCGTCGTATTTCTTCGGGATCGACCCGCGCGTGGTGCTCGAGGGCGCGTCGGCGCTGCAGGGCCGCCAGCAGCAGGCGCAACCCGCGCCGGAGCAACGCCAGGGCGCGCCGGCCGCCGATCCGGGCGCGGTGTTCACGCGCAAGGTGCTCGCCAACATCGAGGACACGTGGACGGGCGTCTTCTCGACCCAGTTGCACGCGCAGTATCAGGCGCCGAAGCTCGTGATGTTCACGAACTCGACGCCGACCGCCTGCGGCACGGGCCAGACGGCGATGGGGCCGTTCTATTGCCCGGCCGACCGCAAGGTATATATCGACCTCGGTTTCTACGACGAACTGCGCAAGCGTTTCGGCGCGGGCGGCGATTTCGCGCAGGCCTACGTAATCGCGCACGAAGTCGGCCATCACGTGCAGAACCTGCTCGGCATTTCCGACAAGGTCGATGCGGCGCGCCGCCGGTCGAGTCAGGCGCGCTCGAACGCGCTGTCGGTGCGGATGGAGCTGCAGGCCGACTGCTTCGCCGGCGTGTGGGCGAACAATGCGCAGCGCGCCAACCAGCGGCTGATGGAGCCGGGCGATTTCGAGCAGGGGCTGAAGGCGGCCGCCGCGATCGGCGACGATCGCCTGCAGCAGCAGGGGCAAGGCTACGTCGTGCCGGAAAGCTTCACGCACGGCACCAGCGAACAGCGCGTGTACTGGCTGCGGCGCGGGATGGAATCGGGCGAGGTGAGCGCCTGCGACACGTTCTCCGCGAACGCGCGCTGAATGATGGCGCGCGCATCGTCGCGCGCGTATCGTCCCGGCCGGACCGGCCACCGTCGCCGGACCGGGACGATTTGCCGATTTGTGCTCACCGGCGCTTTTCGGCGCCGGTAGGCTGGCCCGGACTTCGCTATTCGATCCGTTCGCCCGCCGCCGATTCCACCATGCCGATCCCATCCGTTCCCGTCGATCACGCCGCCGCCGACTGGCCGCGCGCGCTGCGCGCGTGCGTGGAGGTGTTCGACGCGTTCGCGAGCCCGTCCGCGATCGTGTTCTACCGGCTCGACCAGAGCGGCGAACCGGCCGATTTCGAGCTGTTCGGGATGCCGGAATCGATGCATCGCACCTATGTCGCCCGCTACCGGATGCTCGATCCGCTGCATCCGTCGCGCTGCGCGGCCGGTGAGCGCGCGGTCGTGACGCTCGCCTCCCAATTGCCTGACGAAAGACGCGAGGCGTCCGCGTACTGGACCCGTTTCCTGCGGCGCCACGACGTGGCCGACGTCGTCGAGATCTGGCTGCGCGACGCGGGCCGCACGATCGGCGCGTTTTCGCTGTTGCGTTTCGGGACCGGGGACGCGACCGGCCACAGCACGGCAGGGCGGTTCGCGCCCGGCGAAATCGACGCGCTCGCGCGGCTGCAGCCGATGGCCGAAGCCGCGCTGGGCCCGCTGCTGCGCGCGCGGCGGGGGATCCACCGGATCGGCTGCGAGGAGCGGCTCACCTATCGCGAGGAACAGATCGCGCGCCTCGTGCGGGACGGGCGCTCGAACAAGGAGATCGCGCGCGATCTCGCGCTCGGGCAACCGACGATCAAGACCCACCTGATGCGCATGTATCGCAAGCTCGGCGTGTCGAACCGTACCGAACTGGTCGGGGCGCTGTTTCTGTAGTCGTCCTGCAAGCGGGGCCCCGACGTCGTGCAGTACCATGCACGATCGTCGTTTCGATAACAATCAAAGGGCCGGGAAAATGGATGTCGCACTCACTGCCGCTTCGCTGGTGGTCGTCGCCTTGAGCATTGCGCTGCCGATCTTCATCGTCAGAACCGTGCGAAGCGGGACGTACGATTCGCTGTATTTTCTGATCCCGCTGGCACTCGGGGTGTACTGGCTGGACTACCAGGCATACGACTTCCTTGCGTCGATGTCGCAGGGTTTCAAGAACTAGCCTGTCGGCCCACTCCTCCGTCACGCCCCGCCATCCTATCCGCGGGGTTCGAACCCGCCGCCTTCCGTCACGCGCTGCCAATTTGCGCTCACCGGGCGCGATCCCTCGTCGATACAGTGGTCCGACGCCCGCGTGCCTCACCGGCACGCGGTCCAGCCACGACAATCATCGAGACGCCCATGAGCAACACGAACTTCGTCGCCGTCAGCGACACCGTGCGCACCTTCGTCGCGCGCGATTTCGGCCTCTTCATCGACGGCGACATGCAGCCCGCGCAATCGGCTGCGCGGCTCGACGTGTACGACCCCGCGACGGGCGAGCGGCTCGCGACGGTCGCGGACGCCGACGCTCGCGACGTCGACCGCGCGGTCGCCAGCGCGAAGCGCGCGTTCGACACGCGCGTATGGAGCGGGCTGCGCCCGGCCGACCGCGAACGCATCCTGCTGAAACTCGCCGACCTGATCGAAGGCGACGCCGAGACGCTCGCCCAGCTGGAAACGCTGAACCAGGGCAAGTCGATCCACGTGTCGCGCGCGATCGAGGTCGGCGCGAGCGTCGAATACGTGCGCTACATGGCAGGCTGGGCGACCAAGATCACCGGCCAGACGCTCGACGTGTCGATCCCGTTCCCGCCCGGCGCGCGCTATACGGCCTACACGCGCAAGGAGCCCGTCGGCGTGGTCGCCGCGATCGTGCCGTGGAATTTCCCGCTGATGATCGCCGTGTGGAAGCTGATTCCCGCTCTCGCGGCCGGCTGCACGATCGTGCTGAAGCCGTCGCCGGAAACGCCGCTCACCGCGCTGCGCCTCGCCGAACTCGCCCGCGAGGCCGGCGTGCCGCCCGGCGTGTTCAACGTCGTCACGGGCGGCCGCGTCTGCGGCTCGGCGCTCGCGAGCCACCCGTCGATCGCGAAGATCTCGTTCACGGGCTCGACCGCGACCGGCAAGCTGGTCGGCGCGGCGGCCGTGCAGAACATGACGCGTTTCTCGCTCGAGCTCGGCGGCAAGAACCCGATCGTGATGCTCGATGACGTCGACGTCGCGCAGGCGCTCGACGGGGTCGCCGCCGGCGCGTTCTTCAACCAGGGGCAGGTGTGCGCGGCCGCGTCGCGCCTCTATGTGCACCGCAGCAAGTTCGCGCAGCTCGCCGACGGCCTCGCCGGCGTCGCGCAGTCGATGAAGCTCGGCGCGGGCCTCGACACGACCGCGCAGATCAATCCGCTCGTGTCCGCGCATCATCGCGACAAGGTCGTCCAGCACATCGAAGGCGCGCGCCGCGCGGGCCTCACGTTCCTCGCGGGCGGCACGCCGGCCGACGACCTGCCCGGCTACTACGTGAAGCCGGCCGTGATCGCCGATCCGCATCCGGACAGCGCGATCGTGCGCGACGAGGTGTTCGGCCCCGTGATCGTCGTGGTGCCGTTCGA
Organism: Burkholderia sp. YHN3-13; assembly: GCF_055810675.1. Lineage (NCBI taxonomy): Bacteria > Pseudomonadati > Pseudomonadota > Betaproteobacteria > Burkholderiales > Burkholderiaceae > Burkholderia > Burkholderia sp. YHN3-13. Next base: position 158,579 of record NZ_JBVVNQ010000002.1, on the reverse strand, counting down.
CGACGCGGCCGACGCCGTGCGTCTCGCGAACGCGTCGCCGTACGGCCTTGCCGCGAGCGTCTGGAGCAACGACCTGAAGCGCGTGATGAACCTCGTGCCGCAGATCGAGGCCGGCACCGTCTGGGTGAACTGCCATATCCCGCTCGATCCGTCGATGCCGTTCGGCGGCTACAAGCAATCGGGCATCGGCCGCGAATTCGGCCAGTACGCGATCGAAGGCTTCACCGAAACCAAATCCGTCTGCATCGCGCACTGACGCGCGGCGCGGCCCCCGAATCCGAACGACCCAGGTTCAAACGATCCGACAGTGGAGATTGCAATGAGCTACAACGAAGCGAAATTCTGGCACCCGATGGTGCACCCGAACGAGATGAAGCAGCGCAAGCCGATCCGCATCGTGCGCGGCGACGGCTGCTACGTGTTCGACGAACAGGGCCGCAAGCTCGTCGACGGCGTCGCGGGCCTGTGGAACGTGAACGTCGGCCACAACCGCCAGGAGGTGAAGGACGCGATCGTGCGCCAGCTCGACGAGCTCGAATACTTCCAGCTGTTCGACGGCATTTCGCATCCGCGCGCGGAAGAACTGTCGAAGAAGGTGATCGACATGCTCGAACCCGAAGGGATGCGCCGCGTGCTGTACAGCTCGGGCGGCTCCGATTCGATCGAGACCGCGCTGAAGATCGCGCGCCAGTACTGGAAGGTGCGCGGCCAGGCCGACCGCACGAAGTTCATTTCGCTGAAGCAGGGCTATCACGGCACGCACTTCGGCGGCGCGTCGGTCAACGGCAACACGGTGTTCCGCCGCAACTACGAACCGAACCTGCCCGGCTGCTTCCACGTCGAGACGCCGTGGCTGTACCGCAACCCGTTCACGCAGGATCCCGAGGAACTCGGCCGGATCTGCGCGGAACTGCTCGAGCGCGAGATCCAGTTCCAGAGCCCCGACACGGTCGCCGCGTTCATTGCGGAGCCGATCCAGGGCGCGGGCGGCGTGATCGTGCCGCCGGCCAACTACTGGCCGCTCGTGCGCGAGGTGTGCGACCGCTACGGCGTGCTGCTGATCGCCGACGAGGTCGTGACGGGCTTCGGCCGCAGCGGCAGCCTGTTCGGCAGCCGCGGCTGGGGCGTGCGCCCGGACATCATGTGTCTCGCGAAGGGGATCTCGTCGGGCTACGTGCCGCTCGGCGCGACGGTCGTGAATGCGCGGATCGAGGAGGCATTCGCGGCGAACGCCGATTTCGGCGGCGCGATCATGCACGGCTACACGTATGCGGGCCACCCGGTCGCATGCGCGGCCGCGATCGCGAGCCTCGACATCGTCGTGAAGGAAGACCTGCCGGCGAATGCGGCGAAGCAGGGGGCGTATCTGCTCGAGGCGCTGAAGCCGTTCGCGGAGCGTTTCGCGGCGGTCGGCGAGGTGCGCGGCAAGGGGCTGATGCTCGCGCTCGACCTCGTCGCGAACAAGGACACGCGCGAGCCGATCGACCCGCTGTCAGGCTATGCGAACGCGGTCGCGGAAGTCGTCCGCGAGAACGGCGTGCTGGTGCGCCCGGTCGGCACCAAGATCATCCTGTCGCCGCCGCTCGTGATCCAGCGCGAGCAGCTCGACCGGATCGTCGACGCCCTCGCGGCGGGCTTCGAGGCCGTGCCGTTCGCGTGACGGCGTAGCCGCATGAAGGCAAACCGGCGGCGGGACGCGCGAACGCCGCCGCGGGTTTGCCGATTTGCGCTATGACCTGGTTTTTTTGCCTGCGTATTTTTTCGACATCGGATCACGCCGTGATCGACAGGGGTCCGGGAACGAAGTGCTGAAGCGCCGCCCCGGGCCGATCGCAAGGCAAATTTGGCACCAGCCGCCGACGAAGCGCGGGTTCGGGCCAGCACTGGAAGGAGACGAAGATGTCGGGATGGTCAGGCGTTTCCGGCGCCGCGGGCGACACGTCCGCCGGCTCGCCGGCGCAAGCGGGCGGCGGCACCGCGCTGAAGGCCGGTGCGGTCGGTTTTCCGACCGCGCTGGCGAGCGCCGTCGGCCTCATCATGGCGAGCCCGGTGATCCTCACCGCGACGTCGGGCTTCGGGATGGGCGGCTGGGCGTTCGCGGTCGCGATGATCATCGCGTTCGTGATGATGCAGGCGCAGGCCACCACGTTCTCCGAAGCCGCCGCGATGCTGCCGACGGCCGGCTCGGTCTACGATTATCTGTCGTGCGGGCTCGGCCGCTTCTGGGCGATCACCGGCACGATTTCCGCGTATTTCCTCGTGCACGTGTTCGCCGGCACGGCCGAGACGATCCTGAGCGGCATCATGGCGCTGGTCAACTTCGAATCGCTGAACGCGGCGTTCGAGAAGCACAACAGCTCGTGGCTCGTCGGCGTCGGCCTCGTGGTCACGTTCGCGGTCACCAACATCGTCGGCATCAAGGTGTTCAGCAAGCTGGAGATCGTGCTGACGGCCGGCATGTGGCTGTCGCTGATGATCTTCGGGATCCTCGGTCTCGCGGCCGCGCCCGCCGTGCATCTCGACGGCTGGTTCGGCGGCTCGGAAGTCGGCACGTCGGTGCCGGCCGTGCTGTCGCTCGTCGGGATGGCGATGTTCATGTTCGTCGGCTGCGAGTTCGTCACGCCGCTCGCGCCGGAAATGAAGGCGCCGGGCAGGACGATTCCGCGCGCGATGGCGCTCGGCCTCGTCGGCGTCGCGATCTGCATGTTCCTGTACGGCGCGGCGATCCGCCGCCAGGTCGCGAACGTGCCGGTGAGCCCCGACGGCCTCACGCACCTGCTCGACACGCCGGGCGCGATTCCCGCGTTCGCGCTGCAGGTGCTCGGCCCGTTCGGCCGCGTGTGGTTCGGCATCGCGTTCCTGTGCGCGGGCGCCGCGACGATCAACACGCTGATGGCCGGGCTGCCGCGCATCCTGTACGGGATGGCGATCGACGGCGCGCTGCCGCGCTGCTTCGCATACCTGCATCCGCGCTTCAAGACGCCCGTGGTCGGCATCGTGGCGGCGGCGATCGTGCCGATCTTCCACGCGTGGCTGATCAACGGCAATCTCGACAGCATCCTGCACCTCGTGCTCGCCGCGACCTGCGCGTGGGGCACCGCGTACCTGCTGGTCACGGCATCGGTCGTGATGCTGCGCATCCGCCGCCCGGACCTGCCGCGCCCGTACCGGTCGCCGCTGTTCCCGCTGCCGCAGATCGTGTCGAGCGTCGGCATCGTGCTCGCGATCTGGTACATCACGCCGCCGGGCATGAACGCGCGCGACATCTACGTGCCGTTCGGCGCGATGCTCGGGCTCACCGCGCTGTACGCGCTGTTCTGGACGCTCGTCGTGCAGCGCCGGCATCCGTTCAGGCCGGTGCCGGTCGAGGAAGTGCTGCGCAACGAGCACGTTGCGTCGTGAAGGCCGCGCTCGCCCGCTGGCGCGCGGCGCCCGACGCGCCGCCGCCCGGTCATCGGCCCGGCGCGATCGCCGCGCGGGTGCTGGCCGACCTGCAGGCCGCGCGCGAGGCCGACGATATGGGCGGCGCCACGGCGTGCCTGCCGAACGGCGTGCGCGTGAGTGTCGACGAGCGCGTCGAGCGGCAGTTCCTGATGCATACGGTCAGCGTGAAGGTGGCCGCGACCGTGCGCGGGCCGGCCGCGCAGGGTAGCGCCCGCGTGCGGCAGACCGGCTGGCTGCGCCGGACGGGGATCGACGGGGTACGCGACTCGGAATGCGACCCCGTATTCGCTGACACGCTGACCGCGCTGGTCGCCGAGCCGTCGCTGGTCGACGCGCTGCGGCCGCTGCACCTGACCGAGTGCACGATCGGCGCGCGCGACGGCCGCTGGACGCTCGCGATCGTGCCGTTCGGCGGCAGCGAGGTCGTGAACCGGATGCCGTCGTTTCGCCGCTACGTCCGGCTGACCGGCGAGCAGGCCGCCGCGCTGTCGGCGGCCTTGCTTGCGTTCGAAACCGCACTACGCAGGATTTTGCGAGGGTAAGCTGTGGCGCTGCGTGCCGTGCGAATCCGGCGGCCGCATCCAGGACCAAGGGTTTTACCGGAGATGCCGATGCTGTTCCAGTCACGCTCACACGAAGACGTGCACGATCACGGGCTCGCGATCGCGGGCTGGCATCAGGTCTACCGCCAGATGACGCCCGGCCCCTTCAAGGGCACCGTCACGCAGGTGCTGTACGACGATTTCCACTTCTTTCGCGAAACCACCAACCGGCGCGTCGCGCAAACCGGGCTTGCGCCGGCCGGGCGCACGTCGCTCGCGGTGCCGTTGTCCGTCCCGCTCGCGGGTACCTTCCAGGGCCAGCCGGTCGACGGTTATGCGCTGCTCGCGCTGCGCGCCGGCGAGGATTTCGAATTCCACACGCCGGAAGGAATGGGGCTCGTCGGGATCAGCGCGGCGTCCGACATGGTCGACGAGCTGTGCGAGGCCGAATTCGGCGCGGCCGGCGCGCGCAAGCTGCGGCACGTGACGCGGCTGTCCGACGAACAGGGCGTTGCGCTCGGCGTGCGGCTGTCGGCGCTGATCGACGACGCGCAGCGCAACCCGGGCCACCTCGAGCACGCGGCCACGCGCAAGATGTTCCGCGACGCGATGCTCGGCATGTTCCTCGATGCCCTCGAGCAGGGTATCGGCGTCGAGCGCCGCGACATCACGCATGCCACCTACAGCGATATCGTGAGCCGTTGCGAGAAGCATCTGCGCGACCGGCCCGAGGAGCCCGTCACCGTGCTCGAACTGTGCCGCGCGCTGCGCTGCAGCCGCCGGACGTTGCAGACGAGTTTTCAACGCGTGGCCGACGTCACGCCGGTCGGCTACCTGCGCACGATCCGGCTGAACGCGGTGCGCCGCATGCTGCGCACGACGTCGGCGCAGCAGCTCGGCGTCGGCGAGGCCGCCGCGAGCTGGGGATTCACGCATCTCGGCTATTTCGCGCGAGAGTATCGCGACCTGTTCGGCGAACTGCCTTCCCAGACGACGCGCCCCGAATGATGCGCGCTGCCCGCGACGGCGCCGCCGGGCAGCGTCGCGGGCAGTGCAATCCACCGTTTGCCGATTTGCGATAGAGGTCCTGAATTTTCGCTGGATAGAGTCCCGTCACCCATATCGACAACGCCATCGATTTGCACTGCGAATCGATGAACACAGAGGGCGGGACATGAAAATCGGACGACGACTGGCCGCAGCCGCGGCGACGCTGGGTTGCATGCACGCACACGCGCAGACCTCGGGAAGCGTGACGCTGTACGGCACCGTGGATACCGGCATCATCTACTCGACGAACCAGCAGTTCACGCGTGCGGACGGCAGCACGGGCGGCGGCCATGCATGGCAGATGGGCGGCGGCAACCTCGTGCCGTCGCGCTTCGGTTTCCAGGGCGCCGAGCCGCTGGGCGGGGGGCTCGACGCGGTGTTCACGCTCGAGCAGCAGTTCCTGTCCGCGAACGGGCAGGCGCTGCAGGGCGGCACGGCGTTCAGCCGGCAGGCGTGGGTGGGGTTGCGCCAGGACGGCATCGGCACGCTCGGTCTCGGCCGCCAGTACGACTCGTACACCGACATGCTCGGCGCGTACGTGTCGAGCAACAACTGGGCGACGCCGTACGGCTCGCATCTCGGCGACGTCGACAACCTGAATGCCGCATTCAACTTCAACAACGCGGTGAAGTTCACCAGCGCCGATTTCCACGGGCTCACGTTCGGCGGCACGTTCAGCTTCGGCGGGCAGGCCGGCGACTTTTCCGCGAAGCGCGGTTATGCGGTGGCCGCGACGTACACGCGTGCGCCGGTGGCGTTCTCGGTCGGCTATCTCGACCTGCACCAGCCGCTCGACGCGGCGCTCGGCGGCGCGAGCGGCTACATCGGCGATTTCGCGTGCAGCAACGCGGGCGCGATGTACTGCCTGCTGCAGGATGCGGGCTCGATGCGCGCGTTCGGCGCGGGCGGCTCGGTCGCGCTCGGCGCGGCGACGGTCGCGTTGACGTACACGCATACGCGCCTCGGCGACAGCCGCTATTTCTCGACCGCCGCGCAGCCGCGCACGCAGGCGTTCACGTTCGACATCGGCGAGCTGAACGTCACGTACATGTTCACGCCGGCGCTGCAGGGCGGCGTCGCGTACATCTTCAACGCGGCCCATACCGACGGGCGCGGCACGACGCGCTTTCATCAGGTGAATGTCGGCACGAACTACAGCCTGTCGAAGCGCACCGCGCTGTACGCGGTCGCGATCGGCCAGATCGCCAGCGGCACGGGGCTCGGCACCGATGCGAACGGCAACGCGGTGAACTACGCGCAGATCCCGGTGCTCGCGAACAGCAACGCGAGCCGGCAACTGGCCGTGATGGCCGGGATCCGCGTGAACTTCTGACCGGGGCGCAGGGGCGGAGCGGCAGGCGGGGCGGGGCAGCCGGGTGCGGCGGCGGCCGTTCCCGCCGTGTGCCACAAATTCTTAACGATCGGCGTGAACAATGGCGTTCGCATCCGGCGGCCAGCCGCGTCACCCGCGTTGCACACGTGTGCAACGCCTGGCCGCTCCGCCACCACGCCGAACGAGAGAGACCTCATGACCTTGCTGAGCCGCCTGCGCGCGCTGTCCGCCGCCCTTGCGCTTTCCTTCGCCGCCACGCACGCCGCTGCGGCCGATCTCGTCATCGCGGGCCGCGACGACATTTACGGCAAGGGGCTGGCCGAAGCCGTCGCCGGCTTCAACAAGCTGCACCCGGGCACCGAGATCGAGCTGCTCAAGCTGCCGAACACGAACCTGTACCAGAAGCTCAAGCTGTCGATGCGCGAAGGCACCGGCACGTACGACCTCGTGATGATGGACGACACGTGGGCGCCCGAATTCATCGGCAACGGCTGGCTGAAGCCGCTGCCGGCATCGCTCGCGGACGCCGATCTCGTGCCGTCCGCCGTCGCGCTCGGCCGCAACGCGGCCGGTGCGCTGTACGCGCTCCCGATCGTCGGCAACGTCGAGATGTTCGCGTACCGCAAGGACCTGCTCGCGAAATACAAGCTGCAGCCGCCGCGCAACTGGGACGACGTGCTGAAGATCGCGCAGACCGTCGGCGGCGCGGACAAGAGCGTGTCGGGCGTCGTGTTTCGCGGGACCAAGGGCAATCCCGTCGTGACGGGCTTCCTGCCGATCCTGTGGGCGTACGGCGGCGACGTGTTCGACCAAGCCGGCAACGTGACGATCGATTCGCGCGAAGCGCAGGCCGCGCTGAAGACGTTCCTCGCGCTGAAGGCGTCCGCACCGAAGGACGTCGACGTGTACGGCGCCGCGGAAGTGCGCGACGCGCTGCAGCGCGGGACGGCCGCGCAGTCGATCGAGGTGTGGCCGGCGTGGGTGCCGGCGCTCGACGATCCGAAGCAGTCGCGCGTGGTCGGGCAGATCGCGCTGCAGCCGCCGCCCGGGCAGGCCGCCGGCCCGGCGCCGATGCTCGGCATCTGGCAGATGGGCATTCCGAAGGACGCACCGCACGCGAAGCTCGCGCAGGACTTCCTCGCTTACCTGACCGCGCGCGATACGCAGACGCGCCTCGCCGGCATCGGCATTCCGCCGACCCGCCGCAGCGTGTTCAATGATCCGGCGCTGGTGCGCCAGTACCGCTGGTATCCCGATCAGCTGAAGGCGCTCGAAGCCGGCCGCGCACGGCCGCGCGTGAAGGACTGGCAGCAGGTCGAGAGCATTCTCGGCGACCAGCTGCAGCTCGCGCTGACCGGGCAGGCCGCCCCCGACGCCGCGCTGCGCCAGGCGCAGCAGAAGATCGCGCAGGCGACGGCCGCGGCCGGCAAGTGACCGCCCGCGTCAACCCGGTGGCCGGAGGTCGCGCATGAAGTCCTTCGGCCGCAGCCTGCCGTTCGTCGCCCTGCTCGGGCCCGCGCTGCTGGTGCTCGCCGCGCTCGCGCTGTATCCGGTCGCGCAGGTGCTGATCGATTCGTTCTGTCAGGTCGACTACTCGGCCGGGCGCCGCGCGTTCACGGGGCTCGCGAACTACCGCGCGGTGCTCGGCGATGACGCGTTCGCGGCCGGCTTCGGCAACACGCTGCGCTTCACGATCGTCGCGTCGCTCGCCGAAGTCGCGCTGGGCTTCGGTCTCGCGCTGCTGTTCGTGCGGGCATTTCCGGGCCGGCGCATCGCGCTGCCGCTCGCGATCCTGCCGATGATGCTGTCGACGCTCGTGTGCTCGGCGATCTGGCGCAACTGGCTGAACTTCGACGGCTTCCTGAACACGCTGCTCGCGGCGTTCGGCATCGAAGGCGTGCGCTGGCTGTCCGATCCGCATCTCGCGCTCTGGTCGCTCGCGCTCGTCGACGTCTGGCAGTGGACGCCGATGGCGTTCCTGATCGTGCTGGCCGGGCTGCAGTCGATTCCGCAGGAGCTGTACGAGGCCGCGCGCACCGACGGCGCGAGCGAGTGGCAGTGCCTGCGCGACATCACGCTGCCGCTCGCGGCGCCGCAGATCGGCCTCGCGCTGCTGCTGCGCTCGATCGATACGTTCAAGCTGTTCGACAAGGTCTATGCGCTGACGGGCGGCGGCCCCGGCAATGCGACGCAGACGTTGTCGACCTATATCTACGACACGGGCTTCCGCTTCTTCAACGTCGGCCCGGCCAGCGCCGCGTCGGTGCTGATGCTCGCGGCATCCGCGGTGCTGGTTTCGGGGTACGTATGGCAGACGGTTCGCAAGCGGCGCGCATGACGGCGCATCCCGCACGCGTCAGGGGCCCACGCACGGGCGCCGCATTCGGTCGCGCGGTGCCGTGGGGTTTGCGCGTCGTCGCGCTCGCGCTGTTGCTGCTGCCCTGCCTGTGGATGGCCGGCGCGGCTTTCATGCCGACGCTCGAACGCCTCGATCATCCGCTGCGGATCTGGCCGGCCGCGCCGACCCTCGAGCATTTCGCGTCGGTGTGGTCCAACGGCATCGGTGCGCCGCTGCTCAATTCGCTGCTGGTCGGCTTCGGCACGACGCTGCTCGCGCTGGCGCTCGCGTTTCCGGCCGCGTATGCGCTCGTGCGGCTCCGGTTTCCGGCGCGGCTCGACTTGCTGTTCCTGGTGCTCGTGCTGGCGTTGAAGCTGATGCCGCCGATCACGATCGCGGTGCCGTTGTTCGCACTGGCGAAGCGGCTGCACCTGCTCGATTCGACGTTCGGCCTCATGCTCGCGTACCAGATCTATGCGTTGCCGATGGCGATCTGGATGCTGCTCGCGTTCGTTCGCGAAGTGCCGATCGAGTACGAAGAGGCGGCCTGCATCGACGGTGCGGGGCTCGCGCGGCGGCTCGTGCAGATCGTGCTGCCGTTGTGCGCGCCGGGGCTGATCGCGACCGCGATCTTCGTGTTCATCGCCGCATGGAACGAGTTTCTGATCGCATTGCTGTTCGTGTCGACGCCGAGCCGCTTCACGCTGCCGCTCGCGATTGCCGGCTACGTGACGGAGAACGGCATCGACTGGGGCGACCTGATGAGCGCGGGGCTGATGGCGTCGCTGCCCACGCTGGCCGTGGCCGGCTATGTGCAGCGCTATCTGCTGCGCGGGTTTGCGGGCGGGCTGAAGTGACGCGCGGCCGCGCCGCGCCCGATGTCACGCCGTCACGCGCAGCTGTCCCGCACCACCTGCGCGACCGGCACGACGCGCGTGCGCGACGGGCCGTCGAACGTCTGCATGCGGTCGGCGAGCAGGTCGATCGCCGCGTGCGCGAGGCCGCGCGTGTCCTGCCGGAGCGTCGTCAGCCGATACGCGTCGTATTCGGCGGCGGGGATGTCGTCGAAGCCGATCACGCACAGGTCGTCCGGCACGCGCAAGCCGAATTCGCTGCGCGCGACGTCGATCACGCCGAGCGCGAGCAGGTCGGACGAGCAGAACACGCCGTCGGGCCGTTCGCTCGCGGCGAACAGTTGCCGCGCCGCGTCGATCCCGCTGGCATGGGTATCGGACGGCGTGTCGAGCACGCGGGCGAGCGTCGCGTCGAACGCGTCGCCTCGCCCGAGCGCCTGCTCGAATGCCGCGGCGCGCGACCGCGCGCTGTAGCTGGCCCCGCGCGGCCCGACGAACGCGAGCCGGCGCGCGCCGGCCCGCACGAGCCGCTGCGCCGCCTGGACGGCGCCCGCCGCGTTGTCGCTGACGACGACATCGGCCCCCGGCAGGTTCGCCTCGCGATTGATCATCACGACCGGAATCCGGTGTTCGAGGTACTGCTGCGCGACCGACAGCGGCGGCGACGCGGACGTCATCACGAGCCCCGCGATCCGGTAGCTGAGCAGTTGTTCCAGCGATTGCCTGACCTGGCGCGGATCTTCCGCGTTGGTCACGAGCGGCGTCAGCGCGCGCTGCCCGAGCGTGGCCATCAGGTCCGACAGCAGCCGCGCGCGAAACGGGTTCTCGAACCCGGCCGTGACGACGCCGATCATGCTGCTGCGCTGCGTGATCATGTCGCGCGCGATCAGGTTGACCTGGTAGCCGAGCGCACGCGCGGCGGCCATCACGCGTTCGCGTGTTTGCGGTGCGATGCTCGCCGTCGGCGAAAATGCGCGCGATACCGCGGAGCGCGAGACGCCGGCCCGCGCCGCGACATCCGACGCCGTCACCCACGGTTTTCTTTCCTTGTCATTCATCGATTCATGATCCCTTCGCGCCACGAAACGTGCATGCCGCTCGCCGACTGGATGTCGGCGCTCGACGATGCGCGGCTGCTGCATACGCTGACCCTACCGGGCAGCCATGACACCTGTGCGTATACGGTCGACGATGCGCTCGTGCGCACGCAGCGCGCGCCGCTCGACGCGCAGCTCGCGCACGGCGTGCGGCTGCTCGACATCCGCTGCCGGCACGTGCGCGACGCGTTCGACATTCATCACGGCGGTATCGCGCTGGGGATGACGTTCGACGACGTGCTGGCAAGCTGTGCGCGCTTTCTCGACGCGCATCCGCGCGAATGCATCGTGATGTCGGTGAAGGACGAGTGGCCGGCACAGGCGTGCACGCGCGGGTTCGACGCGACGTTCGACGCGCATCGCGCGCGGCACCCGCGGCTGCGCTGGCATGCCGGCGGCACGCTGCCCGCGCTCGGCGACGTGCGCGGCGCGATCGTGCTGCTGCGGCGCTTTCGCAGCGGCCGGCCGCTCGGCATCGACCTGACTGCGTGGCCCGACAACGCGACGTTCACGATCGATCATCCGGACGGCGCGTTCGTGATCCAGGACGAATATCGCGTGCCGGTGGCCGCATCGATCGCGTGGAAGTGGCGCGCGATCGACGCGCTGCTGACGCACCTGCCGGTGCCGGACAGCGGCCGCTGGGCGATCAGTTTCTGCAGCGGGACGGGAATGGGCGCGAATCCTTCCGTGGTGGCGCACGGCGACGGCAGGGTGCCCGGCATTCATGCGAGGCTGGCCGAGCGGTTGCACGCGCAGCGCGGCCCGCATGGCGCGATGCTGCTCGATTTCTGCGACGACGACGACTGGGCGCTGGTGCGCGCGCTGATCGAATGTAACGACCACGTGCCGGAGCAGGGCGTCTGGCGCAAGGCGTTTCGCTGTTAGTCAGCGCAGGTTCGCGTTGAAGAACGCGAGCGCCTTCGCGTCGAGCGTCCGGTGGAAGGCCGCGCGATCGAAGCCCTTTGCGTCGGTGCAGATGTCGGGCGCGTCGCGCGCCAGCTGCTCGGGGCACGGCGCCAGGAATGCGAAATGCGCGGCATTCGGCACGACGTGGAATTCCGGCCGCTGCGGCAGCAGGGCCGCCAGCGCGGGCGCCATTTCCGGCACCACGCCGTCGCCGCCGGCCTCGGAGGCCCAGAGCTGGATCGGCGCATGCACGTCCTTCAGCGTGTCGGCGCTCGGGAATGCGTCGAACGGGTCGGCGAGCACGTAGGCCTTGATGCGCGGATCGTGCGTCAGCGGCGCTTTCGGCACGTCACCGTCGCGGATTTGCCGGCAGATCGGCCATGCCGGGTCCGGGCAGGCGAGCGCCGCATGCACGAAATCCGGGTTGGCGCCGGCCAGCACGAGGCCCGTGTAGCCGCCGCGCGAAAATCCGAAGAAGCCGATGCGGGTCGGGTCGGTTCGTGCGGCATCCGGCGCCTTGTCCAGCATGTAGTCGACCAGGCGCTTGATGTCGGCCGGACGCTCGACGAAGTCGCTCAGATCGGCCGCGCGGCTCATGTCGGAGAACGTGTCGCCCGGATGGTTGATCGCCGCGACGACGTAGCCCGCGTCGGCAAGCGTTTCCGCGAGGTCGTGATGGCCGAGGAACGTGCCGCCGTGGCCGTGCGAGATCACGACGAGCGGCAGCTTGTCGCCGGCGGTCGGGCAGTCGCGCTGCCCTTGCAGCACGAAGGGGCCGATCGTGAGCGGCCGGCCGGGGGCGGCGCAGGGTGTCCAGATGGCCGCCCGCACCGCGGGGCCGCGGGTGTCGGCCGGAATCGTGACGAACTTGACGCCGGCCGCATGCGCGATCGTGGCGGACAGGCAGAGCAGGACGGCCGATAGCCAGGTTTTCATGTGCAATCCCGGGCAAGGGCGGGCGCCGCGATACGCGCCGGACGGAAGCGCTTACCGCGTCGCGATCGCCACTGCCGCGGAGGCCATCGCGGTCGCGCTCGTGCGGTTCGCGATCCGTTTCGCACGCGTCGATGTCAGGAACGTGCGTGCACGCGATGCGAGCAGCGACCAGAAGCAGTCGGCAAGAATCAGCACGGCGAGCATCGTGCCGACGAGTTCGGCCCACGCAGCGACACTGACATGCGCGAGATCGACGATGGTCGGCAGGAGTGCGAGATAGAACACCATGATCTTCGGATTGCCGAGCGTCACGAGCATGCCGGCGACGAACATGCGCCACGGCGACTGGCCGCGCGGCAGGTCGTCCGCGCCCGTGTCGGTGGGCGCGATCCACATTTTCCACGCGAGGAACAGCAGGTACGCGACGCCAAGCAGCTTCAGCACGAACAGGCCCGTTGCGAACGTGCGCGCGAACGCCGACAGCCCCGCGACCGCGAGCGTGAGCCACAGCGCTTCGCCGAGCCACATTGCCATGAGGAACGGCAGAACGTCGCGGATGCCGTTCGTCAGCACGCGCGCGACGAGCGCGGCGACGCTCGGTCCGGGCGTGCCCGCGGTGACGAGCAGGGCGAAGGCGAAGACGGTGAGCGTGGACAGCGTCATGGCGGGCCTCGGGAGTGGGACGTTCGAAACGTATGAAGTATCGATTATAGTGACGGCCGTTCCAGCCTGCCTGAATTGCCGTCATGACAGCATCGATCCTGATTCGTCCCGCCACGCGCGAGGACGCGGCCGCGATGGCCGCCGTGGAAGTCGCCGCCGCGCAGCGGTTTCGCGAAATCGGCATGGCCGACATCGCCGACGGCGAGCCGACCGACGCGGCCGCCGTGCTCGCGCGCATCGACGCCGGCCGAGCGTATGTCGCGGTCGATCAGCAGGGGACGTGCGTCGGGTTCGCGTTCTACCGGCTGCTCGACGCGCGGCGCCTGTATCTGGAGGAACTGGATGTCGCGCCGTCGCATGCCGGACAGCGGATCGGCGCGCGCCTGATCGAACAGGTGAGGGCGCGCGCGGTGCAGGAGCACGTCGAGCAGGTGCTGCTGTCGACGTTTCGCGATGCGCCGTGGAATGCGCCGTACTACGCGCGCCTCGGTTTCGACATCGTCGACGACGCATCGCTCGACGATACGCTGCGCGCGATTCGCGCGCACCACGTTGCGCTCGGCCTCGACGAAACGCGGCGCGTGTTCATGCGCGCGGACGTGCGCGCCTGAACACGTGCTGCCTGGCCGTCAGGCCGCGTCGCTCAGCGCCGGGTAGTCGGTGTAACCCGTTTCGCCTTCCGCGTAGAACGTCTCCGGTACCGGCTGGTTGAGCGGTGCGCCGAGTTCGAGGCGGCGCGGCAGGTCCGGGTTCGCGATGAACAGCTTGCCCCAGGCGATCGCGTCGGCGCTGCCGCTGGCGAGCGCGGCTTGCGCGGTGGCGAGCGTGAACTGCTCGTTCGCGATCAGCGGGCCGCCGAACGCTTCCTTCAGGCGCGGGCTCAGGTGGTCGCCCGAATACGATTCGCGCGTGAAGATGAACGCGATCTTGCGGCGGCCGAGCTCGCGAGCGACGTAACCGAACGTGGCCGCCGGATCGGAATCGCCCATCGTGTGCGCGTCGCCGCGCGGTGCGAGGTGCACGCCGACGCGGCCGGCGCCCCACACGTCGATCGCGGCGTCGACCACTTCGAGCAGCAGGCGCGCGCGGTTCTCGATCGGGCCGCCGTACGCGTCGGTGCGGTGGTTGGTGCTGTCCTGCAGGAACTGGTCGAGCAGGTAGCCGTTCGCGCCGTGGATCTCGACGCCGTCGAAGCCGGCGGCCTTCGCGTTCTCGGCACCCTTGCGGTAGGCGGCGACGATACCCGGGATTTCGTCGAGCTCGAGTGCGCGCGGCGTCACGTACGGACGCTGCGGACGCACGAGGCTCACGTGGCCGCCCGCGGCGATCGCGCTCGGCGCGACCGGCAGGTCGCCGTTCAGGAACACCGGATCGGAGATCCGGCCGACGTGCCAGAGCTGCAGCACGATGCGCCCGCCGGCCGCATGCACGGCCTGCGTCACCTGCTTCCACCCTTCGACCTGCTCGTCGGACCAGATGCCCGGTGTGTCCGCATAGCCGACGCCCTGCGGCGTGACCGACGTTGCTTCGGTAATGATCAGGCCGGCCGACGCGCGTTCGCTGTAGTAGCGCGCCATCAGCGCATTCGGCACGCGCGTCGTGCCCGCACGGGCGCGGGTGAGCGGCGCCATCACGATGCGGTTCGGCAGGCTCAGGTCGCCGAGGGTAACGGGGTCGAACAGTGTAGGCATGGCAGATAACCTCTTCTCGAAAGGCGGGGAAGCCGGCGCGTCATGTGCGATGGCGCCCCGCATGGCCGGTTGGGCCGATGGTTAGAGTTCGCGGCGCATGGCGTCGTGAAATGCGTCGATGACGGCCTCGTTGCGCCGGAAGAACGCCCACTGGCCGATCCGCGTCGACGTCACGAGCCCCGCGCGCTGCAGCGTGGCGAGGTGCGCGGAGACGGTCGACTGCGACAGCCCGCAGCGCGCGTCGATCTGGCCCGCGCAGACGCCGTGTTCGTACGGCAGCGTCTGTTGCGGGAAATGCTCGTTGGGCGTTTTCAGCCAGACGAGGATCTCCCGGCGCACGGGGTTCGAGAGCGCTTTCAGGATTGCGTCGATGTCGATTTCGGTCGGCATGGAAGGGCTCGGTGTTTCGGTTCGGCAAACGGGTATCGTCGATGAGCGAATCATATATCGCAATTTAACGATATGCTTGAAACCACTGCTGCCAATGGGGTTGATAGGTGTCGACATACAAAAAAGGTCGCACTTATGAGAAGGGGGCGGAAATGTTCAAAAAAGACCACACCTCGTATTTCGCTATGTGGAAAAGTGAGATAAGTGGTTGATATCAATCGACTTTATTTTCTGCTGCGTTAGGGGCCTGGGGAGTCAGCAGGGGCGTGCAAAAGTTTCCCGCCAAGAAAATTGATTAGTATTTCTACGTTAATGTGCGTACTAGGTCGCTGTGGCAAGGGAAAGCGATATCATTTCATGAGGCTTTCAAATTGAGGTGGGAATCCACTCAATGTGAGTCGGCTGAATGACCTGAGGTTGGCGCTTTCCCTGCGGGTGACAGAAGACCAAGGGGGAGCACGGACGAGCGCCGCGCCGACTGCACGGGGGTGGCTCAACATAGGCCCTTTTTGCGGCGACGGCAGACTTACAGGACCGTGTGACATCTCGTCGACGTTGTGGCGCTCAATCGCGAGAACTGAAGGGGAACATAGTAAGGGCTATGTTACCCCTCATTTCTGGACATGGGCGAAGCCGCCGCGTGCGCGGCCGCTCACACCACAAAAGTTGTGTCTAAATTTCAGCTGATGTTGTGTCGATCGTCGGCCGGCGGGATTAGCTGGCGGCGTCACCGCCGGCGGCCAGCCTGCCTCGCCTCGTGGCGCAGCCGCCTCATTCAGTTCAGTACCCCTTTCCGAAGATGGCTGCGCGTCATCGGTCTGGTCGTGGCGGCCGCATACCGCGAATGACGCGAAACGGTGCGCTCTATTCAACCGAAAGTCGTTCCGACGGTTGACGGTGGCATTACACACGCGTAAATTTCTCACGACAGTTATTGCGTTAGGTACTAACGAAAAGGGTGCAATGGCAACTCCAGGGAAGGCGCGCGTGAGCGCACAGCGCGCGGCGAGACTCGAAGCAGGATGGACTGAAGTACGGGTCTGGGCTGCGTCACGGGACGACGTACAGGAAATCAGAAATTTTTCGGAGCAACTTCGAATGGAACGCCTTACAAAAGACGTGCGGCGTATTGGCCGCGAACGCAATACGCCCGCGGCTGTGGTCGACCGCGCCTTGGAGGCGATCGGCCTGCAGGACTCGCCGGAATTTACGACGCCGTCCGGCGCGACTCTCACGCTTCTCTCGGATCTGGCGCGCGCACATCAGCTGCAGGACCTGAATGCGGTGGTCGAAATGTTCGCACGGGCCCACCCCGGCAACGCACGCTTCGTCGCGGCAAGTGTGCCGGCGAAGGTGCTGAACAGCGACATCGCGCACCGCCTCGATTTTCGCAGCACGGAGCGCATCCAGAAGTGGCAGGCCGCACACCCGGATTGGGTGGCCGAGATCCAGGCGGCGCTCGAAACCTTTACCCTCGACGCTTGGGCGGAGGTCGCAGTCAAGGAAATGCAGGCGATCGTGCTGAACTAGACCACGCTGCGACATGATCAGGACCAATTTTCGGGCCGATCTCCTGGCGCACATCGACAAGCAGTTCGAGGACCTAGGCTACCATCCGAAAGCCGCCGGCGAAGTGCGCGAAACCGCAGCGCCATACCTGATGCTGCTGCTTCAGGCGCTGCGCCGCCTGCCCGCCGCACGGCCGCGCCGGGTCGTTCTCGCCCCGGAATTCACCGTACCGGTTACGCATCACGGTGGTTTTCAGGCGCTGGCGCGTGCGATCGAAAGCGGGATGACTCTCCGCCCATGGCTAAGCACGCGCATCGAGAGGCTTAGGACGCGCGACGCACTGCTCGACGATTGGGGCATCCATCACTTCCACCTTGGCGCCGTTCGTCATAAAGAACGCAAGGGGTTCGTCGCCCGAACGGATGAAGTCGCCTTCGCGATGGTGCGCCCGGACGCCGTCTATTTTCTCGTTGCGACCAGCCACAATCGCGAGACTGCGCCTCTTGTCTGGACCCAGACCCAGCTCGTCGATATGTTGCATCGCCACTGGCCGGACCTTATGGAGACGCCAACGCTGCGCGCAGGCGGAAGTGCGCTGACCGCGGAAAAACATGCGGAACTGAGAAGATGTAGGGTCAATGCCGGTGTCACCGTGTCGGACGGTACGGTGTATTATCCGCCTGGCGGCGGCGTCATGAGCAACGGCGACGGCGGAATCGACTTTCTGTATCAGATGCAATTGCTCAGGCAGGTCGAGTACTTGGAGACGGCAATCCAGCAACGAGAAGTGTCGATCCGCGCAATGCTCGGTCTACGCGAAGCTGAGGAGCTGGAACTCAAGGCGCGATTCCAGATCGATTTTCCGGAGGGATTCGCCGTTGATATCCACGACCCAGTGCGGAAGATGTCTGTACGGCTCTGACTGGGGGAACTCGCGCCAGACGCGCGCTTCCCGCTCCTAGCGCTGAAAAGCGGCGAATGTCGAGACACGCGATCCGATCACACACGCTCTGTTCCTCGCCTGCTACCGATCCTGTGCAGCGGGCGGAACAATTTTAGCCAACACTATGGCAATGACACCCACACAAAAGCCGCCGATAACGGCGGCGGTCGCTTTATCCCACGGTTGTCTCAACCCTTGGCGTTCTTCTCTTTCCGATAGCTTCGGGTGGCTGCATCCGAACGATCCAGCGCGTTCTTGAGCCGATTTACGGCTTCGCCGGTTGCCGACTGCCGGACGCTCCCTGTGACAAGTGTCGGGGTCGGTGTTGGCAACCGGCGACGAATCGTTACGTCTCGGACTCGACCGTCCAGACCATGTATCTTTACAGCCATGACACGCTCCTTCGTGCGAGCCTGCCGAAGTCGGCAGTTTTAAAGAATTCTAGCGCAAGCTGGCGAATATTCGCAGCAAACGCATTCAGATCCACATCGTTCATGTCGATCGCATGGGGCGAATCGATGATCGCGACGACCGCCTGAGCCGCGCTCGCTTGTTCGTCCGCTTTCGGATCAATCACTGACACTGGAACGGCGGCACGCCACTGACTGTCCCCAAAAAGGTCGTCGGTTTCGCCAAAACCCCGATATTTGAGGTATACGTCCAGAAAAGGTTCATCGGAGATACGCTGGCTCCACGCAGCGCCGACCGTCGGATGATCGAGTGCGATCCTGAGCCGATTTGTCGTCGGTCGGTGGCCCACCTGATACACGACAGTCATCGACAAGCGGTCGCCAGGTCGCTGTACGGCGAGCGCGATCCGCGGCCAGGTCCCGTTGCCGGGCTCTCCCCAGCCGTTCATCGTGTGGAGATCGTTCCAGATCGACGTTCGCATTTGCTCCAGAGCCTGACTGACCAGTGCAGGGATTTCCGTCAGCTCGCGATCGAGGATGAGCCGCGTTTTTTGCTGCGCCCGCATGACCTCGGCACGGTAGTCGTCGAAGCTGGCATCGAACGCGAGGATGTCAAGCGAACAATCAAGCGGGACGTAAACGAGCCTATCGATGCCGCGCATGTGTATCTGAGGCGGGCCGGCCACGACCGCGTCAATCGCGGCCAGCACCCAATGTTTGGGTTCGGGATTGCTTTGCTGGGAAGGCTTCAGGCCAAAAGCGATCGTCACTGCGGATGGATCGAGGCCTCGCTCCTCGTCGAACGACCAGACCGGCAGATTCGACACCAATCCGCCATCCAGAAACGAGCGGTTTGCCGAGGCATTTTCGTGGACCCGTTTGATAGGCACCGTCCACTGCTCGAAAATGAACGGTAGCCGAATCGACGCAGCCACCGCGTCGGCGATCGCGACGTCCGGCGTCGTTTCGAGCGAAAACAACTCGAGCGTCTGGTCGGTCAGGTTAGTGGCAACCAACTTGAGCGGCAGACCACCCGATGCGTCGAGATCGGCGAACGTGACGTTTATCTTGCCGGCGCCAAGGGTTTCGGATAGGGCGGCATCGATGACCGTCCTCACCTCGGTTAGCGGCGCGAGACCCTTGTAGATTCGGTGCAGGCGACGCCCGATATAACAAACAGCGACGATCAACGCGAACAGAGATGTCGGCGGCGCCATCCAAATCGCACTCGCGGCGACCGCCAGACCTGTCACGCAGATTGCCCATCGTCGCCATTTCGGTTGTTTGTCCAGCGTGGCCGCGAGCTCCATGATCCGGAATTTCGTCCGGATCAGTTTGGAAATCTCGCCCCAACCCGCCGACGTGAATAGATCAATCGGCCGCCTATACTTGCCTTCGGCGACGCGTTGAAGGAGATGCGTGCGATTCAATCCGTCGAAAATATCCCGCGCTGGGTATTTGGCGGCAATGAGTGCCGCCACGATAGCACCGGCGGAAGTCCCAGCGACGCCCGCAATTTCGAGCGACAGTTCGTTGACTGCGGCCAAACCGCCGACATGGGCAATTCCTTTTGCCCCGCCCCCTTGGAAAGCCAAGTAGACGCGCTGTCGTTCCTCTGCGTTAGACATATCCATCAAAAATTGAGTATGACCTTGGTTCTCGGGGTGTTTCGCCGGGCGAGGTTGTTTGCCAAATAGGTGGTGTGCAACACGCGATTGTAGCTTTCCACGCGCACCGCAGTGGTGGAGGCGCCAGGATGAAATCCTGATCGAGTCCATTCGGGCGCGATGCCCCAGCTCTTCGCAGGTGACTCAGTCGTCTGCGTCGGCTACCTGTGTCTTCATTTCGCTCCCCTGACGCGGGACGCCAGCCAGCCCGAGAATGCGTCCGTAGACGCGTTTGCAAAACGCGTCATCTCGTTCGTCCTGATCACCATCATTGCGCACGACGTGCTCAAGTAACGCACCGCGCCGCCGCATGATCTCGTGAGTTCCGGCCTTCTGAAGCAGATAGCTTTCCGAGTCCGATCCCATGGTTTCGATCAAAATTCGGTGGCGCTGCGCTTCATGCGCTTGCTGCGTCACCTCATGAAACTCCAGTTCGAAGTCGGCCCGGCAATTGGCCGTCTCACCCGACTCGAGTGTCACCTCACTGTCGAACAATGGCTTTGTCAGCGTGACTGTTACGCCCTTTCTACGAACCCATTCGATCACTTTGAGCAGTTGTACTAGCGTACGCCGCTCGTAGTGACTGTCGAGCGGCACCGGTTCGTCTTTGCTGTACGCGTGCTGTGCGAACGCTTCCCGCACGCGGGCAGTCCCATCCCGGGCGCGGTCGACGACCGCGAGCACCCAGTACGGGGGGGGACTGTGGCGCTGGTCCCTGCCGCCAATGCGCAATGGCTGCTGTGGTGTCACCCTTGCAGGTTTGAATCGCGTATGCTTGACCGCAGTTCCATCATCGATTTCGTCAGCCACGAACAGCATGAAGGCGGTGCGCTTTTTGCCAGCGGGCCAGGGAAGTGCATCGATCTCATTCATTTTGGCCGGAAGCCTAGTCCACGGCTCTGTGAATAGCACATCGCTCAGGGACAGCGACTCGCTCATTTCCTCGGCCTTGGCAAACGCGTTGACGCGTGCCCACCACGACTGGTCACCTGATAACCACGTCGCCCCGGAGAGCACCGTGTTGATGCCCGCATGATGGAGCATCGTGTAAAGGACGCGCCCGAGTTTCGCTAATCGCCGGCCACGGGCGGCTCCCCCGGCGCCGTGTTGTCCATCGGAAGGGTTCCTGCCACCACGCGGCTCGTGTTCGTCGTCGAGATAGTCGAGGGTATCCTCGACCGGACGCAGCGGGTGGTGTTTGCCTGGCTCCGGCGCTTCGTCCTCGTCAACTTCCACGTCCGGATCGGTACGAAAGGACTGCAGCGCGCATGTATGGGGCCCGTATCCATTCAGACGCATGAAATGCACCGGTCCCTGTTCGCGTGCCCGAGCCGTTAATCTCGGCTGCTGGCTGCCCTTAATCTCGGTGCCGCGACAGTCGCATTCGAGCCAATACTGAACATCCCGACCATCGCGCATCTCGGCGAGGATTCCCGCAATGACGCCGGCGTCGTGAGCTTCAGTTTTCTCACCGGCGCCGCAAAAGCGGCGCACCGACTC
Source organism: Burkholderia sp. YHN3-13 (assembly GCF_055810675.1). Classification (NCBI taxonomy): domain Bacteria; kingdom Pseudomonadati; phylum Pseudomonadota; class Betaproteobacteria; order Burkholderiales; family Burkholderiaceae; genus Burkholderia; species Burkholderia sp. YHN3-13. The sequence goes on along the minus strand of NZ_JBVVNQ010000002.1, from coordinate 137,303 downwards.
GGCTTCGTCGGCACTCAATTCGCGGACCACCGCTTCTGGCTTCTTTCGATTGATCAGGCGCATGACAAGAGTTGGCAAACATATGAAGTTTTCCATTCTAGATCGGTTGAGCGGGTCGGTGGGTATGGTGGGTGAGCCGGGGCCATTCACCGGCACCGACCCGTGGAGGCGTGCTGGCCGACTTCAAAGGCCGCATCATTTGTCGGGCACGAAAATGCCCAGTTCGATAATGTTCGATTATCAGAAGGGCGATTTTTGCCAGATTTGCGTTTCTCGGTGACACTTTCGTCAGACCCTTAACCGACGCGGCCGGATAGGGCGTTGGTCGCGATCGAGCCGTAGGCGCGGGCAACCGACGCGGTGCTGCGACCGTGCGGCACGTTACCTTTTTCGTATCCAACCACACCGGCCCATGAGCCGCGAGGAGCACCACTTGAGCAGCCACTACAACAATTCGATCGAGCGGAACCGCCATAACCCGGGCGACGAAGTTTTTGAGCTGAGGAGCTTGCTGTGCAACATCCACCTGGACGAGGCAGCGGCGGAGAAGGCCAAGAGCCTTCTGCGGACGGTCTACGCCAGCCACCAGCCGGCCATGCGCGAGCATGCCTATCGTGCGTGGCGCGGCGATCCGCAGACGAAGGCTTTTGCGGAAGCGTTTCGTGCTCGATTCCTGCCCGACTATCGCGACGACGGGGTGGACCCGACCCAGGTCGAGCCCACGGCCGAGCTGACAGAGCTGGTCAACGAGCTGCCCGAATGGGTGTTGGCGCCCCACGCGCTAGGCAACACCGAGCGTTATACCCGTCGGTTTGCCGGTCAGCCGGCGTTGCTGCAGCGTGAAGCCGGCGACCGGTGGCGCCTGACCTACCTAGGCTACCGCTCCGTGCTATTCGTCACGCGGGAAATCGCCGAGCGCGACGCGCCGAGCTTCGCGCTCGCGGTGCTTGACACCCTCACCAAGCAGCTCAAGGACTGACCGTGACCGGCCCCATTCTCACCACACCGGCCCCGCGGCCGACAGGGATGCGCGATGAAATCTCGAATCTTCGGCTGCAAGGTCGGCACCGCCGCCGCAATGGTGCTGATGCTCGACGTGGACGACCTCGAATACACGCTGCGACGTTAGAGACTGGCGGCCGGGAGCGGGCGGGTGCGCCCAACCCGCCGGCGCCGGCGTGACGTGCACTCCGATTGAATAGTTCTGACAAGGGACCCCTATGGCGGTATTCGAAGCCGCAACAATTGTAGGTGTTCATTATTTGCGCTAGCCGTGTTCAGAAACGTTGCTAGCGGAAATTCTCAAAGAAGCCTCGGCGAACAGGGACTTTTTGAAGCTTTCTGGCGGCTGCTTAGACGTTGCGTTTCTGCAATAGAAACTTGGCCAATGTTCACTAACGTTGCTAGCACGTTGCACGTGTTCTTTAATACTGATAGCGCACGTGTCGCGTGGATTGATAGGAATCCATATGGCTTCGATCGAAGAGCGGGCCGCTCGAGCAGCGAAGATTGCGTCCGTGCTTCGACCGCTTGGTAACGGCGTGCTTTCTCGACAGCTGGCAGAACGAGCAGCACAGCTATTAGGCGTTCACTGCACCACCGTATATCGCCTGCGTTGACGTTTCCTCGCAGATCCGGTCGCCAGCACATTAGAGCCAAGGCAGCCGGGTAGGGCGACCGGGGGCAGACTGCATCACGGTGGAAGAGGGAGTGGCTCGATCCGTCAGCCGACTACTGCCGGGTGCACCACAGCCTGCTCGAGACTGTTCCGCAATCGATTTTCGCCAGAGCTCCGAATTTCGACGCCGCGCTGCGGGCGATATCACGTTATCGATGCCCACCGCTTAGGCTGAGCAAAACACTACGCTAGTAGTATTAGTGAACATTGCTAGCACTCCTTTGGGCGCGGCTAGCATTGATTGTGAACTCCTACATCAGGTACATCGGTATTGCCGGCGTGAGACAGGTTGGAGCGCACCGTGTACAAATCGCCTGCGGACTTTTTCATCGCGGCCATTGTCTGCGCGTCTAGCCCATTGGCTTTTGCCGCGCGCTCAACCAATTCGCGCACCGCTTTTCCGTGCGACACCTTCTTGAGATTCCGGAGTGCACTGCCCGACCCGGTATCGGCGCGCACTACTCGGTCCTGGAGTCGCCGATCGATCCATTGGACCACAGACGGCGGGCGACTCCAGGACGGTGCCAGCGAATCGAGGATGGTGTCTTGCACTCGCACGAAATCATCGTCGACGCACCGGTGCGTCAAGGCTAAGGGTCTTGATCCGTCGAAGTGATTGCCTCGAACCTTCTTCGTAAGGACGAGGCCGGCCAAGAGCTGACGTTCGCTAACGCTCTGACGGCGTCAGTCGAATGGCAGTTGTCGTCAGCGAACGGACTTCTCCCTAGCGTGATTTGCCACCTCGAAGGTTCTTGCGTGTGACACCAAACTGCCTCGCACGTATGCCAGCACCCCTCCGATTCTGAATAGTGGTTTCTTGGCGTGGTCCCGGTCTATCAAGCGCCCTGATGTCCCTGACAAATGCCCTAACTTCGTTCAACTGCCTGTACTGATTTGTTTGTGGGATGGAAACCCGAGTCGAGTCAATTTTAAGCAAATACGCGATAAAAGCGTCACGCATATCTATAAAGCTCTGGCTATTCGAGCCATATGACTTTTGCTTCAGCTCATCACGTATCAGGCGACTATTAATTCCGGTCGTTAATGCCATTTGCTCCATGTAAACCGAAGAGTTGCCCAGTAGCTCGATATGCGCAATACCACTTTCCTTTATTGCAATTCGATCCGAAAGGGTCGGTTTTGCCACATTTGGGTCTAGTGTTTCCAACAATCTCCGGTCAAAGAGGCGAGTCACGACTGCCAAAACGGATTCAATGGAGACTCCGCAGGCCTCAAAGAAATCACACAATTCCGATATCAGCCAATGTCGCGCTTCTGCTTGATCTAACCGAACATTTGCGGAACGCTGACGTAATATCCAGAGTACATAGAGGGCAAGCAAAGGAGATGTCGGCTTACGTGGATCTGTATAAAATAGGTTGCAAACGTACTCATTTTCCAGCTCGGAAAAGCGATCATATTCCCCCTTTATAAGTGCTCGGTGAGTTCGATACTTATCAGAAGAAACAGACGGCCCGCCATAGTGAGACTTGACTATGTCGTCGATCTTGATTTCCGGAGAAACAAAAATTCTTTCGGCTAGCCGCAACATGCGCCGAATGTCGAAATTTGCAAGTCGCCCGATGAGGCCGGAGACGTAGTCGCTATCAACAAATATTCGCTCGATTGCGTCCGCGAACATCGATAGGTCATCGATACTTACTGAAAATCCCTTTCTTGAAAAATAAGAAGAATTATTGTCTTTCTCCAGACTGATTTTTTCCTTTACAAAGCGCACTCGCCGCGACAGTATTTCCTTAGCCTCGGGAACTGGAAGATAGAAGCTTTTGGCTGCATAGCTTTGAAGTGCGCCAGCCTTGCTTAGCCTCCAAACAGTGCGATCTGTTATCGGAACAATGATGAAAACCGCAGACGCGCTCTCGAGCGAATGCGCAAGCTGATAAATTTTGTCTTGGATATCAGGCGAGAATTGATCGGTGTTATCGAAGACAATACATGGCAAGCGCTTCAGCCCTATGGCAGAGCGCTTCAGTAAGAGGCGAACATATTCTTCCGGTTGGCTCTCCCTTCTAACCTCCATATGGTCTCCGAAAGCAATTTTGAACTGGTCTTTGTTGGTTTCGTACAGTGGTTTTTTGGGGCCTTCCTTCCAACGAACGTATTCCCCCCAAAAAATACCTTGGAGATCGTCGTAACTGGGCGGTTGATTAGTACAGATCTGAACTTCCAACAACCCTCGAAGTTGGCGAATTGACCATTCGACTATACCTGAAGGATCGCCAGAATATTCATCTAGATTGACTCTTGCAATTGAACATTGTTGTCTTACGCTGAGCGACAATATTTCTCCAAAAAATCGATCTATAAAAGTTGATTTTCCAGAGCCTTTATTGCCAACAAGGAGAACCGTTTCCGACCTTTGAGAGGTTAACGTTTTCTCGATTTCTGCCTGAAGAGCAGAGCTTTCGGCGGTGTCGAGCGAGGCTATACCGTTCAGTACGTTTTGAACGATCTTTTGGAGTTCGAAATCGGCGCGTCGACTTTCCGGTGTTTCGACAAAGCATGCACGCACCATCTCTTTGTCTTCGGTATTTGATAGACGGGAGAAAAACTGAGAGAAAAGTAAAGATGCATCGGTTGCGAGGGCGTCGCGTGGCTTCATGTGTGCGTCAGCGGGATTTGCAACGAAATATTGTTCTTCCGCCTCGCCGATTGACACTCCTTCGGCTGAATTAAGGTGCGCTAAATGGCGTCGCTCAAGTACGTATGGAAGTGCAAGTAATTCCGCAAACCGCGAAAAGTCATCCCTAACGGAGTCCATTGTAGGGAAGAAAATTCCTTTCCCCTGCAGGGGAGGAAGGCCATCTGTTCTTGAGGCTTTGAAAAACAACCAACAACGACCGTCAGTGAGCACCGCCACTGGCGTACCTTGCTCGGTCGCATACGCTAGTGCTTGGTGAATTCCCTCTTTCAACGGTTGCAAGACCGGACCATTAAGGGACAAGATCGTGGCCTTATTTGCGGTCGTACTCGCCTTGAGTAGACCCGACCGCTTAGCCTCAATTACTATAGCCCCTCGTCGTTCGCCGACTGTTAGCAGATAATCGATATATCCAGAAGAGGTTACTGGTTCGGTGAAAACGGATTCATGCCGCCACCCCAAAATCTCAAACAAAATCCGATCAAGGGCTTTTAACCGCGTATCGCTCTCATTGGGAGCCTCATTGAGGGCTGCAGTTACCTCCGGTTCTAGCGCGATAAAGTCCTGAAACATCTGATCGATGCCTGTCGCCATTTTTCCCCCGAATGTATCGGCAGAACTTCAGTTGACTTATGTTGCACGGTAAGTATAAGCCGGACTAGTGCAGGCGAGATCGGCCGCTGTGGCAATGCGGGGTTGGCCGACGCAACAAGCGTGGATGACCGTTGAACGTCGGAAGCAGCCGTTGAAAGGGTACGAGATCCATTGGCTGTTCCGGGTCGCGAAGTGCCTTTGCCCCCCGGCTCCGCAACGGCCACTCGATGTCGCGCGGGGTTACATGCAGACATCGCAGAATGGCATGATAACGAGATGGAACCTTATCATGACACCACGATTGCTCGTTCAAACTTGGGTTCCGCCGAACCGGTGACCGCGACTGCCGGCGCCATTGGGGAGTTGACGCTGGTCTTCGCGAGATCGCGGCCAGTGACAACTTTAATTCGCAACGCACAACCTCATGAATTTTCGAGTGTTTCGCATCTTCTGGTCAACGTCAACCGGCGAAGTGACAACTTTGCTTCGCAAACGGTGACAAGTTTAATTTGATCGACGCGAACGGACATCATTAGGGAAACACTGATCAATTCGGCTTGGCGATCATCGCTGACGAAGCCGAGGGCGTTGTAGAAAGAAGCTCACGGAACGGTCCCACGACGATGAAACGGCAGATTGGTTTTGCAGAAGCGGAAAACCTGGGCAAGAAGCGAGTGACCCGGCGACAGCGCTTCCTTGCGGAAATGGAGAAGGTGGTGCCGTGGCGGCGCCTGCTGTCGGTGATTGAGCCGTACTACCCGAAAGGTGAACGGGGTCGGCCGCCGATCGGTCTTGAGCAGCATGCTGCGGATCTACTTTCTTCAGCAGTGGTACAGCCTGTCTGACGAAGGGCTTGAGGATGCTCTGTACGACAGCATCGCGATGCGCGCCTTCGCGGGCATCGACCTGGCGCGCGAGGGCGTGCCGGACGCTACCACGCTGCTGAAGTTCCGGCGCCTGCTGGTGGAGCACGAACTGACGCGAAAGCTGTTCGATGAGATCGGCATTGAGTTGTGCGAGCGCGGGCTGATGATGAAGGAAGGCACGCTGGTGGATGCGACGATCTTCGAGGCCCCGCCGTCGACGAAGAATGCCGAAAAGAGCCGGGATCCCGAGATGCACCAGACGAAGAAGGGCAACGAGTGGCATTTCGGCATGAAGGCTCACATCGGGATGGACGCTGACGCGGGGCTGGTGCATAGCGTGATCACCCCGGCCGCCAATGAGTCGGATGTATCGCAGGCACACGCGCTGCTGCACGGCCACGAGCGTGAAGCGTTCGGCGATGCAGGCTACACCGGCGTGGACAAGCGCGAGGAGATGAAGGGGCGGGCACTGAAGTGGCACGTGGCGCTCAGGCGCAGCAAGATCAAGGCGATGCCCCAGGGCATGCTCAAGGATCTGGTGATTGCGGCCGAGCGGACCAAGGCGCAGATTCGCGCGCGGGTTGAGCATGCGTTCCATGTCGTCAAGAATCTGTTCGGACATCGCAAGGTGCGCTACAGGGGGCTGGCCCGGAACACGGCGCAACTGTTCAGCCTGTTTGCACTGGCGAACTTGGTGATGGCACGAAAGCGGCTGTGGCCATGCCATGGGAGCAGTCCGTCTGGTGTGTGAAAAATGCTGGGACGTGGTCGCGCAGATGCCCCAAATTCACTGCGGCGGCCTTCCAGTTTAAAAATTGCGCGCCGTATGTGCCGATCCGGCTGCGATAGGCTCATTGATCAGTGTTTCCTTAGGGAATTGCTGCCCTCTGTATTGGCTGGCAATTCAGGTACGGACATTTATGTGCATCTACAATAGGTATCGGCGTACAAAAGGATTACGGCCGGAAGGGGGCGGAACGCCGAAGCCTCTCGCCGGCCGCCTGCTCACTTGCGCAACGATCCGGTCAGTTGACGCAATTCGTCCAGCAGCTTGACCGCGGGTGTGGGTAGCGTGCCGCGCCGGCGCCGAAACGCGGTCAACGTGCGTTGCGCATCCAGGCCTTCGATGTCCAGCGCGTCAATGACGCCGGCCTTGCTTTCGGTGTCGTACATCGGCTCGGCCATCCATGAGACGAAGCCGCATCGTGCTACCAGGCTTTTGAGCACGGTGACCGAACGGGTCTCGACGGCAATGGCCGGCATCGGGAGGCCTCGGGCTTCGAAGGTTTCTTGCATGTGGGCATAAGGTCCGGTTCCCTTGGGCGTGATGGCCCACCGTTGTGTCAGCGTGTCCTCGAGCCGAAGGCCGCGCGTCGAGCGCAACGGATGATCGGTCGCCGCGACCACGAAACTCCGGTCGGTCCATGAACAATCGGTGAGCGCAGCGACCTCGTCGGTTTCGATCCCCGAGGTGCAGAGCGCCAGGTCGATCTCGTAAGCGAGCAAACCCTCGACGAGACGGTCCCACACGCCTTCAATCACCTCGACGCGCAGGTTGGGCCATTTATCGAGCACGCACGCGATGGCCATCGGCAGCACGAGGCTCGCGATGCTGCCCACCGCGCCCACCTTGATGACGCCTTTCGCGAGGCCGCGCATCGCGTCCAGTTCCTCGCGCGCCTGTTCGGCTTCCCTTTGCAGCAACATGGCATGCGGCATCAACGCCTCGCCCAGCGCGGTCAGCTGCATCCCTTTCGTGTGGCGCTCGAACAGCGGCGCCCCGACCGATTCCTCGAGCCGCTTGATCGATCTGCTCAGCGCGGGCTGGGTCATGTCGAGCAGCGTCGCGGCTCGTCCCAGGCTACCGGCGGACACGATCGTCGTGAACATCGTCAACTGCTGCAGATTGAAACTCATCGCGGCGAACCTGATTGAAAGGGAATAAAGGGGGAGAACAAGATCCCGAGTCGGATGGCGCTAGGTGTCTTCCCTGAAAGGAACCGCCGCGTACGCTCGCGGCGGCTGCCGGAAAACCGGTGCTGGCGGCGCTCAGCCCCGTCCGGTAAGGCTTCCGGCCTGAATGGACCCGCCATGCCACTCGGCGATGTCATGCATGAATGTAATGACTTTGAGCATTCTTGGCAATTTTCAAACAAGGTATCGAATCCCATACTGCGGCTCATCCCATCACCGCCAGCCCGAAGGGCGAACCGCAGAGGATTCGAGATGCAACGAAACACAAGTGGGCAGCCGACCGTTCGCGACGCCGTCGTGGACTTGATGCGGCGCCTCGGCATGACGTCCGTGTTTGCCAATCCCGGCTCGACCGAGCTACCGATGTTCCGCGACTTCCCGGAGGATTTCCGGTACGTGCTGGGCTTGCAGGAAGCGGTCGTTGTCGGCATGGCGGACGGGTATGCGCAGGCGACCGGCAACGCCGCGCTGGTCAACCTGCATTCGGCGGCCGGTGTCGGCAACGCGATGGGCAACATCTTCACGGCGTTCAAGAACCGCACGCCGCTGATCGTGACTGCCGGCCAGCAGGCCCGCTCGATCCTGCCGTTCGATCCGTTTCTGTCGGCATCGCAAGCAACCGAGTTGCCGCGCCCCTACGTGAAATGGAGCATCGAACCGGCTCGTGCCGCGGATGTGCCGCTGGCGCTCGCCCGTGCGTACCACGTGGCGATGCAGGAGCCGCGTGGCCCCGTGTTCGTTTCCATTCCGGTCGACGACTGGGATCAGCCGGCCGACTTCGTCGAGGCGACACGGGTCAGCACTCGGGCCCGCCCCGATCCGGAACGGATCGCGGAGATCGGCGACGCGCTGGATCACTGCCAGCGGCCGGCCATCGTCGTCGGCGCGGAACTCGATCGCGCCGATGCCTGGAGCGAGGTTATCCAGATCGCCGAGCGCCACAACGCGCGGGTTTACGTCGCGCCGATGTCGTCGCGCTGCAGCTTCCCTGAAGATCATCGGCTCTTCGCCGGATTCCTTCCGGCGATGCGCGAAAAAATCGTCCGGATTCTGCACGGGCATGACCTGATCTTCGTCGTCGGGGCGCCGGCGTTCGCGTATCACGTCGAAGGCAGTGGGCCGCATGTGCCTGACGGTGCGGCGTTGTACCAGCTCATCGACGATCCGGCCACCGCGGCGTGGACGCCGGCCGGCACGTCGGTGGTGGCGAACATTCGCCTGGGGCTGGCGGACCTGCTCGCCCGTCCGGCGCCGCGGGGTCGGCCGCTACCGGCGCCTCGCGAGGCCGTCGAGCGCGCCGAGCCCACGGCGGTCATGTCGGTCGCCTATGCGTTGCAGACGCTGTCCGAGGTCCGCCATGCAGCCGATATCGTGGTCGAGGAGGCGCCGAGTTCGCGCCCCGTCATGCAACGGTATCTGCCGTTCACGCGCGGTCAGACGTTCTACACGATGGCAAGCGGCGGTCTGGGCTACGGCATGCCCGCCGCGGTGGGCGTGGCTTTGGGCAAACCGGGCAGCCGCGTGATCGGCCTCATCGGCGACGGCTCGGCGATGTATTCACCGCAAGCGATCTACAGCGCGGTCCAACTCGCTCTCCCGATCACATTCGTTATCCTGAATAATTGCCGCTACGCCGCCTTGCAGGAATTCGCGCCCGTATTTGGCTTTTCCGCGTCGGATCCGGTGCAGGGCACCGATCTCCCGGGGCTGGATTTCGTTTCTCTCGCCAACAGCATGGGGTGCAAAGGGGTTCGAGTGAGCGACGCACGGTTGCTCAAGTCCGCGCTGGAAGACGCGTTGTCGTCGGGTGAAACGCGCCTTGTGGAAATCGTCGTGGCCTGACCGTGAATCGGCGGTTCGGCAGGCCGGCATGTCAAACATATTCGAGGAGACGGAAGTGAATCAGGTAGCGATGCTGATCAATGGCGAGCGCACGATGGCTCGCGACGGGGCGACATTCGAGCGCCGTAACCCGCTCGACGACACGGTCGCCTCGACGGCGCCGGCCGCGACCGTCGCCGATGCACAAGCCGCGGTGCACGCCGCGGCCGCCGCGTTTCCCGCATGGTCGGCGATGGGGCCGGGCGAGCGACGCGCGTTGCTGAATCGAGCGGCGGAGGCACTCGAGGCAAAGGGCGACGCTTTCGCGCTGGCAATGGCAACCGAAACGGGCGCGTCCCGCCTGTGGGCCGATTTCAACGTCAAGCTTGCGGCCGACGGATTGCGCGAAGCCGCTGCGATGATCACGCAGATCTCGGGCGAAGTGATTCCGTCGGACGTACCCGGCAGTCTCGCGCTGGGGGTTCGGCAGGCTGCCGGCGTCGTGCTCGGGATCGCACCGTGGAACGCTCCCGTCATCCTGGGCGTGCGTGCGGTTGCGTTGCCGCTGGCGTGCGGCAATACCGTCGTGCTCAAAGGCTCCGAAATTTGCCCCGCGACCCACGGCCTCATCATCGAGGCATTGCAGGACGTGGGGCTGCCGCGCGGCGTCGTGAACTTCGTCACGAATGCGCCGGCGAATGCCGGCGACATTGTCGAAGCGCTGATTGCCGAGCCCGCGGTCAGGCGGGTGAACTTCACGGGTTCGACGCGCGTCGGCCGCATCATCGCGACCCAGTGCGCGAAGTATCTGAAGCCTTCGGTACTTGAACTCGGCGGAAAGGCGCCGTTTCTGGTGCTTCACGATGCCGACCTCGACGCTGCCGTGCAAGGCGCGGCATTCGGCGCGTTCGCCAATTCCGGCCAGATCTGCATGTCCACCGAACGCATCGTCGTCGACACGGCGATCGCCGACGAATTCGTCGCGCGTCTGGCCGAGAAGGCCAAGAGCCTGCCGCTTGGCGATCCGAGAAAGGGCCCGGCCGTCCTCGGTTCCGTCGTGGACATGGCGACCGTCAGGCGATGCAACGACCTGATCGACGACGCGCTGGCGAAAGGCGCGACCCTGGTGTGCGGAGGGAAATCCGATACCACGCTGATGCCGGCCACGTTGCTCGATAACGTGACGGCGGACATGCATATCTACCGGGAGGAGTCGTTCGGGCCCGTCAAGGCGATCGTCCGCGTCGATGGAGACGAAGCGGCCATCGCATGCGCGAACGACAATGAATATGGTCTGTCGGCGGCGGTCTTCAGCCGTGATGTCGCGCGCGCGTTGACGGTCGCGCGGCGTATCGAGTCCGGGCTTTGCCACGTCAACGGGCCGACGGTTCACGACGAGGCGCAAATGCCGTTTGGCGGGATGAAGTCCAGTGGTTTCGGGCATTTCGGCGGCAAAGCCGGAGTTGCGGAATTTACCGATTTGCGCTGGATCACCGTGCAAACGACGCCTCGTCACTACCCGTTCTGATCGTTGCCGCGGTCGGGGCGCGTCTTTTTCATGGTGGAAGAGACGGGCCTCCGGATCGTGGACGCGAACAAAACAACAACGATATACCGGTGAGTAGCCTTCGCTCCTCGAACGACGAGCGATCGGCACAAGGAGACTGCAATGCCTGTCGTCAATTTCGAGTTGTCGCTCGATCGCATCCGGTTCGAGCTTGACCGTCACGTCGGAACACGGATTACCCGGCGATGCGATTCAGACTTGACCAATCTGGCGGGGAGAGCGAAATGAACGATCGTAATCCTCTTCTGCCGACGGTAGACATCGGCCGTACCCTCGACGATGGACCGTTCTCGGCGTTCCAGCGAACGGTCGTCCTGCTCGCCGCGCTTGCGATCGTGATGGATGGATTCGACGGGCAACTCATCGGGTTCGCCATTCCCAGCCTGATCAAGGAATGGGGCATCACGCGCAACGCATTCGCGCCCGCCGTCGCAGCCGGCCTCGTCGGCATGGGGATCGGCAGCGCGTTCGCCGGGCTGTTCGCGGACAGGTTCGGCCGGCGCTGGGCCATCATCGGGAGCGTGCTGGTATTCGGCTTGGCGACGAGTTCGATCGCGCTGTCGCCGGACGTCACGACCATCGCGATCCTGCGCTTCTTCGCGGGACTGGGTATCGGCGGTGCGCTGCCGAGCGCGACGACCATGACGGCGGAATTCACGCCTGCGCGCCGGCGCACGCTCGCCGTGACCGCCACCATCGTTTGCGTACCGCTCGGGGGCATGCTGGCGGGGCTGTTCGCGAGCGTCGTGCTGCCTCATTACGGCTGGCGGGGACTCTTTCTGATCGGCGGCACGCTTCCCGTGGCACTGGCGCTGCTGCTGTATTTCGTCATGCCGGAATCACCGCGTTATCTTGCCCGCCGTCACGAACGCTGGAACGAATTGCGTCACCTCCTGACCCGCATGTCCCGCTCGATTCAGCCGGACGCCGTGTTCGCCGATCAGAAGGAGCAGAAGGCGGGACCGCGCCCGGGCTTTCGTGCGCTGTTCGCGGACCATCAGGGCCGTGACACTGTGGCGATCTGGGTCGCATTCTTCATGAACCTGGTCGCGGTCTACAGCGCATTCAGCTGGTTGCCGACGATGCTGGCGGGCGAGGGGCTCAGCCCGTCGGTGGCCGGTTCCGGTCTGACCGCCTACAACCTCGGCGGCGTATTCGGCGCAATGGGCTGCGCGCTGGCAATCGGTCGGTTCGGATCGCGCTGGCCTTTGCTTGTCTGTTGCCTGATGGCATCCGCGAGCGCGCTGTTCCTGCGCGGTCTCGACGTGTCCGCCCACACGACGTTGCTCGTGTTCGGAATCGGTCTGCACGGCCTCTTCGTGAACGCGGTCCAGTCGACGATGTATGCCCTTTGCGCGTACGTCTATCCCACCGAGATTCGCGCGACCGGGACCGCGTCCGCGCTCGCGTTCGGGCGGCTTGGCGCGATTCTCAGCGCGTTCGCGGGGGCATTCGTGATCACGCAGGGCGGTGCGTCCGCATACCTGGGCATGCTGGGCGCCGCGATGGCGATGGTGTTCATCTGCCTGATGATCGTGCGTCGCCATATTCCGCCCATCAATGGCGCCTGACCTCGCTCGTCCGGTCGACAGCGGCGCGCGAAACCGCACGCCGGCGCGCCGCGTTTTTTTGCATCACGATTGACTCCGACAGTACCCCGATCATGACAACAGGATTTCCCGGCATGTTCTCCGTCAGCGACTATCGAGACGAAGCCAGACGGCGGCTGCCACGCATGGTGTTCGACTATCTGGAAGGCGCGGCGGACGATGAATCGGGGCTGACGCATAACCGTTCGGCGTTCGACACATTGCAGTTGTTGCCGCGCCGGCTGTCGGACGTCAGCACACGCGCGCAGTCCGTGGCGTTGTTGGGCCGGCGGAACCCGTTACCGCTGGTGATCGCGCCAACGGGCCTCAATGGCGCTTTCTGGCCGAAGGGCGACCTCGCCCTTGCGCGCGCGGCGGGCAAGGCCGGTATTCCGTTCGCGCTGTCGACGGCTTCCAACATGTCCATCGAGGAGGTGGCAAAGGGGGCCGACGGAGAACTGTGGTTTCAACTGTACGTCGTTCATCGCAACCTCGCGAAGAGCCTGGTCAATCGTGCCCGCGCGGCGCGCTATTCGACCCTGATCCTCACCACCGATGTCGCGGTCAACGGCTTTCGCCGACGCGATCTTCGCAACGGTTTCGCGATGCCGTTCAAGGCCAGTGCACGTGCGGCGGTCGACGGACTATCGCACCCGCGCTGGCTTTGGTCCTATCTGATGAACGGCATGCCCGAGCTGAAGAATTTCGCGACGGACGATGCATCGGACACGGCCTCGCAGGCCGCGATCCTGCGCCGACAGATGGATGCGAGTTTCGGTTGGGACGACCTGCGCCGCCTGCGGGACGAATGGCCGGGCAAGCTCCTCGTCAAGGGCATCGTGACGGCCGACGATGCCGCGCGGTGCGTCGCGCTCGGCGCGGACGGCGTCATCGTTTCGAACCATGGCGGCAGGCAACTCGCCGCCCTGCCGGCGACAGCCGACGTGCTGCCGGACATCGTCGAGCGCATCGCGGGCGCGACGATCATGCTCGACAGCGGCATACGGACGGGGGCCGACGTCGTCAAGGCGATCGCGCTGGGGCCCAGGCCGTGATGCTGGGGCGCGCCACGTTATACGGGTTGGCGGCCAGAGGGGAAGCCGGCGTGAGCGACGTCATCGAGATGATCAAACGGGAAACGGACCGGACGCTCGCCCTCATCGGTTGTCGCTCGGTGGAGGCGCTCGATCGCAGCTACGTTTCGAAGCGGCCGTCCCGGGGTATTGCGCATTGACGCCGGATTTTGGATGCGTAATGGTCCGGGTTAACGCTCTCGCGTATCTGCCGCCGGAACCTCGTGCCATGAATCAAGTGACGACCACGGATCATTACCATCGCGACGACAGGCTTCAGGCATGGGCGGATCAGGTTCGGGCCAGCTGCGTCCCGATGGTTTTCCGGACCGAGTCCGATCAGGGGTTTCATGGCGAGATTTCGAGCGTGAACACCGACGGCGTGTGTGTGTCGCGGATCTCGGCGGTCGATCACGTCGCGGCGCATGACTGGGACGAAGTGCGGCGCACGGCGGACGACTACCTGCTCGTGGCGATCCAGACCGAAGGGCGAGGCGCGATCGAGCAGGATACCCGCACCGCGTTCGTCGGCCCTGCCGACATGGTGCTGTTCGATTCGTCGCGCAGTTTCGTCTGGCATTTCTCCGGGCAGCATTACACGATCCGCTTTCCCCGCAAGGCGCTGGAGAAATGGGTGCCGTGCGGCCGGCAGCACACCGCGGTGAGGATTCCCGCGGCCACCGGGATCCGCCGGATCGCCGCGGACCATATCGCGTCCCTGCACCGGGCGCTTTCGTCGGACGAAGGCGCCACGACCGGTTGCGAGCGGCTTGGCGATGTGTCCGCGAACCTGGTCGCGCTGGCGTTGGCGGATTATTTCAACACGGTCCCGCTGCCCAAATCCAACGTGAAAGAGATGCATCTGCTCCGCGCACGTGCGTTGATCCGTGACCGTATTCGCGAACCGGAACTGGGACCCGAACAGATCGCCGATGCACTGGGGGTATCCAGCCGTTATCTTTACCGGCTGTTCGCCGAGGTCGGAGAGTCGATCGGCGAGATCATCTGTACGGCCCGACTCGACGGATGCGGCGAGTGGCTTCGGCAACGCGCCTACGCAAACCGCTCGATTACCGATATTGCGATGGCGTGGGGTTTCAATAACGCATCGCATTTCAGTCGCACGTTTCGGCGTCACTTCGGCATGTCCGCGCGCGACTACCGTGCGACGCATCGCGACGCTGTCTGAATCGCCGCTGAGCGGGCTGCACGTCGATCCCGCGTGCTGGCAGCATAAGCAAAAATCCTGTTCTGTCAGAGTCAAGCGTCCGCCATATTGGCCCCGGACACTTCGTCTACAACGTTGCGGGCGTCCCGTCCCGCGAGTCGTGGAGGAGTATCTTGGCGCTCAATCATCCCCAGTTCAAAGCGGCTGTCGTGCAGGCCGCCCCGGCCTTCCTCGATCTTCAGGCCGGAATCGAAAAGTCCATCCGCTTGATTGAAGAGGCGGCGCGGGCCGGCGCCGCGCTGATCGCATTCCCTGAAGTGTGGCTGCCCGGCTATCCGTTCTACGTCTGGCTCGGTACACCGGCCTGGTATATGAGCAAGGGCTATGTTCAGCGCTACTTCGACAACTCGCTGAGCTACGACAGTCCGGAAGCCGATGCACTGAGGGACGCGGCGAGGAAAAATCGCATCACGGTCGTGATGGGGCTCTCGGAGCGCAAGGGCCACTCGTTGTATATCGCCCAATGGATGATCGGCCCCGACGGCGAGACCCTGCTGCAACGGCAGAAACTCAAACCCACCCACCTCGAACGGACGGTTTTCGGTGACGGGGAGGGCAGCGGCCTGACCGTGATCGACAGTCCGTTGGGCAAGCTCGGCGCGCTGTGTTGTGCCGAACACGTGCAGCCTTTGACCAAAGCCGCCATGTATGCGCAAGGCGAACAGGTCCATGTTGCCGCGTGGCCGAGCTTTTCCCTCTATGAATTCGCCAGCGCATTGAGCCACCAGGTGAACAACGCGGTTTCGCGGACCTATGCCGTCGAAGGCGGGTGCTTCGTCCTCGCGCCGTCGACCGTCGTCACCGAGGAGATGGTCGAGCATCTTTGCGACACCGAGGACAAACGTCAGCTGTTGCGGGCGGGCGGTGGCCATAGCGTTGGATACGGGCCCGACGGGGCGGAGTTGTTCGACAAGATTGACGAAACCGCGGAAGGCCTGCTCTACGCCAATATCGATCTCGGCACGCAATCGCTGTCGAAGTGCGTGTTCGATCCCGCGGGGCATTACTCGCGGCCCGACGTGCTGCGATTGTTGATCGACCGGCGACCGCGCCCCCCTGTCGCCGAAATACTCGACGGAACGCCGGCGGAGACGGCCGCCGACGATCTAGCCTCATCAGACGGCGGCTGCCCGCCCGGGCTTGCGGGCAGCGGCGGAGATCGGTAGCGGGACCATCGGGCCCGCCATGTCGTGTCATGGCGGGCCGGCCGGAGGTTTTCGTTTCGCGGCCCGGTGGGCTTGGCGGTTTTTCTTCGAATCAACGGTCATTCAGTCACGACGATATAGTTAGGATGGCGATATGAAATACAAGGAAAGTAGCGACTACGAATGGAAGATGGTCATCTTTCTTGCGGTGCTGTTCGGCATCGTAGGTCTCGACCGTCTGGTCATCGTGTACCTGTTTCCGGTTCTGCTGCCGGAGCTGAAACTGAACAATACGCAGGCAGGCGCCATCGCCTCGGTGCTCGCGTTGACCTGGGCCATTTCGACATGGGTGCTCGGGAGCCTGTCCGACCGCCACGGGCGCCGCAAGATTCTGCTCGGGTCGTCGATCTTCTTCTCGGTGATGACTGCCTTTACCGGCGTCGCCAAGTCGTTCCACGGCATGCTGCTCGTGCGAGGCCTTCTCGGCGTGGGCGAGGGGGGGGTGTTCAGCGCCAGCGTCGCGACCATCGACGAAATATCGACGCCGAGCCGGCGCGGCCTGAATCTGGGCATCCACCAGTCGTTTTTCCCTCTTCTGGGTATCGGCCTCGGACCGATCATCGCGACCCAACTCGTGATGCATATGCGCTGGGAGTGGGTGTTTTTCGTGCTCGGCATTCCGGGGCTGTTGCTGACGTTCCTGATTGGCCGGACCATGCGAAAGACGGAGCCCGGTCGCGACACGCAGGCCCGCTCGGCATCGGGTGGCCCCTTGACCGTGCTGAGATACAAGAACATCTGGCTGACCACGGTCATCGGATCGCTGTTCCAGACGGGCCTGTTCGTGTTCTCGACGTTCGTCGCGCTCTATCTGACCAAAGTCGTGGGCCTCGGTCTCGGCACGGTCGGCCTGATCATATCCGGATGGGGTTTCGGCGGGTTTATCGGGATGATCGCCGTTCCGGCGATATCGGATCGGCTCGGGCGGCGGATCGTGCTCGTCGTTTCCGCGGCTTGTTACGGCATCCTGATGTTGGCGTTTGTTCTTTGTCACGCGTCGCCGGTCGTCATGTTCGCCAACCTCTTTGCTGCCGGGATTTGCGGCTTCGGCATCGCCCCGCTCTTTCTTGCCGTGATTCCCTGCGAATCCGTCCCGTCCACGCTGACCGGCTCGGCCGTGGGCGTTCCCACCGCAGTCAGTGAACTGATTGGCGGGGTCCTGATGCCGGTGGTGGCAGGCGGGCTCGCCGACACGTTCGGTCTGGGTTATCCGATGCTGATCGTCGGAGGCGTGTCGCTGGTGAGCGCGCTCGTGGGAATGTTTCTCGATGAAACGGTGCCCGCGGCGACGTCGAAGCATGCCGTCTCGACCATCGACGCGGCCTGACCGTTCGGCAACGGGCAGGCGGATGTCGGACCGTTGCGCGGACTCGCGCGACCAGGGCCACTGACGTCGGTCGCGGGGCTGTACCAGGGGCGGTGAAGCGACGCTGTCAGGGTTGACTGCGTCGTCATTTCTGACGATGCGCGACAAAAAGGCCGACGCGCAATCTACGAAGACCGCAATGTACGAGAGACGTAGATGCCCACCCTGCCGCAGCTTTCAGTCGTCGACGCAAAAGGCGCGATCGATCGACGCGAGATCTCCTGCCTGGAATACGTACAGGCGCTGGTGGATCAACAGGCCAACACCGAGTCGCTGAACGGGTTCGCACATTTCAACCCCGAGACGTTGTTGCAATCGGCGCGAGCCCACGACGAACCGCTCGCAGCCCGGACAGGCCGGATGTCACTTGCCGGCATTCCGTTGGCGATCAAGGACAACATCGACTGCGCGGGCATGCCGACAGCGGCTGGAACGGCCGCGCTTCGCCACGCCGTTCCTCGAGCGCAGGCGCCAGTCGTGGCGCGTGTGGTCGAGGCGGGGGCGTTGGTCGCCGGCAAAGCGAACATGCACGAACTCGCTTTCGGCTGCACCAACGACAACGGATTTTTTGGCCCGGCCCGCAACCCGTATGACCCGTCCAGAATTCCCGGCGGAAGCAGCGGTGGGTCGGCCGTGCTGGTGGCGAGCGGGGCGGTGCCGGCGGCGCTCGGCACCGACACGGGCGGATCGGTGCGCATCCCGGCGGCGCTGTGCGGGCTGGTCGGCTTTCGTCCCACGCACGGACGTTATCCGTCCGAGGGCGTCGTGCCGATATCGCCCACGCGCGACACGGTCGGCCCGATCGCCCGCACCGTTGCCGACGTGATGTTGCTGGACGCGATCCTGTCTGGAAGGGGTTCAGCGCCGCCCGCTGCCGACGATGCACGTGACGCTCGCCTGGCAGTTCCGTACTCGACGTTGTGGGAGGGGTTGTCGCCCGACGCACGGCCGGTACTCGAACGTGCGCTGCAGACGCTGAAGGATGCGGGCTTCGATCTGGTTGACGTGGACCTGCGACGTTATCCGTTTTTTCGTGCGAAGAAGAACGCAACCATTCCTTTTTTCGAGTTCGGCGGCGCCGTGGGCCGCTATCTGGAAACAGGCGGCGTGGCCGTGACGTTCCCGGAGATCGTTGCCCAGATCAGGAGCCCGGATGTGATCCGGATCGTCGGCGACATCCTGGGGGCCGGTGCGATTTCCGCGGCCGAATACGCCGAAGCGCTCCTCGCGCGAGAGCGGTCCCGCACGTCCTACGTGGCGTGTCTTCGCGAAGTGGAGGCAGATGCGCTGCTGTTTCCCACCGTGCTGATTCCCGCTTGCCGCATCGGCGCCGAAACCGTGGCGGTCGGGTCTGAAGCGCTCGATGTCTTTGCCGCATACACACGAAATACCGAACCGGGCAGCAACGCAGGGGTACCCGGCATCACCGTTCCCGCAGGCCTGACCCGGGACGGCCTCCCGGTTGGATTGGCGCTGGACGGTGCGCCGTATTCGGATCAGCGAATCCTGCAGATCGGCAAGGAAATGGAGCGTGTCCTGTGTGCGGCGACGTTCCCGCGTCTCGACGCACACGTTCAATCATCCGGCAACGGCTTAACGAGGAAGGCAAGCAAATGAATCGTCGACATATCCTGAAAAGTATTGCGCTCGGTGCCGCCAGTGCCGCGGTGGGCGCCGGGGGGCTCGTTCCGGTGTCGGTTCGCGCGGCAAACCAGCCGCTGAAGTTGGCGCTGATGGCGCCGATGAGCGGGCCGGCCGCATTTTTCGGTCAAGCCTGCAAAAACTGCGCAGCGATGGCGATCGACGAGATCAACGCGCGCGGGGGCGTGTTGGGGCGCCCGCTCGAGTTGCTGGTGGGAGATGCCGGCGCCGCGCCTTCCGAGTCCGCGCAGACGGCGCTGCGCCTGTGGAAGCGCGACAAGGCGGAGGTCTTTGTCGGATCGCACGATAGTGCTGTCCGCACGGCGCTGGAAAGTCTGTTCCGAGGCCAGGTGCCTTACGTCTATACCCCGATGTACGAAGGGGGCGATTGCGCGAAGGGCACGTTCTTCGTTGGCGAGACGCCCGCGCAGCAACTGACGCCGGTCATTCCGTGGTTGACCGCCCAGCACCAGGTCAAGCGCTGGTTCCTGATCGGCAACGACTACGTCTGGCCGCGCAAGTCGAACGAAGTGGCGAAAAACGCGATTCAGGGTTCCGGCGCGACCGTGGTCGGCGAAGAGTACGTTCCGTTCGACGTCGACAACTTCGACGCGGTACTGGGCAAAATTCGCGACAGCAAGGCGGATGCGGTGTTCATCACGCTGGTGGGCGGGTCGGCCGTCACGTTCAACAGAAGTTTTGCGAGCTTCGGTCTCGGCGACAGGATGATCCGCTTCGGCACGATGATCGAGGAAAACACGTTGATCGGGATCGGTGCGTCCAACACCAGGAACCTCTACTCGGCGTCCGGCTTTTTCGCGACGCCGACCGCAACGTCCGCGCCGTTTCTGGAGCGTTATCACAAGCGGTTCGGCGCGTCGGCGGTTTTGAGCAGCATCGGCGAGTCGACGTACGAGGGCGTCCTGATGTATGACGCGATGGCCAGGAAGGCGAATTCCGCGTCGATCGGCGATCTGACGAAGGCCTCCGACGGGGCAGGCTACAAAGGCCCGCGCGGCGTGGTCACGATGAAGTCCCGCAACGTGACGGCCGACATCTTCCTCGCCAGGGCATCAGGTGTGCGATACGACATCGTCAAGACGTTCTCGCAGCTTGGCTCGGCCGAGACCTGTGCGAGCGGAGCGGGTGCGGGTTGACGTCATGCTGCTTTCCCATCTTCTCAATCTCGGGTACGCGTGTGCGGCCCTCGCGCTCACGACGATCGGTCTGGCCATCGTGTTCGGGCTGCTGGGCGTGCTGAACATGGCGCATGGCGAGTTCATCATGCTGGGCGCGTACTCGGTGGTCGTCGTGCAGCGTTTCGGATTACCCGCTTTGCTTGCCATACCCGTGGCGATCGTCGTATGCGCTGCCGTGGGTTGGATCGTCGAACGCGTGCTGGTTCGTCCCTTGTATGAGCGGCCGTTCGATACCTTGCTCGCCACCTGGGGCGTTTCGATCCTGCTGCGCGAAGGGGTGGTCGCATTGTTCGGAAAGGGTTACCAGGACGTGACTGGCGCGGATGGCGCATCGATCGATGTCCTGGGCACCCCGTATCCGGCATTCCGGCTTGCGATGATGCTCGCGGTGGGCCTGGCATTCGCCGCGCTCGCGGCATGGTATGGCCGCAGCCAGACGGGCGCGCGGATTCGGGGCATGGTCGCGAATCCCCTTCTTGCCAGGGCGGCCGGCATCAATACGACCCGGCTGGCCAGCGGCACGTTCATCACGGGGGTGGTGCTGGCCGGGTTGGCGGGGGTGTTGCTCGCGCCGATCGTGCGGGTCGAGCCGTACATGGGCCTCGACTATCTGCTCAATTCGTTTTTCGTGCTCGTGGTCGGCGGCCTGGGCAGCTTGCTCGGTCTCGCGGTCGGCACGTTCGTCATCGGCGGAACGCAGGTCGCGGTGTCGAGTTTCATCGATCAGACGTCGGGTTATACCGCCGTTCTGATCCTGTCCATCTATTTCTTGTGGAGTCGCCCGAATGGCCTCGTCTCGCGCCGTTGAAACGGCCCTCCAGGTTGTCACGGCTGCGGTTCTTCTGAGCTTGCCGCTGTGGGCCGGTGACTACAGTGCAAACCAGATCGGGCTTCTGTTGCTGTATGGAATGGCAACGCAAGGCGTTGCGTTGTGCTGGGGGAATGCGGGCTTTTTGCCGCTGGGCCAAAGCCTGTTCTTCGGGCTGGGCGCGTATGTCAGCGCCTTGGTATTGCGCGCCGCGGCCGCGGCCGGCGGCGAATGGCAGATCGTCCTGCTTCCGCTTGCAGTCGCGGTACCGGCGGCCCTGGCCTATGCCATCGGATTGATCGTCTTTGCGCGCCGGATCGACAGCGGGCCGTTTTTTTCGCTGATTACCCTTGCGTCATGCATGTTGGGATTTCTGTTGGCCAATCAATGGAGCAGCGTCACCGGCGGCTTCAACGGGCTCACCGATATTCCCGACCTGCCGATGACCGACCGGTATGGAAACCTGTATTACGTGATCGCCGTGGCCGCGGTTGTCGTCACGGCGGGGATCACCTGGTTGAGTCGCCGCCCCATCGGGACGCTCTGGGCCGCCCTCTCGGAGAATGAGGATCGCCTCCAGTTCCTTGGATTCGCGACGCACCGGCTGAAGGCGGCCGCTTTCGGCCTCTCGGGCGCGATCGCGGGTCTGGGCGGCGCGCTGTATGCGCCTCACGAGGGTCTCGTCGGCCCTCAGGCGGTCGGCGTCGCGTTGTCGGCGCAGTTCGTCATCTGGGCAGCCGTCGGGGGGAAGCGCAGTCCGTTGGGCGCGCAACTCGGTGCCGTCGTGATCGGGCTGCTCGCCGCGACCTGGCGCGATCTGTTCACCTATTGGGAAGTGCTGGTCGCGCTGATTTTCATCGGTGTGGTGCGGCTGTTTCCCGACGGCCTGGCCGGCGCGGCCGCCGCGCTTGCCCGGATGGCGGGTCTGCGCGTCGCGAACAGCATTCCGGAGAAACGGCTAGATGCTCACGAGATCGCGACGATCGACAGGCGGCCGGCTCAATCCGCGCTGCTCAGTTTCCGCAAGGTGGAAGTCAGCCAGGGGGGCGTCAACATTCTCAACGGGCTCGATCTCGAGGTGGGAGCCGGGGTCATCCATTGTTTCATTGGCCCGAATGGCGCCGGCAAGACGTCGACATTCAACGCAATGACGGGCCGCTTGCCGGTCCGTTCAGGTGAAATTCACTTTCGCGGGACCGAGATTTCGTCCTCTCAGGCGTGGCAGGTCGCCCGACTGGGCATCGGCCGCAAGTTTCAGATTCCCGCGGTGTTTGCCCGGTTGTCGGTCGACCAGAATCTTCAGATCGCCCTGTGGGCGAACCGGATACGTCCTCGGGAGATGCTGAGCGCGGCGCCGCTGCATTGGAACTCGGTTCAACGCGTACGCACGCTCGGGAAATTCGGGTTTCTCGAATCGAATCTGGCGGTTCGTGCGGGCGATCTGTCTCAAGGGATGCGCCAGATGCTGGAGTTCGCGATGGTGGCGATCACCGAGCCGCGTCTTTTGCTCCTCGACGAACCGTGCGCCGGCCTCTCGGCGCACGAAACCCGTCACATGATGGACGCGATCACGTCGACCGTGGGCGAACTGGAGGCGTCAGCCATCGTGATCGAGCATGACATGAGCGCACTCGAAAAGATCGCCGGCAACGTGGTGGTCCTGCATCAGGGAAGAAGCCTCGCGGTCGGATCGCTGTCGCAGATCAAGATGTCGGCAGACGTCAAGGCCGTCTACTCGGGAGGAAGAAAGTGAGCGAACGCCGGCGGGAAGCCGTGTTGAGGTTTTCGTCGATCGTCGCGGGTTACGGCGACACGATGGTGCTCAAGGGAATCAGTGGCGAGGTGGCCGCGGGTAATGTCCTGGGGGTGTTTGGCCGCAACGGTGTGGGCAAGTCGACACTGATGCGCGCCCTGACAGGTGTTATCCAGCCCACTTCCGGGGCAGTCACGGTCAACGGCGGTGAAGTAGGAAAAGTACCGTCGCACCAACGGCGACGTCTGGGGATGAGCTATGCGCCGCAGGAACGGGTTGTCTTCGACAATTTGAGCGTTGCAGACAACCTGACCCTCGGATTCAGGACAAGAAGCCTGGAAGCATACGAAGAATTGTTCGAGATTTTCCCGCGTCTGAAAGAGCGGTTGCCGCAGGCAGCCGGGAAGCTGAGCGGGGGTGAAAAGAAGCTGCTTTCCTTCGCCAGGATCATCGCGGAGCGTTCGCCGCTCACGCTGATCGACGAGCCGTCGGAAGGCGTTCAGCAGGAGAACCTGGAGCGGATGGCATCCGTTATCCGGTCTCGAATCGAGGAAGGCGCGGCGTTCGTGGTGGTCGAACAGAATCTGACGTTTCTCACTTCGATCGCGGACCATTTCATCGGTCTGGATCATGGAGAGGTCGTGCTGTCGGGCGACTCGATCGATATGTCGCGCGACCGGCTCGAAGCCGTATTGGCGGTTTAGGCTTTCGTATCAGGCAATTCGCCGCTCGTGCGTACCTGACGTACCTGAGCGTCGGCCGCGCCGTTCAATCGTCGTCACGGCGCGGCCGTTCCGGCCGCGGCGACGGAAGCAGCCAGCTCCGCACGGTTGGAGAATCCCTTCTTGTCCATGATCCGCCGCAAATGGGTGCGTACGGTCGACAAGCTGATGCAGAGAAGGCGGCCGATATCCTGATCGGTACAACCCTTTGCGACGAGCTGGGCGATCTCGCTCTCACGGTCCGTGAGCCCCGTCGCGCTGCCTGCCCGACGTTTGATGGCGCGGCAAAGGAACGGCTCGATCGCATCGAGCACGAGTTTGTCGCGCAGCTCGAATTCAGGCCGATTCCTGGTTCGCCAGATTCTCAGGTCGCTGAGCTGGCGTTCGCCGTCGAAAACGAACACGTTGATCCCGTGATGCAAACCATCCTGCGCGAGAAACTCGTTATAGAACTCGCTTTTCTCCAGGGCAGGCCGGTCCATCACTTCTTCCACGAACGTGGCCCGGCGCATCCTGCAGAGCTGCGCCGTCATCGGGTCATTGTGCTGATACCAGCTTGTGTAGCGACGCACGTGATCCGAGTCGACGTTGACCGCAATCGGGTCGACGTAGGTCCCTTTCTCGGCATCCCAGTTGTAGGACACGCAGAAATCGGATCGCAACAACCGGGTCAAGTCTGACAAAACGACACGTCTGACATCCACGATCGGTCCGAGCTCTTCGAGCCGCCCGATGATGTCGCCGAAAAGTCGGAGTTCGTCGAGCGTGAGATCGTGAACTGGTGGCTTCAAGGGGGCCTCATCGGTAGGAGGAGTCGGGAGACGGCACGCGCGACAGTCTTGGAAGACTGGTTCGCATTACGCATCAATCATAGCAGCGTAAAAAATCCCGATCAGCAACGAACGTGCGGCCTTTGCCGGTCCGTTGTATTCATGCCGCAGTCGCATCCGCCGCCTGTTTTCGGGCCGAAAGGGATGCCCGCGGCGGACCCTGAATGCCGCCGCCACTGACCGGGATTTCCGCATCGACATTTCTGACGATGGGGCTCAAAAAACGTCGGTCATAAAGTGGACGCGCAGTGGGAAGCGGACGTGTTGAGACCGTTCGTCGTGGAGGCAAGCCGGAGGTTTACCCGCAGACGCCTGCCCATTGATCAAACGATTCCAGCGCATTTTCAGCGGGACGTGTTCCTCAGCCATTTTCGTCAACGAAAACTACGCCATAAAATTAGGATAGCGATATGAACAGGATCATCAAGCGAAGCATGGTGGTGTGCGCCGCGGTTGGGTGCGGCGTGGCACATGCGCAGTCGTCAGTGACGCTGTACGGGCTGGTCGATGCGGGCATCACGTACACGAACAATGCAACGTCGGGCACCGGACATGGCGCGCTCGTGCAGTTCACGTCCGGGTCGTCGCAGGGAGATCGTTGGGGGCTGACAGGCAAAGAGGACCTGGGTGGCGGGCTCAAGGCGATCTTCACGCTCGAAAGCGGTTTTCAACTTTCCAACGGGGCCTTGGCGCAGAGCGGGCTGTTGTTCAACCGCGCGGCCTTCGTCGGCCTCGACGGGCGGTTCGGGACGCTGACGCTCGGGCGGCAATACGACTTCATCGGCGATATTTTCCCCGCGTACTCGATCGCGGGAAACACGGCCGCGGGTATCCTCGCGTGGGGCATTCCGGCGTATGCGGCTGGCGGGTATACGCTGGATAACCGACTGTGGGGCGACAACGTCAATAACTCGGTGAAGTATCTTTCGCCGACGATTTCGGGCTTCAGTGTCGGTGCCATGTACGGTTTCGGCAATGTGGCCGGCTCATTGGGCACCAACAGCGCGATGAACTTCCTGCTGAACTACAACCGGGGCGGGCTCGCCGCATCGCTGTCGTATTTCAAGCAGCATAACGCGACCCGCTCCGCGAATTTGACGGAATACGCCGGCGGTGCAACATACAGCCTGGGGAAAGCGCAGATATTCGGTGTGGTGACCGATGTCCAGTTGAGCAGCGGCACCCAAGCGCGCGCGCTGACCTATGACGGCGGCGTGACTTACTTTGTCAGGCCCGACCTCTCGCTCGGCGCCGGGTTCCAGTTCCAGCAGCGCAACAACGGGGTCGGCAGCGCGAATCAGGCGACCATCGGGGCCGATTACTTCATTTCCAAACGCACGGACGTGTATTTCGTCGGGGCGCTCGCGCATGATCATGCGCACGGCGCTCAAATCGAAGCAGCGCTCGGATCGCCGTCCAGCACGAGTTTTCAGACCGCGGCGAGGATCGGCATTCGGCACAAGTTCTGACTGGTGCGGCGGCACGTGCCGGTGGTGCAGGGGCGGGCCGGCAGCGCTTGGTCGTGCGTCGAAATACGATGCGCATGTGAGTGGATGCGTCGCGCGGCGTCCGGTTCGTGCGATCCGTCCGCTACCCGGCGCGGCTACATCGCGGCACTGTAAAGATGATGTGCGTCGGTCAGTGCGTCGGCGACAAGCTGCAGGCCGTCGCGGCAGCGCTCCTGATCCTGCGGGCCGCCGAGGCAGATGCGAATCGCGTCCGGCGGGTTGCCGTCGGTCGAGAATGCCGCGCTTGCCACGGCGGCGACACTCCGGCTTCGCAGATATTGCGCGAGATCCGGTGCTGTCCACTGGCACTCGCCGGGAATCGGCAACCAGAGATGAAAACCATCGGGATGCGCGTCGAAAGGCCATGCGCCGAGAACGCGGCTGGCGATCGCCTGCCGTGAATGCGCCTCGGATCGGATGGCGGCCAGCATCTCGCTTGCCGTGCCGTCGTTGATCCACTGGGTGGACAGCAGCATCGTGAACGGGCTCGGCATCACGGTCGTGGCGCGCAATGCCCCCGCGATACGCTGTGTTTCGCGCACCGTCGGCGCCAGCAGGTAGGCGATTCGCAGCCCGGCGCCGAGGTTCTTCGACATGCCGGTCACGTAGTAGGTCAGTTCGGGGGCCAGCAACGCCAGTGGCGGCGGGGCGCTCTGCGGGAGCATCGCGTACGCGTCGTCCTCGATGATGGGCACGTTGTAGCGCATCGCGATATCCGCCAGCGCTTCGCGGCGCCTGAACGGTATCGTGAGCGTGCTTGGATTCTGCAGGGTCGGGTTGCAGTACAGCGCCGCGGGCTGTCCGCTTCGGCAGAGCGATTCGAACGCATGCGGCAACGGCCCGTCGTCGTCCCGCGGCAGCGGCTGCAACTGGACGCCCAGTTGCGATGCGATGGCCTTGATGCCGGGGTACGCGAGTGAATCGAGGCAGATCGAATCACCGCGGCGCGCAAGCCGGGAGACGAGCGCGACGAGCGCGCTGTGGATTCCCGGACAAACGAGCACGGTATCGCTGCTGCAGCCGGGCAGGCGATGGGCCAGCCATGCGCGGCCGGCGGCGCGATCCGCCGGTGTGCCGCCGAAATCCTGATATCGCATCAGTTGGTAAGGGTCCGCGGCGGCGAACAATGCCGCCGCCGATTGTTGCAGCCGGCCGACCATCTCGGCCGGTTCAGGGGGCATGTTCATCGACATCTCGATGCTGCTCCCGCCCGACAGCTGGACCGTTTGCGTCGGGCCGCGCACGAACGTGCCGCTTCCTGCCCGCGTATCGAGCAAGCCGCGTCGGCGGGCTTCCGCATACGCGCGGGCGACCGTCGTGTAGTTCAGGTTCAGCGCCCCGGCGAGATCGCGCAGCCCGGGCAGGCGGTCGCGCGGTTTCAGCCGGCCGGCCGCAAGATCTTCCTCGATGAGGTCGGGGATCAGCTGATAGGCCGGTTTCCTGCTTTCCAGCAAGCGCTTCGACCAATGATGGATTGCGTAATCCATACCTGTTTCCATTTGACGATTCATCAAAACGTTAGCATGGCGCATTAATCGAAAAATATATATATCGCGCCGTGGAAGCCGACTGATTGCATTGATTGCATCGTGTATCGGATTGATGCATCGATGCACGTTGGGCGCGCACCGGTTCATGCGTGCTGCATCAGTCAGGTGCGCCGTTCGGCCCGGACGGGCCGTTTTCAGTTGGATCCGGATTGGGGCACGCAAGGATCGAACCGACTGCAGCGGCATTTTTGGATTGAATGATTGCAGAGTGATTGCATCGGGGCGCGGCCCGGTTGGCATATGCGTTGCGTTAATGAGTTCGCCCGGATTCGAAAGCGTTCGGGAATCTCATTCAACTCATTTCCAGACGGAGCGTGCCATGCCTGCAGTCAATCAGCCTCTGCACAAGAAGGGAGATTTCCTCGTCGACTACGAGGAAAAAGTATTCGAAGACGTCAAGGCGGAAGCGGGCGAGAAGGCGCTCGTGACGTTCCACACGGTTGCGTTCGAGGGGTCGATCGGCTTCGTGAACCTCCTGCAGGCGACCCGCCTGCAGCGCAAGGGGTTCGAGACGTCGGTGCTGCTCTACGGCCCCGGCGTGACGCTCGGCCTGCAACGCGGGTTCCCGACCCTGGGCGACGAGGCGTTTCC
The DNA here is from genome assembly GCF_055810675.1 of Burkholderia sp. YHN3-13. Classification (NCBI taxonomy): domain Bacteria; kingdom Pseudomonadati; phylum Pseudomonadota; class Betaproteobacteria; order Burkholderiales; family Burkholderiaceae; genus Burkholderia; species Burkholderia sp. YHN3-13. Next base: position 109,078 of record NZ_JBVVNQ010000002.1, on the reverse strand, counting down.
CGGCCATCTGAACTTCAACAAGCAGCTCGTGAAGTTCATGGAGGAAGGCGGGAAAGTCTATGCGTGCCGCTTTGCATTGCAGGCGCTTTACGGGCATGGCGAAGCGTCGCTGATCGAGGGCATCCGGCCGATCAACCCGCTCGACGTGCTCGATATCCAGCTGCTTCACCGCAAGGAGAACGCGCTGATCATCCATACCTGGACCGTTTGATCGAATCACGGGTGCCATCATGTCCGACAAACGCATCGTCCGGGCGGCAGCCGTCCAGATCGCGCCCGATCTGGAACGCACCGGCGGCACGCTCGACAAGGTCTGCGCGGCGATCGACGAGGCCGCCGGCAAGGGCGTCCAGCTGATCGTCTTTCCCGAAACATTCGTGCCGTACTACCCGTACTTCTCGTTCGTGCGGACGCCGGTCGCGTCCGGCGCCGATCACATGCGGCTCTACGAGCAGGCCGTGACGGTGCCGGGGCCCGTGACGCATGCGGTCGCGGAGCGCGCGCGCCTGCACGGGATGGTGGTCGTGCTCGGCGTGAACGAGCGCGACCACGGCAGCCTGTACAACACGCAGCTGATCTTCGACGGCGACGGGCGCCTCGCGCTGAAGCGCCGCAAGATCACGCCGACGTTTCACGAGCGGATGATCTGGGGGCAGGGGGATGCGGCCGGACTCAAGGTCGTGCGGACCGGTGCCGGACGGGTCGGTGCGCTCGCGTGCTGGGAGCACTACAACCCGCTCGCCCGTTATGCGCTGATGACGCAGCACGAGGAAATTCATTGCAGCCAGTTCCCCGGATCGCTGGTCGGCCCGATCTTCGCGGACCAGATCGAGGTCACGATCCGCCACCACGCGCTGGAGTCCGGCTGCTTCGTCGTCAATGCGACCGGCTGGCTGACGGATGCCCAGATCGAGTCGATCACGGGCGATCCGAATCTGCAGAAGGCCCTGCGCGGCGGATGCAATACCGCGATCGTGACCCCGGAGGGGCAGCACCTGGCCGAGCCGTTGCGTGCCGGCGAAGGGATGGTGATCGCCGACCTGGACATGTCGCTGATTACCAAGCGCAAGCGAATGATGGACTCGGTCGGCCACTATGCGCGGCCGGAACTGCTGAGCCTTGCCATCAACGATCGGCCGGCGGCGACGGTGACCCCGATGGGGATCAACGGGTCGGCCGCCCCTGACTTCGAGGGAAACTGCCATGAGCGTGAACGCGAAACCGTCGGTGCAGAGCCGGCAATTGATGACTGAACTGCAGTCGGTCGGGCTGCGCCTCGCGGATCCGCGGGTTGGCGCCGCGAGCCGGCGCGGCGGCGCCGGGCCGTCCGATCACAAGGCCGTGACGGTCGACGGCGTGACCATCATGGTGCCGGTGCACACGAGCACCGCGTGGGATTCGCCGTTCGTCGCGGGGGCGCCCGACGCGGCGGGCGTCAGCCAGCTCTCGCGCGGCACCATCCCGATCGCGAGCATCAGCTTTCCGTCGAACCCGCGCTTCTACGCATTGCAGACGCTGGAGGGCGTGCCGTATTCGCACATCGCGACGCTGCACGGTGCCGACGTGCTGGCGACCACGGTGTTGCAGACCTGCATTCGCTACGAGAGCCGGCGCAAGACCTGCCAGTTCTGCTCGATCGGCCAGTCGCTCGCAGCCGGCAGGACGATCGCCCGCAAGACGCCTGAGCAACTCGCCGAGGTGGCGCGCGCGGCGGTCCTGCTCGACGGCGTCAAGCACATGGTATTGACGACCGGCACACCGCCGACGCCCGACCGCGGCGCGCGCGTGCTCTGCGAAAGCGCGTTCGCGATCAAGGCGGCCGTCGATCTCCCGATCCAGGCGCAATGCGAGCCGCCCGACGACGACGGCTGGTTCGAGCGGATGAAGGCAAGCGGGATCGATACGCTGGGCATGCATCTGGAAGCCGTGACGCCGGCCGTGCGCGAACGGATCATGCCCGGCAAGGCGAGCGTGCCGCTGTCCCGCTACATGGCGGCATTCCGCGCGGCCGTCGCGGTGTTCGGCCGCGGACAGGTCAGCACCTACATCCTCGCCGGGCTCGGCGACAGCGCGGCCGCGATCCTCGACATGTCGCGCGAACTGATCGGGTTGGGCGTGTATCCGTTCGTCGTGCCGTTCGTGCCGATCAGCGGCACGCCGCTGGAGAGTCATCCCGCGCCGTCGCCGGAATTCATGCGGGCGGTGCTCGAACCGCTCGGCGCCATGCTGCGCGATGCCGGCATGCGCTCCGCCGACATCAAGGCAGGCTGCGGAAAGTGCGGTGCCTGCTCGTCGCTGTCGACCTACGAGGTATGACCATGTACTGCGCAGAGATGGGACTGGCCGACAGCAGCAGCCCGTACCGGCCAGCCGAATACCGGATCAAATGGGCGGCGCTTCCCTGGGAAATCGACGAGGCATACAAGCTGCGCCGGGCCGTGTTCTGCATCGAGCAGGGCATCTTCGCCGGCGACGATCGCGACGATATCGACCGCCACGCGCAATTGCTGGTCGCGGTCAGTTGCTGCGCGGGGCTGCCGGAGCAGGTGGTCGGCACGGTGCGGATTCACGAAACCGGGCCGGGAACCTGGATGGGCTCGCGGCTCGCGGTGCATCCGGCATTCCGGCGGCAAGGCAGGATCGGCTCGATGCTGATCGCGCTGGCCGTCAGCAGTGCGCATGCCGAAGGTTGCCGGCGCTTCGTCGCACACGTGCAATCGCAGAACGTGCCGCTGTTTCTTCGGCTTCACTGGGATGCGCTCGGCGAGGAAACGTTGTTCGGACGTCCTCATCAACTGATGCAGGCCCAGCTTGAACACTATCCGCCGTGCGGCACGCCGTTCGAGGGTTTCGTCCTGCGGCTGGAGGGGGCGCAATGAGTGTCGAGGATCGCATCGCGACGCTGCGCGCGAGCCGCGGCTTCCAGCACAAGCACGACATCGCCGGCGTGGTTGCGTCGCTCGCGGGCGCATTACCGAACGGCGAACGGGATCTCGCACAGGCCGTCGCGCTCGGTGACGACTGCGCGGCGATTCCCGACGCGGACGGCTACCTGCTGTTTGCGATCGAGGGGATGGTCGGCGATTTCGTCGAGTCGATGCCGTGGTTTGCCGGGTACAGCGGCGTGATGGCGAACGTCAGCGACATCTACGCGATGGGCGGGCGGCCGATCGCCGTCGTCGATGCATTGTGGAGCGACGGAATCGACGCCGCGCGGCCGGTGCTCGCCGGGATGGCCGCGGCGGCGTCCGCGTACGGCGTGCCGATCGTCGGCGGCCACAGCAACACGCGCAGCGTGCAGGGGCAACTGGCCGTATCGATCCTGGGCCGGGCCCGCGCGCTGCTGTCGAGCTTCAGCGCGCGGCCGGGCGATCGCTTGATGATGGCGGTCGATTTGCGCGGCGCATTCGAGGCACCGTATCCGTTCTGGAATGCGTCGGTCGGCGCGCCGCCGGCCCGGCTGCGCGGCGATCTGGAGATTCTGCCGACGTTGGCCGAAGCCGGGCTGTGCGACGCCGCGAAGGATATCTCGATGGCCGGCGTGCTCGGGACGGCGCTGATGCTCGCCGAATGCTCGCGCGTCGGTGCGCGGATCGCGCTGGACGCGATCCCGCGTCCGCCAGGCGTCGACTTCGATCGCTGGCTGACGGCCTTTCCGAGCTATGGGTTCGTGATGGCGGCGCGGCCGGCGCACGCCGACGCGATCGCGGAACGCTTCGCGGCGCGCGGGCTCGCGTGCGCGGTGATCGGCGATATCGACGCCTCGCGCGAGGTCGTCGTCGAAGAGGCGGGCGAAACGGCGGTGCTGTGGGATTTCCGGGTCGAGCCGTTCATTACCTGCCCCGTTGGGGATGTGCGATGAGCGCCGATACGTTGCGCATCGCGCTGCTCACCCACTCGGTCAATCCGCGCGGCGGTGTCGTGCACGCGCTGGAACTCGCCCGTGCGCTGCGCGATGCGGGCAGCGACGTCACCGTGTTCGCACCGGCCGCGCCGGGCGAGAGAATGTTCCGCGACGTCCGGTGCCGCGTCGTGCTGGCGCGCGTCGATGGCCATCCGCGCAGCGTCACGGACATGGTGCGCGCGCGGATTGTCGCGATCAGGCATGCATTGCTGGAGCACGATGCAAGCGGCTTCGACGTGCTGCATGCCCAGGACAGCATCACGGGCAATGCGCTGGCCGACCTGAAGCAGTCGGGTGCAATAGACGGCTTCGTACGGACCGTGCATCACCTCGACGTATTCGACGACCCGCAGCTCGAACGCTGGCAGGCGCGCGCGTGGCGAGCGGCGGACCAGGTGCTGTGCGTGAGCGCTGCGTGGGCGGCCACGATGCGCGGGACGTTCGGGGTCGACGCAAGCGTGGTGCCCAACGGCGTGGACGTCTCCCGGTTCGCTCGGGCGGATCGGGCGGCCGTGCAGGCGGTGCGGCAGCGGTTCGGCCTGCACGGCACGCCGGTCGTCCTGGCGATCGGCGGGATCGAGCAGCGGAAAAACTCGATCGCGCTGCTCGAGGCGTTCGCCCGGCTGCGCGGCACGATGCCCGACGCACGGCTCGTGATCGGGGGCGGCGCGAGTCTGCTCGATCACGATGCCTACGCGCGCCGCTTCGTCGCGCGCGCCGCCGCGCTGGGGCTGGGGATCGGCGTCGACGAACCCGTCGTGTCGACGGGGCCGCTCGACGATGCGGCGCTGGTCGCGCTGATGCACTGCGCCGACGTGGTGTCGATGGTGTCGATCCGGGAGGGATTCGGCCTGGTCGTGCTCGAGGGGCTTGCTTGCGGAAAGCCCGTGGTCGTATCCGAAATCGAACCCTTTACCGAGTATCTGGACGAGCGCGTGTGTGTGTGGGCCGATCCCGCCGATGTGGATTCGATCGCCGGCGCGCTGCGCGACGCGCTCTCGGGACGGCGTGCTCCCGATTTCGCACGTGCCGTGCCCGCGCTGATGAACCGCTTCACATGGGAAGCGAGTGCGCGCAGGCATCTGGACATCTACCAGGACAGGCTGGCGCAGCGTGCGCAAGCATCGTCCGCCAAGTGAGGAGGCATCATGCCGGTCATGCATTTTCGGGTCCGTTGGCCCGACCAGTCGGAAACCAATTGCTATTCGCCTTCGACCGTGGTGTCGGAATTTTTCACGCCCGGCACGCAATACGCGCTCGACGACTTCGTCGAGCGAGCCCGGCGTGCCCTGGGTATCGGGTCCGAGCGCGTACGGGAGAAATACGGGTTCGCGTGCTCGGCCGCGATGGATGAACTGGCACGGATCGAAGCGCACGCGCAACGATTTTCTCCGCAGGGCGATGCGACCGTGACCGTCATCGAGCTCGTTTAGGGCGTCCGGCACGCGGCAATCCACCGTCGTCTTCAACACACATTCAGGACTGCATCATGTCAAGCGAACCCGTTGTTTCATCCAGCCTCCCGGATATCGATTCCCGTCTCGGCGTAGCGGTCATCGGCGGCGGGCAGGCAGGACTGTCGATCAGCCACTACCTGAAGCAGGCAGGTATCGATCATCTCGTGTTCGAAAAGGAGACCGTGACGCACACGTGGCGCACGCAGCGCTGGGACGCGTTCTGTCTCGTGACGCCGAACTGGCAGTGTGCGCTGCCGGGCTATCCGTATCGCGGTGCGGATCCGCACGGCTTCATGACGAAGGACGAGATCGTCGAGTATCTCGACGGATTCATCCGCAGCGTCGATGCCCCGGTGCTGGAACACACCGCCGTCGAGCGTGTGACGCGCGACGCGGACGGACGCTATCGCATCGCGACGTCGCGCGGCACGTACACGGCGGATCGGGTCGTCGTGGCATCGGGCGGCTACCATCGGCCGATCGTGCCGCGGATGGCCGAGCGGTTTCCGGCCACGATCGTGCAGATCCAGTCGTCGGAGTACCGGAATCCGGCCGCGTTGCCGGACGGCCCGGTACTCGTAGTCGGATCGGGACAATCGGGTGCGCAGATCGCGGAGGACCTCCACCTCGCCGGGCGAAAGGTGTTCCTCGCGGTGGGCGATGCGCCTCGCTGCGCCCGTTTCTACCGGGGCAGGGACGTCGTCGACTGGCTGGCCGACATGCAGTACTACGACATGCCGGTCGATGCGCATCCGCTGCGCGAAGGCGTGCGCGACAACACCAACCATTATGTGACCGGCCGCGACGGCGGGCGCGATATCGATCTGCGCCGCTTTGCCGCCGAAGGGATGGAACTGTACGGGCGGCTGGAGGATTTCACGGGCGGACAGTTGCGCTTCTCCGCGGATCTGGCGGCGCGGCTCGACAGCGCGGACGATACGTACAACCGGATCAACGCCGGCATCGATGCCCATATCGAGAAGAACGGAATCGCGGCGCCCCCTGCGACGCGTTACGCGCCCGTGTGGCGTCCGGCCGGCGAGCGCACGGCGCTCGATCTCGCGGCGAGCGGCATCGCATCGGTCATCTGGTGCATCGGCTTCACCCCGGATTTCAGCTGGCTGGATGCGCCGGTCTTCAACGGCCGCGGTTATCCCGCGCACCGGCGCGGCGTGACGCCGGTTCCGGGGCTCTACTTCGTCGGGCTGCCGTGGCTGCACACGTGGGGATCGGGGCGATTCTCCGGCGTTGCGCGCGATGCCGCCCATATCGTCGACCAGATCCGGGCCGAGATGACGGCGCCGCGGCGCTCATCCGAAAGCGTGGCTGCCTGACGCCGCTGCATACGCCATCCATCGCCATCGAGCCGGCATGCCGCGACGCGCGCACGCTAGGCTCGCGGAAGACTGGCCGGGCGACGCGTGCAGGCAGCGTCGCCGAGATGCGCCGGCCGCGCGTGCGGGCCGCGACGACCCCGGGTTCTTCGACGAGGGGCGGCAGCATGCCCATGCGACGATCGCGCCGATGCCCGCCGGTTTCGGCGCGTCGGACTACGCCGACAATCTCGCCTATAACGATGTCTACGATCGCGCGTTGGAAAGTCAAACCGAAACGAAGCTCGATTCAGGCAATTGACTCCGCCGGACGATTGCTTTAAAAAGTAAAGCATGACCACGCCAAGAATCGGACAACGCGTTCGCGGATCGACGACGGGGCGGCCCATCATGGTCGTGCTGGATCTGCTCGGGCGCCGCACCGCGCTGCGCATTTTGTGGGAGCTGCGCGGCTCGCCGCTCACGTTCCGCGCATTGCAGGAAGCCTGCGAAACGAACGCGCGTCTGCTCAACACGCGGCTGGCCGAGCTCAAGGCGTCGGGCCTCGTCGAGCACGGGGAGGGCGGCTATCGTATGACCGCCGAAGGCCGCCGGCTCGAAGCGGCGCTGCAGCCGTTGCTGGGGTGGGCAAGAGAGTGGGTGAAGCGCGACCCGGACGGGCTGGACGCGGCCGATCGCGAACAAGCCGGTCAGGCGCGCTGACCGCTCCTGCGCGCGGGTGCGGTCGCATCGTCATTCCAGGTCACGTGTCACGTGTCACGCGTCGAGCGTGATCCATTTTTCGTTCGCGGAGTCCATTCATGCCTGTTCGGGCCGTCATATTCGACTTCGATCTGACGCTGGCGGATTCGTCCGCGGCGATCGTCGAATGCACGGAATACGCATTGCATCGGCTTGGCGCGGCACGCGCGACACCCGCGCAGATCGGCGCCGTGATCGGTCTGACGCTGCCGCAGATGTTCCGTTCGTTGACGGGCGAGACCGAAGCGGCGCGGGCCGATGCGTTCGCGCGGCACTTCGTCGCGCGTGCCGACGAGATCATGGTGCCCGGCACGCGCATCTATCCCGAGGTGCCGCCGCTGCTTGCACGGCTGCGCGAGCAAGGGCTCGCCGTCGCGATCGTGTCGTCGAAGTTTCGCTACCGGATCGAGGCGATTCTCGAGCGCAACGGCTTGCAGTCGCTGGTCGACGTGTTGATCGGCGGAGAAGACGTGCAACGTCACAAGCCGGATCCCGAAGGGCTCGTGCTGGCGTTGGCGCGGCTGGGCCTGCCTGCCGCCGCCGCGATCTATGTCGGCGACCATGCGGTGGACGCGCAGGCGGCCGAGCGCGCGGGCGTGCCGTTCGTCGGCGCGGTGACCGGCATGACGTCGTTCGATGCGTGGGCGCGCGCGGGCAAGCAGGCGGTCCCGGCGCATATCGGCGAACTGGCCGCGATCGTGCGGCGGATGCAGCACGAGCCGGGCCGGGCGTCCGGCCCGCACGGCGTCTGACGCCGGTTTCGGGAGCCGCACGATGCCGCGCCGCGTGAACCATCTCCGCTGGAAGATCGTCGCGTTTCTGGTCGCGCCGCTGACCTTCGTGATGACGCTCGATCGCGCGGCGATGGCCGTGGCCGCTCCGGCGATCCAGGGCGAACTCGGCCTGTCGATCGTCGAGATGTCGATGATCCTGACGATCTACTTCTGGGCCTATGCGCTCGGCCAGATCCCGGCCGGACGCGCGGCCGAACGCTTCGGGTCGCGCCGCGTGCTGTTCGGCACCAGCACGCTGTGGTCGCTGATGATGATCGTCATGCCGCTCGGCGGTTCGTTCGCCTGGTTGTTCGGTTGCCGGCTGGTGCTTGGCGGCGCGCAGTCGGCAGACTGGTCCAGCAGCGTCGTCGCGCTCAAGCGCTGGTTTCCGGCCGGCGAGCGTGCGAAAGGCAACGCGGTGCTGCTCGCGGGGCTGTATCTGGGCCCGATCGTGTCGGCGCCCCTCACGGCCTGGACGATCGTCCATTTCGGCTGGCATGCCGTCTTCCACGGATTCGGCGCGCTCGGCCTGCTGCTCGGCGCAATCTGGTGGTTCGGCTACCGCGATGCGCCGGCGTCCCATCCGCTGATCACGCCGGCCGAGGCGGACTACATCGCGGCCGGCCAGCCGCCCGGCCAGACGGCCGTGTCGGGTTCGCTCGCGCGTTGCCTGCGGCTGGGGCGTTTCTGGATCTTCGGCATTCAGTACTTCCTGCTCGTGCTGATCCAGAGCTTCTACACGACGTGGCTGCCGACCTACCTGATGCGCGCGCGCGGCCTGTCGCTGAAGGCAATGGGGCTGTACGCGTCGCTGCCGTGGGTGGCCGTGTTCGCGGCGGTATTCGTCGCGGGTACCGTCAGCGACCGGTTGCTGAGGAAAACGGGCTCGATCTACCGGGCGCGCACGCCGGTCGCGATCGCGGGATTCGTCGTGAGCGCGCTGGCCCTGGTCGCCGCGTCGCGCGCGCAGGCGATGGCCGCGGTCATCGCGCTGCTGTGCCTGTCGTTCGCGGCCGTCGGGTTCGTGCAGGTCGTCGTGTGGTCGGCCGCGCAGGATCTCGGGCGGCCGTTCGCCGGCGTGATGTCGGGCTGGACCAACGTATGGGGCGCCCTGTCGAACGTCGCGGGGCCGATGGCGCTCGCGTTCGTCGTCAAGATCACCGGCAGCTGGGGCAGCGGGATGGTCGTGATCGGTGCCGCGGCGGCCTGCGGCGCGGTGCTGTGGCTGTTCGTGCATCCCGAGCGCCCGCTGCTGGCCGCGACGGCGGGCGGCTTGCCGCCGTCGGCAGCGGGCGGGAATGCGCCGCGCGGCGACGCGGGCGCAACCCGTGCCGACGCCGGGCGGGTGTCCGAGCCGGCCGACTGAGCCGTATTGCGCAACGGGCCGGCAGCGCGCGACGGATTCTGCGACCATCGCCGTTAAAGTCCTGTCCGCAACCCGATCCGCTGCCATGTCCCTTATTTCCGTTGCCTTTGCCAGCATCCGGCCCGCGCGTGCGCGGTCGTTCGCCCGTGCGCTGTCGTTCGCACTTTCGCTCTCGGTTTCGATCGCCTGTGCCGTCATCGGCATGGCGGGCAGTGTGCGTCCAGCCGAAGCCGCGACGCCTACCCAGCGCGAACGTCTCGAAGCACCGGTCAAGGCCGTCGCCGACCAGCGCGTGGCCGTCGCGACGCCGCAGGGCAGCGCGGCGCTGCCCGTCTATGCCGACCATCCGCTCGATCAGCCCGCGCCCGACGTCGTGCGCGTGTTCATCGTGATTCACGGCACGCTTCGCAACGCCGACACGTATTACGCGTCGGGGCGCCAGGTCGTCGAGAAGGCCGGCGCGGCCGGCAGCGGCACGATGGTCGTCGCGCCGCAGTTCCTGACGCGCGCCGATACGCGCGCATTCTCGTTGCCCGCATCGACACTCGCGTGGACGCAGGAAGGCTGGAAGGGCGGCGAACCGGCGCGCCAGCCGGGGCCGGTCAGCTCGTTCGCGGCGCTCGACGCGCTGCTCGCGCATTTCGCCGACCGCGGCCTGTACCCGTCGCTGACGACGGTCGTCGTGATCGGTCACTCCGCCGGCGCGCAGTTGCTGCAGCGTTACGCCGTGGCCGGGCACGAAGGCGACGCGCTGGCGCGTGGCGGCGTCGCCGTGCGCTACGTGGTCGCGAACCCGTCGAGCTACCTGTATTTCGACGACGAACGGCCGAATGCCGACGCGATCGCGGGCGGCATCTGCCCGCGCGCGACGCAATGGAAGTACGGGCTGAAGTCGGCGCCGCCTTACGTCGCGTCGCAGGATGGGCGCGAACTCGAAACGCGTTATGTGGCGCGCGATGTCGTGTACCTGCTCGGGCAGGCCGATACGAATCCGTACACGCATTTCATCGACCGTTCGTGCGCGGCGATGGCGCAGGGCCCGTACCGGCTCGCGCGCGGGCTCGCGTATTTCGACTACCTGAAGAAGCGGCACCCGGACGATCTCGCGCAGCAGGTCGTCGAAGTCCCGGGCGTCGGGCATGACGGTCTCGGCATGTTCACGTCCGCTTGCGGGCTGGCCGTGCTGTTCGGGCAGGCCTTGCCGCAATCGTGTCCGGTCGTCGCCGGCACCGCGTCGGCGATGCGGGCGGCAGGGCCGTGAGCGGGCGAGCGAGGTGCGCGCGCGGCGAGAATCGATCGATCAGAAAAATGCAGGAATCGGCGACATAAATTCATTTCCCTGCGCGGCGTTCGCGGTTCAGGATGATGGCGTTCCCAGGAGCGTCCCCATGAACATCACGATCCTCGACGATTATTTCGACACGCTGCGCACGCTGCCGAGCTTTCGCAAGCTGGACGGGCAGGCGGTCACGATCTGGAACGACCATGTGCAGGACGTCGACGCGCTGGCCGAACGCCTGCGCGATACGGAGGTGCTCGTGCTGATTCGCGAGCGCACGCAGATTCGCGCGCCGCTCATCGCCCGGTTGCCGAAGCTGCGGTTGATCAGTCAGCGCAGCGTGTATCCGCATATCGACATCGACGCGTGCACCGCACACGGCGTGATCGTGTCGTCGAACCAGCATGCCGGCACGCCGTCCTATGCGGCTGCCGAACTCACCTGGGGCCTCGTGCTGGCCGCGATGCGCCAGATTCCGCAGCAGATGCGCGCGCTGCAGGCCGGCCACTGGCAAACCGGCGTGGGCCGGACGCTGCGCGGGCGCACGCTGGGCATTTACGGCTACGGCCGGATCGGTGCGGAGGTCGCCCGATACGGCGCCGCGTTCGGGATGAACGTGCTGGTCTGGGCGCGCGAAGCGTCGCGGCAGCGCGCCCGCGACGACGGCTGGCACACGGCGCCGGACAAGCGCACCTTCTTCGAAACCTGCGACGTGCTTTCGTTGCACATGCGGCTCGTGCCCGCCACGCGCGGCATCGTGACGGCCGAGGATCTCGGCCGGATGAAACCCGATGCGCTGCTGGTGAACACGAGCCGTGCGGGCCTCGTCGCCGCGGGCGCGCTCGAGGCGGCATTGCAGGCCGGCCGGCCCGGGATGGCGGCGCTCGACGTGTACGAGACCGAGCCGCTGCGCGACCCGCGGCATCCGTTGCTGCGGTTGCCCAATGTCGTGTGCACGCCGCATATCGGCTACGTGACCGAGGACGAATACGAAACGCAGTTCTCGGATGTGTTCGACCAGATCGTGTCCTATGCGGCCGGACAGCCGATCCACGTGGTCAACCCGGACGTGCTCGCGCACGAAGTGGCATCGATCGAGCCGTTGATCCTCGACCTGCTCGAATGGATCGGGCCCGGCGCGCGGCCGTACGACGAGGTGATCGACGCATGGCGCACGTCGTGCCCGCGCCTGCCGGTCTGGGAGGAGGCGTGCGCGCGCGGTTACGTGGTCCGGCACCATGCGCCCGGCGGCGTGGCGGAGGTCGAAGTGAGCGAAGCCGGCCGCGCCCGTGTCCGGGCCGCGCGCGCCTGAGCGTGCGGGGCGGGCGGCGAGCGGCGAGCGGCGAGCGGCCACGCCGTCCGCGCGTCATGCCGTTTTTTCGGCGACCGGCGCTGCGTCCGGATCGTACACCGTCAAGCCTTCCGTCGGATCCGTCGGCACGTCCCACGGGCGCGCGGCGATCGCCCGTTTCGCCGCGTCGTAGCCGGCCTGCCGGCGCGCCGCGATGCCGGCCGGCGTGAAATCGATGTCCTTCAACTGATTGTCGCCGTCGAGCCGCGGCGCGGCGAGCTTGATCAGGTGCATCGTCGTCTCGCATCCCCACGCGGCGAGCCGGCGCACCGCGGGCGACGCACGGTCGGCTTCCGGCACGTGCCGGACCAGCTCGCGGATCACGTGGCGCAGTCGGTGAATCTGCTGCTGGCGCGCGATGTGGCTGTCGGTGCGGCTCGCGTACTGGATGTCCTTCTGTCGCTCCGACACCTGCCAGATGCTCTCGGGCTCGGGGCCGGCCGGATTCCACATCTGCACGGAGAAGATGATCGAGCTGCGGCGCGGGTTGTCGTCGAGCACGGCCTCGACCGGCGTATTCGAATACACGCCGCCGTCCCAGTACGGCGCGCCGTCGATCCGTATCGCCGGAAACGCGGGCGGCAGCGCCCCCGAACTCATGATGTGCTCGATCCCGAGCCGTGTATCGCGTGAATCGAAATAGCGCATCGTGCCCGTACACGCGTTGACGGCGCTGACGGTCAGGCGCGGATGGCCCGCGTTCAGCAAGTCGGGATCGACCAGCGACGCGAGCGTGTCGCGCAGCGGCGCGATCCGGTAGTACGACGCGCGATCGACGCCGAGGCGCGCCAGCGGCCCGAACCACGACGCCGGATTGGGCTGGAAGAAGCCCGTGATGCCGCCGCCGATGATCATCAGCTCGGCCAGCATCCGGTCCCAGCCGGGCACCAGGGGCGGGACGTCGAAACGGGTCCGCTCGGTCACGCGCCGCCAGAACGCCGACAGCTTGTCGTAGCGCTGCTCCGGCGGATTGCCCGCGATCAGCGCCGCGTTGATCGCGCCGATCGACGTGCCGACCACCCAGTCGGGCCGGATCCCGGCTTCGTCCATTGCCTGGAACACGCCGAGCTGGAACGCGCCCAGTGCGCCGCCGCCCTGGAGCACGAGCACGACTTGCCCGGGGAGGTCCATTCGTGCCGGCTCGCTCGCGGTCATGGCTTGCCTCGCTGCGTATGGCGGTGGGTCGGATCCGAACAGTTCGATTCAGTTTAGGCGATCGATCGCGCGGCGTCGCCCGCCGCGCGACGGCGGCCCGCGTTTGCGTTGCCGCTCGCGTCCGACCCTTTGGCGCGGCCGGCGTCACGCGTCCGGGTAAGGCGTGCCGTCCTTGTGCAGGAACCGGCCGTCGCGGCTCGGGCTCATCAGGTCGATGTCCGGGCAGGTGATCATGTCGTCCGGCGAACGCGAGCCGACTTCGAGATAGACGGCAACCGCGTCCGACCGGTTGACCAGGTGGTGACCGTTGCCCGAGTTCTTCGGAAACGCCGCGCAGTCGCCCGCGCGCAGCACGGTCTCGCCGCCGTCCTCGATCATCACGAGCTCGCCTTCGAGCACGTAGACGAATTCGTCCTCGTCGGAATGCCAGTGCCGCTGGGCCGACCACCCGCCCGGCGGCACGCGCATCAGGTTGACGCCGAAGTCGCGCAGCCCGCCCGCGTCGCCGAGACGCTGGCGGACGCGCTGCACGCACGGCGCGTCGAACGGCCGCGGATAGCCGCTGCCGCGGCGTTCGGGCACGGCGCCGAGGTCGATCCTGGGCATGGGCGGCTCCGTCTGCCACGCGGGCGAATGGGACGGCGATCATTGTAGGCCGATGCCGCCCGCCGTTCGTTCGCGTCGTTTGGCGGGCCGCGTCATTCGACGGTGATCGTCTCCTTCATGTACGGGTGAATCCCGCAGAACACCTTGTAGACGCCCGGCTTGTCGAAGCGAAACGAGTAGGTGTCGCCCTGGTCGAGCGCCGCCGAGTGAAAGATGCCGGCATCGTTGACGACGGTGTGCGGTTCGCCGTCGAGGTTCTTCCACGTGACGGTCGTGCCGGCCTTGATCGTGGTCGACATCGGCGAAAACATGAAATTGCGGATCGTCACGAGCGGGCCGGTCGGGCCCTGCGCGAACGCGGCGAGCGGCGTGCCGGCGGCGGCCGCGCACAGGATCAGCGCGGCGACGGTGCGGGTTGGCATGAAGCGGATCATGTCGTTCTCCTTGTTTTCATCAGGCCAGCGTCGTGTCGTGAAGCGACGACGCAACCGGATGGCCGGCGAATTCGACGGTCGTCACGCCGAGCATCGCGGGCAGCCGGTCGCGCGGCACCGTGAGCGGCACGGGGCCCGGGCCGTTGCCGGCCGTCGGCTGCGGGAACGCGGTGGAGCGCGCGGTATGGAACGTCACGTTGCCCTCGACCTTTGACACGATCTGGTGAATGTGCCCGTTCAGCACGGTGACCGAGCCGAAGCGGCGCAGCAGCGCCATCGTCTGCGGCGCGTCGCCGGTGCCCCAGCCCCACGGTTCGTAGATGGTCCACATCGGCATGTGCGAGAACACCACGATCGGCGTGCTCGACGAGCGGCCCTTCAGGTCCTGCGCGAGCCATGCGAGCTGGTCGTCGCCGAAGCTGCCGAGCCCGTTCGGCTTGAAGTGCATCACGTTGACGAGGCCGATGAAATGCACGCCCGCGTGATCGAAGCTGTAATAACCGCGGTTGTCCGACGCCTTGCCGAACCGGCCGAAATACTCGGCGCCCGACCCGTCGGTGACGTCGTGCTCGCCGGGCACCGTGTGCAGTTCCGGCACGCGCAGCGCGGCCAGCAATTGCGACGCGTGGTCGAACTCCTCGGGCTTGGACAGGTGCGTGATGTCGCCCGTATGGATGGCCAGCGCCGGCATCGCGGGCATCCCGTTGACGAGTTCGATCGTCTGCTTGAGCGTGGCCGATACATCGGGATTCGCGTCCTTGTTGAAGCCGATGTGCGTATCGCTGATCTGCACGAACAGCGGCTTGCCCGCGTCGGCCGGGCGCGCATCGCCGGTCTGCGCGAGCGCGAGGTCGAACGGCGTCAGGATGCCGCCCGACAGCGTAAACAGCGTGCCGAGGCCGCCGAAGGCCATGCATTGCAGGGCCTTGCGGCGCGACGGGCGGGTAGGGGTCGATGAAGACATGGGAGCCTCGCAATCGTGTGACGAAACCGGACGGCCGGATCGTCCTGGAATAAGCCGGCGCCTTCGGATGCGATACCGGCGAAGCGGCGGATTTATTCCCGCGCGCGACGCGGTCGACTCCCCCGTGTTCGCGGCTTCCGGGGCGCCGCGCGATGCCGGGAGGATGACCCGTCAATGTCCTGTAAGTGACACGTCATATTTGCGTCACGGCCGACCGATAGCCTGCGACTCCGAATCACCTCTCTCCGGAGCCCCTTCATGCCGAACCTCGCGGCAACGGAAACGGGCGGCGCGGTCGGCCGCCGCACGCGCACGACCCGCCTCGTGCGGTTCTTTCTGATCGTTGCCTGCGGCATCGCCCATGTCGGCGTTCATCCCGATGCCGAGCCGAGCCCCGTCAAGGAACGCACGGTCCCGCCGTTCCTGCTGCTGTTCGTCGCGCGGCTGATGGCCGGGATGGCCGGCGCGTACGGGCTGCCGGTATGACTGCGCACGGGCTGTCCTGATTCGCGCCGCGGGGCGCGACGCCTGGCCGCGAGACCGGCGGCCGGACCCATCGACTTTCAATTCGACACGACACGCTACCGATGGATCTCAGTTTCTTCGACCCGAATCGCACCGCCAACGCGTCCGCGTGGCGCGTGCTCCCCAATCGCTGGGACGCCGTCGCGTTTCCGCTGATCATCGGCATCCTCGCGATGGCGATCGTCGGTTTTCACGAGACGATGGCGCCGATCGGCGTACTGCAGACGCAGAAGATCTCGCTCGACCCGTCGAACCTGCCCGAATACGCGTTGCGCACCACGCTGCGGATGCTCGCGGCGATGGTCGCGTCGCTCGCGTTCACGCTCGTCTACGGCACGCTCGCCGCGAAAAGCCGCCGTGCGGGCATGGTGCTGATCCCGATCCTCGACATCCTGCAGTCGGTGCCGGTGCTCGGCTACATCTCGTTTACCGTCACGTTCTTCCTCGCGCTGTTTCCGGGCCGCGTGCTCGGCGCCGAACTGGCGGCGATCTTCGCGATCTTCACGAGCCAGGCGTGGAACATGACGTTCAGCTTCTACCAGTCGCTGCGCACGGTGCCGCGCGACCTGAGCGAAGTGTCGCGCGGCTTTCACCTGACGCCGTGGCAGCGGTTCTGGAAGCTCGACGTACCGTTCTCGCTGCCGGGCCTGATCTGGAACATGATGATGTCGATGTCGGGCGGCTGGTTCTTCGTCGTCGCGTCGGAGGCGATCACGGTCGGCAACCAGACGATCACGCTGCCGGGCATCGGCGCGTATCTCGCGCAGGCGATCTCGGACAAGAACCTCGGCGCGGTCGGCTGGGTGATCGTCGCGATGTCGGTCGTGATCCTTGCCTATGACCAGTTCCTGTTCCGGCCGCTCGTCGCATGGGCCGACAAGTTCCGGATGGAGAACACCGCGTCGGGCGATGCGCCGCAATCCTGGCTGCTCGACATGATGCGCCGCACGCACCTGATCCATCAGCTGCTCGTGCCGGCCGGCTGGCTGCTGTCGCAGGCCGCGCGGATTCCGCTGCGCGTGCCGTCGCGGAAGGGCGCGCGCTCGCGCGGCGCATCGTCGCGCCGCGCATCGCGCCTCGGCGACATCGTGTGGGGCGCGTTCGTGATCCTGCTGACGGCGTACGTCGCGTGGCGCGTCGTCAGCTTCGTCGCGACCGGCGTGACGATGGGCGAGGTCGGCCACGTGCTCGTGCTCGGGCTCATCACGCTGCTGCGCGTGCTGGTGCTGATCGCGATCGCGTCGCTGGTCTGGGTGCCCCTCGGCGTGCTGATCGGACTGCGTCCGAAGCTGGCCGAGAAGATCCAGCCGCTCGCGCAGTTCCTCGCCGCGTTCCCGGCCAACCTGCTGTTTCCGGTGTTCGTCATCGTGATCGTCCACTTCCACCTGAACGCGGACATCTGGCTGTCGCCGCTGATCGTGCTCGGCACGCAGTGGTACATCCTGTTCAACGTGATCGCGGGCGCGATGTCCTATCCGAACGACTACAAGGAAGCGACGAAGAATTTCCGCATCCGCGGCTGGCAGTGGTGGCGGCAGGCGATCCTGCCCGGCATCTTCCCGTACTACGTGACCGGTGCGATCACCGCGTCGGGCGGCGCATGGAACGCGAGCATCGTGTCCGAGTTCGTGCAGTGGGGCGACACGAAGGTCGTTGCGCACGGCCTTGGCGCGTACATCGCGCAGACCACCGCCGCCGGCGATTTCCCGAAGATCATCCTGGGCATCGCCGTGATGTCCCTGTTCGTCACCCTGTTCAACCGTCTGCTGTGGCGTCCGATGTACGCCTACGCGGAATCCCGGCTCCGTCTCGATTGAGAGTAAGCGCGATGCAACCAAATTCGACCGTTATCAACGCACCCGCCAAGACGTCCCAGCCGCTGCAGCCGCCGCGTCTCGGCGAGGAAATCCTGCGCGTCGAGCACGTCAACCGCGGCTTCAACAAGACGCAGGGCGAACTGCTCGTGCTCGACGATGCGAACCTGTCGCTGCGCGAAGGCGAGATCGTCGGGCTGCTCGGCCGTTCGGGCTCGGGCAAGTCGACGCTGCTGCGCATCATCGCCGGCCTGATCGAACCGACCGGCGGCGAGGTGACCTACCTCGGCAAGCCGCTGACCGGCCCGGCCGAAGGCGTCGCGATGGTGTTCCAGACCTTCGCGCTGTTCCCGTGGCTCACCGTGCTGCAAAACGTGGAAGCCGGCCTCGAGGCGCTCGGCGTCGGCGCGCGCGAGCGGCGCGAGCGCGCGCTGGCCGCGATCGACCTGATCGGTCTGGACGGCTTCGAGAACGCGTACCCGCGCGAACTGTCGGGCGGCATGCGCCAGCGCGTCGGTTTTGCGCGCGCGCTCGTGGTCGACCCGACGATCCTGCTGATGGACGAGCCGTTCTCGGCGCTCGACGTGCTGACGGCCGAAACGCTGCGTACCGACCTGCTCGATCTGTGGACGCAGGGCCGCATGCCGATCAAGTCGGTGCTGATCGTCACGCACAACATCGAGGAAGCCGTGTTCATGTGCGACCGGATCCTCGTGCTGTCGTCGAACCCGGGCCGCGTGATCGCCGAGATCAAGGTGCCGTTCAAGCATCCGCGCAACCGGCTCGATACCGATTTCCGCAAGCTGGTCGACGACATCTACGCGAAGATGACGGCGCGCCAGACCGGCGAGGCGACGAAGAAGGGGCTCGAACTCGGCAGCTGGATGCCGCGCGTGTCGACCAACCTGATGGCCGGCCTGATCGAGACGCTCGCGATGGCGCCGTACCACGGCC
The DNA here is from genome assembly GCF_055810675.1 of Burkholderia sp. YHN3-13. NCBI lineage: Bacteria > Pseudomonadati > Pseudomonadota > Betaproteobacteria > Burkholderiales > Burkholderiaceae > Burkholderia > Burkholderia sp. YHN3-13. The sequence goes on along the minus strand of NZ_JBVVNQ010000002.1, from coordinate 90,421 downwards.
GCGCGGACATGCCGGAAATCGCGCGTACGCTGCATCTGGAAGTCGACGAACTGTTCCCGATCGCCGAAGTGCTGCAGCACCTCGGTTTCGCGGACGTGCGCGAAGGCGACGTGTTCCTGACGCCGCCCGCACGCGTGTTCGCGGAATTCGGCACGCAGGAGCGCAAGCTGATGTTTGCCGATCATCTGCTGAAGCACGTGCCGCTGGCGGCACGGATCAGGAAGGTGCTGAACGAGCGCCCGGGCCATCGCGCGCCGCGCGTGCGCTTCGAGCAGGAACTGGAGGATTTCCTGTCGGACGAAGCAGCCGAGGAAACGCTCGACGCGGTGATCGACTGGGGCCGTTACGGCGAAGTCTTTTCGTACAACGACAAGACGGAGGTGTTCAGTCTCGAGGATGTCGAGAGCTGAGGGCCGGGCCCGGATGGCGAGCGATCGTCATTCGGGCAAATCCCGCTGATTCGTATCCTGCTCGATCCCCCCGGTACTGAGCCGCTCGATCTTCTCCATCCGCTGCCGCGCGAGTTCCGGCAGCCGGTTCGTCACGCCGATCACCAGCGCTTCGGCGAGCGCCAGCGCCGGCACGTTGGTCTGCAGCATCGCGAACGGGCGCCCCTGGATGCGCAGCACGATTTCCGCGAATTCGCCGATCGGCGAGCGCCATTCGTCGGTGATCAGCAGGATGCGCGTGCCGAGCCGGTGCGCGGCCTGCGCGAAGCGGATGCTGTCCTTCTGGTAACGGCGGAAATCGAAGATCACGAGCACGTCGTCGCGCCCCATGTCGACCAGTGCGGCCGACGCGAGATTCACGTTCGGTTCGACATGGTGGACATGCGGCCGCGCGTAGGCCAGCGTGAACGAAAACAGCGACGCGAGCGGCGCCGTATAGCGCCCGCCGCCGCAGAAGACGCGCACGCCCGGATCGGCCAGCACCGCTACCGCGGCGTCGAATGCCGCCGCGTCGAGCTTGTCGATCGTGGCCGCGAGCGACCCGGACAGCCGCTCGAAAATCGCCGCATGACTGTCGCGCATGCCCGTTTCCGAGTGGAACGCGTCCATCCGCGCGAGCGGCGAATTCATGGCGGTGTCGATCTCGTCGTGCAGCGCCTGCTGGAACGACGAGTAGTTCGGAAAACCGATGCGGACGACGAAGCGGAATACGGTCGGGTCGCTGACTTCCGCCTGCTTCGCGAACTGCGCGATGGGCCCCAGCCCGAGACTGGGATAGCGATCCAGCAACGCCTGCGCGACTTTCTGTTCCGACGGCGTGAAGCTATCCATCTGGGATAGCAGCAACGCCCTGATGCTCGTCCCCATCGGGCACTCCGGCTCTCTTATCTGAATGACAAACGGCAGACCTGGGTCTGCAGGCGACTCCGCGCATGTTAGCCGATCGACGGACGGCGGGCCGCGACCGTCCCGATATGGGAGGGACGTCTCGCCTGTTCCGATGGCGCGTGCATGAGTGTAATGAAATAAACATGTGAAGGGATTTTTCTTGACGAATCACCGCCTGGGATTCGGTGATAACCCTAGGTTTTGGCCCAAAAAAACGAGTGCTATGATCGCGCCTCGCTGAAATGTATCGTTTATTACATGGTTGTCGAGCGACGCATGCCGGCCCGGTCCGGCTTATTTGTCTGGAGGATTCCGTCATGAGGCGGCTCGTAGTACTCACCCTGTTGTCGGCCGTGAGCGTGTGCGCGTTCGCCGCATCGGACCCGGCGGTCGAAGCGAAGAACGGCATGGTCGTGTCGTCGCAGCACTTCGCGTCGCAGATCGGCGTCGACATCCTGAAGGCGGGCGGCAACGCGGTGGACGCGGCGGTGGCGGTCGGTTATGCGCAGGCCGTGACGAATTCGTGCTGCGGCAACATCGGCGGCGGCGGTTTCATGACGCTCCACCTGGCCGACGGCCGCGACCGCTTCATCAATTTCCGCGAGACCGCGCCGGCCGCGGCGTCCGCGAACATGTATCTCGATGCGGCGGGCAACGTCATTCCGGAGCAGAGCCTGTACGGTTATCGCGCGGTCGGCGTGCCGGGCACGGTGGCCGGCCTCGATCTCGCGCAGCGCAAGTACGGGAAACTCACGCGCAAGCAGGTGATGGCGCCGGCGATCCGGCTCGCGCGCGACGGCTTCGTGCTGACGCGCGGCGATACGGACATTCTCGATACGACGGTCGAACGCTTCAGGAAGGACCCGGAAGCCGCGCGCATCTTCCTGCGCCCGGACGGCACGCCGCTGCAGCCGGGCGACCGCCTGGTGCAGAAGGACCTGGCCCGCACGCTCGAGCGCATCGCGGAGCAGGGGCCCGACGCGTTCTATCACGGCGAGATTCCGAAGATCGTCGAAGCGGCCGCCAGGCGCGGCGGCGGCGTGATCACGGCCGCCGACTTCGCGTCCTACCGCGCGCAGGACATGGCGCCGCTGACGTGCACGTATCGCGGCTACGAGTTCGTGTCGGCGCCGCCGCCGAGCTCGGGCGGCGTGACGATGTGCGAGACGCTGAACATCCTCGAAGGGTATGACCTGCGCAAGCTCGGCTATCACTCGGCCGCTGCGGTCCATTACATGACCGAAGCGATGCGCCATGCATACGAAGACCGCAACACGCTGCTCGGCGATCCGAACTTCATCGACAACCCGGTCGCGAAGCTGACGAGCAAGGAATACGCGGCGCAGATCCGCAAGAGCATCCATGCCGACACGGCCACGCCGTCGGTCGACGTGCAGCCCGGTGTCGGCGTGCACGAGAAGCCGGAAACGACGCATTACTCGATCGTCGACCACGACGGCAACGCGGTGTCGACGACCTATACGGTCAACGGCCGTTTCGGCGCCGTGGTCATCGCGCCGGGCACGGGCTTCTTCCTGAACGACGAGATGGACGACTTCACGGTGAAGGTCGGCGCGCAGAACCTGTTCGGCCTCGTGCAGGGCACGCGCAACTCGATCGCGCCGGGCAAGCGTCCGCTGTCGTCGATGGCGCCGACCATCGTCAAGAAGGACGGCAAGGTGTTCATGGTGGTCGGGTCGCCGGGCGGCTCGCGCATCATCACGATCACGCTGCAGACCGTGCTGAACGTGATCGACTACGGGATGACGCCGCAGGACGCGGTCGCCGCGCCGCGCATCCATCACCAGTGGCTGCCGGACGAGGTCTATTACGAAACCTACGGCCTGTCGCCCGATACGCTCGCGATTCTGCGCAACATGGGCTACAAGATGGTCGAGCAGACGCCCTGGGGGGCCGCCGAGCTGATCCTGGTCGGCCTGCCGGGCACCGAAGCGGCGAGCCGCCAGAGTTCCGGGAACGATTCGTCGGTGTCCGGCAACGTGCGGCCCGGTTTCATCTACGGCTACAACGATCCGCGCCGTCCGGCCGGTTCGGCGATCGGCTACTGAGCCGGTCGCATCCCGCTGAACGGCCGCCGCCGGTGTTCGCTTTCCCGCGAATGCCGTCGCGGCGGCGGCAGGTCCGTTCGCGGACACTCGCAAGCCCGACCGGCTTGCCACGCGCGCCCCGCGGCACGGCACGGCTCGCGCGCGGTTTTATCCGTCAACCCCTTTACCGTGCACGGACTCCGTCATGAACAAACGAATGTCAGCGGCAGGCTGGATCCTGCTCGCGATGGCGGCCGGCATCTTCATCGGCTACCTGATCTACACGCAGCTTCCGGACAAGCAGTCGGCCGCGGAAATCGCCGGCTACATCTCGCTCGTGTCCGACGTGTTCCTGCGGCTGATCAAGATGGTGATCGGCCCGCTGGTGTTCTCGACCCTCGTCGTCGGCATCGCGCACATGGGCGACGCGTCGTCGGTCGGGCGCGTGTTCGTGAAGGCGTTCGGCTGGTTCGTCACCGCGTCGCTGGTCTCGCTGCTGCTGGGCCTGCTGATGGCGAACCTGCTGCGGCCCGGCGAGAACCTCGGGCTGCCGCTGCCGGATATCGGCGCGTCCGCGCACCTCGCGACGTCCAAGTTCACGCTGAAGGATTTCGTCGGCCACATGGTGCCGAAATCGATCGCCGAGGCGATGGCGAACAACGAGATCCTGCAGATCGTCGTGTTCTCGATGTTCTTCGGCGTCGCGCTGTCGGCGCTCGGCGAGCATGGCAAGATTCTCGTCGCCGCGATCGACCAGCTTGCGCACGTGATGCTGAAGATCACCGGCTACGTGATGAAGCTCGCGCCGCTCGCGGTGATGGCCGCGATGGCGTCGACCGTCGCGGTCAACGGGCTGTCGATCCTGCTGAAGTTCGCGGTGTTCATGGGCGACTTCTACATGAGCCTCATGCTGCTGTGGACGACGCTCGTCGCCGCCGGGCTGCTGTTCCTCGGCCGCCGGGTGTTCAGGCTGCTGGTGCTGATCAAGGAAGCGTTCATGCTGTCGTTCGCGACCGCGAGCTCGGAAGCCGCGTACCCGAAGATCCTCGATGCGCTCGACCGATTCGGCGTGCGCCGCAAGATCTCGAGCTTCGTGATGCCGATGGGGTATTCGTTCAACCTCGACGGCTCGATGATGTACTGCACGTTCGCGTCGCTGTTCATCGCGCAGGCCTACAACATCCACCTGTCGCTCGGCACGCAGGTCACGATGCTGCTGGTCCTGATGCTGACGTCGAAAGGGATGGCCGGCGTGCCGCGCGCGTCGCTCGTCGTGATCGCCGCGACGCTGCACCAGTTCAACATCCCGGAAGCCGGGCTGCTGCTGATTCTTGGCGTCGACACGTTCCTCGACATGGGGCGCTCGGCCACGAACGCGGTCGGCAATTCGATTGCCAGCGCGGTGGTCGCGAAGTGGGAGGGCGAGCTGATGTCGGAGTCCGAAGCACTGGCGCATGCCGCGCATCTCGATGCCGAACTCGAGCGGCAGAACGGCGATCCGCGCACGCCGGCCGGCTCGGCGATCGGTTCCTGACCGGCCTCGGACGGCCCGACGGCCGCCGTCGGGCCGCGATCGGGGGAGGTTTCCCCGCTTCAGGGGCGGGCTGCCGTACCCGCCCCGACGGGAACGTGCTCGAGATACGACGTGTTGGCCAGGTCGTCCCGGATATAGCGTCCGCCGTCTTCGTACATGAAGATGTGCCAGTCGTAGTTTCCGCGCATCAGGTCGTGCCACATTCCGACGTAGTGCTCGAGCTGCCGCCATTCCTGTTCGCCGGCGGCGGCCGGCAGCACGTCGCTTTGCCGTAACGCGCGCTGCTGACGCGTGAATTCCCGATAGGCATCGTCCACCAGGCGCCGGCATTCGTCGATGGCGCGATCGAGCGGCCACCCGCGCTCCCGCTCCAGCACCATCACGAAGTTGTGGACTTCCCCCAGGTGCTTTTCGCGCTCGTACGAGAAGACGTCGTTGACGAGAAACACGGTGTCGAGACTGAGATCGCCCAGTTGGCGTACCGCCGGATGGGCAATCGTGCGCGGAGCGATTTCGTATCCGCAGGTCGCCTCCAGGTGATCGAGCAGCACGCGGGCGCCGACCGATTCGCGACGGGGTTCCCAGAAGGTATACAGGCTCGGGTACCGGCCGGCGGCATGCCAGTCCGCTTCCCTGAGCCAGCCGTTGAAGAACTGGCGCCAGTGTTCCTGCGTGCGGCGGCGCCAGTGTTCCGACATGTCGTGCGATGCGCGATGCCAGATGTCGAGAAAGGCGCGAATCAGCGGCGTGTCGCGCGCGACGGACCGGTCGTCCGGATCCCAGGTCAACGCAAAGTAAGGCGCGAGGAAATCGCGGACACGCTGCGGACTTTTCGCGACCAGCCCGCAGGTATCTTCGAGAAGGCCCATCAGCGTGACGAAGTCGGCTGCCAGCTGCACCGCGCGTTCGGGCAGGTTGGGCCAGGTCAGTGCCGCGAACGACGGGCCGCCGATCTGCAGTATGCATTTGGCGGCTTCGTCGTCGCTGGTCTGCAGGCCCATGCGTTTCAACCATGCGCCGTCGCCCGCGTCGAAGCGTCTCGGATCGTGGCGGGCATCGGACAGGCGGGGAAGGGCGAAATGCACGTTGGGCATGGAGCACACTCCAGGAGCGTCGAGCGGGGCGCGGATGCGTGTTCAGATACTAGTGAATCGTGCCCGGGATGCAAGCGCGTCGTTCAGGCAAGCGTGCCTGTCAGCATCATTGCATCGGCATTCGAAATATTCCCGTGCGCTGTTGCGACGATGCGGGCAAACACGGGCGGCCCGCACGTCACACGGCTTCCACCGTGTCGATGCACGCCGCGAGCACCATCGCGGCGGCGTTGCCCGGCGTCGAGCCGAGCAGTTGCGGCGCGTAGACGCTGTCGCCGATTTCGATCGCGCGCCCCGACAGCGCGCATACGCCGCGCTTGCGCGTCGTGAACAGCCGCCATTTCTGGTAGCCGTAATGCCCGGTGCACGCGTCGCGCCACGAAATCATCACGGTGTCGGCCGTGGGCCGCTCGAGCACGCTGATGGCCGGCTTGCTCGAGGCGTCCCACGACGGCAACCGGTCGCGCGTGACGGTGCGCCGCCGCGGGCCGCCCCACGAGACGGACGGCATGTCGAAACTGCCGATCGCGGCGACGGTCATGAGCCAGGGCGCTGCAGGGTTGTTCATGTCATGTCCCTCGAAACGTTACGTGGTGCCGCCACGCGCGGCATCACGACAGGCGGATGCGCGGCTGCACCCAGCCGTTGATCCGTTCGGCGATCCACAGCAGGGTCGCCTTGGAGAAACCGTGCAGCGCCTGCTGGTGCCGCCGGTAGAGCATCAGGTGGCTGAACTGCGCGAAACGCCCCTGGATGAAGCCGCCGCGAAAGAACCCGAACTGCCCGAGCGTGCCGAACGCGTCGTAGTCGCTGATCGATACGAGCGCGCCGAAATCGTGGAACGCGAACGGCGGCATCGGCGTGCCGTCGAGCCACGCGGGCAGGTGCTTCGCGAGATGTTCGGCCTGCTGCGTCGCGACCTGCGCGGTGGGCGGCAGCGGCCGCTCGTGGCCGTCGGGCAACAGGCTCGCGCAATCGCCGATCGCGAACACGCGTTCGTCGCCCGTGGCCTGCAGCGTCGGGCCGACGACGACCTGGTTCGCGCGGTTCGTGTCGAGCCCGCCGAGCGCCTGCATGAAATCCGGCGCCTTCACGCCGGCTGCCCAGACCATCAGGTCCGCTTCGGCGAACGAACCGTCGCCGTAGTGGAATCCGTTCGCATCGGCCGACGTGACGCGCGTCGACGTCAGCACGTGAAAACCGATCTGTTCGAGCCGCCGCTGCGCGGACGCGGAAATCCGCGGCGGAAACGCGTTCAGGATGCGCGGGCCGCTTTCGAGCAGCGTGAGCTGCAGCCGCTCGCGCACGGTCTCGTCGCCATAGGCCTGCGCGACCTCCAGCAGGCGGCTCAGCTCCGCCGCGAGTTCGACGCCCGTCGCGCCCGCGCCGACGATCGCGACGCGAAACGGTTCGTCGCGCGCGATGCTGCGGAACACGCGCATCCGCAACGCTTCGTTGAAGGTCTCGGCCTGCTGCTGGCTGTCGATGAAGTAGCAGTGCTCGCGCACGCCCGGCACGCCGAAATCGTTGGCCTGGCTGCCGAGCGCGAGGATCAGCACGTCGTATTCGAGTTCACGCGCCTCGATCACCACCGCGCCGTCCTGCGAGCGGATCTCGCCAAGCTGCACGCGGCGGCGCGCACGATCGAGCCCCTTCAGTTCGCCGGGCTGGTACGTGTAGCCGTGGTCGCGGGCATGGGCGAGGAAGATCACCTGCTGCTGCTGGACGTCGCGCGTGCCGGCCGCGATCGTGTGCAGCATCGGCTTCCAGATGTGCGTCGGACTGCGGTCGACGACGGTGACCTGCGCCCGCCCGGACCGGCCGAGACGCTCGCCCAGGCGGGTCGCAAGCTGCAGCCCGGCGATCCCGCCGCCGACGATGACGATGCGTGTAGGGGTTGTCATGGATAAATCATCACGTGATGAATAAGGTATGATCCTAGCGCTTCCCGGCTCCGCGTGTCAACGGAGTCGGGCGGGCAGCCTCGTTACGGGACGTGAAACCGGGGCCCGAACACAGGCATTCGAACCAATCAAGGGGAGCAGGAAAACGTGGCTGAAGTCACTGAGCGCGTGCCGTCGAAGCGGCGTACGCGCGGGCGGCCGCTGGCGGATGCGTCCGTCGGTCCGGACGTGATATTGCGGGCCGCGCGCCGCACCTTCGCGAAGCGCGGCTACGACGCGACGAGCGTGCGCGAGGTCGCGCGCGAACTGGGCATCGACGCGGCGCTGATCGCCCATCATTTCGGCGCGAAGGAAACGTTGTGGCTGGCCGTGGTCGAGCAGATCGTCGAGCTGGCCGCGCCGTTGTTCGATGCGCTGCGCGCGCTGCGCGCGTCGTCGCTGCCGCATCGCGACCGCGTGCGGCGCGCGCTTGAGCTGTGCGTCGATCACGAGTTCGCGGAGCCGGATATCGGCATGTTCTTCTCGACCGCGGCGACCGAGGAGGGCGCGCGGCTCGACCGGCTGCAGGAGCGGCTCGTGCGCCCGTATCACGATGCGATGTTTCCGCTGCTGGCGGAGGCGGTCGAGGCGGGCACGATCCGCCCGGTCGATCCGAACATGCTGTTCTTCATGATCGCGAGCGCGATCGGCATGACGGTGTCGTACAGCCACATGATGCTGGAGTTCACGTCGCTGCCGACGCGGCCGGAGGCGTTCCGGCAGGCCGTGCTCGACGTCGTGTTCGGCGTCGTCGGCGACTGACGGCCGCCGCGCGCGCAATGCGCGCGGTCACGTCGCGGCAACCAGCCCCAGTTCACCGACCGCGTTGCGCGCGGTCTCGCGCAGCGCATCGACGAGCGGCGACGGCGTGCGGTAGGCGATCGCCAGCTCGTACGCCAGCGGGCTGCCCGCCTCCTTCAGTTCGCAGAACGCAATGCCTGGCGGCTGCATCGGCACGAACAGGCGCGGCATCAGCGCGACGCCGATGCCGCCCGCGACGAGCCCGGCCGTCGTCTGCATCTGGCGCGGCTGCTGGACCACGCGCGGCGCGAAACCGGCCTGCGCGCAGGCGGTGACGATCAGCGCATGCATGCCGGGCCCATGGTGCGCGGCGAACATGACCCACGGTTCGTCCGCCAGCTCGGCGAGCGCGATGCGCTTGCGGCGCGCGAGCCGGTGGCCGTCGGGCACCGCGGCCACCATCCGGTCGCGCAGCAGCGGCTCGACGCGCACGTCGCCGGCCTCGGCCACCGGCAGCACGACGAGGCCGACGTCCGTGCGGTCCTGGCGCAGCGCGAGCACCTGCTCGGCGGTCGTGCCTTCTTCCAGCTGGAAATCGACGTCCGGATGCCGCTCCTGGAAGGCGCGCAGGATCAGCGGCAGCAGTGCGTTGACCGTGCTGTCGACGAAGCGCAGCCGCAGCGTCCCGCCGAGACCCGCGCCCGTGCGGCGGGCCACGGCCACCGCGCGCTCGGCCTGCTCGAGCGCACGCCGCGCCTCGAGCAGGAACGCGTCACCGGCCGGCGTGAGCCGCGAGCCACGGTTGTCGCGTTCGAGCAGGGCGACACCCAGGGCGTCCTCGAGCTTGCGGATCGCCGCGCTGAGCGGCGGCTGCGCCATGTGCAGCCGCTCGGCTGCACGCCGGAAGCTCAGCGTCTCGGCGACCGCGACGAATTGCCTGAACTGGCGCAGATCGATCATGCGATACCGTCCGTGTATCAGTAGGTCATCGAATTCGTATTTTACCTATCACCCTGCGCTGCCCAGAATGTCCCTGTCAACCCACGTCGACAGTCAGGAGGGCAGGTCATGACGGGCAGCGAACAGCAACGTACGGCGATCGTCACGGGCGGATCGAGCGGGATCGGCTTCGCGATCGCGAGCAGGCTGGCGCAGGACGGGTATCGGGTCGCGATCGTCGGGCGCGACCTCGCGCGGCTGGAGGCGGCCGTCGCGCGCCTGGGCGGCGCGGCGATCGGGCAGGCGGGCGACCTGAGTGTGCGGCGCGACGCGGCGGCGGCGGTCGCCGCGATCGTCGCGCGGTGGCCGCGCATCGACGTGCTGGTCAACAATGCGGGGCTGACCGGCCGCGTCGGTTCGGATACCGAAGCGGGCGAGGCCGAAGCCGTGTGGGATACCGTGCTCGACGCGAACCTGAAAAGCCTGTTCCTGACGACGATGGCCGTGCTGCCGCACCTGGCCGACCGTGACGCGCGGATCGTCAACATCGGCTCGATCGCGGCGCGCGCGGGCAGCCTGCTGCCGGGCGGCCTTGCCTATGCCGCCGCGAAGGCCGGTGTCGAGGGGTTCACCGTTGCGCTCGCGCGCGAACTCGGGCCGCACGGCATAACGGTCAATACGGTTGCGCCCGGCTATATCGCCGACACGCGTTTCTTCGGCGACGGCGGCGTCGCGCCGGCCATCGCGGCGGCGATCCGCGAGCAGACGCCGGTTGGCCGCGCCGGACATCCGGACGACATCGCCGATGCGGTCGCGTGGCTCGCCGGGCCGCGCGCGTCGTTCGTCACGGGCGCGACGGTGGCGGTAAACGGCGGCTGGCGCGTCGGGTGACGCACACGGCGCACGCCGCGGGCGCGGGGGCGCCGCCGGTCATTCGGCATCCGTCGGCGGCTTGTCGCCGAGCCAGCGCCGTGCGCCGGGCCCGTTGCGGCCCGCGCGGTCTTCCGGATTGGTCAGCTTGCAGCGCTTCAGCGACAGGCAGCCGCAGCCGATGCATTCGTCGAGGTTGATGTAGAGCCGCTGCAACTCCTCGATCCGGCTCGCGACGCGCTGCTTCCAGCCGCGCGACAGCCGCTGCCAGTCCTTGTTGCTCGGCGCGGTGTCCTCGGGGAGGCTGACGAGCTGCTCGGCGATCTCGTCGAGCGAATAACCGATCTTCTGCGCGAACACGATGAACGCGATCAGCCGCAGCACCGCGCGCGAATAGTGCCGGTGGCTCGAGCCGTTGCGGTGCGACCTGATCAACCCGCGCGTTTCGTAGAAGCGCAGCGTCGACGCCGGCACGCCGCTGCGCGCGGCCACTTCGCGGATCGACATCAGCGGCCATTGCGGGGTTTCCTGGATACCCATGATGTCCTCCGGGAAAGCTTGACTTGAAGTTAACTTCAACTTTTATGCTACGCGGCAGTTTAACCCGTCGCGAGGCATCATGCTCTCCTTATCCCTACGCAGGACGTCGCCTTTGAGCGCCGCCTGCGCACTGTTGCTGGCGTTGTCGGGCTGTCACGACGGCAAAGGCACATCGTCGGCCCAGCCCCTTCCCGAAGTCGGCGTCGCCACGGTCGCGCCGCGCACGGTCCGCCTCGCGGACGCGTTCAACGGGCGCGTCGAAGCGGTCGATGCGGTCGAACTGCGGCCGCGCGTAAGCGGCTATCTGCAGCGTGTCGCGTACAAGGAAGGCGACGCGGTCGCGCAGGGGGCGCTGCTGTTCGAGATCGACCCGCGCCCGTACCGGATCGCGCTCGACCGCGCCAGCGCGCAGCAGCAGCGCGCCCGTGCGGCCGCGAGCCTCGCCCAGGTGCAGCTCAAGCGCGTGCAGACGTTGATCGATGCGCATGCGACGTCGCAGGAAGAACTCGACAACGCGCGCGCGACCGCCGAGCAGGCGCGCGCGGACTTGCAGGCGGCCGATGCGGCCGTCGCCGACGCGAAGCTCAATCTCGGCTTCACCGAAGTGCGCGCGCCGATCGCCGGGCGCGTCGGCCGCGCGGTCGCGACCGTCGGCAACCTCGCGCGCGCGGACGACACGCTGCTGACGACCGTCGTGTCGCAGGATCCCGTGTACGTGTATTTCGACTGCGACGAGCAGAGCTACCTGCGCTACAACGCGCGCCGCGCCGATCCGAAGCATCGCGCGATCGGCGCCGATCCCGTGCGCGTGGGCCTCGCGAACGAGACGGGCTTCCCGCACGCGGGCACCGTCGATTTCCTCGACAACCGGCTCGATCCGCGGACCGGCACGATCCGCGCACGCGTGCGGCTGCCGAATGCGGACCATACGTTCACGCCGGGCCTGTACGCGCGCGTGCAGCTCGTCAGCGGCCGCGACGAGGATGCGCTGCTCGTCGACGACAAGGCCGTGCTGACCGACCAGGACCGCAAGTACGTGTACGTGATCGGCCCGGGCGACAAGGCGCTGCGCCGCGACGTGACGATCGGCCGCGAGCTTGAGGGAGAGCGGATCGTCGAGAAGGGGCTGCAGGCAGGCGACCGCGTGGTGGTCGACGGCGTGCAGCGGATCTACTATCCGGGCGCGCAGGTGAAGCCGAAGGCGCTGCCCGCGCGCGCCGATGCCGGTCGCGCCGCGCAGGCCGTGGCCGACGCCGGCACGCCTGCCGCGCATTGACGGGAGCGACGCAATGGATTTCTCCCGATTCTTCATTGACCGGCCGATCTTCGCGGTCGTGCTGTCGATCGTCATCTTCGCGATCGGCCTGATCTCGATTCCAATGCTGCCGGCCGGCGAATATCCGGAAGTCGTGCCGCCGAGCGTCGTCGTGCGGGCGACCTATCCGGGCGCGAACCCGAAGGAAATCGCCGAATCGGTCGCCGAACCGCTGGAAGAAGCGATCAACGGCGTCGAAGGCATCATGTACATGAAGTCGGTGGCGGGATCGGACGGCAGCCTGCAGGTCGTCGTCACGTTCCTGCAGGGCGTCGATCCCGACACGGCCGCCGTGCGCGTGCAGAACCGCGTGAGCCAGGCGTTGTCGCGCCTGCCCGAAGAGGTGCGCCAGTACGGCGTGACCACGCAGAAGCAGTCGCCGACGCCGCTGATGTACGTGAGCCTCTACTCGCCGGACAACAGCCGCGATTCGCTGTATCTGCGCAACTACCTGACGCTGCATGTGAAGGACGAGCTGTCGCGGCTCACCGGCATCGGCGACGTCGGCGTATATGGCTCCGGCGACTATGCGATGCGGCTGTGGCTCGACCCGAACCGGCTCGCGTCGCGCGGGCTGACCGCGAGCGACGTGATCGCGGCCGTGCGCGAGCAGAACGTGCAGGTGTCGGCCGGCCAGCTCGGCGCGGAACCGTCGCCGAAGCGGAACGACTTCCTCGTGTCGATCAACGTGCGCGGCCGCCTGCGCACGGTGCAGGAGTTCGACGACATCGTGCTGCGCAACGGCGACGACGGCCAGGTCGTGAAGCTGTCCGACGTCGCGCGCATCGAGCTCGGCGCGGGCGACTACACGCTGCGCTCGTATTTCAACGACAGGCATTCGGCCGTGGTCGGCATCTTCCTGTCGCCGGGCGCGAACGCGCTCGATGTCGCGAAGGCCGTGTATGCGAAGCTCGACGCGTTGTCGAAGCGGTTTCCGCCCGGTGTCGCGTACCGCCCGGTGTGGGACCCGACGGTGTTCGTGCGCGAGTCGATCCGCGCGGTGCAGCACACGCTGATCGAGGCCGTCGTGCTGGTCGTGCTCGTCGTGATCCTGTTCCTGCAGACGTGGCGCGCATCGATCATTCCGCTCGTCGCGGTGCCCGTGTCGGTCGTCGGCACGTTCGCGTGGCTCTACCTGCTCGGCTATTCGATCAACACGCTGACGCTGTTCGGGCTCGTGCTCGCGATCGGGATCGTCGTCGACGATGCGATCGTCGTCGTCGAAAACGTCGAGCGCAACATCGCGCAGGGGCTGAGCCCGCGCGATGCCGCGCACCAGGCGATGCGCGAGGTGTCGGGGCCGATCGTCGCGATCGCGCTCGTGCTGTGCGCGGTGTTCGTGCCGATGGCATTCATGTCGGGCGTCACGGGCCAGTTCTACAAGCAGTTCGCGGTGACGATCGCGATCTCGACGGTGATCTCCGCGATCAACTCGCTGACGTTGTCGCCGGCGCTCGCCGCGAAGCTGCTGCGCCCGCACGGCGCACCGAAGGATGCGCTGACGCGCGCGCTCGATCGCGCATTCGGCTGGCTGTTTCATCCGTTCAACCGGTTCTTCGAGCGCAGCTCCGATCGTTATCACGGCGTCGTCGGCCGCACGCTGAAGCGGCGCGGGGTGGTGTTCGCGGTCTATGCGGCGCTGCTCGCGGCGACCGCGCTGCTGTTCAACGCGGTGCCGGGCGGCTTCATCCCCGTGCAGGACAAGCTGTACCTGTTCGCGGGCGCGAAGCTGCCGGAAGGCGCATCGCTCGCGCGCACCAGCGCGGTGACCGAGCAGATGACGAAGATCGCGCTCGGTACCGACGGCGTCGAGATGGTGCCGGCGTTCGCGGGGCTGAACGCGCTGCAGGGCGTGAACACGCCGAACATCACGAACTCGTACGTGATCCTGAAGCCGTTCGACCGGCGTCACCGCAGCGCCGCGCAGATCAACGCGGACCTGAACGCGCGCTTCGCGGCGATCGACGGCGGCATGACCTATGCGCTGATGCCGCCGCCGATCCAGGGTCTCGGCAACGGTTCGGGCTACGCGCTGTACCTGGAGGATCGCGGCGGGCTCGGCTACGGCGAGTTGCAGAAGGCGTTGTCCGCGTTCCAGGCCGCGGTCGCGAAGACGCCGGGGATGAGCTATCCCGTCAGCTCGTACCAGGCGAACATCCCGCAGCTCGAGGTGAAGGTGGACCGGCTGAAGGCGAAGGCGCAAGGCGTCGCGTTGACGGACCTGTTCAATACGCTGCAGGTGTATCTCGGCTCGATGTACGTGAACGACTTCAATCTCTTCGGCCGCGTGTATCGCGTGATGGCGCAGGCCGACGCGGGCCACCGGCAGACGGCCGCCGACATCGCGAACCTGCGCACGCGCAATGCGAACGGCGAGATGGTGCCGATCGGCTCGATGGTGACGGTCGGGCCCGCGTACGGTCCCGACCCGGTCGTCCGCTACAACGGCTATCCGGCCGCCGACCTGATCGGCGATGCCGATCCGAAGATGATGTCGTCGTCGCAGGCGATCGCGAAGCTCCAGCAGATCGCGAAGGACGTGCTGCCCCCGGGCATCACGCTCGAATGGACCGACCTCAGCTATCAGCAGGTCACGCAGAGCAACGCGGCGATCGTCGTGTTCCCGCTCGCGGTGATGCTCGTGTTTCTCGTGCTCGCGTCGCTGTACGAGAGCTGGACGCTGCCGCTCGCGGTGATCCTGATCGTGCCCGTGTGCATGTGCGCGGCGCTGTTCGGCGTGTGGCTGTCGGGCGGCGACAACAACGTGTTCGTGCAGGTCGGTCTCGTCGTGCTGATGGGGCTCGCGTGCAAGAACGCGATCCTGATCGTCGAATTCGCGCGCGAACTCGAAATCCAGGGCAAGGGCGTGATCGAGGCGGCGCTCGACGCATGCAAGCTGCGCTTGCGCCCGATCGTGATGACGTCGGTCGCGTTCATCGCGGGTTCGGTGCCGTTGCTGATCGGCAGCGGTGCGGGCAGCGAGGTGCGGGCGGCGACCGGCATTACCGTGTTCGCGGGGATGCTGGGCGTCACGCTGTTCGGGCTGTTCCTGACGCCCGTGTTCTATGTGGCGATCCGCAAGCTCGCGGGCGGCACGCCGGCCGTCTGGAGCGAACAGCACGGCACCCTCGAAGGAGAAAACCGATGAGCGCCGCTTTTCGACTTTCCGCGCTCGCGATGTCGTTGACGCTTGCCGCGTGCGCGGTGGGCCCCGATTTCAAGCGGCCCGATATGGCTACGGCCGCACGGTTCGCGCGCGACGGCCATCCGGCGACGCCGCGCGACGCGTCGCCGCCCGATATGCCGCCCGATGCGTCGGCCGCCGCCGATGCCGCGTTCTGGCGCGGCTTCGGCGATCCGGTGCTGACGCAGTTGATCGATGCGGCGCTCGCGGCGAACCAGGACCTGCAAGTGGCCGTGTCGCGCTACGACGCATCGAACGCGCTGCTGTCGCAAGCAACGTTCGACCGCTATCCGACGATCACCGCGAGCGGCCAGATCGGCCATCAGCTGATGAGCAAGGATCAGGCGTTCGGCGCGCCGCGCAGCCAGCGCGACACGCCGACGTCGAACATCGGCATCAACGCCGCGTGGGAACTCGACCTATTTGGCCGCGTGCGGCGCTCGATCGAGTCGCAGCGCGCGGAAACGGCCGCGAGCGCGGCCGACGTGCGCGCGGTGCGCGTCGCGATCGCCGGCGAAGTGGCGAGCACGTACGTCGATCTGCGCGGCTCGCAGGAGCGGTTGCGAATCGCACGCGAGAACGCCGACAACCAGCAGCAGACGCTTGCGCTGATCAATGCGCGCGTCGGCGCGGGGCGAGGCTCCGACCTCGATGCGGCGCGAGCACGTGCGCAGTACGAATCGACGACGTCGCGGATCGCCGTGTACGAAGCCGCGATCGGCGTCGACGAGCACCGGCTCGCGGTGCTGACCGGGCAGACGCCCGATGCGCTGATCGGCCGCTTCGGTCCGCCGAAAACCGGTGCGTCGCCGGGCACGCCGGTGCCGCTCCCGGCGCTGGCCGCCGACCTCGATCCCGGCACGCCGGGCGACCTGCTGCGCCGGCGTCCCGATGTCGCGGCAGCCGAGGCGCGGCTGCACGCGGCGACCGCGCGCGTCGGCGTCGCGACGGCCGATCTGTTCCCGCGCTTCACGCTGTCGGGGTTGCTCGGCAGCGCGACGAGCAGCTACGGGTTCTTCCGCGCGGGCAGCGACACGAACCTGATCGCGCTCGGCATCGACTGGTCGTTCCTCGACGTCGGCCGTGTGCGCGCGCGGATCGCCGCGAGCGACGCGGAAGCGGCTGGCCAGCTCGCGCAGTACCGGCAGACCGTGCTCGGCGCGCTGGAGGAAACCGAGAACGCGCTGCTGCGCGTTGCCCGCACGCGCGACGAGACCGCGCACCTCATACGCGCGGCCGACGACAGCGCGCGCGCCGCGCAGCTCGCGCAGACCCGCTTTTCGGCCGGCGCGATCGACTACTACGAAGTGCTCGACGCGCAACGGACGCTGCTGCAGGCGCAGGACGCGGCGGCCGACGGCCGGATGCGCAGCGCGGCGTCGACGGTCGCGCTGTACAAGGCGCTCGCGGGCGGCTGGCCGTCGGGCACGGGGCAGGGGGCGCAAGGCCCGCTTGCGCAGTCGGGGAAGTAGCGCGAGGCGGTCGGCGCGGCGTTTCCGTGGCTGCGCACGGCGGCCGGGCTCGATCTCGACGTTTCCGGTTTCCCGCACGTCGAACGCTGGCTGGCCGACATCGCCGCGCGGCCGGCCGTTCAGCGGGGCCTGATCGCCTGCCGCGCGCCGGCGGCCGTGGCGGTGCATTGATTCGCATCGCCCGCGCCGTACGGACGGCGCGGGCACCGGCCGCCTGCCCGCCGGGAAACATTGCTCTCCTTCGTCGTAAACGTCTCGAATGCGTGATATTTGCGGCCGCCGATCCGGTTTAGAGTGGCCGCGAATCGATGACGATGCGTCGTATGGCCGCAGAGCCTTACAGGCGCACCAGAGGAGTGGGAGACAACATGGGTGAAGGCAGGATTACGCAGGTCGAGTCGTTCGGTTTCGAGCGCATTCCCGATGCATCGCGCTATGCGCGGCCGATCGATCTGTTCCGGTTGCTGTTCGGCGGCTGCAATACGTTTTCCACATCGGTGCTCGGCAGCTTTCCGGTGCTGGTCGGGCTGTCGTTCAAGGCCGGTGTCTGTGCGATCGTGCTCGGCGTGCTCGCCGGCACGGGCATCCTCGCGCCGATGAGCCTGTTCGGCCCGCGCAACGGCACGAGCGACCCCGTGTCGTCCGGTGCGCATTTCGGCATCCACGGCCGGATCGTCGGCTCGTTCCTCGCGCTGCTCACGTCGATCGCGTTCTTCTCGCTCGCGGTGTGGAGCTCCGGCGACGCGCTCGTCGGCGGCGCGCACGACATGGTCGGCGTGCCCGTCAACGGCTTCACGCTCGGCGCGGCGTACATGGTGTTCGCGGTGCTCGTGCTGATCGTCTGCATCTACGGCTTCCGTTTCATGCTGTGGGTCAACAAGATCGCCGTGTGGGCCGCGAGCGTGCTGTTCGTCGCGGGCCTGTTCGCGTTCGCCGGCCTGTTCGACATGAACTATGCGGGCACGCTGCAACGGGGCAGCGCGGGTTTCTGGGCCGCGTTCGTCGGCGCGGTGCTGGTCGCGCTGAGCAATCCGGTGTCGTTCGCGTCGACGCTCGGCGACTGGGCACGCTATATCCCGCAGCACACGCCGAGGCATCGCGTGATGGGCGCGGTGTTCGCCGCGCAGGTCGCGACGTTCGTGCCGTTCTTCTTCGGCCTTGCGACCGCGACGATCATCGCGTCGAAGGCACCCGCGTTCATTGCGTCGAACGACTACGTCGGCGGGCTGCTCGCGATCTCGCCGCGCTGGTTCCTGCTGCCGATGTGCCTGATCGCGATCATCGGCGGGATGTCGACCGGCACGACCGCGCTGTACGGCACCGGCCTCGACGTCTCGAGCATGTTCCCGCGGATCCTGAATCGCGTCCGCGCGACGCTGCTGATCGGCACGATCGCGATCGCGTTCATCTTCGTCGGCCGCTTCTGGTTCAACCTCGTCGAAAGCGTCGCGACGTTCTCGACGCTGATCGATACGTTCAGCTGCCCGTGGATGGCGATCATGGTGATCGGCTACGTGACGCGCCGCGGCTACTATCTCGCCGACGACCTGCAGGTGTTCAATCGCGGGCTGCGCGGCGGCCACTACTGGTTTACGCACGGCTGGAACGTGCGCGCGATGGGCGCATGGCTGCCGGCCGCGTTGGTCGGGCTCGCGTTCGTGAACCTGCCGGGCCAGTTCGTCGGGCCGCTCGGCCACCTCGCGGACGGGCTCGACCTGAGCGTGCCGGTGTCGCTGGCGGTGGGCGGGATGCTGTACTTCGTCTTGCTGACACTGTATCCGGAGCCGGACGGCGTGTACGGCCCGCGCGGGCGCCGCTTCGTGCGCGGCGGCAGGCACGGCGCGCGCGGTGCCGGTGCGCCGGCGATCCAGCCGAAGGGGTATTGAGCGGCGTGGCCTCTTGCTCCATGTCTTGAAGCGCCAACGCCGCCGCGCGGGTCGAGCCGCTGGCGGCGTTGGCGTTGGCGTTTCCGTTTCCGGCAGTGCGGCCGATCAGTCGAGTGTGCAGCCCGCGAGCATCCCGCCGTCGACGATGAATTCCGACCCCGTGCAATACGCGAATTCGTCGGACGCGAGGAACAGCACGAGGCTGCCCACTTCGTCGGGCTCGCCGATGCGCGCGGCATGGGCTGCGTGCCGATCGACGCGCTACCGTGCGGTCGGCCCCTTGACCGCCAGCCGCCGGCACACTGTCGCGAGCGCGAGCAGGTTCGGATCGCGTTCGTGGCGGTGCAGGAAGCTCAGGCCGATCGTCTGGCGGATCATGGGGCCGGCGAGCGGCACGAGCGCGATCTTGTGCGCGAACAGGTCGCGCACGCGGCCGGCTCGCCCGTCGCGCCCGCCTGGTATGTGCTGTTCGCGGCATCGTTCGGGCTGCTCGCGAGCGTGTTCATGCGCGACGGCGCGCCGTGCGTGGTCGCACGCTGGCAATTCCAGGGCGAACCGCTGAGCGCCAGGTAGCGGCCGGCGGCCGCGCCCCGGTGACCCATCGGCGCGGGCGCCGTGCCGGGTAGCGGCGCAGCCGATGGTTAGCATCGCGGGCGGCGGCCTACCGCGGCCGCCGCCCGGTCATTACGCTTGGGCGGTCATCCACTCCTTCCGGAAGGTCGCCATGTCCCGGCTCGACTACACGCTGCTCGGCCCCTGTCTGCTCGCCATCGCGCTCGACGCGATGGGATTCGGGCTCGTCTACCCGATGATGTCCGCGATCTTCAGCGATCCGCACGCGGGCATCCTGCCGGCCGACGCCGGCGCGCATCTGCGCAATTTCTATCTCGGTCTCGGCTACGGGATCTACCCGCTGTGCATGTTCTTCGGCTCGTCGCTGATGGGCGAGCTGTCCGATCGCTACGGCCGCCGCAGGATCCTGCTGCTGTGCGTGCTCGGCCTCGCGGCCGGCTACGCGATGATGGCGGCCGGTGCGTGGCACGCCAGCGTTGCGCTGCTGCTGGCCGGCCGCGGGCTCACCGGCCTGATGGCCGGCTGCCAGGGCATCGCGCAGGCGGCGATCACCGACCTGAGCACGCCGGAGAACAAGGCGTACAACATGAGCATCATGTCGCTCGCGTTCAGCGCGGGCGTGATCGTCGGCCCGGTGCTCGGCGGCGTCACGTCCGACCGGACGATCTCGCCGCTGTTCGACTACGGCACGCCGTTCGTGCTGGTCGCCGCGCTGTCGCTCGTCTGTGCGTGCTGGACCTGGGCATCGTATCGCGATTCGGCCGCGCCGCGCGGCGATACGCGCATCGATCCGCTGCTGCCGCTGCGGATCATCTGGGAAGCCGCGCGCCAGCGCAACGTCGCGTTCCTGTCGGTGGTGTTCTTCCTGATGCAGGTCGGCTACGGGCTGTACCTGCAGACCATCATGCTGCTGCTGCAGGCGAAATTCGGCTATACGAGCGCGCGGCTCGGGTTGTTCAGCGGCGTGATCGGCATCTGCTTCGTGTTCGGCCTGCTGTTCGTCGTGCGGCTGATGCTGCGCGTGTGGCGCGTGATCGACATCGCGAAGACGGGCCTGCTCGTCGCCGGGCTGGGCCAGATCCTGTCGGCATGGTTCCCGCACGAACCCGTGCTGTGGGCGCTCGCGATGGTCGTCGGCTGTTTCGACATGGTGGCGTACACGACCATGTATACGGCGTTCTCCGACGCCGTCAGCGAGGACCGGCAGGGCTGGGCGCTCGGCGTCGCGGGCTCGGTGATGGCTGTCGCGTGGGTCGTCACGGGCGCGCTGACCAACCTGCTGCCCGTGTTCGGCGAGACCGGTCTGCTGCTGATCGGCGGCGCGGGCTTCCTGCTCAGCTTCGTGATGATGGCCGCGTACGGGCGGACACGGCCGGGCGCCCGGAGGGCCGCGCTGTCGTAGGCGGCACGCACGTTGGCCCGATCCTGTCGGACGTTGTCCCGTGTGCGGCTGTCGCGCGAGGCCGCGCGGCCCGACACTGGCGCCTCGCGGCCGCGGAAGGATCGGGCCGCGTCCGGCGGCGCCGGCCGGCCCGGCGCGCCGTCTCGTCAATATGCGAACCAAAAGGAAGCGACCCATGCAACACCCGACCATCCGTACCCTGGCCGGCGCGACCGCGCCGACGTCGATCGACGCCGCCCGCAGCGCGCTGCTGGTGATCGATTTCCAGAACGAATACTTCAGCGGCCGCCTGCCGATTCCGGACGGGCCGCGCGCGCTGGGCAATGCGCGGCGCGTGATCGCGTTCGCCGACCGCGCGGGCATTCCGGTATTTCACGTCCAGCATGTCGATGCGGCCGACAGCCCGATCTTCGCCGACGGCAGCGACGGGTTTCGCTTCCACGCGGACCTGCAGCCGGCGCCGCACCACGCGGTCGTGAAGAAGACGTCGGTGAGCGTGTTCCCGACGACCGACCTTGACGCGCGCCTGAAGGCGGCCGGCGTCGACACGCTGATCGTCACGGGCCTGATGACGCATGCGTGCGTGGCCGGCGCGGCACGCGATGCGGTGCCGCTCGGCTATGCGGTGATCGTCGTCGACGACGCGTGCGCGACGCGCGATCTCGACGTCGCGGACGGCGGCACGGTGCCGCACCGCGACCTCCATCGCGCGACGCTGGCCGCGCTGTCGGACACGTTCGGCGACGTGCTGACGACCGAACAGGTCCTGGCGCTCGACGTCGCCTGACGACGGCGCGGGCCGGCGCTCAGTCGGCCCAGCCGGGCACCGCGTGCACGACTTCGCCGCGGAAGCACGTCTCGATCACGCGGGTTTGCGCGAACGTCTCGACCGGGTGCGCGAACGGATCGCGGTCGAGGATCGCGAAGCTCGCGTCCTTGCCCGCTTCGAGCGAACCGGTGCAGTCGTCGAAACGCAGCGCGTAGGCGGTGTTCACCGTGTAGGCCTCGAGCATCGTGAGCAGGTCGAGCCGTTCGTGCGGGTTCCACGGCGGGCTGTCGGGCTGGTCGATCAGCCGATGCGTGACACCCGTCTGGATGATCTGCATCGGGTCCATCGTGCTGACCGACCAGTCGGAGCCGGCCGCGAGCATCGCGCCCGCGTTGCGCAGGCTGCGGAACGGATAGTTGCGCGCGGTGCGCTCGGCGCCGAGCAGGTCGCGATAGAGCTGTTGCTGCTCCTCGCGGGCGGCCGTCCACAGCGTCTGCACGCTTGCGATCGCGCCGAGCCGGTTGAAGCGGCCCATGTCGGCCGGATCGACGAGCTGCAGGTGCGCAAGCTGCGCGCGCCGGTCGCGCATGCCGTTGCGGCGCTGGACATGTTCGAGCGCGTCGAGCGTCATGCGCACCGCGCGGTCGGCGAGCGTGTGGAAGTGCAGGTCGAAGCCGGCGGTATCGGCGAGCAGGCAGATTTCGTTCAGCGCGTCCTGGCTCCACAGCGCGAGGCCGCAGTCGTCGGTGCCCGCGTACGGCTCGAGCAGCGCGGCGGTTTTCGATTCCGGCACGCCGTCGACGAAGATCTTCACCGTGTGCAGGCGCAGGTTGTCGCGCTCGTATTCGCGGCGCCACGCGGCGAAGCGCTCGATCTGCTCGCGCGGGTCGCGGCGCGGGTTTGCGTAGAGCCCCGCGCTCATGTACGC
Organism: Burkholderia sp. YHN3-13; assembly: GCF_055810675.1. Taxonomy (NCBI): domain Bacteria; kingdom Pseudomonadati; phylum Pseudomonadota; class Betaproteobacteria; order Burkholderiales; family Burkholderiaceae; genus Burkholderia; species Burkholderia sp. YHN3-13. The sequence continues at coordinate 67,846 of NZ_JBVVNQ010000002.1, read as the reverse complement.
CTTCAGGGTGCCCGCGCGCTGCGCGTCGGCATAGGCCTGGAGCTCGGCTTCGTCGACGCGTGCATCGAACCAGCCGGTGATGCCGTAGCCGTGCGCCATCGCGTGCGCCTTGGCGAGCGATTTCGGGTAGCCGGCCGGGCTCAGTTGCGGAATGAGCGGGCACACGCGGTAGAACGCCGCTTCGTGCACGACGCCGTTCGGCGCGCCCGAGGCGTCGCGCTCGATCACGCCGCCGGACGGATCGGGCGTATCGGCCCGGATGCCGGCCGCTTCGAGTCCCTTCGTGTTGAGGCAGCCGCTGTGCACGTCGAAGCCGACCACGAGCAGCGGCCGGTCGGGCACGATCCGGTCGAGCAGTTCACGGGTCGGATACGTGCCGAACGCGGCGAGGTTCGCGCCGCCGAGATAGACCCACGGCTCGTTCGGCGTCGCATCGGCGCACGCGCGGATACGCTGCAGGATCGTGCCGGGATCGTTGATGCCGGACAGGTCGAAGTCGCCGAGGATCTGATGGCCTTCGAGCGGGTGCACGTGACCGTCGATGAGGCCCGGCAGCATCAGCCGGCCGGCGAGATCGACCCTTCGCGTCGCGGGGCCGGCCAGCGGGCGGATGTCGTCGTCGCGGCCGACCGCGACGATCTTGCCGTCCCGGGTGGCGAGCGCCTGCGCGAAGCGGCGCTGCGCGTCGCCCGTGTAAAGCAGGCCGTTCAGATAGACGGTATCGGCGTGTTGCATGTGTCTCCTCCGGGTAGGGGATCGACGGGCGCGTGTCCGGCGGGCGGGCCGTGCGGCTCGTCCGGTCGGGTGCGCCTGGTCGGGGTGGAACGGGGTGAGAGGGGTTACGTGCCGGCGCCGCGTGGCGGCGCTGCTGCGCCGTGGCGAAGGTCGGCAACGGCTGCCGGAGCGTCATGCCGGTTTCGCCGACGGGCCCGTATCGGCGAATCGATGAGCGACGCGCTTGCGGCCGTGCAGGCCGGCGTCGATCCGGTAATCGGCATGCCGTGTCTCCGTGGTATCCGACGCGTTGCTGTCGTCGGGTGAGTCAGATACTAGGGGCGGGGCGGCCGGCTGTCTGTCGTCGTTTTGAGGACAACGTGCGACAAAGGCGGCGTTTACCGGCTGCGGTCTTCCTGCGCTTCGTCTTCGGTCACGCACCACGCGAACAGCCCGGCGCGGTTCGCGACGCCGAGCTTCGCGAGCGCGCGGCCGAGATAGGTGCGCACGCTGCTGGCCTTGAGCGCGAGCGTGTCGGCGATTTGCGGGACGGGCCGGCCTTGCAGCACCGCGCGGCAGACGAGCCGCTCGCGCTGCGACAGCGCCGCGCCGCTGGCCGACAGCCGTTGTTCGAAGCGCAGCAGCAGCGCGCCGTCGTCCGAGCGCGGCGTCAGGCGGGCGAGCCGCGCATGCTGGATCAGCAGCGGCAGCACGAAATCGCCGAGCTGCCGCAGCAGCGCCAGTTCGGCCAGCGTATAGGACGGCTGGCCGCGCCGGCGGAACAGCGAGAATGCATAGACATAGTCTCGCTCGCTGCCGAGCAGCGTGCAGTCCTCGCCGAGGTCGCCGAGCGCGAACTGGCGGCCGTACTCGGTCGCCGTGTCGATTTCGTCATTGCAGGAGAACACGAGCTGCGAATCGGTCGCGCGCTCGATATGCGGGAGCAGCGTGTCGTCGCGCCAGTCGCCCTGTGTATACAGATCGAGTGCGTGGCGCGTGCCGTCGGGATCGTCGCCGCCGGCGAAGAACAGCACGTCGACGCTGTTGACCGAGTGGGACGGCGCGTCGCGCCGGTAACGCGTCGCGACGCTGTAATGGGATTGCGGATCGACGGTTTCGCGCAGCCACGCCCAAAGCCGGGCGGGAAACTGCGGACTGCCGAGGCTGGCGACCAGGTCGCCGGCGTTGCTCAGGGAGATATGGGCGGGGTTCATCGTTGACACCGTCTTCGCGAACGGCCGCCTTGGCGGGCCGTGCTTCGCCTGCACCGGAGCGGCGGCGAAGCACGATTGTAGGGGACTTCGCGCGCGCAGGGCACCCGCGCTTGCCCGCCGCCCGCGCGTCAGAACATCGTGTTCCGGTTCGCGGCCGTTTCGGGCACCGGCTGGATCACGTCCCAGTGCTCGACGATCCTGCCGTCCTTCACGCGGAAGATGTCGACCACCGCTTCGCCGCGATCGCCCGGACGCTCGGTCGCGTGCACGTGCAGGTACACCAAGTCGCCGTCGGTCGCGCTGCGGACGATGCGTGCGCGCGAGGCGGGGTTCTTCTGGAATGCGCCGACGAAATACGACACGAACGGTTTCTTGCCGTCGGGCACGTGCGGGTTGTGCTGTTTGTAGTCGTCCGCGACGACGGCGGCGGCCTCGACCGCTTCATGCTTGTTGAAGAAGCGGTCGTAGAACGTCAGCACGAGCTGGCGGTTGGCCTCCTCGGCGGCCAGGTCGCGGGGAGCCGGGGCGGCAGCCAGCGCGGCCGCCGATGCGGCCAGCAACACGCATGCGGCAACGACGCGAGCGGGGGAGCGGAACGATGACATGTAGCGGTTTCCTTGTCTGACGGTTCGTGGATGCGCGCATGTGATACGCGACTGCGGGGGCGACGCTCGTGACGATCGACGACGGTCGGTCGCGCGAAACCGCCGGCACGCATGCCGGCCGATGCGCGGCGATCGGACGCAACGCATGCATCGTTACTGCGGCCGATACGGCGGCGCCGCGCCATCGTCATGTTTCGTTGAACTGGCGAATCCCGGCAGTTGTCGGGGCGATCGAATGGTACAGTTGCCGCGAACCCGTCACAAGAAGTCATCGCGGTGTGAACAGGTCACACCGCGATGACCATGCGTTGCCCGTGAAAGAGAGTCCAGTCATGCCGTTGCCGTCCGCCGACGAATCCGTCGAACTCGATCAGCCGTGCCCGATCCGCGATGTCCTCGATCGCATCGGCGACCAGTGGAGCCTGCTCGTGCTCGAGGCGCTGTCCGGCGGAACGATGCGTTTCAACGAACTCGGCCGCGCGATCGGCGATGTGTCGAACCAGATGCTGTCGCGTACGTTGAAGCGGCTCGAGCAGGACGGCTTCGTCAGCCGCACGCTGTTCGCCGAAGTGCCGCCGCGCGTCGAATATGCGCTGACCGAGCTCGGGCGCTCGTTCCTGACGCCGATGCAGGCGATGATCCGGTGGGCCGACGAACATCATCGCGCGATCTGCGCGGCGCGCCGTCGTGCGCGAGAACTGGACGGTGGCGGGCGTTGAGCGGAATGCACGGACCGTTGCGTCGATGCACGGCGTGCCGCGGAAGGTGCGCGATGGGGTGACGCACGGCCGAATGCGTTTGCATCGGCATCGATTGATTTCGTTATCCGAACGGTGCCGTCAGGATGAATGACCGGGACGATGCGTCGATGTATGCGTCGCGAAGGTGTCCGGGCGTGGGCGGGACGGTGCGTTGATGGCGGGCCACGCGTCCTGATGCGACGGCGCGAACGGCGCCGCTTCCCGCGTGCCGTCCGGCGCCGGACCGTCGTCGCCCGGCGCCGCGCGGCGGCCTATCGCCACGAGCCGTCGACGTAGACCCATACCGGCCCCTGGCGGCGCCAGTAGCCGGGTACCCAGCGACGTCCGGGGCGTCGTGCGACCCAGCGGCCGGACACCCATATATAGCGGCCGCGCTGCCAGCGCCAGTAGCCATCCGTCCATATATAGCCGTGCGGCCGGGGCGGCGGCGGCCGGCGGTCGTGCCGGGCCGCCGGCGGCGCGAGATGCGGGCGATCGTCGTACGGCGGCCCGCCGGGTACGCGGTTCGGGCCGGACGGCCGATACACGGGCGGTGCGGGCTGGGCCGAGGCGGCGCGCAGCCAGCCGGTCCCGGCAAACGCGGCGGTCAATCCGATGGCGCGCAACAACGAGCGTCGATTCATGGCGTGTCCTGTGCAGTATTGAAGGCTGCCTTACATTAGCCTGCCGGTACGCCCGCCGGGTTACGTGAGCGGTTAAGGCTGTTACTGCGTGTCACGGCAGGCGCAAACCGCCTGTTCCTTTCTGCCGGCTGACGGGGATGTCGCCCGCGACGCGGCCGCCGCATTCTGTTTACCGATGGTTGCCAGTGTTTTAGGCGCCCGACGCCTGAAGATCGAGATCAAAGCAGGTAAAAATTACTGTTTTGGGGCGCTTGGCCGGATCCGTTTGTTGTTTCTATGCAACCGTCAAGACGATGACATGTAAGAATGGTGCGATGAAGGCCTCCAAAATGCTGTCGTCAAGAGGTCAAAAACAAGCGTTAAAACAAATACTTATGACTAGTCCCCACTTTCATTATTTCTAGTTCTGGAAAAGCTTATTTCTTTATTTGCGGATCGCTCCCCTAGGGTACACCCCTAAACTCACGGTTCCCAAACGGGCAACTATCCGGGCGTGGCCAGCAGGACCGATGGCACTCCCGGGCGGTTGAAGACCGTTTATGAACAAGGTCGCGAGACCTGCCTCTTTTTAGAAGGGAGCTCCACGAATGAACAAGACTCTGATCGTTGCAGCAGCTGCAGCATCGTTCGCTACCGTCGCTCACGCGCAAAGCAGCGTCACGCTGTACGGCGTGCTGGACGCAGGCATCACCTACCAAAGCAACGTCCAACCGGCACTGGGCCAAGCTGGCAAGTCGCGTTGGTCGATGGGTTCGGGCATTGACCAGAGCCGTTTCGGCCTGCGTGGTTCGGAAGACCTCGGTGGCGGCCTGAAGGCAATCTTCACGTTGGAAAGCGGCTTCAACATCGGTAACGGCCGCTTCGCGAACGGCAACGGCGGCATGTTCAACCGCCAGGCTTTCGTCGGCCTGTCGAGCCAGTACGGCACGGTCACGCTGGGCAAGCAGTATGACGCAACGCAAGACTACCTGGCGCCGCTGACGGCAACGGGCTCGTGGGGCGGCACGTACTTCGCGCACCCGCTGAACCTCGACCGTCTGAGCACGAACGGTGACGTCGCACAGAACAACACGATCAAGTACACGAGCGCGAACTACGCTGGCCTGCAATTCGGCGGTACGTACTCGTTCTCGAACAACACGAACTTCGGCAACAACCGTGCATACAGCGCGGGCGCTGCATACCAGTTCCAAGGTCTGAAGCTCGCAGCTGCATACTCGCAAGCGAACCTGGGTGACGGCACGAACGCAAACGGCGCAACGTCGTCGGCGATCGGTGGCATCGCTAGCCAAGGCCGCGTCCGTACGTACGGCGCTGCTGCTGGTTACGCATTCGGCCCGGCGCAAGTCGGCGCAGCGTGGACGCAAGCGCGTCTCGACAACAATGCTGTTGGTGTGAGCACGCTGCGCACCGACAACTACGAAGTCAACGCAAAGTACAACCTGACGCCGGCTCTCGGCCTGGGTGCTGCTTACACGTACACGAACGCGAAGATCAACAACGGCAGCACGCACTGGAACCAGTTCGGTCTGCAAGCTGACTACGCACTGTCGAAGCGTACGGACGTCTACGCACAAGCTGTGTACCAGCGCGCAGCGAAGAACGGCATCGGCGCATCGATCTACAACGGCGACGTCAGCACGCTGCCGAGCTCGTCGATCAACCAAACCGCAGCAACGGTTGGTCTGCGTCACCGCTTCTAAGCGTGACGGCGGGGTAACCCGCTTCGCAGCATCAAAAAAGGCGCCTTCGGGCGCCTTTTTTTGTCTGCGGAATGTGATGTCGACGATTCGCGTCGTCCGGATGCAAAAAAGCGAGGCGCGTGCCTCGCTTTTTTCGTTGTGCGTCGATGTTGCGCGCGGCACTGGCCGCCGGTGACGTCAGCGCGTGTACTCGCCGTTGGCTTCCGGCTGGAACACGATCGCGGAGACTTTCATCTGCTTTTCGGCGCCGCTCGGCTGCATCACCTTGACCATCTGGCCACGCTGCGTGCCCAGCAGCGCCATGCCGACGGGCGAGAAGACATTCAGGCGGCCGAGTTCGAGATTGGCGGCGTCCGGATAAACAATCGTCCAGGTCGCCTGTTCCTGGGTCGCTTCGTCGAGCAGCGTGATCTGCGAGTTCATCGTGACGACATTGGCCTTGATGGCGTCGGGCTGCACGATGTCGGCACGCTCGAGCAGCGTGTCGAGCATGGTCTGGAAGCGCGGGTTCTGTTCGGCGTGCTTCTCGAGGCGAGCAACGTCGAGTTCGGTCAACTGGTAAAGGCGTTGTTTCATGGCAGTTCTCCAAATGATCGGCAAGGGCAGGCGTGGCGTGCCTATGGGGATCGCCCGGAGCCTGTCTGACCTGGCTCCGGGAGGAGACCGAGCCGTCAGATCAGGCGCCGGGCAGGGGCGAGCGGTGCCTGGGCCGTGCGTCGAGCGAGGGGATGCGCCGGATGGCCGGCGTGCGCGCGCACGCCGGCCGGGCCGGACGGCGAAACCGAAAGGAGCGTGAGCGCGTACATGGTGGATGGAATATCGGCTGGCGATTAAAACCTTACGATTATACAACACAACCTTCGGGATATGTGATCCGGCTGTTGGCGTTTCGTCAGCGATTGTTGTGCATATAACGCAAGTTGCGCGGGCTGTGTGCGGAAATATTTGGTGATTTTTTCCAAAATTGCAACGCTGTATGTTCCAACTAAGGGTTTCCCCTTGGAGTGACGCGCACTACACTGGATTCATTCGCTTCAGACAGGGTCCTGCCGAGGCGACGTCAAAAGAGAACATATTCCGGAGGTAAATCATGAAGTCGATCATCTACGCAGCCATCGCCGCATCCGTCCTTGCCGCACCGATCGCATCGTTTGCACAGTCCGAACAGGGGCTGACGCGCGACCAGGTCAAGGCCGAACTCGTGCAACTCGAACAGAACGGCTACAAGCCGCTGGCGAGCGATGCGCAGTACCCGAGCAACATCCAGGCAGCCGAACAGCGGATCCAGCCGAACCAGCCGATGCTCGCGCAGGCCGATACGAGCGGCTACGGCGCCGTCGCGACGGGCGCGGGCCAAGCCGGCCGCCGCGTGACGCGGGAAGCACCGAATCCGGTGAATTCGGTCTACTTCGGCAACTAATCGAACGTCCCCGGTCTGCCCGAGCGCACCATTCAAACGACGAGACGCGCGCCGTTTGCGCGCGTCGTTCGCCCGCTGGAGCAGAACCTCCGTCGCCGCATGTCGGCGGCTTTCCGCCCAGACGCTGACGCGTTTGGGCCTTTTTTGCTGCGCGGATCAGGTCGAAGCGACCGGCGTGCCGTGAATGTAGTGTTCGAGCTGGCTGATCGTGAACTGCTGATCGGCGATCACGCTCTTCACGAGGTCGCCGATCGAGATGAGGCCGACCAGCTTGCCGCCGTCGAGGACGGGCAGGTGGCGCATCCGGTGCTCGGTCATCAGCGCCATGCACTCGTCGGTGGATTGCGACGGTTCGACGTAGCGTACCTTCGCCGTCATGATTTCCTCGACGCGGGTCGCTTTCGACGAGCGGTCCTGCAGGACGACCTTGCGCGCGTAATCGCGCTCGGTGACGATACCCGCGATGTCGTCGCCGTCCACGACCAGCAACGCGCCGATCCCCTTTTCCGCCATCAGCTTGATGGCGTCGTAGACGAAATCGGTCTTCGTGACGGTGTAGATCGTGCGGCCCGAATCAGGCTTGGCCTTGAGAATCTGCGCGACAGTCGTGCTCATTCGCTTTCTCCGTGTGCAGGTCGATACAGGGAAGGCAGGGCGTTGGTGCGCGACACCCGTTGAGCCCAGTATAGCCGGGCGCGCAGTGGCAGTCGCGTGACGTTTCCAGATTAGCGGTAAACTCCCGTCACGCACTATCCACACAACTCCTACATTCCTGAACGTTTCGATTCAATTCATGATGTCTTCGCGTCCCCAATCGCCCGCGCCGGGCAATGACCAGGCTGACGAGTGCGTGACACTCGTCGCCACCGCGTCGCTGCCTACGCGTTACGGTACGTTCAAGTCATACGCGTTTCGCGTATCGGGCAGCGATGCCGAACATCTTGCGCTCGTGATGGGCGACGTGGCCGGCGAGCAGTCGGTGCTGACGCGGCTGCACTCCGAATGCCTGACCGGCGATGTGTTCGGCTCGTATCGCTGCGATTGCGGCGAGCAGCTCGACCTTGCGTTGCGCTACATCGCGGCGGAAGACCGCGGCGTGCTGTTGTACCTGCGCGGTCATGAAGGGCGCGGGATCGGCCTGAGCAACAAGATCCGCGCGTACGCGCTGCAGGAGCAGGGGCGCGACACCGTCGAGGCGAACCTCGACCTCGGCCTGCCCGACGATGCCCGCGAATACGATTCGGCCGCCGCGATCCTGCGGATCCTCGGCGTGACGTCGGTGCGGCTGATGAGCAACAACCCGGAGAAGTTCGACACGCTCGCGAAGCACGGCATTCCGGTCTGCGAGCGCGTGGCGCTGGCGGTGCCCGTGCGCGAGGAAAACGAGCGTTATATCCGCACGAAGCAGACGAAATTCGGGCATTACTTCGAGGAAAACGAGTAATCGCGATGGGCGCACCCGTGCCCGTTTCTCGTGGTTTGTTCCATCGATCGTCGCGCCCAGACGCGACGATCGAGCTTCCTCCTTCGTCAGCCGCCCCGCCTTCGGGTTCGTGACGTCACCAGCGTTCCGCTGCCGTCCGTGCGATCCTCATCACCCATGTCCATCCTCTCGAAGATCGAAACCGAACGCCTGATGCTGCGTCGCTGGCGTGCGTCGGATGCGGGTGCGCTTTCGGCGATGCATGCCGATTCGGACGTGATCGCGTGGCTCGCGCGCGGCCCGATGTCCGTCGACGAGGCGAGCGACCTCATCGCGCGCTTCGACGCGCATTTCGATGCACACGGTTTCGGCGTGTGGGCGGTCGAACGTCGTGCCGACGCGACGCTGATCGGGCTTTGCGGTCTGTCGCATGAAGCGCGTGCAACCCATCCGATGGCGCCGTGCGTCGAGATCATGTGGCGGCAGGCGCGCCACGCCTGGGGGCAGGGCTACGCGCTCGAAGCGGCTGCCGCCGCGTTGGCCGACGGGTTCGGCCGGGCCGGGCTCGGCGAAATCTTCGCGTGGACGGCCGACACCAACGTGCGGTCGCGGCGTGTGATGGAGCAGCTCGGCATGCTGCGCCAATCCGCGCGCGACTTCGATCATCCCGCGTTGCCGGACGGGCATCCGCTGCGGCCGCACGTCGTGTATGTCGCGCGCGCCGGCGGCGTTGCCGGCGCGTAACGGCTCACGCGTCTCCGCGTGTCAGCGCCACGTGCCGTTCTGCAGCACGATTCGGTAGCCGTCGGCATCCTCGAAGGTCTGGCCGGATATTTCCCAGTACGGATTGAACGACGTCACGGGCATGAAGCCATGTGCGGCGGCGCGCTCGCACGCGGCTTCCCATTCCGGTCGATCGGGCAGGTAGAAGACGATCAGGTCCTCGGGTGTGGGCGACGGCGCGATCGGATGATCCGGGCAGTGCGTGAATTCGAAGTGATAGTCGAGACCGTCACGTCCGAGCATCACGCCGGAAAAGCCGTCGTGATCGTCGAAACGCGCGAGGACCGACAGGTCGAGGGCGTCGCGATACATGCGCTCGGTGCGGGCGAGGTTGCTGACCGGGCGGGCAATACGCAAGTGGGCGTGCAAGATGACCTCGGCGAAGGGTGGCGGGCCCGGTCAATGATAAGCGGACCGATCGGGATTGCGTGAGGCGAGCGGATCGTGTCGCGGCGCATGCTCGTCGTGTCGAACGATATCGATTCGTTTCGGCCAAACGAAGCGGAGGGGCGACTCCCGACTCGCTCAAGATACAACAAACATGACGCTTCAGATTCAGTGTGTGCACCGCGGCCGCCGCATGTCTGCGGAGCCCTCAAATCCCGGCCTTCCGCAGCAGCCTGCTGTTCGACGTGCGAATTCGTGCAGGTCGGACGGGAGATGAGGAATGAGTAAGCCCGATCTGCGTCGGCCGGTTGCCGGACCTTATCGCCAATCGCGATGGGCGGCCGGACTGGAGGCCGTCTTTGGATGGGTGGCCAAGGGCACGTTGGTACTGGCCGGGCTGGCGATGGTCGCGTTGATGGCACTGACGGGTGACGTCGGCGCCGTGACGGACCTGCCGTCGACCAGGAAGGGTTGGCTATACCTGTTGTTGATCCTGGTCGTGGCGCTTGCGCTGATATTTACGGTGTATCACTACTGGCTGCACCCGGCCGGCGCACGTCCGGCGGGTTAGCCGGAACGGAGAATGATGTGGCCCCGAGATCCGCGCAGGCAATAAAAAAGCCCGCTACTTGAGCGGGCTGAATCCATGTTTGGAGACATGGAGGAGACAGACGTCAATTTAAGGGAAAACCCGGACGTTTGCAAGCGCTAGTTGTATCCATGCAACTGGCAGCCGCGTGATCCATTCACATGCCGCCGGCCCGCGCATGTGCCGCAAACGCGCCGAACCGCTCCTGCGCGACGGGCAGCGCGTACTTGTCGCGCATTTCCGTCTCGATCCATGCACAGGCCTCGCGTGCGCAGTCGGTCAGCGCATGCCGCGTCGCATGGCCGTCGATGTCGTAGACGAAGCGTACGCCGACCTCGTCGTCGGCCACCTGGCGCTCGAGCTGATTGAGCTGCAGTTGCGGCCCGTGCTGCTGCGACAGCGCGCGCAGCTCGTCGAAGTGATATTCGAGCCAGTCGGCAAAGAACAGCGCGTCGCTGTGGCACGGCAGGCGAAAGGCCGTGCTGCGCGACGGGCGCGGGGCGGCCTCGCCGGCCGGGGCGAGCGGCGCGCTGTCGGCGGCGCGGGTCGTATCGACGGGCGCCAGCGGGTGCCGAATGTGCCGGTACGGTGCGCGATCGCGCAGCGCATGCCACAGCAGCTCGTCGCCGGCGGCGCCGGACGGCTGCATCGTCAGGTCGTGCTGGCCGCCTCCGGCCGGGGCGGTGCCGCGAATCACGAGGCGCAGTGAGCAGAGCGGCTCGTCCGCGACCAGCAGCGTCGCGGGGCGCGGCAGCCCGCAGACGAGCGGCGCGGCGCCGGCGGCGCGAAACACGAGCCCGCGGCGGTCGAGCCGCACGAGCGGCAGCGGCCTGGGAAACGACGGATAGGCGACCGCAATGCGGGCGCCGCCGGCGCTCGTCAAGCCGGGCATCATCGCGCGAAAGACCTGAGACTGGTCCACGTTGGTTCTCCTTCGTTACGATGCCGCCCGGACGGACACGCGCGTTCCGGCTCAGGCGGCGATGGCTTGCCGGGTTGCCTGCCCCGGCTCGATTCCTAGCGCGGCAAACGTTTGCGGATCGATGTCGATCCAGCACGCGACCACCAGACGACCGTCCACCTGTTTCGGCGGGCCTGCACGGTGCGCGTGAATGCCGATCCGGCGGAACAGCCGCTCCATGCTCGCGAACGTCACGCCGATCAGCTGGCGCGCGCCGAGCTGCGCCGCGCATTCGACGACCGCGGCCAGCATCGGGCGCACGGCCCACTCGGCGTTGCCCGGGCCGCCTTCGTCGTCGGTCGCCGCGAACCTGGACAACTCCCAGACGGCGGCCGATTGCGGCAGCGGCATGTCTTCGGCGATCAGGTCGGCGAACAGCGACTTCAGCAGGTACGGGCGCGTAGTGGGCAGCAGGCGCGCGCATCCGCACATGTCGCCGCCGGCGTTCCTCGCGAACACGTAGACGGTATCGTCGCGATCGAACTGGTCGCGCTCGAAGCTTTCGTTCGCCGACGGAAGCGCCCAACCGAGCTGTTCGACGAATACGCGGCGCCGATAGCGCCCTAGATCCGCTGCAAGTTCGTGTGGCAACCGCCCTTCCTCGTGAACGAAGGTCCGCATGGTGTCCTCGGATCTGTGCTTTTGTATGCGTGCATTACATCGCGCGGCACGAGGGGGCTGTAACTGGTAACTCTTACAGGGTGGCGGCCCAAAGGCGCCATTTGCGGCGTGGTAACGGTTTCTTGATCGACGGGATTGAAAACTGGACGGCTTTTGCTTATAAAGAGCGCCAGTCTTGCGAAATGATCAGAGGAATGCGCGGCAGGTTGTCACTGGAGCGTGGGACCGGCATGATAGGCGTCGTTGCGACCGAGCACGGCCGACGCGACCGCGGCGGGCCAGTCCATGCCGGCAAGTCGCGCGGCGAGCGCGGCGGCCGTGCGGACCATGCCGATGTCGGCGCCGGTGGCATCGACGACCATCACGTTGCTGCGGACGTCGCCGCCCGCGATCACGAACGTGCCCGTCGCGCGTTCGAGGTACCAGTCCCAGCCGACCGTCACGTAAGGGGCGCCGGCGCCGGCCGCGCGGTGCCATTCGGTGTAGCCGGCGAGGCGTGCGTCGATCGCGCTGTCGCGCAGTTCGGCCAGCAAGGATGCGTCGAGGCCGCTCGAGACATGGTCGAGTGCAAGCACGGCCAGTGCGTCTTTTGACAGGCGTACGTAGCCGTCCGGGGACGGGCCGGGGACCGGGTGCAGCAAAGGTGAGGTCATGCGCGGAATGTATCAGCCTCGAACGGGTGCTGGAACCTGACAAGTATGACAGCGTGACGTTGTCGGAGAACGAATGGAACTGCGCTGGCAGGATGCCTATCAACAATTCAGCGCCGCGGAAGACGAGCAGCAGCTCTTCCAGCGGATCGCCGCCTATTCGAGGCGGCTGGGATTCGAATACTGCTGCTACGGCATTCGCGTACCGCTGCCCGTATCGAAGCCGTCGGTCGCCATCTTCAATACCTATCCCGACGGCTGGATGGCGCACTACCAGGCGCAAAACTACATCGAGATCGATTCGACGGTTCGCGACGGCGCGCTGAGCACCAACATGATCGTCTGGCCGGATGTCGACCGGATCGACCCGTGCCCGCTGTGGCAGGACGCGCGCGATTTCGGGCTGTCGGTGGGCGTCGCGCAGTCGAGCTGGGCGGCCCGCGGCGCGTTCGGCCTGCTGAGCATCGCGCGCCATGCCGACCGGCTGACGCCTGCCGAAATCAATATGCTGACGCTGCAGACGAACTGGCTCGCGAACCTGTCGCATTCGCTGATGAGCCGCTTCATGGTGCCGAAGCTGTCGCCCGCGGCGGGCGTCACGCTGACCGCGCGCGAGCGCGAGGTGCTGTGCTGGACGGCCGAGGGCAAGACCGCGTGCGAAATCGGCCAGATCCTCAGCATCTCGGAGCGGACGGTCAACTTCCACGTCAACAACATCCTCGAGAAGCTCGGCGCGACCAACAAGGTCCAGGCGGTCGTGAAGGCGATTTCGGCCGGGCTCATCGACGCGCCGTGACGCAGGCGAGGGCGGCGCCGGATGCGGCGGCCGCCACGCCGCTCACTCCATCATCGGTTCCGCTTCCTTCGCGGTCCAGCTCACGCTGGAAATGCTCTTCTCCATGCTCATCCGGCTCGCGATCTGTTCGAGCTTCTGCTGATCCTTCGGATGCAGCTTCAACGTCGCGGTCACCTTCAGCCGGTCCGGCTGATCGGGTACGTCCTCGCTCGTCAGGCTCTGGAACGACAGCGGCTTCGCGTACATCGCGTTCGACAGCAGCGTGCGGATGTGCACTTCGTCGGCGGCCAGGCAGATCACCGTGATCTGGTATTCGCGCACGAGATCGGCGTTCGAGACGGGCGTCGCGTTGATCGCCTGGCTGACACCGCGCAGCACGGTATTGGTGAGCAGCACGACGCCGGTGCCGGCCAGTGCGGGCACGTAATGGCCGGAGCCGGCCAGCACACCGACGGCGGCCGAGCACCACAGCGTCGCGGCCGTGTTGATGCCCTGGATCGAGCCCTTGTCGCGCATGATCACGCCGCCGCCGAGAAAGCCGACGCCCGACACGACGTAGGCGGCGATCTGCGTGACGCCCGCGACGCCATTGCCGGTCAGTACGCCGAGCGTGACGAACAGGCACGCGCCGCTGGCGACGAGCGTGATGGTGCGCAGGCCGGCCGTGCGCTGGCGCATCTGGCGCTCGAGGCCGATGGCGACGCCGCAGGCGAACGCGGTGAAAAGACGGAGTGCGAAATCGAAAGTCATGGTTGTCCTGCCGTGCAAGAAGCGCGCGCCGGCCGTCGTCGCCGCGGCGCAAGGCCATGGGCGACGCGTGGACGGCCGTCATCGCGCGGTACTGTACCGCGCGAATGCGTCATTCAGTGTGTAACGGGGGGCGTGCGGGCTCGCGGAACGCGAGCCGGGGCAGGAGAACTGCGTCGGACAGGCGTTCAGGCGGCAAGCGGCGCACGCAACGGAGTGCTGCAACTGTCCACGATGGTTCCTGAAGGAAGAATGGGCGGCATTCTAGTGGGCGGCGCGCGCAGGCGTCAACCGCCTTGCGGCGGCCGTGCTACTGCGCGGCGCCGATCGTGCCCGTCGCGAGCGCGAGCGCGGCGGCGGCCGATAGCGCGCCGGCATAGCTGTCGACCTCCGCGTTTCGGGCCGCGAGCAGCTGGCTCTGCGCGATCGTCGCATCGGTGACCGAGCCGACGCCGTTGCGGTACGCGGTCAGCGCCGCGTCGTAGCTGGTCTGCGCGGCATCGACGAGCGCCTTGGCCGCGTCGTGCGACGCGAGGCTCGTCTGCACCGCGTTCTGCGCGGCGACGACCTGCCGCACGGCTTCCTCCTTGGTCCGCGTGAGGCGCGCGGACGCGCTTTCCGCATCGTTGCGCGCCTGCATCAGCACGGCCGAGCGCAGGCCGCCGTCGTACAGCGGGATCGTCACGCCGAGAAACACGCCGCCGCCGTAGCGGCTGCCGTTCAGGTTGACGGTCGGCGCCTGGTCGCCGATCGCCGGTAGCGCGGAAATGGCCGTGCCGCCACTCGCGTATGACGTCGACGCGGACAGGAAGATCTTCGGCATGAACGCGGCTTCGGCGGCCTTGATCTTCGCGCGATTGGCCTTTTCGAGCGCGAACGCGCCCTGCAGGTCGGGGCGGCGCGCGATCGCATCCGACACGATCGCATCGACCGACGAGCCGAGCGCGGGTGGCAGCGGCCGCTTCGGCAGCGCGGCGATCGTCGGCTTCGACAGCGGCGAGATGCCGAGCGCGGAGACGAGCGCGAGGTAGCTGTCGCTTTCCGCGCCGTTTGCCTGGACGAGCGCGAGGTTCGCCTGCGCGCGGTTCTGCGTCGCCTGCGCGAGCTCGACGACCGTGCCGACGCCGTGCTTGAGCCGCGCGCGCGCCGCCGCGAGGATCGCGTCCGCGTTCGCGAGACCCTGCTGGGCGCTGACGGCGCGCGAGCGCGCGGCTTCGTAACGGTAGTACGAGACCGTCACGTCGTGGATCACCTGCTGGTGCACGGCCGTGAACGCGACGTTCGACGCGATCGAGGCCTGTTCGGCCGCTTCGACGCGCGCCGCGCGGCCGCCGAAATCGAACAGCAGCCATTGCAGCGACAGCGCCGAAATCGTGCCGTGCACGGTGGTGTCGCTCGACGAATCGCCGAGGATCGTGGACGTCGAGCCGTGGCTCGTCTGGTACGCGCCCATCGCGGTCGCCGACAGGCGCGGCAGGTAGGCGGCCTTGGCGAGGCCGACCGCGAGCGCCGCATTGCGTGCGTCGTTCCATGCGATGCGGGTGAGCGGGTTCGCCGATTCGGCGAGATCGATCAGCTCGGGCAGCGTGTACGGATGCGCGGCATCGAGCACGGCCGGCGGCGAGACCGACGCGAGCGCCGGCGACGCGGGCAGCGTGTAGTCGTGCGCGCCTGGCGCGGACGCGCGCGGCGGGCCCGGCACGATGTCGCCCGCGGCCGACGTTTGCGGCTGCCACGGGCGGTCGGATGCCTCCGGCGCCAGGTCGATCGACGACGTCGCGCAACCGGCCAGTGCGACGGCGGTCGCGAGGGCGGCTACGGCGATCGAGGCGGCCGGCGGTTCAGGTCGACGCATGGGGGGCAGGCTCCTTCGGTGTGGCTGGACGGGCGGCGTCGGCGATCTGCGCGAGCCGCGTGTCGATCAGGTTCAGCAGCGCGTCGCGTGCGGGGTCGGTGGGGGCGGCGCCCGGCGGCGCGGCCGAGGGTGCGCGGGCGTCCGGACGGGGCACGGCGTTGTCGCCGCCCGGTTCGGTCACGCGCGCGAGTTGCGAGTCGATCGCGATGTCGCCGGGTTGGCGTTCGGCGAGCAGGAACAGCGGGCCTTCGAGCGCGCCGAGTTCCGCGAGCGCGCGCCGCCGCGTGGCCAGCCACGTCGCGGCCGGTCGGACCCACGACGGTTCGTAATGGACCAGGCCGAGCTCCTGCGTGATCGCGCCATGGCGCGCGAACGCTTCGGCCGCGAGTGTGCGTCGCTCGGCCGGCTGCGCGATCCGCGCGATCCGCCGCCACTGGTCGAGCAGCGCGGCGAGCGCGACGTCGATCTGCTTGCCGATGCTGACGGGCCAGATGCGCGTGAACACGAGATACACGACGACGTTGCCGAGCAGGATGCCGATCGTGCGGTCGCGCGCGATCGTCAGGTCGAAGCCGGGGCCGGCGCCCTGGATCACGCACAGGAAAAACGCGAACGCGATCTGGAAACCCGCGTACGCGATGCGCGGCGAGCCGAATGCGATCCACGCGGACAGCCACGCGCCGGCGAACACGAGCGCCATCAGGTGGCCGACCGACGACAGCGCCGGCACGACGAACACGAGCGCGGCGGTGCCGAGCAGCGCGCCGACCATGCAGCCGACGATCCGCAGCGTGAGCTTCTCGACCGTTTCGGCCGTCGAGCCGAGCGACACGATGTAGCAGGTGACGACGCAGGTATGGATGCCCGACCAGTCGAGTTGCGAGTACAGCAGGTAGCAGAAGATCGCCGCGGCGGTCGTCTTCAGCGCATAACGGATGTGGTCGGGATTGGTGCGGGCGTCGGGCAGGAAGAAGCCGCCGCGTGCGGCCGGCGCGGGGGCTTCGGGTATGGCGGCAGGGGCGGCGGCCGCGGCATCGGCCGTCGCGCCCGGCTCCGCGAAACGCGTGATCGCGGCATGGAGGTCGGTCGCGGCGATGCGCGCGAGCGGCGGCAGCGCGTCGGCGGGCGGCAGCGCGAGCGTCACGTCGACCGGGTAGCCGCCGCGTTCGAGAATGGCGGCCATGTCGTCGAGCGTCGCGGCGATCGGCGCGGCGAACGCATCGGGCAGCCGTGCGTCCGGTTCGCGATCGGCCAGCGCGACGCCGACCATCAGCGCGGTGCTCGACGCGATGGCCTGCCGCAGCGCCGCGACGTCGGCGGCGCTCGACGAGCCTTCGAGTTTCGACAGCTTGAGCCACGTGAGCAACTGCTTGTCGCCTTCGCGCAGGCTCGCGTCGAACGCGGCGCGTGCATCATCGCCGCCGCGCAGTCGTCGCGCGGCGAGCCGCAGCCGCTTCGCGAGTTGCGCGTGCAGGAGCTTGCGCGGCGACGGCGCGATCAGCAGGTTGACGACGATCGCCACGCCGACGGGGATCGCGATCGTCAGCCAGATATAGAGCAACGCGCGCGTCGCGGCCTCGCCGAACGGCGCGAGGCCGAGCTGGTCGAGCCCGAAGCCGACGATCATCGCGAGGATCGCGCCCACCGGGCGCAGCTTGCTGGCGGAAGTCAGATAGAGGAGGGCGACCGACAGCACGGCCATGCAGGCGACCCGCAGGATCGAATAGTCGATGCTGAAGATCGCGATGCCGAGCACGAGCCCGATCACGATCGTGACGATCAGCAGCAGCGCGGCCGCGAGCACGATGCTCGTCACGCGGTCGGCGCGGATCATGAAGAACACGACGTACGCGGACAGCGCGGCTTCGGGCGTGCCATTCGCGGCCGTCACGAGCGCGGTCAGCGCGCAGATGAGCGCGACGCGCACGGCGATGGCCGTGCGCCCCGGAAACGGCGCGAGCAGTCGCAGGACTTCGCGCGGGCCCGGCGCGCGAACGTCAGCGGCAGGCAGTGCCATGCCGGACCTCGACGATCGCGCTGGCGCCGACGCGTACGAGCGCGGCGTCGGGCTCGTCGAGCTTCACGCGCACCGGGAAGCGCTGCGCGACGTGCACCCAGTTCACCGAGTTCTGCACGATCGGCAGCGAGCGCGGCAGGTTGATGCGCGCGCTGTCCGCGATGCCGGCGCCGATGCCGACGACCTTGCCCGTCAGCGGGCGGCTGCGGTCGATCATCGAATAGACGGTGGCGCAATCGCCGACCGCGATGCGGCTCAGCGCCGTCTCGCGGAAGTTGCCGACGGCGAACCATTCGCGCGCGTCGATCAGCGTGAAGATCGACTGGTTCGGCGCGAGGGTTTCGCCGGCGAGCACGGTCAGGCCCGTCACGAGCCCGTCGTGCGGCGCGCGCACGACCGTATCGTCGAGTGCATGCTGTGCGCGTGCGAGCGCGGCTTCGCGCGCATGCAGCGTCGCGATCGCGTCGGCTTCGTCGCCGATCGTCCGGGCCGATGCGTGCTGCTGTTCCTGCGCCTGCGCGAGCGACACGGACGCGTCGCGCTGGCGGACCTTCGCCTGGTCGAACTGCTGCGCGCTGACGTAGCCCTGCGCGGCAAGCGGCGCGAGGCGGTTCACGTCGCGCGTCGCGAGATCGTAGTTCTGCGTCGCGCGCTTGACCTGCTCGGCGGCGACCGCCGCGTTCGAACGCTCGCCGATCAGCGAGCGGCGGCGCGTGTCGAGCGATGCGCGCGCGAGTTCGACGTCGGCCTGCGCCTGCGCGACCGACAGCCGATACGGCACGGGATCGATCTCGTACAGCAGGTCGCCCTTCGCGACGCGCTGGTTCTCGTGCACCGCGAGTTGCACGATGCGGCCGCCGACCGGCGATGCGACGTGCACGACGTCCGCGTCGATCGACGCGTCGTCGGTGGACGGGTAGGCCGTCGTGCGGTAGTACGCATACACGAGCGCGGCGATGCCGAGCGCGACGATCGCGAGCGCGATCACGCGGCCTTTCACGGACGGGCGGGGGAGTCCGGCGGCCTTCATGCGAACGGCCCCGTGCCGGTGAGCCAGACGATCACGGCGACCACGAGCCCGATCGCGGTGCAGACGGCGAGCTGGTAAGGCACGGTGGCGGCCCAGCCGGTCGCGACGAACACGCGGTGCGCGACGATCGCGCCGATGACGCCGACGATCGCGCTGACGAGCCAGAGCGGGAAATACGCGCCGAACAGCACGTACGACGGGGCGCCTCGCGACGCGCAGCCCGCGAGCGGCAGGGCGGGCGCCAGGGCGGCGGCAACGCGCAGGGGCGCGCGCGGCATTGTTTTTCTCATGGTGTGACGAGCTCGACGTTGGGGGTGGATGCCGGGCGCGGTGCAATGCGGATCGTCGCCGCGACGACGATTCCAGGGTACGGAGCCGATCATAAATCAGCGCGATGCGGATCGCCAGCCATCCGGCGCGCGTGCACGGCACGGGCGGTGCGCGCTCGCGGACGCGCCGACGGTCGTGCCGGTCCGTCCGGCCGCGCGTTTCCGCAACGACGGCTGGCCCGCCGCGATTCTGCCAGTGCACGCTCGCGTAGGGTTGCTAACGGACTGTAAAGGATCGTCAGATGAAAGAAGGGAGGCGCTTTTGCCATGCCGATGCAGGGCAATGACGGTGGAAACGATCGATTGCTGCCTGACCGTACGCGAATCCGGCCGGCTATCGCGTGAAGCCGCGCGGCCCTCCACCCGCGGCCGCGACCGGTCGTCACGGCCGGGATCTGTGTACCATCGTGCGTATGGCGCGAAGCGCGGTACCGGACATGACAACCCCGTGCCGCGCGTCGCGGAAGCGGTGTCGCAACGAAGGTGAGTGTTCCATGCGAAGTTTCTTTGTCCGGTTCATTGCAATCGGCGTGCTGTTCCATCTGTACGTCGGGATGCGGATCATTCCCGATGCATTCGCGTCGCCGGTCGCGCGCGCGATCGCGGCGCTCGTGCTGGCGAGTTTCGTCGTGCTGATTCCGGTCGGCATGTTCTCGCGCCGCTTCGACGAAGGCTGGGCGGCGACGCTGGTCGGCTGGGCCGGCGCGCTCGTGATGGGTTTTTTTTCGTCGCTGCTGGTGCTGACGTTGCTGCGCGAGTTCGTGCTGCTCGGCGTGGTCGCGTGGCGGTATCTCGGGCACGACGGCGCGTGGCGCGGCGCCGCGACCGACACGGCGCTCGGCGTGCTGGCGGCCGCGGTGCTCGTTACCGCGATCGGGTTCGTCGGCGCGCGCCGCACGGCGGCGGTCAAGCGCGTGTCGATTCCGGTGGCGGGGCTGCCGGCGGCGCTCGACGGGTTGACGGTCGTCCAGCTGTCCGACATTCACGTCGGGCCGACGATCAAGCGGCCGTACATCGAACGGATCGTGCGTGCGGTCAATGCGCTCGACGCCGACCTGGTGGTCGTGACCGGCGACGTGGTGGACGGTTCGGTCAAGCGCCTGCGCGACCACACGGCGCCGCTCGGCCAGATGCGGTCGCGGCACGGCAGCTTCCTCGTGACCGGCAACCATGAGTATTACGCGGGCGCGCATGAGTGGATCGACGAATTCCGCCGCATCGGGCTGACGGTGCTGCTGAACGAGCACGTGCTGATCGAGCATGACGGCGCGCGCGCGGTGCTCGCGGGCGTGACCGATTTCACGGCCGGCGGGTTCGATCCCGCGCATCGCAGCGACCCCGAGCAGGCGCTGGCGGGTGCACCGCGCGACGTCGGCACGAAGATCCTGCTCGCGCATCAGCCGCGCAGCGCGGAAGCGGCGAATCGCGCGGGTTACACCGTGCAGTTGTCGGGCCATACGCACGGCGGCCAGTTCCTGCCGTGGCCGCCGTTCGTACGGATGCAGCAGCCGGTGATCGGCGGGCTGAACCGCTTCGGCGACATGTGGCTTTATACGAGCCGCGGCACCGGATACTGGGGGCCGCCGAACCGCTTCGGCGTGCCGTCCGAGATCGCGCTGATCCGCTTGACGCGTGGTTGAGGCCGGCGCAAGCCCGTTAACGGCGTGAACGGGCTTGCGCCCGCAACCGTTATTCGATGCGGGCGATGTCGTCGAAATCGAAGCGCGGGCTGCGCGGGAACAGGCCGGCCGGATCGCCGTAGCCGAGATTCACGAGGAAGTTGCTCTTGATCGCGGTGCCCGCGAAGAATTCGGCATCGACCTTCGCGCCGTCGAAGCCCGACATCGGGCCCGCGTCGAGGCCGAGCGCGCGTGCGGCCAGGATCAGGTAAGCGCCTTGCAGCGACGCGTTGCGGAACGTGGTGGCCTCGATCAGCGCATCGTTGCCGGCAAACCAGCTGCGTGCGTCGGCGTGCGGGAACAGGCGCGGCAGGTGCTCGTGGAACGCGTAGTCCATCCCGACGATCACGGTGACGGGCGCGGCCATCGTCTTCGCGAGGTTGCCTTCGGACAGCGCGGGTTTCAGGCGCGCCTTCGCTTCGGGCGACTTGACGAACACGAAGCGCGCGGGGCTCGAGTTCGCCGACGTCGGGCCGAATTTCGTCAGGTCGATCAGGCGGTGCAGCAGCGCGTCGTCGACGGGTTTGTCCTGCCACGCGTTGTGCGTGCGGGCGGAGCGAAACAGTTGATCGAGGGCGGAATCGGAGAGCGTCGTCATGATGGGATCCGGGAAGAATGCGGCCGGGTCGCGCCGGCCGGCATGGCGGAGAAAAGCGGCGCCCCTCGGCGGGGCGTGCCGCGACACGCCGCGATGATAGCGTGATGCGCGAATGCGCATCGCGGCACGCGGCCGCTTCCTTTCATCGGCGAATGACAGCGCATGGCGGGGCGGGGCGCCGTTGGCTAGTATGCAGACAGGCCTCGTTCGTTCCGTTTCTCGCCCGTTCCTTCCGACATGTCGACCCCCGATTTCTTCGCTGACACGCCCGTGCCCGAGGTGGACTGGTATCCCGACTGGCTCGCGCAACCCGATGCCGATCGCGCGCTGGCCGCGCTGATCGGCGAGGTCGCCTGGCGGCAGGACACGATCCGCACGCCGCGCGGCCGCATTCCGTTGCCGAGGCTGACCGCGTGGCAGGGCGAACCGGATGCCGTCTACGTGTACTCGGGGATCCGCAACGTGCCCGCGCCGTGGACGCCGGCCGTGTTCGACCTGAAGCAGGCGGTCGAGGCGACGTGCGGTACGCGCTTCAACAGCGTGCTGCTCAATCGCTATCGGAACGGGCTGGACGGCCTCGGCTGGCATGCGGACAACGAGCCGGCGCTCGGGGATGAACCGGTGATCGCATCGGTGAGCCTCGGGGCGATGCGCGTGTTCGATCTGCGCCACCGCGCGACCGGCATCACGCATGCGTATCGCCTCGTGCACGGCAGCCTGCTCGTGATGCGCGGGCGCACGCAGGCGGAATGGCAGCACCGCGTGCCGAAGGCGCCGGGTGTGCAGGGCGAGCGCGTCAACCTGACTTTTCGGCGCGTGATGTCCGCCGGATAGGTCGCGCCCCGTTTATGCGATCCACGAATGGCCGACGCAAGCAATCGTTCGCGTGTGCGGCACGTTGCCGCACGAATGCGATGCCGCATCGCCCGGCGCGGTGCGGAAGCCCGTGCCGTATGGGTTTCAGTCAGTTTCGATCGACCGGCCGGTTCCGATAGATGAGTGAAACCTCTGATGGTGCGTCGCAACAATTATTGACTAGACTGTCGAATGGCAGAAGCGCGTCGGCACACCGGCGCGACCCTTTCGACATGCCTCGAGTGTGGCCTATGCGGCGCGCAAGGGGCAGGAGCAAAACGCGTGACCGTACTCGACCCTTCCTTCGAACCCTCGCTGCACGTCTTCGAGCAAGACGGCGGATGGCAATGGGCGCTGACGGTGAAGCGGGCGACCGGCGTCGGTGTGAAAGTCGTTGCGTTCAGCCAGGAAGGCTTTCGCGGCGAGGCCGAGGCGTACGCCGCCGGCCAGCTTGCCCGCGCCGAATATGACGCAGCCGTGACGGCCTGACGCCGTCGCGGCGGTCCGCCCGAGGATCGCCTCTCGCCGTCCCCCTTTCGCCGCCCGCTGCCGGGCGGTGCTTGCCCGATTCCTTTCCGTTTTCGGCTTTTTGTCCGCCGCGCGGCGCGCATCGCGCGACACCGCATGCGGGACGTCGTCACGCGCGTCGAGTTCGTGTCGCTCGGCGATCCCGGTGCCGATGCGACGCTGCGGCAACTGCTCATGACCGGCCCGCTGGCGGAGCCGCGGCCCGACATGCCGCAGCCGTTGCGGGTGCGCCCGCAGCTCGCGCCGAATCCCGACGCGTTGGCGGCGGCGCGCACGCCGTGACACCGGGAGCAGGGTCGGCGCCGGCGGATATCGTAATAAGATATGAGGTTATCGCGCCGGCGGGACGACGGCGTCCGTTTTCCCTCACAAGGAGCTATCCATGCAACTGACCCAGCTAGGCGGGCATGTCGCCCAATCCGGCCTCGGCGAAAGGCAAAAACACGCGCAGGCGCTGATGTTCGGGATGGCCAACATCAACGAGTACGTGTCCGGCGGCGTCTGCTACGACGCCGCAGCCTATGTCCGGTATCTGCTGCGTGCCGACGCGCTGATCGCGCCCGGTGCGCTGCTCGACACGATCGGCCAGCTGTGGAAGTCGCGGTTCAACTTCGAGACCGGTGATCAATGGGACGGACGCGCGAGCATTCCGGCGGGCACCGCGGTCGGCTTCTCCAGAAACGGTAACGTGTTTCATGCGGCGATCGCCGTCGGCGGCAGCCGGATCCGCGCGATCAACGGCGGCCTGCTGGGCAGCGGCTGGATGTATGCGGTCGATCTCGCGCGGGTGCTGGAGCCGGATCCGGCCGGCGGCTTCACCTACGACCGCGCGAACATTCGCGTCTACCTGTCGCGCCTGTAGGCGATCCGGCGCGCCACGCCGGACACGGGCGGCCGCACCTCGGCGGTGCGGCTGGCTGCCCGCCGTTCGGCGATTCCCGCATGGCGTCGCGCCGTCCAACGCTGCTATCCTCTCGACCTTGAATGACACCGCATCGCGGTGTGGATGCGCATGTTGCGTCACGGCGTGCGTGCCGGTGCGATCCGGCGCGCGCGCTGAGGTAGCATGACTGAATATCCACGATGATCCATGACCTGTTTCGTGACTGATTTCCTTTCGTCCATGTCCACATGGTCAAGACAACGATGAGCGGCGCACCCGATCCGGCGACGCCCGGCGACGACGAATCGTCCGGCGGCGCGTCGTCCTACCTGGTGCCGGGGCTCGAACGCGGGCTGCGGATCCTAGCCGAATTCTCCGCGCGCGAGCCCGTGCTCGGCGCGCCGGAACTGTCGAAGCGCATCGGCATTCCGCGCACGACCACGTTCCGCCTGCTGCAGACGCTCGAGGCGCTCGGCTTCCTCGAGCGCGTGAACGGCGACCGTTATTTCCGGCTTGGCGTCGGCGTGCTGCGGCTCGGTTTCGAATACCTGAATTCGCTTGAATTGACCGATCTCGGCACGCCCGTGCTCGAACGGCTGCGCGATGCGACCGGCCTGTCGACGCATCTGCTGATCCGCGACCAGCGCGACGTCGTGTTCGTCGCGAAGGCGCAGAGCAATACGTCGATGTTCGGTTCGGTGAAGGTGCACGTCGGCACGCGCTTGCCCGCGCATGCGACCGTGCACGGCCACGTGCTGATGGGCGACCTCACGCGCGACGCGTTGCGTCAGCTCTATCCGGAGAAAAAACTCGAGCAGTTCACCGAGCGCACGCCGGGCAGCGTCGACGAGCTGTACGAACGCGTGCGCCACTACGCGCGGCTCGGCTACGCGGTCAGCGAGGCGGCGTTCGAGAGCGGCATTTCGGCGGTGACCGCGCCCGTGCGCGATCAGTCGGGCTCGATCGTCGCGGCGATCACCGCGACGGTGCCGCGTTCGGAGATCGGCGAGGCCGGCGAGAAGGAACGGCTCGTCGAAGCCGTGTGCGGCGCGGCGGTCGACCTGTCGCAGCGGCTGAACTATCGTCCGCTCGAAAGCGATCCGACGTTCGCGCACGCGCGCCACAAGGTCGCGATGTTCTGACATCGACGCTTCGGGCAGGCCGCCGCACGCGGCCGCGCACAGAAGAAAGAGCGGCCCGCGGGCCGCTCTTTTCGTTTCAGGCGCCGGACGCCCGGCACCGCTCAGAACGAGTGATGGATCCCGGTCAGGACGATCACCTGGTTCGCGGTGCTCGACACGCCGGCCGTGAAGAACGCGGCCTTCGCGCCGCCCGACCCGTGTTCGTAGAGCACGTTCGCATAGAGCTGCGTGCGCTTCGACAGCGCGTAGATGTCGCCGAGCTCGACCTGCGTCCAGCGGCGGCCGGCCAGCGTCGTGGTCGCCGCACCGCCCGCGATCGTGTTGAACGCGCTGCTGCGGTAGTTCACGCCCGCGTCGTAGCTCTGGAACGTATCCGAATAGCCGTTCGACTGCATCTTCGTGCGCGTGTAGAGGCCATGCACGAGGAAGTCGCCGAACTGGTAGGACGCGCCCGTGCCGATGTTCTCGACCTTGTTCGCGAGATAGCCGTTCGCGGTGTTCTGCCCCTGGAACGACGTAATGCCGGTCTGGCTGATCAGGATCGAGCGGTCGTGCTCGTTCGAGTACACGGCCGACGCCTTGAACGGCCCGTTCGCATAGTTCAGCGCGACGCCGACCGACTTGCCGGTCGAGAAGTTCGTCGTGTTGCCGAGCGCCAGCGTGGCCGCGGCCGAGAAGCCCGCGAAGGTCGGCGAGCGGTACTTGACCGCGTTGTTGTACGGCACGTTGCCGGTCGCGGCGAGCCCGTCGATGTTGCCGGGGTGGAACGCGTACCAGCTCAACGCGAGGTAGGCCGTGCTGAGCGGATCGAGATAGTCGAACGACAGCGGCGTCTGGCGGCCGAGCGTCAGCGTGCCGTAGCGGTCGGAGCTCAGGCCGACGAATGCCGCGCGGTTCCAGATCGTGTTCGCGGTCGCGAACTGGCCGTTGTTCGTATAGAAGCCGTTTTCGAGCTGAAAGATCGCCGACAGGCCGCCGCCGAGATCTTCCTTGCCCTTCAGGCCCCACCGGTCGGGCTGGGTGTTGCCCTGGATCATCGCCCACTTTGCATGGCCGCCGACGTTGTTCACGTATGCGACGCCCGCATCCAGGCTGCCGTACAGCGTCACGCTGCTCTGCGCCCACGCGCCCGACGCGGCGCCCAATCCGACCACTGCTGCTGCTACCGCATGCTTGACCATTTGATCTCCTGAATCTCCAACCTGATGAAAACGTGCCATGGCGGCATGTGCGGGGACGGCCGGCCGTCGCACTGGGGTTCGCCATTTGGTGGGCATTTTTGTGTTCCATATAAGGAACGATGTGCCTCTGATGGAATGGAGTATAGAGTCGTCAAGCACCGTATCAAAAATAAATTTTTCGGGCCGGAAGGGTTTTCCGACGATGCCCGGCATCGGTGCGTGATGCCCCGAAAATGACGATAAATGCCCGTTACACAACAAAAAATTACATTTGACAAGGTGATCGAAGGCGATCGCCGATCGCACGGTCAGTGTTTTCCCTAGGACATGCAGCTTTTTATTTTACTCACGGAAGGTCGCTCCTATAATCACCATCCATAAACTGATGTTCCTGATATGGAACAAATCGGAACAAACCGAGAGTCGATCAGAAGGAAGGGTGTGAGATGTCAGAGCAATGGATTTGCGCCGGTCACGCCGGCGCGCTGTCGGAAGACACGCCGATCGAGTTCAAGCGGACCGACGGCGTCGAAATCGGGATCTATCGCGTCGGCGACGACGTGTATGCGCTCGAAAACGTGTGCCCGCATGCGTACGCGCTGCTGACGCAGGGGTTCGTCGACGAAGGCACGGTCGAATGCCCGCTGCACGAGGCCGTGTTCGACATCAAGACGGGCGAATGCCTGAAGGGTCCGGGCGGGCGCGCGCTGAAGCAGTACGCGGTGCGCCTCGCCGGCGAGGAAATCCAGATCAAGGTGGAATGACATGAAAGAAGCGACCGTCAACTTCAATCCCTTCCTGAAGCCGTGGGTGGCGCCGCAGCCGAACAACGTCGCGGGCAAGGGGCAGATCGAGATCCCCGGCCAGGTCGAGAACCAGGTCTGGCAGAACCGCAAGGCCGCGCCGACGCAGTACGAGAACGATCTCGGCGATGCGCTCGAGCGCGTGTTCGAAGCCGGCGCGACCGAGCTGGACGACGTCGTCGCGGGCCTGAACCGCATCGGCTTCCGCGCACCGGACGGCACTGCGTGGACAGCCGAACGTTTCCGCGCCGAAATGGCCGCGCTGGCGGAATGAGCGCGCCGCGCGCGTGAACGCCGACCCGACGACAACCGCATCCGGAGCACACTGATGACGTCCCCCGTACAACACGCAGTCCAACACGACCCGGTCCGTGACTATCTCGACCGCGGCATCAAGAACTACTGGTATCCCGTTGCACCCAGCTGGCAGGTGTCGAATGCACCCGTCGGCCTCACGCGCCTGTCCGAGCAGATCGTGCTGTGGCGCGATCACGACGGCAAGGTCCACGCGCTCGAGGATCGCTGCCCGCACCGCGGCGCGCGCCTGTCGCTCGGCTGGAACCTCGGCGGCAGCATCGCGTGCTGGTATCACGGCATCGAAGTCGACGGCGGCGGCACCGTCAACCGCGTGCCGGCCGTATCGAACTGTCCGCTCGAAGGCACGAAGTGCGTGAAGTCGTACCCGGTGGAAGAGAAGGCCGGCGCGATCTTCCTGTGGTTCGGCGACGAAGCGCACGGCGAGCCGGCGCCGCTGAACCTGCCCGAGGAACTGGTCGCCGACGAGTACGCCCATTTCCTGTGCGTGTCGAACTGGAAGTGCAATTACCAGTACGCGATCGACAACGTGATGGACCCGATGCACGGCGCGTACCTGCACGCGACGTCGCACTCGATGGCCGAAGGCGACAAGCAGGCCGACATGCGCGTGCGCAAGACGGAAACGGGCCTGATGTTCGAGAAGACCGGCCAGCGCGACGTGAACTTCGACTGGGTCGAGCTCGGCGAAACGGGTTGCCTGTGGATGCGCCTCGCGATTCCGTACAAGCAGAAGTTCGGTCCGGGCGGCAACTTCGGGATCATCGGCTTCGCGACGCCGGTCGACGGCGACAACTGCCAGGTCTATTTCTGGCGGACGCGCAAGGTCGGCGGCTGGCAGCGCGACGTGTGGCGCTTCATGTACCGCAACCGTCTCGAGGGCCTGCACTGGGACGTGCTCGAGCAGGACCGCTACGTCCTCGAAAGCCTCGCGCCGCACGCGCGCGATCACGAATACCTGTACCAGCACGACGTCGGCATCACGCGCGTGCGCCGGATGCTGCGCCAGCGTGCGCAGGAACACCTGTCCGCACTCGATGCGCATCGCGCGGCACACGCCGCTTCGGAGCCCGCGAATGGCTGAGCTCGCTCCGGTCGTGCCGCTGCCGGGGCGCCGCGTGCTCGTCACGGGCGGCGCACGCGGTCTCGGTGCGGCGTTCGTGAGGGCGCTCG
Organism: Burkholderia sp. YHN3-13; assembly: GCF_055810675.1. Lineage (NCBI taxonomy): Bacteria > Pseudomonadati > Pseudomonadota > Betaproteobacteria > Burkholderiales > Burkholderiaceae > Burkholderia > Burkholderia sp. YHN3-13. Next base: position 39,461 of record NZ_JBVVNQ010000002.1, on the reverse strand, counting down.
CCGCCGCGGGCGCGCAGGTCGCGTTCGGCGACGTGCTCGTCGAAGAGGGCCGCGCGCTGGCCGCGGAACTCGCGCAAGCGGGCCACGCCGCGCATTTCCTCGCGCTCGACCTGGCCGATCCGGCGAGCATCGACGCGTTCGTCGCGCAAGGTGCCGCGGCGCTCGGCGGCATCGATGCGCTGATCAACAATGCGGCGATCACGAACTCGGGCGGCAAGCTGTCAACGGAGCTCGACGTGTCGACGTGGGACGCCGTGATGAACGTGAACGTGCGCGGCGTGTGGCTCGTCAGCAATGCAGCGCTGCCGCACCTCGCGCAGTCGGGCCGCGGCGCGATCGTGAACCTCGCATCGGACACCGCGCTGTGGGGCGCGCCGAAGCTGCTCGCGTACGTCGCGAGCAAGGGCGCGGTGATCGCGATGACGCATGCGCAGGCACGCGAGTTCGGTGCGCACGGCGTGACGGTCAACGCGATTGCGCCTGGGCTCACCGAAGTCGAGGCGACCGCCTACGTGCCGGCCGAGCGTCACGCGTTCTACCTGCAGGGCCGCGCGCTGACGCGCGCGCAGGTGCCCGACGACGTGACGGGCCCCGTGCTGTTCCTGCTGTCGGACGGCGCGCGCTTCGTGACGGGTCAATTGCTGCCGGTGAACGGCGGCTTCGTAATGAATTGATGTTTTCACACTGAATGAAGGAGTGGACGATGGCGGACGCCGATCTCGAACGCAAGTCGTGGGACCAGCCGGAAGGCGCAAGCTTCAACGACTGGATGGAAGGGCGTGTCGCGCGTTACGCGACGCGGCGCTACGACTGGGACGCGCTGAAGTTCCAGGCCGACTACGACCCGAAGTACCGCCGCGCGCAGATGCGCTACGTCGGCACGGGCGGCACGGGCGTCGCGAAGGACGTCAACACGGTGCCGGCCGGCGGCTTCACGTTCTCGACGATGGTCATTCCGGCCGGCAACATCGGCCCGAGCCACATCCACACCGACGTCGAGGAAATCTTCTTCGTGCTGCGCGGCAAGATGAAGGTCATCTGCGAGCGCGACGGCGAGACATGGGAAGCGATCCTCGGCGAGCGCGACCTGATCTCGGTGCCGCCGGGCGTGTATCGCACGGAAATCAACGTTGGCGAGGAAGATGCGCTGATGTGCGTGATGCTCGGGTCACCGAAGCCGATCACGCCGACGTATCCGCCTGATTCGCCGCTCGCGAAGATCAAGCGTTGAGACGGAGCCGGTGAAGCAATGAGTGTCATCGACAAACGTGAACGCGACCGCACCGCGGCGTTCGCCGCGCTGCTCGGGCAGTTTCCCGAGCAGCGTTGCGCGGCCGGCGCGGCGGGCACGATCGGTTACCGCGAGGCCGGCGCGCAGCATGCGGGCCGCGCGCTGCCCGTCGTGCTGCTGCACGGGATCGGCTCGGGCGCCGCATCGTGGGTTCGCCAGCTCGACACGCTCGGCGCGTCGCGGCGCGTGCTCGCATGGGATGCGCCCGGTTACGGCGTGTCGACGCCCGTGCACGGCGCGTCGCCGGATGCCGCCGATTACGCGGCATCGCTGAACGCGTGGCTCGAGGCACTCGGCATCGAACGCTGCGTGCTGGTCGGTCATTCGCTCGGCGCGATCGTCGCGGGCGGTCTCGCCCGCGCGATGCCTGCGCGGATCGCCGGCCTGCTGCTGGTATCGCCCGCGGGCGGTTACGGCAGCGCGCCGGCCGATACGCGCGACGCGCGCCGCGACGCGCGGCTCGCGATGCTCGCGGCGCTCGGCCCGGCCGGGCTCGCCGAGCAGCGCAGCGGCAACATGCTGTCCGGTTTCGCGAACGAGGAAGCGAAGGCGTGGGTGCGCTGGAACATGGCGCGCATCGTGCCGGCCGGCTACGCGCAGGCCACGCATCTGCTCGCGAATGCCGATCTCGCGACCGATCTCGCCGGCTTTCGCGGCCGCACGGCCGTGGCCGTCGGCGCGCACGACGCGATCACGCCGCCCGCCGCGTGCGAGCGGATCGCCGCGGCCGCGCACGTCGCGCTGCAGGTGATTCCGCAAGCAGGCCACGCCGGCTACGTGGAAGCGCCGGCCGTTTATTCCGCCTTGATCGACGGTTTCTGCCGTCAATGCGACCCACAGCGGGGGCTGGCATGAGCGAACCGCTGCAACGACCGGCATCCGAACACGCGAAGGCCGACGCGAACTATGTGGTGCCGGGCCTCGAACGCGGGCTGCGGATTCTGGCCGAATTCTCGCCGCGCGAGCCGGTGCTCGGCGCGCCCGAACTGTCGAAGCGGCTCGGCATTCCGCGCACGACGGTGTTCCGTCTGCTGCAGACGCTCGAATCGCTCGGCTTTCTCGAGCGTGCGGACAAGGATCGCAACTACAAGCTCGGCATCGCCGTGTTGCGGCTCGGCTTCGAATACCTGAGCTCGCTGGAGCTGACCGATCTCGGCCTGCCGGTGATCGAAAGCCTGCGCGATGCGACCGGCTTCACGACGCACATCGTGATCCGCGACGGCCGCGACGTGGTGTTCGTCGCAAAGGCGCAGAGCCAGTCGCCGGTGTTCAGCTCGATCCGCGTGAACGTCGGCACGCGCCTGCCCGCGCATGCGACGACCCACGGCCATGTGCTGATGGGCGACCTGTCGCTGAAGGAGCTGGATGCGCTGTATCCGGAAGGCGCGCTGACCCGGATGACGAGCGCGACGCCGGAAACGGTCGACGCGCTGTACGACGTGATCCGCGAGGATGCGCTGCGCGGCTACGGCGTCAGCAATTCGTCGTTCGAGCGCGGCATCTCGGTGGTCACGGCGCCGGTGCGCAACGAGACGCAGAAGATCGTCGCGTGCATCACGGTGACGGTGCCGCGTCCGGAGATTGACGCGGCGCTGATCGCGGACGGGCTGATCGACAAGGTGCAGCGCGCGGCGGCGGAATTGTCGCGGCGGCTCAATTACCGCTCGGATGACGAGCACACGTTTCTGAAGGCTTTAGGACTCCGATGATTCAGATCGATCTGACCGGGCAGGTCGCGGTGGTGACGGGCGGTTCGTCCGGCATCGGCCTCGCGACGGCCGAACGGTTCCTGCAAGCGGGCGCGTCGGTTGCAATCTGCGGCCGCGACGGCGACCGCCTGGCGCGCGCCGAAGCGATGCTCGGCGGGAAATACCCGGGCGCGCAACTGCTCGCCGCGCGCTGCAACGTGCTCGACGAAGCCGACGTGGCCGCATTCGCGCAGGCGGTATCGGCGCGCTTCGGCCGTGCCGACATGCTGGTCAACAACGCCGGCCAGGGTCGCGTGTCGACCTTCGCCGATACGACCGACGACGCATGGCGCGAAGAACTCGAGCTGAAGTACTTCAGCATCATCCGCCCGACGCGCGCGTTCCTGCCGCTGCTGCGCGACGCGCAGGCGCCGACGATCACGTGCGTGAACTCGCTGCTCGCGCTGCAGCCGGAGCCGCACATGGTCGCGACGTCGTCGGCGCGCGCGGGCGTGCTGAGCCTCGTGAAGTCGCTCGCGACCGAACTGGCGCCGCAGCGCATCCGCGTGAACTCGATCCTGATCGGCATCGTCGAGTCGGGGCAGTGGCGCCGTCGCTACGACACGCAGGCGCAGCCCGGCGAAAGCTGGGACGACTGGACGGGCGCGCTCGCCCGCAAGAAGAACATTCCGCTGAACCGCTTCGGCAAGCCTGACGAGGCCGCCTGGGCACTCTTTTATCTCGCAACGCATCTGTCGTCGTACACGACGGGCAGCCATATCGACGTTTCTGGAGGCTTTGCACGCCATGTCTAAAAAAACCACGGTTGGCGAGCTGATTGCCGCCTTTCTCGAGCAGTGCGGCGTGAAAACCGCATTCGGTGTCATCTCGATCCACAACATGCCGATCCTCGACGCGATCAACTCGCGCGGCAACATCCGCTATGTCGGCGCGCGCGGCGAAGCGGGCGCATTGAACATGGCCGACGGGCTGGCCCGCGTGTCGGGCGGCCTCGGCGTCGCGTTCACGAGCACCGGCACCGCGGCCGGCAATGCGGCCGGCGCGATGGTCGAGGCGCTGACGGCCGGCACCGCGCTGCTGCACGTGACGGGACAGATCGAGACGCCTTACCTCGACCAGGATCTGGCGTACATCCACGAAGCGCCCGACCAGTTGTCGATGCTCGACTCGATCTCGAAGGCCGCGTTCCGCGTGCGCACCGTCGAAACCGTGCTGCCGACGATCCGCGAAGCCGTGCGCATCGCGCAAACGGCGCCGACGGGCCCCGTGTCGGTCGAGATTCCGATCGACATCCAGGCAGCCGAAATCGAATGGCCAGAAGACCTCGCACCGGCGCACGTCACGGTGCGCGAGCATGACACCGCGCGCGTCGCGAAGCTCGCCGACGCACTCGCGGCGAAGCGCCGCCCGCTGCTGTGGCTCGGCGGCGGTGCGCGCCACGCACGTGAGGAAGTCGAACGCCTCGTGAAGCTCGGCTTCGGCGTCGTGACGAGCGTGCAGGGCCGCGGCGTGCTGCCCGAGGATCATCCGGCGACGCTCGGCGCGTTCAACGTGCACGCGTCCGTCGAGGCGTTCTACAAGACCTGCGACGCGCTCGTCGTCGTCGGCTCGCGCCTGCGCGGCAACGAGACGCTGAAGTACAAGCTCGCGCTGCCGCAGCCGCTGTTCCGCGTCGACGCCGATGCGCTCGCCGACAACCGCGGCTACCGCAACGAACTGTTCGTGCACGGCGATTCGAAGCGCGTGCTGGCCGAACTGGCCGATCGCCTCGAAGGCCGCCTGTCGGTCGATCCGCAATTCGCGGCCGATCTCGCGGCGGCCCGCGAACAGGCGGTGGCCGACGTGTCGAAGGGCCTCGGGCCGTACAAGAAGCTCGTCGACACGCTGCAGGGCGCGGTCGGCCGCGACTACAACTGGGTGCGCGACGTGACGATCTCGAACAGCACGTGGGGCAACCGCCTGCTGAAGATCTTCGAGCCGCGCTCGGGCGTGCATGCGCTCGGCGGCGGCATCGGCCAGGGCATCCAGATGGGCATCGGCGCGGCGCTCGCGGGCGCCGCGGCGAAGACGGTCTGCCTCGTCGGCGACGGCGGCCTGATGGTCAACGTCGGCGAACTCGTGACGGCCGTGCAGGAAAACGCGAACGTGATGATCGTGCTGATGAACGACCAGTGCTACGGCGTGATCCGCAACATCCAGGACGCGCACTACGGCGGCCGCCGCTGCTTCGTGCAGTTGCACCAGCCCGATTTCGCGCAGTTCTGCGCGAGCTTCGGCCTCACGCACTACCGGATCACGTCGCTCGACGACGCCGAGGCGATCGTGCGCGAAGGGTTGGCGAAGGAAGGGCCGGTGATGGTCGAAGTCGACATGCTGTCGGTCGGCACGTTCGCGTCGCAGTTCGCGGGCCCGCCGGTGAAGAAGGAAGCGCCGACGGAGCGCCAGTATGCGTAACGCGCACGCACCCGTCGACGTCGCGATGATCGGCTTCGGCGCGATCGGCGCGGCCGTGTACCGCGCGGTCGAGCACGATGCGTCGCTGCGCGTCGCGCACGTGATCGTGCCGGAACACCAGCGCGCGGAGGTACAGCGCGTGCTCGGCGGTGCGGTGGAGGTCGTGTCGTCGGTCGACGCACTGGCCCGCCGCCCCGAGTTCGCGCTCGAATGCGCGGGCCACGGCGCACTCGTCGATCACGTCGTGCCGCTGCTGAAGGCCGGCACCGACTGCGCGGTCGCCTCGATCGGCGCGCTGTCCGATCTCGCGCTGCTCGACCTGCTGTCGCGGGCGGCCGACGAAGGCGGCACGACGGTGACGCTGCTGTCGGGCGCGATCGGCGGCATCGACGCGCTGGCGTCCGCGAAGCAGGGCGGCCTCGACGAAGTGCTGTACGTCGGCCGCAAGCCGCCGCTCGGCTGGCTCGGTACGCCGGCCGAGGCCTTGTGCGACCTGCATGCGATGACCGGGGAAAAGGTGATCTTCGAAGGCACCGCGCGCGACGCCGCGCGGCTGTATCCGAAGAACGCGAACGTCGCGGCAACCGTGGCGCTCGCGGGCCTCGGCCTCGACGCGACGCACGTGCGGCTGATCGCCGATCCGGCGGTCGAGCGCAACGTGCACCGCATCACCGCGCGCGGCGCGTTCGGCGAGATGTCGCTCGAAATGAGCGGCAAGCCGCTGCCCGACAACCCGAAGACGTCCGCGCTGACGGCGTACAGCGCGATCCGCGCGCTGCGCAACCGCGCGGCCCGCTGCGTGATCTGACCGGGCCTTGGACCGTCCGCCCGCGCCACGGCGAGGGCGGACGCGCAGACACAGAATTGTGGGACTTGTGACATGACTCCTTTCGATACCAGCCTCGTACCCGACGGCACCATCCTGGTGGGCGGCGAGTGGCGGCGCGGCCGTGGCGCGCCCTACGCGAGCATTTATCCGGCCGACCAGTCGCTGAACATGGAAGTGTCGACGGCGAACGCGGAAGACGCGGCCGAAGCCGTCGAGGCCGCCGACGCCGCCTGGCGTCGCGCCGATTGGGCCGGGCTGAAGCCGCACCAGCGCGCGCAGGTGCTGTACCGCATTGCCGACCTGATCATGCAGCGCCACGAGGCGCTCGCGAATCTGCAGCGCCGCGACAACGGCAAGCCGATCGGCGAGACGCGCGTGCTGGTGGCGAGTGCGGCGAACACGTTCCGCTATTTCGCGGCGTGCCTCGAGACGCTCGACGAGGAACTGACGCCGTCGCGCGGCGATTACCTGACGATGAGCGTGTACGAGCCGATCGGCGTGATCGCGGCCATCACGCCGTGGAATTCGCCGATCGCGTCCGATGCGCAGAAGCTCGCGCCGGCGCTCGCCGGCGGCAACGCGGTCGTGCTCAAGCCGGCCGAAGTCACGCCGCTCGTGTCGCTCGCGCTGGCGCGCATCTGCGAGGAAGCCGGCGTGCCGAAGGGCGTGCTGAGCGTGCTGCCGGGCAAGGGCTCGGTGATCGGCGACGTGCTCGTGCGCCATCCGCTGGTGAAGAAGGTGTCGTTCACGGGCGGCACCGAAGTGGGCCGCGGCATCGCGCGCCTCGCGGCCGAGAAGCTGATGCCGGTGTCGCTCGAACTCGGCGGCAAGTCGCCGACGATCGTCTGCGACGACGCCGATCTCGATCACGCGGTCAACGGCGTGCTGTACGGCATCTTCAGCTCGTCGGGCGAAGCGTGCATCGCCGGTTCGCGGCTGTTCGTGCAGCGCGCGGTGGCCGACGAATTCATGAAGCGCCTGGTGGCCGGCGCCCGCAAGCTGCGCGTGGGCGACCCGACGCGGCCCGACACGCAGATGGGGCCGCTGATCACCGCGAAGCATCGCGAATCGGTGGAGCGCTACGTCGCGCTCGGTCTCGAGGAAGGCGGCCGCCTGCTGTGCGGCGGCGAGCGGCCGTCGGGCGACGGGCGCGAGAACGGCTTCTTCTATCAGCCGACGATTCTCGAAGGCTTGCCGAACAGTGCACGCATCTGCCAGGAAGAAATCTTCGGGCCCGTGCTCGTCGCGATGCCGTTCGACGACGAAGCGTCGCTGATCGCGCAGGCGAACGACAGCGTGTTCGGCCTCGCGGCCGGCATCTGGACGCGCGACTACAAGCGCGCCTGGCGCATCGCGCGCGCGCTCGAAACGGGCACCGTATGGATCAACACGTACAAGCTGTTTTCGATTTCCACGCCGTTCTCGGGCTGGAAGGAGAGCGGAATGGGGCGCGAGAAAGGGCGTCTCGGCATCCGCGAGTACATGCAGCAGAAGAGCCTCTACTGGGGCTTGAACGACGCGCCGCTGCCGTGGGCGAACTGAGCGAAGGGGAATGACGCAATGAGCATTTTGGGAATCGAGCAGATCACGTACGGCGTCGACGATCTCGCGACCTGCCGGCGCTTTTTCGCCGACTGGGGGCTGAAGGAAATCGCGTACGACGACACGCGTGCGCGTTTCGAGACGCTGAACGGCTGCACCGTGCTGGCCGTCAAGGCCGACGATCCGGCGCTGCCGCCGGCATTCGAGGCGGGTCCGACGCTGCGGGAAGTCACGTGGGGCGTCGCGACGCAGGGCGAACTCGACGCGCTGCGCACGACACTCGCCGGCCAGCCCGGCTATTACGCGCAGGACGATGCGGTCGGCTGTATCGACCCGAACGGCATGGCGATCCGCATCGAAGTCACGCGCAAGCGCGCCCTCGACATCACGGGCTCGCCGTCGAACGTGTGGGGCCGGACGCTGCGCGTCGACCAGCCGAGCCCGATCTACGCACGCGCGGAGCCGGTCGAGGTCGGGCATGTCGTGTTCTTCACGGACTGCCTCGACGCGCAGGAAAAGTTCTATCACGAACTGCTCGGCTTCGAGACGTCGGACCGCTACCCGGGCCGCGGCGCGTTCATGCGCTGCGCGCCGCACGGTGGCCACCACGACCTGTTCCTGCTCGCGCTGCCGACGGGCAAGCGTGGCCTGAACCACGTCGCGTTCACCGTGCGCGACATCCATGAAGTGTTCGGCGGCGGCATGCACATCGACCGCTGCGGCTGGGAAACGCAACTCGGTCCGGGGCGGCACCCCGTGTCGTCCGCGTACTTCTGGTACTTCCAGAACCCCGCCGGCGGTCTGATCGAGTACTACGCGGACGAAGACATGTTGACGCCCGAATGGCAGCCGCGCGAATTCGAGCCGGGCCCGACCGTGTTCGCCGAATGGGCCGTCGACGGCGGCCTCGACGGCAACACGCGCCGGCAGAAGCACGCGCAGGCGCCGGAAGGCAAGTTCATGACGGAGCGCAAATCATGACCGAAGCGAATACGTCCGCGCAGCCCGCGCCGGGCACGGTCGTCGTGATCGGCGGCGGCCAGGCCGCCGGCTGGGTGCTGAAGACGCTGCGCGCGCAAGGCTACGCGGGCCGTCTCGTGATGATCGCCGACGAGCCGCACCTGCCGTACGAGCGTCCGCCGCTGTCCAAGGCCGTGCTGGCCGGCGACGCCGACATCGAGACCGTGCGCGTCGTGCGTCCCGACGAATTCGACGCGTTGAACGTCGAGGCGTGGCAGCCGGAACGCGCGGCCTCGATCGACCGTGCGCGACGCGTGGTGACGACCGCGAGCGGGCGCGAGATCGAATACGACCGGCTCGTGATCGCGACCGGCGGCACGTCGCGCCGCCTGCCCGATTCGATCGTCAGGACGCCGAATCTGCATTACCTGCGCACGCTCGACGAAGCGGCCGCGCTCGGCGAGAAGCTGCGTGCGAGCCGGCGCGTGCTCGTGATCGGCGGCGGCTGGATCGGCCTCGAAGTCGCGGCGACCGCGCGCAAGCTCGGCGTCGACGCCGTCGTGGTCGAAGGCGCGCCGCGGCTGTGCGGCCGCTCGGTGCCGCAGATCGTGTCGGATTTCCTGCTCGACCTGCATCGCTCGAACGGGGTCGACGTGCGCACGGGCGCGGCGCTCGCGTCGCTCGACCCGCAGCCGGACGACGCATCGAAGGTACGCGCAACGCTCGCCGACGGCACGACGATCGACGCCGATTTCGCGGTGGCCGGCATCGGCCTCGCGCTGAACGCGTCGCTCGCGAGCGATGCGGGGCTGGCGGTCGACGACGGCATCGTCGTCGACGAATTCGGCGCGACCAGCGACCCGGCGATTTTCGCGTGCGGCGACGTCGCGAACCATCACAACGGCTGGCTGAAGCGGCGCGTGCGGCTCGAATCGTGGGCCAATGCGCAGAACCAGGCGATCGCGGCGGCGAAGGCCGTGCTCGGCGTGCGCGCGCCGTACGCGGAGATTCCGTGGTTCTGGTCCGATCAGTACGACGTGAACCTGCAGATTCTCGGCGATCTGCCGGCCGATGCGCAGCTCGTCGTGCGCGGCGAGCTCGCCGCGCGCCGTGCGACGCTGTTTTTCGTGGGCGATGGGCAGGTGAGAGGTGTCATCGCCGTGAACAACGCACGTGAGCTGAAGCTCGCGCGCAAGTGGATGAACCAGGGCCGGGCCGTGGATACGGAAGCCCTGGCAGACACAACCCAAGCGCTTGCCTGACCAGCGAAAGACCAGGAGATCCCCCGCATGAGCACTTTCGACAACGTCGTGGCCGGTCGCGCCACGATGGAAGCTGCCGCCTCCACGCCCGGCGCGATCATCGCGCGGCTCGAGCGGCTTCCGGCCAACGCGATGCAGATCCGCGCGCGCGTGCTGATCGGTACCGCGACGTTCTTCGACGGCTTCGACGTGATCACGATCGCGGCGACGCTGCCGTTGCTGATTCACAAATGGGGGCTGTCGCCGACGCAGATCGGCATGCTGATCGCGTCCGGCGCGATCGGCCAGCTGATCGGCGCGTTCCTGTTTCCCGCGCTCGCGGAAAAACACGGTCGCGTGAAGGCGATCGCGTGGAGCTCGGCCGTGATCGGCATCACCAGCATCGCGTGCGGCTTCGCGCCGACCTTCGAGGTGTTCGTGCTGCTGCGGATCCTGCAGGGGCTCGGGCTGGGTGGCGAGCTGCCGGTAGCCGCGACGTACATCAACGAGATCACGCGCGCCCATGGCCGTGGCCGTTTCGTGCTGCTGTACGAGATCGTGTTCCCGATCGGGCTGCTCGTGTCGATGGCGCTCGGTGCGTGGCTCGTGCCGCGCTTCGGCTGGGAAATCATGTACTTCGTCGGCGGGTTGCCGCTGATCCTGGCGCTCGTGCTGACGCGCCTCGTGCCGGAATCGCCGCGCTGGCTCGCGTCGCGCGGACGGCTCGCGGAAGCCGGGCGCGCGACGAGCGCGTTCGAAGCGTCGGTGCGCGGCGATCTGCCGCCCGTCACGCAGACGGCCGCGTTCGACGAGATGGTGCGCCAGCATCCGAAGCGCAGGATGAGCGACCTGTTCCGCGCCGCGTATCGCAAGCGCACGCTCGCGGTGGCGACGTTGTGGGCGACCTGCGGGTTCATCCAGTACGGGCTGTCGACGTGGCTGCCGACGATCTACAAGAACTTCTATCACGCACCGCTGCAGCTCGCGCTGAATCTCGCGGTGATCGGCTCGGTGATGGGCGTGCTCGGCTCGCTGGCCTCCGCGCTGCTGGTCGACAAGCTCGGCCGCAAGCCGGTGATCGTGTGGTCGTTCGTGCTGTGCGCGCTGTCGCTGGCGCTCGCGGGTGTCTATCACGCGTCGTCGGTGTACGTCGTCGCGATCTTCTGCTCGCTGTCGCTCGGGTTGATGGCGTCGGGGTTCATCACCGCGTACGTCTACACGCCGGAGCAGTATCCGACGAGCATCCGCGCGTCGGGCTGCGGGCTCGGCAGCGCATGGCTGAAGATCGCGTCGTTCGTCGCGCCGATGGTCGTGCCGCACGCGATCATCGGCGGGAACCTCGCGCCCGCGTTCTACCTGATCGGCATCGTGCCGCTGATCGCGGCGGTGACCGTGCATTTCGTCGGGATCGAGACGAAGGGGAAGGTGCTGGAGGCGCTGGAGGCGTGAGCGCATGCCGCGATGGCGGATGAAGTGAACGGAAGGGCCCGGGTGAGGTTTCCCGGGCCTTCTTGTTTCGGGGCGACCCGGTCGTGTCGCGTGGTTGGCCGCTCGGGTGCGCAATTGTTGACGGACGGCTGGCGTGTTCTAATTCACGGTCGCCATTTCGTCAGACCATTGCCATGCCCCTGTTCGAACCCGTCACGCTGGATACCTCCCGCCTCGTCCTGAGGCCGCCTCGCGAAGCCGACGCGCAGGCGTTCTTCGAGATCTGGTCGGATGCCGAAGCGATGCGCTATTTCTCGTTCTCGCCGATGACGCGGATCGAGCAGGCCGCGGAGCGCGTCGCGCGCAACCTGACGACGTCCGCGAGCGGGCAGGACCTGATCTGCGTGCTCGAACTGCGCGAAACCGGCGAGGCGCTCGGCGAATGCGTGCTGTTCCATGCGCACGAGCAATGCCGGCGCGCCGAGATCGGTTTCAGCCTGCGGCCCAGGTTCTGGCGCGGCGGATACATGCGCGAAGCGGCGACGGCCGTGATCGAGCATGCGTTCGGCGTGCTGAAGCTGAACCGGATCGAGGCCGATATCGATCCGCGCAACGTCGCGTCGGCGCGGCTGCTCGAAAGCCTCGGCTTCGCGCGGGAAGGGCTGCTGCGCGAACGCTGGATCGTCGGCGACGAAGTGTCGGACAGCGCGTTGTACGGGTTGCTGGCGAGCGATCGGCGCGGGTGAGCCGGTGTGACTTGCCCGATTCGCGAGACGAACGTACGCTTTGTCGATACCACGGTCCACCAGCGGGTTCTCGTCCATGCAAGCCCATCCCCTGCGTCTGTCCCCCGGCGACGATCTGCGCGGCGCCATCGAGACGGCATTACGCCAGCGCGAATCGCACGCCGCCTTCGTCATCCAGGGCGTCGGCAGCCTGAGCGTCGCGCAACTGCGCCTCGCCGGTGTCGACGCGCCGACCGAACTGCGCGGCGACCTCGAAATCCTGACGCTGGCCGGCTCGGTGTCGCCTGACGGCGCGCACCTGCACATGTCCGTTTCCGACGCGCATGGTCGCGTGTCCGGCGGCCATGTGTCGAGCGGCTGCGTGGTGCGCACGACGGCCGAGATTCTGCTCGTGCTGCTGCCCGCGCACCGGTTCTCGCGCGAGCTCGACGCGGGCACCGGCTTCAACGAACTGGTCATCCGGCGAGGGCAGGGTGGCGGCGCCGCATGAGTGTCGCGCCGCGGCGCTGGCATGGCCGATCATTCGAGCCCTTCTCGTTACCGCTCATTCCGCAAGATACGATTCATGAACGACTCCGACATCGAACAGAAGGCGTGGGACCTCGTCCGGGCCTGGCTCGAAGGCGCGACGCCCGAGCAGTGGCACCGGTTCGCCGCACGCTCCAATTACGACGGCAACGGCCGCGCGTTGCGCTGGCTGCTGGACAACCGCAACGTCGATCGCGCGACCGCGTTGCTGATCTACTGGAATCTCGGCGCTGCGTGGTTCGTGCAGTACGCGAACGAAAGCGATCTGGGCCACGCGTCGTATCAACGCGATACGTTCCGGCTGCTTCGTGAAATCGAGCAACGGTACGCCGACGGCTATTACGCCGATCACGGAATCTGGTTCGATCCGTACGACTTCGATGGCGCGGGGCCGAACGATTATCCGGACGTCCCGGTCGCGCGGCCCGTGCCGGCGCTGATGCTGCAGCCGACTGACGGCCGCGAGTACGTTGATCTCGAAGAAGCGGACGGGTATGACGAGGGTTTGCCGTTCGACGTGGTCGAGCAGTTGCACGCGCTGTACGACTGACCGGGCATTCGCGCCCGGTCGCCGGCGCACAAAAAAAGGCGCCGCAGCCATTCGGCCCGCGGCGCCTTTCGGTGCGCTGCGGCGTCGACCACCCGCCGCAGCCCGACTGCGTGCTTAGATCTGCACGGTGTCGGCCACTTCCTTGAAGTCTTCGATCTGGTCGAAGTTCATGTACTTGTAGATCTTGTCGCCGTTCGCGCTGAGCACGCCCATGTCGGCCATGTACTCTTCCTTGGTCGGGATCTTGCCCAGACGCGAGCAGATCGCCGCCAGTTCCGCCGAGCCGAGATACACGTTCGTGTTCTTGCCGAGACGGTTCGGGAAGTTGCGGGTCGACGTCGACATGACCGTCGCGCCTTCGCGCACCTGAGCCTGGTTACCCATGCACAGCGAGCAGCCCGGCATTTCGGTGCGTGCGCCGGCCGTGCCGAACACGCCATAGTGGCCTTCTTCCGTCAGCTGCTTCTGGTCCATCTTGGTCGGCGGCGCGACCCACAGCTTGACCGGGATGTCGCGCTTGCCTTCCAGCAGCTTCGACGCGGCACGGAAGTGACCGATGTTGGTCATGCACGAGCCGATGAACACTTCGTCGATCTTCGCACCGGCGACGTCGGACAGCGTCTTCACGTCGTCCGGATCGTTCGGGCAGGCGACGATCGGCTCGTGGATGTCGGCGAGGTCGATCTCGATGACGGCCGCGTACTCGGCGTCGGCATCCGGCGCGAGCAGTTGCGGGTCGGCCAGCCACTGTTCCATCGCCGCGATACGGCGCTGCAGGCTGCGCGGATCCTGGTAGCCCTGCGCGATCATCCACTTGAGCAGCGTGATGTTGCTGTTCAGGTACTCGATGATCGGTTCCTTGTTCAGGTGCACCGTGCAACCGGCGGCCGAACGCTCGGCGGACGCATCCGACAGCTCGAACGCTTGCTCGACCTTCAGGTCGGGCAGGCCTTCGATTTCGAGGATGCGGCCCGAGAAGATGTTCTTCTTGCCTTGCTTGGCGACCGTCAGCATGCCTTGCTTGATCGCATACAGCGGGATCGCGTTGACGAGGTCACGCAGCGTGACGCCCGGCTGCATCTTGCCCTTGAAGCGGACCAGCACCGATTCCGGCATGTCCAGCGGCATCGTGCCGGTGGCGGCCGCGAACGCGACGAGGCCCGAGCCCGCCGGGAAGCTGATGCCGATCGGGAAGCGCGTGTGCGAATCGCCGCCTGTGCCGACGGTGTCGGGCAGCAGCATGCGGTTCAGCCACGAGTGGATCACGCCGTCGCCCGGGCGCAGCGCGATACCGCCGCGCGTGCTGATGAAGTTCGGCAGCGTCTGGTGCGTCTTCACGTCGACCGGCTTCGGATACGCGGCGGTGTGGCAGAACGACTGCATCACGAGGTCGGCCGAGAAGCCGAGGCAGGCGAGATCCTTCAGTTCGTCGCGGGTCATCGGGCCCGTGGTGTCCTGCGAGCCGACCGAGGTCATCTTCGGTTCGCAGTACGTGCCCGGGCGCACGCCCTGGCCTTCCGGCAGACCGCATGCGCGGCCGACCATCTTCTGCGCGAGCGAGAAGCCCTTGCCGCTGTCGGCCGGCTGGTGCGGCAGGCGGAACAGCGTCGACGGCGCGAGGCCGAGCGCTTCACGCGCCTTCGCGGTCAGGCCGCGGCCGATGATCAGCGGAATGCGGCCGCCGGCGCGCACTTCGTCGAACAGCACGTCGGACTTGACCTGGAATTCGGCGATCACTTTGCCATCTTTCAGCGCCTTGCCTTCGTACGGGCGCAGTTCGACCACGTCGCCCATTTCCATCTGCGACACGTCGAGCTCGATCGGCAGCGCGCCGGCATCCTCCATCGTGTTGTAGAAGATCGGGGCGATCTTGCCGCCGAGGCACACGCCGCCGAAGCGCTTGTTCGGCACGAACGGGATGTCTTCGCCGGTGAACCACAGCACCGAGTTGGTGGCCGACTTGCGCGAGGAGCCGGTGCCGACCACGTCGCCCACGTACGCGACCAGGTGACCCTTTTCCTTCAGCGATTCGATGAACTTGACCGGGCCGCGCTTGCCGTCTTCTTCCGGCGTGATGCCCGGGCGCGCGTTCTTCAGCATCGCCAGCGCGTGCATCGGGATGTCCGGGCGGGTGGTGGCGTCCGGCGCCGGCGACAGGTCGTCGGTGTTGGTCTCGCCCGTCACCTTGAAGACGGTGATGGTCAGGCTTTGCGGCACTTCCGGACGGCTCGTGAACCATTCGGCGTCGGCCCAGCTCTGCAGCACGGCCTTCGCGTGCGCGTTGCCCTTGTCGGCGAGTTCCTTCACGTCATGGAACTGGTCGAACATCAGCAGGGTTTTCTTCAGCGCGTCGGCCGCGACGGCCGCGACCGCGTCGTCGGACAGCAGCTCGATCAGCGGCTGGATGTTGTAGCCGCCCAGCATCGTGCCGAGCAGTTCGGTGGCGCGTGCGCGCGAGATCAGCGGGCAGGCGGTTTCGCCCTTGGCCACGGCGGCCAGGAAGCCGGCCTTCACGCGGGCGGCTTCGTCGACGCCGGCAGGCACGCGATGGGTGATCAGGTCGACCAGCGTCTGCTCTTCGCCGGCCGGCGGGTTCGTCAGCAATTCGACCAGTTCGGCGGTCTGCTGAGCCGTCAGCGGGAGGGGAGGAATACCGAGCGCGGCGCGGGCGGCCACGTGAGCACGAAAGTTTTCAAGCATGGGGAGACCTGCTGATATTGCGTTTGAGGGGAAGGCCTTGCCGGCACTCCGGGGCGATTCCAGGCACTGCTTTGAGCGGGATTCTAATCTCAATGGTCTGGAACGTCAAATGTCTTATGTCTTATATAAGAGTTGATGTGCGAAGGGCCGGGCATCGGGGCTGCATGGCCGAGCTGGCCTTGTCTGGCGTGGCCCGGTGAGCGGCCGGCGAGCACGGATCAGGTTGCCGGTGCCGCACATTTCTGCACAAGTACGCGGGAAACGGCACACACGCGGCGCGTTCGCGCGGCTACGCTTCCTGTCCCTGTCGCGCAGCTTGCGATCGGGGTGTGACAGCGCGAGGCGGAAATTGGCGCGTGCCCGCCGATTCGTCCCCGGCGACGGCGATCCTCTTACTCCGGTGTTCAGGACCATGCGATCCAGAGACTCGATTTTCCTGGCGATGTCGCTCGTCGCGTCGTCGGTCGTTCATGCGGCGGCGACCGGCGACGAAACGCGTCGCGAGGCGAGCCGGCCCGTCGCGCTCGTCTATCGCGGCCCCGCCGCGTGCGATGGCTGCCCCGAGGCGATCGCCAGCCGCCTGCGGGAATCGGACGACAAGTTCAAGGTGATCTACGTCGGCCCGGCGGAAAAACTCAAGATCACGCCCGCCGCGCTGGCCGGTGCAGCGTTGTATGTGCAGCCCGGCGGGGGGCAGGACATTTCCGGCGCGGCGGCCAGCATCGGGAAAAATGCAATCAGGGCCGTGCGGCGTTACGTGTCGAACGGCGGGCGTTACCTGGGGCTCTGCATGGGCGCGTACCTGGCGGGCGAACACGGTTTCCGGCTGGTCGACGGCGAGATCGATTCCGAGGTCGGCCGGCCGGGCTCGGCGCTTCACGGCATCGCCGACACGGTCACGCCGGTCGTCTGGCGCGGCAAAAGGCGCTGGATCTACTATCAGGACGGCGCGATGCTCCCGGCCGTGCCGGCCGGCTCGGGCGGTGTCGTGCTGGCGACGTATCCGAACCGCGATATCGCCGCCGCGACGTACCGCTACGGCAGAGGGCGCGTCGGGCTCGCCGGCCCGCATCCCGAGGCCGATGAAAGCTGGTATCGCCGGTACGGCCTCAGGAACCCGGACGGCGTGTTGCCGGACATGGCCGATGACCTGATTCGCGCGACGATGGCGCCGTAGCGGCGCGGTTGCGGCGCGTGACTTATTTCCGCTTCGCCCGGTACGCGTCGAGATTTTTCCGCGCCTGCGCGCGGATGGCGCGTTGCATGAACGGCGTCCAGCCGAGCAGCGCGCCTTTCAGCCCGAGCGCCTGACGCGCCCAGCGCCACAGGTCGAAACTGTCGCGATGCTCGACGATGCGTCCGTCGCGAAACCGGAACCGCGCGTCGATCCGGTTGCCCACCATCCGGCCGGTCGCGGCGAACCGGTAGTGCGCGATCCACGCGGCACGCCCGGCCTGTTCGTCCGCCGCCACGTCGCCGAACGTCAACGAGAATTCCTGCGCCCGCGCGACCAGCATGCGCCACATGTCGCGGGCGAGGTCGCCGCGCAGTTCGCCGAACGCGGGATCGCTGAAGATGACGTCGTCGGCATAGCAGGCGAGCATCGCGTCGATGTCGCGCTGCTGGAAGGCCGTGTAGAAGCGCTGGATCAGTTCGGTGTTCGGATGACTCATCGTGGGGCGTGGCGGAGGGGCGGAGGGGCGGACCATGACGTCCGTCGAAGCGTCGATAAGGAAAATGGCGCCGAGCGGCGTGAGCGGGCGGTTTCGCCCGCGGCCGGCATGTTACAGGATGCGCGTCAACGATTCGCCATCGTGACGTCCCGCTCGTCTCGCCCGGTCACCAGGCAACCGGACATGTAGGCCTCGCTCTGGCTGCCGGCGGCGGCCTCGCCGAAGCCGCGGCCGAGCGCGTCGGCCTTCACCTGCGCGGCGCCTTGCTCGCACGCGAGCGGGCTGGCGTCGCGGCCCTGTGCATGCAGGATCGCGCGATCGCCGATCAGATAGGCCAGCAGCGCGAATACGGCGATATGTACGGTTCGTCTCATGATTCGTCTCCTCGTCGCTGCAGCGTAACGCGGATACGTCTGACGAAGCACTTGGGGCTTCCCCCGGTAAACATCTGCTGAAAACGGCGGCGGGGGCGGTGTGATCCCGCCCTGTCTAACGTCGCCGCGCCGGCGCGCGGGTGATTCGCGCGAGTTTGACGAATGTCAGGGTGCGGACGGGCGGCGGCGGTTGCGCGGCCGCTCGAGGCGATAGCATGAACACATGATTTGACGGAATGCGATGGCGGATCAATGCCCCGGTTCCGGCAAGCAGGTGCATGTCGAATATCGCTGTCGAAATAGTGAGGAATCCAAATGCTTAACGTCTCTTCCGTCCTGCTCAGTCTCGCCCCGATGTGGGCCATCCTGCTGCTGGCGTCGTCCGCCGCCGCCTATTTCGTGTTCTGGCGCAAGGTCATCGACTGAACGCCGCTCGATGACAGGACGTGCGCGACGCACCGTGCGCGCACGTCCTCGCCGCGCGTTCGACGGCCGACGGCGCAAGCCCGCGGCCCGTCACGCGACCGGCGTCAAGGGCATCCCCGCGCCCGATGCCGGTCATTGCACGGCCGTCACCGGCACATTCGAAATTCGCACCAGCCGGCCCATCACGCTGCGGCGAAACACCGACATCAGCGCATGCAGCGGATCGTGCCGCGGCGCGACCACCACGATCTCGTCGCATCCGGTCTCGGCTGCCGCGGTTGCGATCGTGTCGGCCACCGGGCCGACCTTCATCACGACGGTGTATTTGACGCCGGCTTCCCGCAGGATCCGCTCCGCCGTCGCCAGATCGTCGGACGCGAACTTCTCCTCGATCGAGCGCAGCCGCGACAGCGGGTAATAGGCCTCGAGCCGCGTCGATTCGAGCGGCGCCTGCACGTTGATCAGCACGATCTCCGACGCGCACCGTTCGCGATACAGGAATGTCGCATGGCGAACCGCCTGCAGCGAGCGGGGCGAGTGACCGACCGGAACCAGCAGCTTGAGCATGAACGATGTCCAGGAAACGAGATGCTTCCAGCGTAGCGTGCGGCCGCGGCGGGCGATCTAAAGAGATCGGGCGGCCGCGTAAAAATGTCGTTAACGCGCGTCGTCGTGTGACGCGCCTAATTAGAAATATAAGAAATTTAAGTTTATGCGCATAAACGATTTCACTGGCCGGGACCGTGTGCATGACCCGACGCGCCACGCGCCGATTTAGTCGGATCCGCAATGAATCGCGACGGAAAATATCGGAGGTCGCCGATCCGGCGTCGCGTAGAGTAGAGCATCGGCCGCGGCGGCGGCCCCTTCCGGCCGGCCGGGAGCGACCGCCGCCTCGCGGCCCGCCATTCCATTGCGATTCCAGGAGACCCCGCATGCCGCACGGCGCCCCGCAGCTTCTCGCTCCCGCTTCCATTTCCGTCGATCCGATCGTGCGCCTGTCGGCCGGCGAGCTCGCCGCGGCGATCCGCAGCAAGGCGGTCTCGTGCGTCGAGACGATGCGTGCGTATCTCGATCACGTCGAGCGAGTGAACGGTGCGGTCAACGCGATCGTCGCGCTGCGCGAGCGCGATGCGTTGCTGGCCGAAGCCGCGGAAAAGGATGCCGCACTGGCGCGCGGCGAGTACCACGGCTGGATGCACGGGATGCCGCAGGCGCCGAAGGATCTGGCGATGACGAAGGGGCTGCGGACGACCTACGGTTCGCCGATCTTCCGCGAGAACGTGCCGCAGGCCGATTCCGTCGGCGTCGCGCGGATGCGCGCGGCCGGCGCGATCTTCATCGGCAAGACCAACACGCCGGAGTTCGGGCTCGGCTCGCACACGTTCAACGAGGTCTATGGCGCCACGCGCAACCCGTACGACCTGACGAAGAGCGCGGGCGGCAGCAGCGGCGGCACGGCGGCGGCGCTCGCGGCGCGGATGCTGCCGGTCGCGGACGGCAGCGATTTCGGCGGTTCGCTGCGCAACCCGGCCGCGTTCTGCAACATCTACGGCTTGCGTCCGTCGCAGGGTCGCGTGCCGCGCTGGCCGGGCGTCGACGTATTCATCCAGCAGCTCGGCATCGAAGGGCCGATGGGCCGCACCGTCGGCGACGTCGCGCAGTTGCTTGCGATCCAGGCCGGCTACGACGCGAACGATCCGCTGTCGCTCGCGGAAGATCCGGCCGTGTTCGCGCGGCCGCTCGACGCCGACCTGCGGGGCAAGCGCATCGCGTGGATCGGCGACTGGAACGGTTATCTCGCGACCGAGGCCGGCGTGCTTGCGCAGTGCGAGCAGGGGCTCGCGGTGCTGCGCGAGATCGGCTGCGACGTCGACGCCGCGTTGCCGGCGTTCGCCCCCGACCGCATCTGGCGCTTGTGGCTCGCGCACCGGCACCTGCTGTCCGGCGGCGGGCTGCTCGCGCACTATCGCGACCCGGCGCGCCGCGCGCTGCTGAAGCCGGAGGCGATCTACGAAGTCGAGGGGCTGCTCGCGATGCAGGGCGCGGCGGTGTTCGACGCGAGCGTCGAGCGCACCGCGTGGCATCAGGCCGTGCTGAGCTTCTTCGAGCGCTACGATTTCATCGCGGCGCCGACCGCGCAGGTCTTCCCGTTCGACGTCGACCAGCGCTGGCCGAAGGAGATCGCCGGCCGTGCGATGGACACCTATCACCGCTGGATGGAGACGGTCGTGCCGTGGACGCTGGCCGGCTGCCCGGTGATCAACGTGCCGGTCGGTTTCAACGACGCGGGGCTGCCGATGGGCATGCAACTGATCGGGCGCCCGCGTGCCGATCTCGCGGTGCTGCAACTCGCGCGCGGCTACGAGCAGGCGGCCGACTGGGTGGGCCGGCGGCTGCCGGCGTGGATGGCCGCGTAATGGCGCGGCCGGCCGACGGCCGGTATCGGGGTGATGAAACGGGCGGCGGCGAGCCGCCCGTTTTGTTCCGACCGCCGAACGCGACGCCCGGCGGCGATGCGTGTTGCCCTGCTGCATGCAAGGCTTGACTCCGCCCGCATTGACGCAACGGAAGAACGAATGCCGGTGCGCGCGTGAGATCGAACGGCAAACGTGGACGAATCCGCGCAACGACGTCCACCGGTCGCGGAATGGCAAGCGGCTACGCACCGCGATTTCGTTTCGATGTGTTTCAGTCGTTGCGGTACGGCGCGACGCGCTTCGACAATATCGCCTCGACCATTCGGGCACGAGGGAAACACATGAAGCACATTCGCGCGACCGGCCGGTACCTGGCCTCGGCAGGCATCGCGTTCGGCATCCTGGCGAGCGGTGCCGCGCACGCGCAACTCGACCTGCAATCGCTCGGCGCATCGCTGCTCGGCGGCGGGCAGCAGCAGGCGGCCCCCGCGCAGGGCGGCGGTGTCGCGCAGTTGCTGCAAGCCTATGTCGGCGCGAACCAGCAGGTGCTGACCGGCCAGTCGTCGCTCGCGTCGGCGATGGGGCTGACCGGTGCGGCCGGGCAGGCGCAGCAGGCCGCGAGCCAGCTGTCCGGCGGCAATGCGCTGACGCCGGCCGCGCTGTCGCAGATGGGCGGCGCGCAGCAATCGGTGTCGCAGGCGCTCGGCCAGGCGTTCGCGAGCGGCGGCGCGACGCACGGCCCGATCGACAAGCAGGCGTTCAGCAACGGCCTCGCGTCGCTCGGGCAGGGGCTCACGCAGTATTCGCAACTGCAGTCGGGGCTCGGCAATCTCGGTTCGACGAGCGCGGCGTCGCTGCTGCAGTCGGGCCTGAACCCGCAGAACATGCAGGCCGCGTCGTATATCGCGCAAAGCGCGCCGGGCCAGTTGCAGTCGCTCGCGGCGACGCTCAGCCAGGCCGTGCAGTTCGCGACGAGCCAGGGCATTTCGGTGCCGTCGGTCGCATCGTCCGCGCTGAAGCTGCTGCCGTAACGTCGTGCGGTTGCGGGTTCGGGTGCGGGCGTGGACGCATCGGCATCGGGTGCGGCGATGAACGATCGCCCCGCCCAACATGGGGATGTCGCACGATGCTATCGTGGCGTGTCCCTGTTACCGGTGCCGGTTCATGACTGATTCGTTCGACCTCTCGCGCTATTTTTCCCGCATCGGCTACGACGGCCCGGCCGAGCCGACGCTCGACGTGCTGCGCCGGCTGCATCTGCTGCATCCGCAGGCGATCCCGTTCGAAAACCTCAACCCGCTGACCGGCGCGCGGGTCGCGCTCGACCTGCCGTCGATCGTCGACAAGGTGATCGAACGCCGCCGCGGCGGCTACTGCTTCGAACTCAACAAGCTGTTCTACACCGCGCTCGCGACGATCGGTTTTCGCGTGACGCCGCTGATCGCGCGCGTACGCTGGATGCGGCCGCCGGAGGTGCCTGCCGCGCACACGCACATGCTGCTGCGCATCGACCTCGACGGCGCGGCGTGGCTCGCGGACATCGGTTTCGGCAGCGCGACGCTGACGGCGCCGCTGCGTTTCGTGCCCGACGAGCGGCAACCGACGCCGCACGGCGCGTTTCGTATCGTCGCCGCGCCGGTCGACGGTGAATTCGACGTGCAGCTCGAGACGCCGGACGGCTGGCAGACCACGTACCGTTTCCTGCCGAAGCCGGTCGAATGGATCGATTACGACGCCGCCAACTGGTTCACGTCGACCTATCCCGACTCCATCTTCCTGCATGACCTGATCGCGTGCCGCGTGCTGCCGGAAGGCCGCGCCGCGCTGCGCAACACCACGCTGACGCTGCGCGACGCAGCGGGCGCGGGGCGCGCCGTCACGTTCGACAACGCGGCGGAGTGGAGCGCGTGCCTGCGCGACACCATCGGCGTCAATACCGACGGATTCGATCTCGACGCGCTGTTTGCGCGGCTCGCGGCGCGTGCCGCCGCGCAATAACGCGAACGCACGATCGTCGCAGGGCGGCCCGTGCGCGGACCGCTTCCGGCTTTCATCGTCGATCCCGCCGCTTGCGCGATTGACATTTGCTAGATTGCTAGCATACTAGTATCCATGACCGACGAAGAAGTGAAGCAGTTCAACGTGTACCTGCCGCTCGGCCTGATCCGGCAGGTGAAGCATCGCGCCATCGAAACGGAGCAATCGCTGTCCGCGCTGGTGGCCGACGCATTGCGTGCGTATCTCGCCGCGCCGCCGCCCGGCGCGGAACCGTCCATCAAGGAGCCGTGACATGTCATCCGAGCGAATCGAAGCCGTGTACCTGACGACGCACAACTGGGGCAAGTCGGCGAAGTTCTTCCAGGCGCTGGGCTTCAGGCTGGAATTCGAAACCGATCACCAGTCGGGCCAGCTGCGCAGCGGCGACGGTCCGTTCCTGTTCATCGCCGAAGTGCCGCCGAGCGAGACGCCGGACATGCAGGTCGTGCTCAAGGTGCCCGACGAGCAGTCGGTGCGGCCGCAACCGATCGTCGACGTCGTCACGCCGTTCGAGGACACGCATTGGGGCACGCGCGACATGACCGTGCGCGACCCCGACGGCCGCGTGTGGCGCCTGCAGGCGCCGGGCAAGCAGGGTGCGTGAGGCCGGCATGACCGCTATCCGCGAAGACGCCCCCGACAGCACGGCCGCCCGCGTCGCGCTGTGGCGCGCGCTGCACGTGCGGCTCGACGCGCCACCGCACGTGCTGGCCGACGAGGTCGGGCTCCAGTTGCTCGCGCCGCCGCCGGGCTGGCAACAGCGCGGCGACATGGATCCGCAGTTCACGCGGCCGTTTCGCGCGTCGATCGTCGCGCGGGCGCGCTTCATCGAGGATCTCGTGACCGAGCAGGCCGCGCGCGGCGTGAACCAGTACGTGATCCTGGGCGCGGGCCTCGACAGCTTCGCGCAGCGCCGGCCGGACATGGCGTCGCGCGTGACCGTGTTCGAAGTCGATCCGCCGGCGCCGCAGGCCTGGAAGCAGCGCCGTCTGGCCGAGCTCGGTTTCGGCGTGCCCGACTGGCTGCGTTTCGTGCCGGTCGATTTCGAGGCGAAAGCGTCGTGGCGCGACGCGCTCGTCGGCGCGGGGTTCGATGCCGGCAAGCCGGCCGTCGTGGTGTCGACCGGCGTCAGCATGTACCTGACGCGCGAGGCGAACGCGGCCGCGCTGCGCGAGGTCGCGTCGCTCGCGCCGGGCTCGACGCTCGCGATGACGTTCCTGTTGCCGCTGGAGAACGCCGATCCGGATGTGCGTCCGGCGCTCGACATGGCCGCGAAGGGCGCGCGCGCGAGCGGCACGCCGTTCATCAGCTTCTTCATGCCGGCGCAGATCCGGGCGCTCGCGCTGGAGGCCGGTTTTGCGAAGGCCGTGCATGTATCGGCCGCGGAGCTGACGCGCCGCTATTTCGCCGATCGCGCGGACGGCCTGCGGCCGCCGAACAACGCGGAAGAGCTGCTGGTCGCGACGGTCTGAACCGTCACGCGCGTTCGAGCACGGCCATTTCCCGCACGACCACGAGCAGCACCGCCAGGCTCGCGCCCCCCGACGCGCGCAGATCCGCCAGCAGGTGCTCGTAGCGCGCGAGCGCGGCGTCGCGGCGCTCGCGCCACGCGCCGACGATCGTCTCCGGCGTCGTCGAATCCGGTGATTCCGCGAGCGCGCTGGTCGTCAGCGTGCGCTTCAGGCGCGCGACTTCCGCGAGTGCGGCGGCGCGCGCGAGCATGTCCCAGTGCGTCGGCGTCGGCAGTGTCGCCGCGCGCTCGCTGATCCATCCGTAATTGAGCAGCGTGCCGAGCGAGAAATAGACGCCCGCGACGAGTTCGAGGCTGCGGTTGCAGGTGGCCGCCACCTCGGCGATGTCGAGCAGCGCGGCCGAAATATCGCCGCTCGCGACGCGCACCGCGAGCGCGCTGTCGACGCCGGCTTCGACCAGCACGCGCTGCCGCTCGGACAGCGCATCGAGATCGTCGGCCGGCAGCAGCGCCGGCAGTTGCGGGGCGAGCCGTTGCGCCGCGTCGCGGCAGCGGGCGATCAGTTCGGCGACGCCGCCGTCGGCCACCGCGCCGGATTGCAGATGCCGCAGGAACCACAGCGCCGCGCGCTCCAGCAGCCGCGCGACGTCGACGAACATGCGCGCCTGCACGTCGTCGGCCACGCGGTTGTCGAGCGCATCGATGTCGCGCCAGACCGCATCGAGATCGAACACGTCGCGCGCCATGATGCATGCACGCGCGATATCGCCCGGCTGCGCGTCGGTTTCCTCCATCAGCCGGTGCACGAACGCGCAGCCGACACGGTTCACGAGCGCATTGGTCAGGTGCGTCGCGAGAATCTCGCGGCGCAGCGGATGGCGGCCCATCGGTTCGCTGAAACGCTGCTGCAGCGGTTTCGGGAAGTAATCGACCAGCATCGCGGCGACGAGCGGGTCTTCGGGCACGTCGGATTCGAGCAGCGCGTCGTAGAGCCACATCTTGCTGTACGCGAGCAGCACCGCGCGCTCCGGCGACGTGAGGCCGAGCTTCGCGGCTTGCCGCTCGGCGACTTCGTCGTCGGTCGGCAGGAATTCGATCACGCGGTTCAGCCGGCCCGCGCGTTCGAGCCAGCGCATCAGCCGCGCCTCCGCGTCGAGCAGCTCGACCGCATGGCGGCCGGCGATCGACAGCGCCTGCGTCTGGTAGTAGTTGTCGCGCAGCACGAGCAGCCCGACTTCGTCGGTCATTTCCGCGAGCAGCGCATTGCGCTGCTTCTCGGTCATCTCGCCGTCCGACACGACGAGCCCGAGCAGGATCTTGATGTTGACTTCGTGATCCGAACAATCGACGCCGGCCGAGTTGTCGATCGCATCGGTGTTGATGCGGCCGCCGCGCTGCGCGAACTCGATGCGGCCGAACTGCGTGCAGCCGAGGTTGCCGCCTTCGCCGACCACCTTGCAGCGCAGGTCCGCGCCGTTCACGCGCACCGCGTCGTTCGCGCGGTCGCCGACCTGCTGGTGGGTTTCGCGCGCGGCCTTCACGTAGGTGCCGATGCCGCCGTTGTACAGCAGGTCGACCGGCGCCTGCAGGATCGCGCGGATCAGCTCCGTCGGCGGCAGCGCATGCGCGTCGATGCCGAGCGCCGCCTGCACGGCCGGCGACAGCGGGATCGTCTTCGCGGTGCGCGGGTACACGCCGCCGCCCGGCGAAATCGCGGCCGGATCGTAGTCGGCCCAGCTCGAGCGTTCGAGCGCGAACAGGCGCGCGCGCTCCGCGAAGCTCGCCGCGGGATCGGGGTTCGGGTCGAGGAACACGTGCCGGTGATCGAACGCGGCGACGAGCCGGATATGCGGCGACAGCAGCATCCCGTTGCCGAACACGTCGCCCGACATGTCGCCGACGCCGACCACCGTGAAGTCGGTCGTCTGCGTATCGATGCCCATCTCGCGGAAGTGCCGCTTTACCGATTCCCACGCGCCGCGTGCGGTGATCGCCATCTTCTTGTGGTCGTAGCCGACCGAGCCGCCGGACGCGAACGCGTCGTCGAGCCAGAAGCCGTATTCGTGCGAGATCGCGTTCGCATAGTCGGAGAAGGTGGCCGTGCCCTTGTCGGCGGCGACGACCAGGTACGGATCGTCGGCGTCATGGCGGACCACGCCGGGCGGCGGCACGATCGCGTTGCCGACGCGGTTGTCGGTCAGGTCGAGCAGCCCGCGCAGGAAGGTCTGGTAGCACGCGACGCCTTCGCGCATCCACGCTTCGCGATCGCTCGGCGGCGGCGGATTCTTCACGACGAAGCCGCCTTTCGAGCCGACCGGCACGATCACGACGTTCTTCACCATCTGCGCCTTCATCAGCCCGAGCACTTCGGTGCGGAAATCCTCGCGGCGGTCCGACCAGCGCAGGCCGCCGCGCGCGACGCGCCCGCCGCGCAGGTGCACGCCCTCGACACGCGGCGAATACACCCAGATCTCGAACATCGGCTTCGGTTCGGGCAGGCCCGGTACCTTCGCCGGATTGAACTTGAACGACAGATACGGCTTCGACTCGCCGTTCGCATCGACGAGGAAGTAGTTCGTGCGCTCGGTCGCGTTGATCACGCCGAGGAACTGGCGCAGGATGCGGTCCTCGTCGAGGTTCGGCACCTGGTCGAGCGCGCCTTCGATCGCTTTCAGCAGCCGTTCGGCCTGCACGTCGCGCGAATCGCCGGTGGCCGGGTCGAAGCGCAGCAGGAACAGCTCGACGAGCTGCCGCGCGATCGCCGGGTTACCGGTCAGCGCGCGTTCGATATAGGCATCGCTGAACGTCGACCCGACCTGCCGCAGGTATTTCGCGTACGCCCGCAGGATCGTCACTTCGCGTGCGCTCAGGTGCGCGCGCAGCACGAGGCGGTTGAAGTCGTCGTTCTCGATCCGGCCGGTCCAGATCCGGTCGAACGCATCCTCGAACAGGCCTTTCACGCGCTCGATGTCGAACTCGGTATCGTCGGCGAGTTCGAGGCCGAAGTCGTGCACCCATGCGTGCGTCGCGTCCTGCGTCTGGATCCGGTACGGCCGCTCCTCGTCGACGCGCACGCCGAGATGCTCGAGCATCGGCAGGCTGCGCGACAGCGCGATCGGGTCGCCCGCGCGATAGACCTTGAAGCGGAATGCGCGCGGCTCGGCCTCGATCGGCCGGTACAGGTTCATCGCGAGCTGGCCCGTGTCCTTCACGCGCTCGATCAGCTCGATGTCGCGCACGGCCGTGCGGGCCGGGTAGTCGTCGCGATAACCGGCCGGAAACGAATCGGCATAGCGCTGCAGCAGGCGGTTGCCTTGCTCTTCGCCGAAGGCGTCGAGCAGCGCGTCGGCGAGATCGTCCTGCCAGCGGCGTGTGACCTGCACGAGCCGCGTTTCGAGCTCGCGCGTGTCGACGTCGGGCATCGAGCCCGGTTCGGCATGGACGACGAAATGAATGCGCGCGAGCGCCGATTCCGACAGCAGCGGCGTGAATTCGACGTTCACGCCGTTGTACGCGTCGACGAGCAGCTTCGCGATGCGGCGGCGCAGGTCGGTGTTGTACTTGTCGCGCGGCACGAACACGAGGCACGACACGAAGCGGTCGAACCGGTCGCGCCGCACGAACAGCCGCGTGCGCTGGTGTTCCTGCAGGCGCAGGATGCCGAGCGCGATGTCGTAGAGCCGGTCTTCGTCGGCCTGGAACAGTTCGTCGCGCGGATAGGTTTCGAGCACCGTCACGAGCGACTTGCCGAGGTGCCCCTTCGGCAGGAAGCCCGCGCGCCGCACGATGTTCGCGCACTTGCGGCGCACGATCGGGATCTCGGTGTACGAACCGAAATAGGCGGTCGACGTGTAGAGCCCGATGAAGCGGCGCTCGCCGGTGACTTTCCCGTCCGCGCCGACGAGCTTCACGCCGACGTAGTCGAGATAGCCGGGCCGGTGCACGGTCGCGCGCGAGTTCGCTTTGGTCAGGAAGATCGGCCACGCGCCGGTGATGATGTCGGCGGCGGCGGGCGGCAGCGGCGTCACGTCGGGCGTGCCTGACGCGCGCAGCGATTCGCGCAGGATGCCGTAGCCCGAGCCCGCGATGCCGCGCAGGCCGAAACCCGCGCCGTCCGAGACCAGCGCATAGTCGCGCTGCCCGAGGAAGGTGAAGTGATCGGCGGCCATCCATTCGAGGAACGCGCGCGCCTCGAGGTCTTCCGCGGTCGATTCGCGCGCCTTCATTTCCTTGATCGTCGCGCGGGCGATGTCGACGATCTTCGGCCAGTCCTCGACCGATGCGCGCACGTCGCCGAGCACGCGCGCGATGTCCGCGCGCAGCGTGTCGAGCAGCGCGGCGTCGCCGCAGCGGTCGACTTCGAAATGGATGAACGACGCGAGTTGCGACTGGCCGTCGCCGGGCGTCGCGCCGCCCGCGTCGACACGCGCGATGCCGCCGTCGGCGCCGCGCCAGATGCGGAACACCGGGTGCAGCGCCGAGTGCAGGGCGAGCCCGAGGCGGTTGACGGCCATCGTGACCGAGTCGACGAGGAACGGCATGTCGTCGTTGACGATCTCGATCACCGTGTGATCGGAGTGCCAGCCGTGCTGTTCGAGGATCGGGTTGTACACGCGCAGCCGCTCGCTGCCGGGCACGAATTTCTGCGCGGTCTGCCAGTGCGCCATCGCGGCGCCGTACAGGTCGGCGATGCCGCGGCTCTGCAGATCGTCGGCGTCGACGAAATCGTAGTAGTGACGCAGGAAGGGTTCGACGATCCGGAAGGTGGCTTCGGGCAGGCGCCCGCGCGCGAATTCGACGACATCGGAGAGCAGGTGTGCGACGACTTCCTCGTTCTTCGCTTCCATGGCGGTCTCCTCGTCGGGTGGCCATTGGCTGCTGCGTCTGTCCGGCATTATGGCGCCGAATGCGTGACAAAGCGATGTGCGGGCGCACAACGCGGGGCGGCCCGAGGCGGCCGCAGCGTGTGAATCAACGCGGGGTGGGCGGTGCCGAAGCGGCGCCGCCGATGCTCAGCCCTCGTCGCTCCACAGCTTCCCGCCCGTCGCCCAGTTCTCCTTCTTCACGTCGGTCAGGATGATGTCGACGGAGCCCGGCGTGCAGCCGAGCGTCTCGCACGTGACGCGCGTGATGGCTTCGACGAATGCGCGCTTCTGGTCGACGCTGCGGCCTTCGAACAGCTGGATATTGAAAGTCGGCATGGCAATGCTCCGGTTGAGGTTGAACGATTCGGCAGGACGAGGATGAGGCACGCGGCGTCAGTCGCGATACGACGGGTCGATCCGGTCGAGGCGGCGCAGCAGCGCCGGCCATTCCAGTTCGCCTTCGATCGCGCCGCCGTCGCGCAGTTGTTCGGCGGTGCGATTGGCGATGGCCGGGTCGGGCAGCACGAGCGGCCCGCCGCCTGCCTGCGCACGCACCTGGACGTCACAGGCCTTGATCAGCGTATCCATCAGCACATACGCTTCGGCCACGGTGCGGCCGACCGTCAGCGTGCCGTGATTGCGCAGCAGCATCGCGGATTTCGCGCCGAGGCTCGCGGTCAGCCGCGCACCTTCGGCTGGCGAGAACGCGAGCGCCTCGTAGTCGTGGTAGGCAAGGTCGCCGTGAAAGCGCAGCGCATGCTGCGACGCGGGCAGCAGCCCGTCGCGCTGGATCGACACGGCGATGCCGGCCGTATTGTGCAGATGCATCACGCAGACGGCGTCGGCGCGCGCGGCATGCACGGCCGCGTGCAGCGCGAAGCCCGTCACGTTGACCGCGTGCGCGCTGTCGCCGATCCGGTTGCCGGCCAGGTCGATCTTCACGAGGTTCGACGCGCGCACCTCGTCGAACGTCAGGCCGAACGGGTTGATCAGGAAGTGGCCGGGCTCGCCGGGCACGGTCGCCGACAGGTGCGTGTAGATCAGGTCGTCCCAGCCGTTCAGCGCGACGAGCCGGTACGCGGCGGCGAGATCGACGCGCATCCGGCGTTCGGCATCCGAGACCGGGCCGCCGGGCTTCACGGCATCAGGACGGTGTGCGAATGACGACATCGGGTTCTCCGAGAGGGAAGCGGCGCGCGACGGCGACGGTTGCCCACGACGCGAGTGCGAACGGGGCCGTGAACGCGGGGACGCCCGCGCGCATCGCGAGCCACTGGATCAGCGCGGCGAGTGCGGCGGCGGCCAGTGCGGCGCGCGGGCCGCACGACATCAGCGCGAGCGCGGCGAGCGCGCCGTTGAAGCCGAGCAGGCCGTCGGCCAACCAGGCGCCGTTCGCGCCGAGCGCGACCAGCAGCACGGTCGACACGCTCGCGCCGACGAGCGCGAACGCGGCCGCGCGGCGCGATGCGACGGCGAGGCCGGCGACGATCAATACGCCGGGCCAGACGCCTTGCGCGAAGGCGGTCTGCGCGACGCCCGACAGCAATGCGCCGGCAGCGGATGCAAGCGTCGGCACCGGGGCAGTCGCCGCGCCGGCGGCATGCTGCAGCGCGACAAACGGCAGCCACGGCGCGGTGACGGCGAGACAGGGGCTCGAATACGGACACAGGCGCAACCGGGCGAGGGGCCCGCGCGTCGCGCGCTGCACGAGCGCCGCGCCGATCGAGACCAGCGGCACCAGCGCGACGGCCGCAAGCTGACCGGGCGCGAACAGCACGGCGATCAGCGCGGCGAGCGCGCCGTTGAAGCCGTGCAGCCCCTGTTCGACGTCGCGGCGCTCGGCACCCGTCAGCACGGCGGTCATGCTGGCGGCGGCCGAACCGACCAGCGCCGCGCTCGCGAGCCGCAGGTCGGTCAGCGCCAGTGCGACGAGCAGCAGCGCGCCGGTGAACGCGTTCGCCTGCAGCACGATCTGCCCGATGCCGCGCAGCAGGGTACGCAGGTCGATCGACGGCGAGGCGGGGCGGGCGGTAGGCATGATGGTGGCGTAGCAGGACGAGCCGCGAGCATAGGACACAATCCCATGCACCGGAATAGGGAATTCTGGATAGTCAGGATTTGTCGCCGATGCACCGAGGTGGGGAATGAGGCGGAGCGACCCTGTCGTACCGGCGCTGCATGAACGTTTTTTTGATACGAAATCCGCGTGGTGGGCGAATGGCGGCCTTCGCTGGCGTTGCCGCCGGCGAATTCGTGCGACGATGCCCGGCATCGGGCAACCGGGAGGGGAAAAGATGCGTGAAGTGCGTTGGGCGTCGCTCGAAGGCGACGGGGTCGAACATCTGACGTTCGACCGGAGCGGCGGCGCGATCGTCGTCGAAAGCGCGGTGGTCGGCCAGCGGTACGGCCGCGCGTACGGGCTCGCGTATCGCGTCGAGTGCGATCCGCAATGGCGGGTGACCTACGCGGTGCTCAAGGTGATGGGCGGCGGCACGCTCGAGCTGCATGGCGATGGTGCCGGCCACTGGCGCGACGGCTCGGGCCGCGCGCTGCCTGAGCTCGACGGTTGCGTCGACATCGACATCGCGGCGACGCCGTTCACGAATTCGCTGCCGATCGGCCGCCTGGGGCTCGCGCGCGGCGAGCGGCGGCCGATCGACGTCGCGTACATCTCGACGCCGGACCTGAAGGTCACGCCGGTCAAGCAGGCCTACGCATGCATCGAGCCGGGCCGGCGTTACCGCTACGAAGGGATCTTCCGGAATTTCACGGCCGAGATGGACATCGACGACGACGGCCTCGTCGTCGACTACGAGACGCTGTTCAGACGCCTGCCGGCGCTTGCGGGCCGCTGAACCGCCGCGTTCGCGACCGACGGCCGCTCCTGCGCGGACGCGAAGCGGTCGATCCGCGACGCGATGATGTCGGGGTGGCGCAGCACGATCCAGTGGCTGCCGTCGATTTCCTCGCGCACGTGGTCGCCGAGCCAGCGGTCGAGGTCGACCGACATCTCGGGCGTCACGTAGCGGTCGCGCACCGGCACGAGGATCTGCACCGGCGCCTGCGCGTATCGTTCGCGCGGCTTGCGTGCCCGTGCGAGAAAATTCGCGCGGTACAGCTGCAGCCCGTTCAGCGCGTTCTTCAGTTGCACGGGATCGCGCTCGGCACGCACGCGCTCGGTCAGTTGCAGCCAGCGCGGCCACAGCGCCGCGCCGCCGAGCCGCCAGACGAGCGACGGCACGACCGGCAGATGGAAGAACGCGATGTACCACGACTTCAGGCTCTGCCTGAGCCGCATCTTCGCGCGGAACACGTGATCGAGGCACGGGCCCGAGATCGACGTGTACGACGCGATCCGGCCGCGGAACGCGGGATCGGTCACGGCCTCCCAGCACTGGATCGAGCCCCAGTCGTGGCCGACCAGATGGAACGGCCGGCCGCCGCAGGTCGCGTCGGCCACCGCCTTCAGGTCGGCGGCGAGCCGCTCGAGCGTGTAGTCGGCGCGGCGGCGCGGCGCATCGGACGCACCGGCGCCGCGCACGTCGTAAGCGATCACGCGGTAGCGCTTCGCGAGCCGCGCGCGGATCGGCGCCCACACGGTGGCCGAGTCGGGGTAACCGTGCACGAGGATCAGCGGCGGCGCGCGACGCGACCCGCTGACGTAGACGGCGAGTTTCACGTCGCCGGACTGGACGGTCAGCATCTCGTGGGCGCGCGCCATGGCGTCATGCCTGCGGGACCGGGTGCAGCGGCACGCGGCGCGGGGCGGCTTGCGCCGCGTAGCGTGCGTTGGTCGCGTCGATGTTCTCGAGCAGCGAGTCGAGCCCCTGCAGGTACTGGTGGTTGTCGTGGTCCCACGGGTGGAAGCCCGGGCGGAAGTAGTCGAGCCATTCGCGCGCGATGCTCGGAAACACGCCGTGCTTCGGGCCGTACAGATACTTCACGAGGCGCCACATGCCGCCGAACTTGCCGTGTTCGCGACGGTGCGCGCGCATCAGCCGAACGTGGAAGTCGAACACGATCGTCCAGAAGAATACGGTGGTCGTCAGCATCGTGCCCGTGCGCAGCAGGTAGCTGCCGAGGCCCGGCTTCATCACGGTCTTCCACACGTCGTAGGACACCGCCTTGTGCTCGGTTTCCTCCATCGCGTGCCACATCCACATCTGCTGGTAGCCTTCGACCGAGCCGTCGATCCGGTGCTCGTGGCCCGACAGCAGCTGGTTCGCGAGGATCGCCGTGTAGTGCTCGAGCGCGATCGTGATCGCGAGTTGCATCGAAT
This sequence comes from Burkholderia sp. YHN3-13, assembly GCF_055810675.1. Classification (NCBI taxonomy): domain Bacteria; kingdom Pseudomonadati; phylum Pseudomonadota; class Betaproteobacteria; order Burkholderiales; family Burkholderiaceae; genus Burkholderia; species Burkholderia sp. YHN3-13. The sequence goes on along the minus strand of NZ_JBVVNQ010000002.1, from coordinate 5,938 downwards.
GCGGCAGCACCTTCTTGAACCAGCCGAGGATCGTCCACAGGCGCTTGTCGAGCTTGTGCGCGGGCAGGCCGGACGCCTGCAGCAGGTCGTTGTATTCGATGTGCTCGCGCGTATGCATCGCTTCCTGGCCGATGAAGCCGAGCACCTGTTTCTTCAGCTCGGGATCCTCGATCCGGTCGCGGTAGTTGCGCACCGAATCCATGAAGAAACGCTCGCCGGCCGGGAACAGCAGCGACAGCGCATTCATGAAGTGCGTGACGGGCACGCCTTGAACGTGCCAGTCGCGTGCGCGTTCGGGCGGCAGCGCGAAACGGACGTCGCGCCGCACGGGCATCATGTTCGGGGTCGTCATGATTGTTCTCCTCCCTGATTGCCTGCATTGTTGTAGGTGGCGGCGTGCAGCGGCGCGGGCGCCGGCGTGCCGCGTGCGGCCTCGCGGCGGGCCCGCGCGGCCTCGCGGCGTGTCGCGAGCACGACGAGCGCCTGGTACGCGGCGGGCAGCACGCGCGCCATCCAGTCGCCGGCCTTCGCGTCGCGGCCGATCAGCACGCGGCGCTTGTTCTTGCGCACGCCGGCGAGGATCGTGCGCGCGGCGTCGTCGGCGGTCGTGATGAAGAACTTCTCGAACGTGTCGCGGCCTTGCTGCTCGCTCGCGACCATGAAGCCGACCATGTTCTTCGACACGCGGCTCGCCTGCGCGATGTTCGTGCGGATGCCGCCCGGATGCACGCAGGTCGCCGACACGCCGCACTTCATCATGTCGAGTTCCTGGCGCAGCGATTCGGTGAAGCCGCGCACCGCGAACTTCGTCGCGTTGTAGCCGCTCATGCCCGGCTGCGCGAAGATCCCGAACAGGCTCGACGTGTTGATCACGTGGCCGTCGCCCGATGCCTTCAGGTGCGGCAGGAATGCCTTCGTGCCGTGCACGACGCCCCAGAAATTGATGTTCACGATCCACTCGAGATCGCTGTATTCCATGCCCTCGATCGTGCTCGACAGCGCGACGCCCGCGTTGTTGAAGATCAGGTTGACCTTGCCATGTTCCTTCGCGGTGTCGTCGGCCCACGCGAACATCGCGTCGCGCTCGCCGACGTCCAGCACGCGCGTCGATACGCGCACGTTCGGCGCGATCGCGCGGACGATCCGTTCGGTTTCGGCGAGGCCGACGCCGTTCTTGTCGGCGAGCGACACGTGGCAGCCGGCCTGCGCGAGCTGGACCGCGAGCGCGCGGCCCATGCCCGAACCGGCACCCGTGATCGCGGCGACCTTGTTGGCGAAATCTCTCATGTCGGTGACTCCTTGTCTGGCTCAGGCCGCTTCGGCGGACGTGGAAGCGGCGGGCGCGGCGGCGGGCCGCGCGGCCGTGTCGTGTTGCGGTGCGCGATACGCGTGGTAGTCGGCGATCGAGAAGTGCGCGGTCGCCTGGCGGAAGCGCCACGTGAAACCCGGCCACAGCGTCGTGTTCTTGCCGGTGCGCGGATCGAGATACCAGCTCTTGCAGCCGCCCGTCGACCAGATCGCCTTCTTCAGCTTGCCCTGCAGGTCGCTGTTGAACTGCGCCTCGACGAGCGGGCGCACCTCGATCGCCTCGGCGCGCTCGCGGCGCATCGCCTGCAGCGCGCCGAGGATGTATTCGATCTGCGACTCGATCATGAACACCATCGAGTTGTGGCCGAGGCCGGTGTTCGGGCCGACGATCATGAAGAAGTTCGGGTAGCCGGGCAGCGTCGAGCCGAGATACGCGTGCGCGCCGTCGCGCCATGCGTCGACGATGTCGAGCCCGCCGCGGCCGATGATCGCGCCGCGCGGATACGGATCGGCGACCTGGAAGCCGGTGCCGTAGATCAGGCAGTCGACTTCATGGCGGCGGCCGTCGGTCGTCACGACCGCGTCGGCTTCGATGTGGTCGATGCCGGTGGTGATCACGTCGACGTTCTTGCGCGACAGCGCCGGGTAGTAGTCGTTCGAGATCAGCACGCGCTTGCAGCCGAGCGTGTAGTTCGGCGTGACGGTCTTGCGCAGCTCGGGATCGGGGATCTGCTTGCGGATATGGCGCAGCGCGAGCTTCTGCACGTTCTTCATCAGCGACGGATGGATCGCGAAGCCGAGCACACGCGATTCGAGCATCCAGTAGATGCCGCTGCGCACGGCCTTCTGCGTGAACGGCAGCGTGCGGAACAGCCATTTCTCGAAGCGGGTGAGGTTGCGGTCGGGCTTCGGCATGATCCACGGCGGCGTGCGCTGGAACAGCGCGAGCGTCTTCACGCGCGGCGCGATCTGCGGCACGAACTGGATCGCGCTCGCGCCGGTGCCGATCACCGCGACGCGCTTGCCTTCGAGCGCGTAGTCGTGATCCCACTGCTGCGAATGGAATGCGCGGCCCTGGAAATGCTCGACGCCGGGAATCGCCGGCAGCGCGGCGCGCGACAGGCCGCCCATCCCCGAGATCAGCACGCGCGCGGACAGCCGCTTGCCGTTCGCGAACGTGAGGCGCCAGCGTTGCGCGGCCTCGTCGTATTCGGCGCGCTGCAGCTCGTGGTTCATGCGCAGGTGCGGGCCGACGCCGAAACGCTGCACGCAGTCTTCGAGATACGCGCGGATCTCCGGCTGCGGCGCGAACATGCGCGTCCAGCGCGGGTTCGGCGCGAACGAGAACGAATAGACGTGCGATTGCACGTCGCATGCACACCCGGGGTAATGATTGTCGCGCCACGTGCCGCCGACCGACGCGGCCTTCTCGAGGACGACGAAGTCGGTCACGCCTGTTTGCCGCAGGCGGGTCGCCATCCCGAGGCCGGCGAAGCCGGTGCCGATGATGGCGATGTCGATGGTTTCGTCCTGGCCGTCGTGGCCGGGTGGACCGAAAGGCAACGTGCGAGCATTCATCCGGGTGTCTCCGATTTGGCTCATTTTTGAATGTTACATTGTTTGATGTAACGATAGTGGGTGAACCCGGAAACCGCAAGAGGCTAGAAGCGGCGCTCTAAGGGCCGGAAGCCAGGCGGGAAAAGGCTGAGCGGGGTTTGGAACGGTTCGTTTTCCGCGCCGCGGGATCGGCGGAAAGGGCCGTCGACAGGACGAGACAGGCGATGGACGAGACCGCCGGCGCGCGGCGGCCTGTTTGAAACGGTATCAGGGACGGATCGGGCGGGCGGTCGTCTCATGGAAAACCCCGGCCACGATCGTGACCTGCGCGAGCGCGTAGAGGCCCCAGATCAGGTAGTCGATACCCGGAAAACCGCCGAGGAACCGGCCGACGCCGATCAGCGTATCGGAGCCGACGAAGATCAGGCTGCCGATCGCGACGAGCGCGCCGTGCGTGCGGGCGGCGAGCGCGAAGCTCGCCATCACGCACAGCACCAGCATGTAGACGGCCACCGGCGCGAGCAGCGCGCCGAGATGCGGGAAGAACGCCGCGTAGAACGCCGGCGCGGCGATCCACAGGCCGATCAGCGCGACGATGCGCCAGCCGTGCGGCCGCGCGCGCCAGCGAAAGAAGATCGCGCAGTAGCACACGTGCGTGAGCAGGAAGGACCCGAGGCCGAGGACGAACGACAGCGGCCAGTCGGGCAGCGCGAGCAGCACGTCGCCGAGTACGGCGGTCGCGAGCGCCGCGCACAGCCACGCGCGTTCGCGCGGCGCGCCGCAGGTGTCGCCGGCCGCGAGCAGCAGGATGCCCATCGCGGCCTTCGCGGCGGCCTGGCCCGGATAGGGCGCCGCGGCGAGCGACAGCCCGTACAGCAGCGCGGCGGCGATGGCGAGCGGCCAGAGCCGGCGGTAGGTGGCGGGAAGCGTGGCGAGCAAGGCGGGGGTCTCCGGTGTGTCGTGGTCCGCGGTGGACGGCGCGCCGTCGAGGGCGCGGCTGCCGGCCATTATCCGGAAGAACGCGCGGGCGAAAACCGGCGAATCCTTCTAGGAATCGATGGCGGCCGGCGGCGATGCCGCCGCCGGATTTCTCGGCGCGTTGCCCCGGTTGAACCGGGGCAACGACTTCAATTCGGCTTGTTATGATCGCCGCGGTATTGCCGTTGTCGTTGTCGTTGTCGCTGTTCCGCCCGGCCGCGCGACTGGCTGCGCAGCCGGTGCGTGCCCGATGAATCCCTGCCGTGCCCGACCCGTGCGCTCACAGGGAGCAGGGCGGCGCCGGCTCCCCACGAAAACAGGTCCGACCCATGACCGAACTTCTCCACGGCGACGGCGCGATCCGTCGCACGACGCCGTACGGCTCCTCGATCGAAAACACCTATGCGGGCGTGCTGTCGTTCATGCGCCGCAACTATTCGCGCACGCTCGACGGCGTCGACGTCGCGATTTCCGGCGTGCCGCTCGATCTCGCGACGACCTATCGGTCGGGCGCGCGGCTCGGGCCGGCCGCGATCCGCGCGGCGAGCGTGCAGTTGGCCGAGCTCAATCCGTATCCGTGGGGCTTCGATCCGTTCGACGATCTCGCGGCCGTCGACTACGGCGACTGCTGGTTCGACGCGCACAACCCGCTGTCGATCAAGCCCGCGATCGTCGAGTATGCGCGCACGATCCTGCGGTCCGGCGCGAAGATGCTGACGTTCGGCGGCGACCACTACATCACGTATCCGCTGCTGGTTGCACATGCGGAGCGCTACGGCAGACCGCTTTCGCTGATCCATTTCGACGCGCACTGCGATACGTGGGCCGACGACGAGCCGGACAGCCTCAATCACGGGACGATGTTCTACAAGGCCGTGAAGGAAGGGCTGATCGATCCGGCGACATCGGTGCAGGTCGGGATCCGTACGTGGAACGACGATTTTCTCGGGATCGAGCGGCTCGATGCCGCGTGGGTGCATGACCATGGTTCGCGTGCGGCGGTCGAGCGGATCGTCGACATCGTCGGGTCGCGGCCCGCGTATCTGACGTTCGATATCGACTGTCTCGATCCGGCGTTCGCGCCCGGGACGGGGACGCCGGTCGCGGGCGGGTTGTCGTCCGCGCAGGCGCTGGCGATCGTGCGCGGGCTGGGGGCGGTGAATCTGATTGGCGCGGATGTGGTGGAGGTCGCGCCTGCGTACGATCACGCGGACATCACCGCGATCGCGGCCGCGCATGTCGCGTGCGATCTGCTGTGTCTGTGGCGGCAGAAGAAGGTGGCGGGCGCGGGGAAGTAGGAGAGCGGGGGCATGCCGCCGGCGCGTCGTGTGCGCCGTCGGCATGCGCTTTCGGTCCTACAGGAACAAGCGATAGGCGAGATTGTCGCCTTCCTCGATGGACGGATAGCCAAGCGTCGACAGGAGGTGATCGAATGCCGCGCGGTCCGCTTCCGGCACCTGGATGCCGACGAGGATCGAGCTGTAGTCCGCGCCCTGGTTGCGGTAGTGGAACAGGCTGATGTTCCAGTCCGGCGCCATCGACGACAGAAACTTCATCAGCGCGCCCGGCCGCTCGGGGAATTCGAAGCGGAACAGGCGTTCGTCGAGCGCGAGCGGCGAGCGGCCGCCGACCATGTAGCGGATGTGTTCCTTCGACAGTTCGTCGTGCGTCAGGTCGACGCTCTTGAAGCCGTGCGACTCGAAGTTCGCGGCGATCTCCGCCGATTCGCCGCGGCGCTTGATCTGCACGCCGACGAAGATGTGCGCGGATTGCGCATCGGCGATCCGGTAGTTGAACTCGGTGACGTTGCGGTCGCCGACGAGCGAACAGAAGCGCCTGAAGCTGCCGCGCTCCTCGGGGATCGTGACCGCGAACACCGCTTCGCGCGCCTCGCCGACCTCCGCGCGCTCGGCGACGAAGCGCATCCGGTCGAAGTTCATGTTCGCGCCGGAGGTGACCGCGACGAGCGTCTGGTTCTCGACGCCTTCGCGTTCCGCGTACAGCTTCGCGCCGGCCACCGCGAGCGCGCCGGACGGTTCGAGCACGCTGCGCGTGTCCTGGAACACGTCCTTGATCGCCGCGCACAGCGCGTCGG